>JADQBA010000010.1 GCA_016903675.1 Stigonema ocellatum SAG 48.90 = DSM 106950 | reverse complement strand
AACTCATGACCGATGTTAATGAACGTGCCGATTTTGATAGTCCGTGGAAAGAAGTTCTAGAAGCTTACTTCCCTCAAGCAATGCAGTTCTTTTTTCCTCAAACTGCTGCATTAATTGATTGGGAACGCGGCTATGAATTTCTAGATAAAGAATTTCAACAAATAGCCCGCGAAGCCGAACAGGGTAAGCGATATGCTGACAAGTTAGTTAAGGTTTGGCGAACCCAAGGAGAAGAACTCTGGTTGTTAATACATATTGAAATTCAAGGAAAAAAAGAAGATAATTTTGAAAAGCGAATGTTTACCTACAACTTTCGCATATTTGACCGCTTTGAACAACCAGCAATTAGCCTAGCAATTCTCTGTGACACAAACCGTGAATGGCGACCAAGCAATTACAGTTACAATTATCCCGATACTCGGTTAGTTTTTGAATTTGGAAGTATTAAGCTTTTGGATTACCAAAACCGCTTTCAGGAGTTAGAAAATAGCGAGAACCCGTTTGCCACTGTGGTAATGGCGCACTTGAAAACGCAGCAGACGCAAAAACAACCCGAACAACGCAAAACATGGAAATTTAACTTAATTCGCAGGCTTTATGATTTAGGCTTACAAGAGCCGGATATTCGTAACCTGTATCGATTTATCGATTGGGTTATGATATTGCCAAAAGGATTAGAAGAAAAGTTCTGGGAAGAGTTCAAACAATTTGAGCAGGAGCGCACTATGACTTATATTACTACAGGCGAGCGCATAGGCTACGAGCGCGGGAAACAAGAAGGGAAACAAGAAGGAAAACAAGAAGCCTCACAGACGCTCATTCAGCGACAATTATCACGACGGGTAGGAGAATTATCACCGTTGGTGCGATCGCAGATTGAGTCTCTTTCGATAAATCAATTAGAAGCCCTTGGCGAAGCTTTGTTAGATTTTACTACTATGGATGATTTAGTTAACTGGTTGGAAGCAAATTGATAGTGGTTTCAAAATTCATTCAGTCCTCTTTTAGAGGACTTATGCTATGAGCCTGGGACTTCAAGTCCCAGGCGGATGTGGTCTTTGATAGGTGCGACCAGAATCTCAATCTTACCACGAATCAGAATTACGTCTAACGTTCGTAGTTGCTAAGAGCGCTCTTTGCGCAACTACGAACGAACCAAAAGGCAAAGTTATTATTTTCACCCTATCAGGTGAAGACACACAAGAGTCTCTTGCTTTAAAACCAGTAAAGGTCTATGTAATAAAAGCACAATCACTGCAAATCGGATACATCCTCTCAGGAGTTAGGAGTTATAAATTTTGATTCTTCACTCCCGACTCCCTCCTGGGGTTAAAACCCCAGGCTATCCCCACTCCCTATATATATGTCCTTTAACATCTCATCTTGGTCAATTAAAAAACCCGTTCCAACAATAGTTTTATTCTTAGTTTTGACTTTAGTTGGTTGGTTTTCCTTCATGACGTTGGGTATTGATACTAACCCGAATATTGATGTTCCCACAGTTTCAGTGACGGTAACGCAGCCTGGGGCGGGTCCATCGGAGTTGGAATCGCAAGTGACAAAAAAGATTGAGGATTCCGTAGCGGCTATTGGTAACATCGACTACATGATTTCCACGGTCAATGATGGGATTTCAACCACCGTCATCAACTTTGTTTTGGGAACAAATACAGACCGCGCCACCAACGATGTTCGGAACGCCGTTGCTCAAATTCGGCAAAATCTCCCCCAAGATATTAATGAACCAATTGTCAAGCGGGTGGATTTTGCAGGAGGTCCGATTATAACCTATGCGGTTTCTAGTGACAAGCAATCGGTAGAAGAAATTAGTAACCTGGTGGACCAAACCATTAGCCGTGCCTTATTGGCTGTGCGGGGAGTCGCCCAAATTAAGCGGGTAGGAGGTGTTGATCGAGAAATTCGCATCAACCTCTCGCCAACACGTTTACAAAGCCTAGGAATTACTGCGACTCAGGTTAACGAGCAAATCCGGAATCTAAATATTAACTTACCTGGTGGTCGTACTGAATTAGGAGGGAGCGAACAAACTGTCCGCACCCTGGGTAGTGCCCCAAATGTTAATGTTTTGAAAACCTACGAAATCATACTGCCAAACGGTGGTTCGGTACCGCTGTCGAGTTTGGGAACTGTAGAAGACAGCTATGGTGAAATCCGTCAAACTGCACGACTGAATAACAAACCCGTTGTAGCCTTCCAAGTGTTGCGGAGTACTGGCAGCGTTACGGTATCAGTGGAACAAGGGGTAAAAGATGCATTAGCTCAACTGCAAAAAACTCTGCCAACTGATGTCAAGCTAGAAATGATTTTCACCAAAGCCGCTTATATCCGTGAGTCTTATCAGAGTACCATTGATGACCTATTAATTGCCTCTGTGTTGGCAGTTATTACTATTTTCGTATTTTTACGTGACTGGCGAGCAACATTAATTACTGGTGTAGCACTACCACTGTCAATGATTCCGACCTTTGCCGTCATACAGGCTATGGGTTACACCCTAAACAGTATGACCTTGCTAGCATTGGCGCTGGCGGTAGGTAACTTAGTGGATGATGCCGTCGTGGAAATTGAAAACATGGAACGGCATATGTCCATGGGCAAAGACCCATTTCAGGCAGCTATCGACTCTGCTGACGAAGTGGGTTTGGCAGTGATTGCTTGTTCAGCAACCATTGTCGCTGTGTTTTTGCCCGTTGCTTTTATGGGTGGCATTCCCGGTCAATTCTTTCAACCCTTTGGTGTCACCGTTTCTGTTGCCACAATTTTCTCAACTTTTGTCGCCCGGATGGTCACCCCGATGATGGGGGCGTATTTACTTGAGAATACCCACAACAAGAAGCCGCTTCAGTTGGAAACTTCCACTTTTTCTCGGCGGCGCTTTCAACCCTATAAATCTCTGTTAACTTGGGCACTACGTCACAGATTGACCACGATTATCTTTGCCTTAGCATTCTTCGTGGGCAGTCTTATGCTTGTTCCGTTGATTCCTAAAGGTTTTGTTGATAATGGAGATATAGGTATTTCCACGGTCAGTGTAGAACTACCTCCTGGTTCTACATTAGCAGATACGAGTAAGGTTGTGGCACAGGCTACAGATATGCTCCGGGAAAACCCTAGGGTGGGTAGTGCAGTGGAAAGCGTGCTAGCTACAGAAGAATTAGATGCTGCTACCCTCACAGTCAAATTTAAGCCGAAAGAACAACGCCAGGGGATTTCACAGGGAAAATTTGAACAGGAACTGCGTAGCGATTTCCAAAAAATTCCCGGTGCAAGAGTGAGTTTTCAGGCACAAGGTGGCGCAGGTAATCGGAAAGATTTGACAATTTTGCTCAAGAGTGAAGACGGGGAAGCATTAAAACAATCGTCTGATGCCCTAGAAAGGCAGATGCGGACAGTACCAGGTTTGGTGGATGTGACTTCTACTGCTAGTTTGGTACAACCAGAAATTCTGGTAGTTCCCAAGCCGCAACAGGCAGCAGATTTGGGTGTGACGGTGCAATCAATTGCCCGGACTGCGTCACTGGCGACTATCGGCGATAACGATTCCAGCTTAGCAAAATTTAACTTAAGCGATCGCCAAATTCCCATTCGCGTCCAAATCGACCCCAAAGCCAAGGAAGACATCAACACCCTAAGAAATCTTCAAGTCACAAGTCAAAATGGCAGCCTCGTTCCCTTAATAGCAGTTGCAGATATTCGACTTGGCAGTGGCCCTGCACAAATTAATCGCTACGATCGCTACCGTCAAGTTTCCATCGAAGCCAACTTGCAGCAGGGAACTTCCTTGGGCGATGCAGTGCAAGCAGTTAACAAACTTCCAGCCCTGCAAAAGTTACCAACGGGAGTTGTGCAGCAACCAGCAGGCGATGCCAAGATTATGGGGGAAATTTTTGCTCGCTTTGGAGCTGCCTTGGGGTTAGCATTAATGTCTATCTATGCCATTCTTGTCCTACTTTATAACAGCTTTCTCCATCCCCTCACAATTATGATGGCACTGCCGTTTTGTTTAGGTGGTGCCTTACTTGGGTTGATGATTGCACAAAAATCCTTGGGACTCTACGCCCTGATTGGTATGGTGCTACTGATGGGGATTGTTACCAAAAACTCCATTCTCCTAGTGGACTATACCATGATCAACCTAGCAGAAGGAAAAACCCAACGTCAGGCACTGCTAGATGCTGGAGTGTCTCGCCTGCGACCAATTTTAATGACGAGTATAGCAACTATTGCTGGTATCTTACCCTTGGCATTGGGATTGGGCGCAGGTGCTGAAGTCCGCCAATCAATGGGAATTGCCATTATGGGTGGTTTTACCACTTCCACCCTCCTGACAGTAGTGGTAATTCCTGTCTTCTTCTCTTATGTTGATGACTTCCAGCACTGGATTGTCAACTTTGTAAAGTACGGCTTTGGGAAGAAACGGAAGCTTTATGTTGTAACTGAGGATGTGTCAATTTCTCCAAAGCAAGAAAATCCTCCAGTTAAACGCCCAGTCAGCAAGAATTGATGAACGTCTTTGGAAATGAAGACGTTCATCAATTGGTGTGAGGTACATTCAAGAGTTAAGAAACCGCAGATTAACGCAGATTAACGCAGATAAACAATATTATAATATTTCGCCTTTGTCATTGATTTTCAAACGGTTATCTATCATTGATTTAGCAGGAGGAAGACAACCGATTTGGAATGAAGACCAAACTATATTTGTTGCCGTTAATGGAGAAATTTACAATCATTTAGAGTTGCGATCGCAATTACGAGAAAAACATCAATGAGAAATAAAGACATTTCTTGACGCACAGGCGATCGCCTTTTAATGAAAATCTGAGAAAATTTCTAAAAACTGCTTAGGAGTAAGGATAGCAACGCCTCGAAAGGGATGGAGTTCTAATAAATCTTTATCACCTGTAATGATATGAGTTGCATTACCATTAATAGCAACCTCAAGAAATTTGTCATCTTTTGGATCTCTACAATCTTTGATAATCTGATCTATTTTAATTGATTCGGTTTCTAGTTTTAATTTAGCCAATAGTTGAGTACGAATATTAAGAGAAACATATTTATCGAATTTTGAACGATTTATAATTTCTTGCAATTCTTGAAAAGTCGAATCAGAAAACAAAATTATTCCTAAATTCTTCGCTTTTTTGAATGCCAAATCTGGAACAGATGAATTAATCAAGATACTACTAACTAAAATATTTGTATCAATAACAACCCGCAATCTATCCATTCTGAAGAATCTCATCTAAAATTTCTTGAGTTAACCCACTAGCTTTGGCTTGTTCTTGCATTTCTTCAATGATTTCATCTAGGGATTGCTCTTGAATAATTAACCTGAGCCAATCGTTAACAATAGTCTGAATTTTTTGCTGTTTTTGCGGTTCTGCTTCTCGATAAGCTTTGGCAACTTCAGCATCAACTTGAATTGCAATTGTTTCCATAGTTTGAGCAAAAAATACATTTATTTCATTATAGCATTTTCTGGAGGTAAATTAAGCGATCGCATTTGAATAAAGTGCAAAAATTGATATTTGGCAAGACAGGCGATCGCTATAGTGATAAAATTGGCTAAAGTGCGATCGCACACTTTTGATAGTTTGGTAGTAGGGGATGTACCAACGACAAAGCCCTCTGAGGACAGTCTCAGGGGCTTCGGCGAATGCGGTGCGCGTACCTAATGCAAAAGCATTTGATGCTACTCCCTAAATTACCGATCTTGAGCCTTGGCGAACAGGGGCGTCTTGGCGGTTTTTTATAGGTAATCTTCTGGCGGTTCGGGAGTAATTATCCACGAAAACGGTTAATTATAGCACCATAGCTCAACTACAGCAAGCGGTATACAATTGGACAGTTAATAACGATGCCTGTTGAACCGAACTTGGCACCGCCAGGTCCAGTGATGAAGCCAGCCTCAGCAAGACCTAAGATTCGGAATTCTTCTCTAAGTTGTGAGCGATAATTCTTCTCTATAGCTTCGTGTGTCCACTCATAAACGTTGGCATCCCAAAGCGGACTGTAGTCTAAAGCAATTGTTGGGATTCCGCCAAAAGTGTTGTTCGGGCGGTGACCATCGGTCAAAGCTGCATACAAACCTTGGCGTTGTGGATTGGCACAGGCGTCTTCAGAAGGTCCATTCACAGCAATGAAGATCCGTTCAACAGAACTGAGGAAGCTGTCATCTCCACCCACTTTTATCTTCTGTAAGCCAGGGGCATAGGTAGCACCTTCGATTGCAGCCGTTGTTTCATCATTCGCGTCCATCGACAAGTACCACACTGGGCGACCGAAGCTAAAGCCGTTGACCAAGTTCAGAGTGACTGTCATTGCTTTGGTGTCAATTGCCACCACTTCATCATGAACCAATTTATAGTCTGGGTTGCCGCTGGGGAAATTAATCTGATTTGCATCCACGTTGTAAGCAATCATCGGCGCGTTGTAAACATGACCGCCTGAGTTAGTTAGGCGAACCAGGGGAGTGTAAGATTGATCGCCTACTGAACCGGTTTGTGCCACTGCTGGTGGGTATGGACGCTTACGGGAACCGGCTTGTACTTGTCTCTCCTGCGAGAAATCAACTGTACCCTGATTGAAGGTAATTGACCCTTGTCCGTTTATTTTACCAGTCCGCACTCCCTTTGCCGAGAAGGCTAGCTTGGACGAGAAATTTAAACCGAGGGATTTAGCATTTTGCTCGTCGTCGGTATCAGTCAGAATGTACCAGACGGTTTCACCACTTTTCATCTGACCTTTATACAGAGGTAGCGTGATGGTTCCTTTAGTAAAATCAAGCTTTCCCGCATTTAGAAGTTGAACTGGTCCGACTAAACTGGGATTGCCAGTTTGAGATGGAGGTGGACCGAAGTAAGACGGGTCTACGGCAGCACCTACCGATGCCGATGGAGGGAAAAAGTCGCAACCGAGTCCAGTATCCGATAAAGGACCAGGGCCAGGACCAGACGATGCAAAAGACGCAAAAGGTAGGGCACCTACCGTTGCTAACGTCGTCACTATTGCTGTGGCTAAACTAATGATAGAATGCGCTTTTTGCGTTAGAGTCATAACTTCTGATTCCTGTACTTTACTATTTGCTAGAGCGAACAGATAGTGTTTAATTTTGATTCCAGTAAAGAATGTATTGGGGAAAGCCACATGAAGTATGAGTTTTTACAGAAAATCAAATGAGTTTTCGCTGAGAGTTTTAAGAAAACTTAGGTTACTAGTACAGCATGGTGGAAATAAAGCTACCATTCCAAATCAACGAAAAGCTTACATGATAAGCTTTTTGACTTTTGAGGAACGCGCAGGGGTACTATAGGAATCCTAAATCATTCATGAAAAATTTTAAGTAGTGTAGGTAGGGCTAAAGCCCACCATATCCAGGTTTTGTAGGGCATAGCCCCACCTACGTATATTTCAAAAATCAAATATGATTCCTATCGTGTCTTTGATGAACTACTAGTTTTGCATAAATCGGAAAATTAAAGCTGAATAGAATATAGAGGGTTGAGTAAAAACAATAAATGGGTTTGGGATAAGCCTTTACAGGTAGGAGGTGGCATTGCAGTGGATGGTTGTGGAATATCATCAAATGTAATAGCGGTTTTCTATTGGATGTAACCGCAGATGGACAAGGGAATCGGCTTCAAAAGCGGTTTCCCCAAGTCTTTCGGATGACAATGGCTAGAAATCAATACCAGTCACATATCATTTACAAAATTTATGCTGTTTAGTTCAGACAACTTACCCTATTGGATTTTCCTGGGTACAGGAGTCTTACTGTTCCTGTTTATGATAGTTTTTGGTGGGGGAGGGCAAGATATTGATGCAGATGTTGATGTGGATGTCGATGCAGACTTAGATGTAGATATTCACGGTGAATTTAGCTTTGACCAATTACTAGCATGGGTTGGTATTGGTAGCGCAGTGACTTTCTATGTATGTATTAATGCAACTGAAGAAGATGTTTTAACAGCAGCAGCCAGACTCTCTCAAAACGGACTAAAAATCACTCCAGAAGATATTAAAAATGCTTTGGAGAAAAGAGCAGATGATGCCATTAGGGCGGCAGCTAAAACTAAGGATTTAGCGGAAATTGATTCTGATAAATTGGGATTTGCTCAGGAAGTCTTGAACTTAGTGGGAACAGATTTAAAGAAAGTAGGATTAACCCTCAATAATATTGCTATTTCAGAAATATTAGAAAGCGTGACCTACGATCCAGATAATTTCTTTGATGCCCAAGGTGTACGCTTGCGAACGGAAATTATTCAGCGTTCAATTCAACAAAAACGGGAAGTTGAGTTAGCTACACAAGTCACAATTCAGCAAAAAGAACTGGATGCCCAAAAGCGATCGCTACAAATTACCCAAGAGCAAGAAAGTGCTAAACTAGCACAGAAATTGCAAGTAGAAGCACTAAAAGCACAGCGAGAACGGGAAATTCAAGAATCCAAAGATATAGAAGCAGCAACAGTACGCCGTACCAAAATTTTGCAGGAGAAATCTATCGAAGAGGAAGAAATCCGCAAAAAATTAGCAGTACAGCAAAGCCAAATTGAGGCTGATATTGCCTTACAAGAGCGAAATAAACATCTAAACGTAGCACAAGCATTGCAAAAGCAGGAGTCTGAACTAGCAGAAATTGCCCGTCAACAAAGTGTAGAATCTGGAAAGCTAAAAGCACGAGTGCAGATAGTTGAGTCAGAAAGACTCGTGCGCATTGCTCAGGAAGATGTAGAAATTGCCATTGCCAATAAAAAACGTGAAAGTTTTATCGCTCAAGCAGAACAAGCTAAGGCAGAACAATCAGTTAATACAGCAGCTGAGGTGGAAAAAGCTGAACGCAGCAAACGCCTAACGCTGATTGCAGCAGAACGAGAAGCCCAACAACTGAGTATCAGCGATCGCAACGTTATCGAAATCGATGCCTTCCGTCGTCGCCGTCAAGCAGAAATTGCTCAACAAGCAGCAGAATTAGAAGCTGAAGCAATTCGTACCCTCGCAGCAGCTAACCGCGACCAAGTCTTAGCCGAAGCAGAAGGTATTCAAGCCAAAATAATGGCCGAAAACACCATCAGTAACGCCAACCTCACAGCCAAAATCATCACCACCATCTGGCCAGAACTAGCGGGTAAACTACCACAAATTGTCACCGCTTTAGCACCGCAACCGGGAGTTTTAGGCGATACGCGCATTTACTCATTCCCCAGTGGTAATAACGGTAGTAGCAGCAGTCAAGATATTAACAAATTGCTACTATCCACCAGTGGTCTTTCCTTAATTAACACCTTACTGGATGAGGGCAAATTAGGTCAATTAATCGGTCAAGTCAGCCAACTGATACATAGTAACAACTCTGACACATCCAGCCCAACATTTTTAGAAACTAACCCAACGCCAACACTCGAACACACCGAAATAAATCGGAAAGTCTAGTGCCCCCGAAAGTCAGGGCTATTTCATTCTACACTCTTTGCCTTGAACTCAAGTTCAAGGCTCAAAGCTCAAGTCCGTTGAAACGGACGCTCATTTCTGAAAGTTCTAGTCGGCTTAAGCCGACTTCAGCTATTAGCCTAGGAATTTATTCCTAGGCGTGTGGGTTGCGTTTTGCAGAATGAAATAGCCCTGTATCATATCCGGTTGAATACTTATCATGATTGACTGACGCGGGGACACGGGGACGCGGAGAGATTTTTATGATAAGCAATTAAACGGATTTGATATCAGAATCCTGAGACAATACAGTTCAGTTAAGCACCAGCCGACCAAAACCCTAAGCACCAGCCGACCAAAACCCGGTTTCTTAAAGAAACCGGGTTTCTATGACCTCAGCTACTTCACATCTTGCACCAGCCTGGTAGTACATCACAAAAATAACTCAGTATTTAATGGGTTTCTGACTGCACCCACATCCGCCTGGGACTTGAAGTCCCAGGCTAATAGCATAAGTCCTCTGAAAGAGGACTTTTGGGAGTTGTGAAACAACTTTCTATGTATGACCTCAGCTACCCTTAACTGAAGCGTATTGTCTTATCTATTTGTAATTCACACTGTTGAAAAACATAATTCACAGCAGCAAATAACTTATCTAAATCTTGAATTACATATAAATTCTTATTTCTCGTAAAAATATCAGCAGTCAACTTTCCAAAATGCCAGATTTTGCCGTTAGAAACAATCCCAAAAATCTCACTAACAAAATCATCGTTAATTCGCTGCACTGCTATCATTTCAGCTAAACACTGACCCCAACCTTCTTCAAATTTGTCCTGTTTAGCCTCAACTGTTAAAAAATAAGGTTTATCAAAAACAATTGTCCCTAAAGGATTTCGTTTTGTCAACGTATAATCTGGAACGCCCGATAAGTCCTCATCATAAGCTAATGTTTGATGACTCCAAAGCGTTAGTTTACTTCGGTAGGGTTTCCATACTTCTTTCAAAACTGGATAGATAAGATTCTCACAAATAGCATCTTCAGAATTATCAATAACTCCATCTGTAAATAGCAAATCTAATTCTTCTTGAAAAGACTCTTTTACTGGAAAATATACTTCCAGCATAAAATTAGATTGTACGTACTTGACTTGAAACTTTTTAATAACTGCACTAATACTTTTGTAATTGCTAAATGCCATTATAATTTGCCTTATGTATAACTTTTTTATCCATTGAGGTTTAGTCCTTGTCGCGGCATTCCCCCCACCAAGAAGTACGTGTTGTATTTAAATTTTAGCTGAAACCAAAAAAAGCCCCAAGAGGAGGGTTGTTTATTTATCGACAGAGGAAATATAGAAGTCTTAAACTTCAGGGCTATTTCATTCTCATTTAATCCGCCGGAGAATAAATTCTAGGGCTATTAGCACCCACTCGGCTAAAGCCGACTATTACTCCCTTCCCGGTCTAAAATTACCGATCTTCTTTCTCTTCTTTTTCTTCTTTCTTCGTGTCCTTTGCGTCTAGCCTGCGGCAACGACTTCGTCGTACGCGGTTTATTAAATAGGTAATCTTCGGGTGGTTCGGGAGTAAACGAAATGATTTTCATGACCGGGATTCAGCAACGCCGGCTCAGCCTCCCGTCAGAAGGAGGCGGAGCCTCCGAAAAGAGCCATTACAAGGCAGAGCCTTGTAACGAGAGACAGCACACAATTAGCTCTTTCTGTCAAGGTGTATTTTTTATAATATGGAGTAAAGGCGACGCGAGCAGTTTTAACCACCGTCTTGAAAAAGCGTGTTAGAATCTCATGAGCGGTGATGAGATACATACATAGATGGCAACATTTAGGAAGCAAGCGCTTAAACCACGCTGTTTTTGTCCAAAATCCACGGTTGAAAGTACTGGGGCTGGTAGCTAAATAAAAATATCTGGGCAGATATTGGCAAATCTTCCGGAATGTCCATTATATAAGCTTCTGGCGAGAATCCCAGTTAAAAAAATTTTGGGGATATGTTCAATTGAACTTCATTAGCTCAGTTTACCAGCGCCTATGGTTTTTATAAAGCGCGTGGAACTCACCAACTTCAAATCCTTTGGAGGTACGACCCAAGTTCCCCTGCTGTCAGGGTTTACGGTGATCTCTGGACCAAATGGTTCCGGCAAATCAAATATTCTAGACGCACTGCTGTTTTGCCTCGGACTTGCTAGTTCCAAGGGAATGCGAGCTGATCGCCTACCCGACCTAGTAAACAATACCCAAACCAGCAAATCACGTTCCGCCGTTGAAGCAATAGTCACGGTGACATTTGATTTGTCAGATCATTCACCCTCAGATGAACTGGAAGCCTCCCCGGTTGTCTTGGAAGAAGGGGAAGAAGAGGAACAAGGGGAAGAAGACGAAAATCACAAAGCTCAAGTCCGTCCCCAACAAGGCGGGGAGTGGAGTGTCACACGCAAATTACGAGTCACCCCACAAGGGACTTACACATCGAATTATTACATTAACGGTATCCCTACCACCCTCACGGAGTTACATGAAGAACTAGAGACACTACGGGTGTATCCTGAAGGATACAACGTCGTACTACAAGGGGATGTCACCGGGATTATTTCCATGAACACACGGGAGAGAAGGGAAATAATCGATGAATTGGCAGGAGTGGCGGCGTTTGATCGTAAGATTGTCCAAGCCAAAAAGACTTTGGAGGAAGTTAAGGAGAAAGAAGATAGCTGT
The DNA here is from genome assembly GCA_016903675.1 of Stigonema ocellatum SAG 48.90 = DSM 106950. Taxonomy (GTDB): domain Bacteria; phylum Cyanobacteriota; class Cyanobacteriia; order Cyanobacteriales; family Nostocaceae; genus Stigonema; species Stigonema ocellatum. The sequence continues at coordinate 107,813 of JADQBA010000010.1, read as the reverse complement.
CGCATTGTGGAGACAGAATTAATCACTCAGCGCGATCGCCTCTCCCAAGACCGCGCCAAAGCCGAAAAATACCAAAAACTCAAGAGCGAATTTCAACAAAAACAATCTTGGGAAGCAGTTTTATCGTGGCGTTCCCTGCTTGAACTTCAAGAAAAGTTATCCACACAAATTCAAACTGGCGATCGCAGTGCTGATGAATTCAGAAATGAACTCACCACCCTTAACACAGAAATTGCCCAAAAAACTGTCGAACTAGATCAACTAAACACCCAAGTCAAAGCCTTGGGAGAAGACAAACTTTTAGCGGTACAATCTACTCTAGCCACCCAAGAAGCAGAACGCAAACAACTCCAGCGTTCCTCAACAGAACTAGAAACCGCCACACAAGAAACAGCAAAACGTCTTACTCAACAACAGCAAGAAATACAACTTCATCAACATTCCCTAGAACAACTTGCACAACAACAAATTGTAGAGACGGGAGAACTCGCGTCTCTACAACCGCAACGAGATGAAGCGCAACAAGCCTTAGAAAATTCTCGCGCAGCAGCAGCGGAAATAGCATCAGCGTCGGAAGCTTGGGTGCAGCAACAAACCGCCCTCAACCGCCAAATCGAAGCGGTGCTGCAAACCGTCGAACCCCAACGTACAGAACAGGCTCAACTCACAGAGCGTTATAACCAACTACAGCAGCAAATCCAAGAGCAAACCCAGATCATCCACACCTTAGAACCACAATTAGCCGAAAAACAAGCTGAGTATAGTGGAATTGAAACAGAATTTAACGCGTCTGATGAACCCATCCAAAACCTAGCCCAAAGCTTATCAGCCACAGAACAAGAACTGCAAATCCAACAGGAAACCCAAAAGCGCCTCTTGCAAGAGCAACGAGAAAAACAACGCTCTTTAGATAAACTAGAGGCGCAACTCGCAGCACAGCAAGAAGCCCAAGGAACCCAAGCAAGCAAAGTCATTTTGCAATCAGGAATGCCTGGTATTTGCGGGTTAGTTGTGCAGTTAGGACGGGTGGAACCCCGCTATCAACTGGCTTTGGAAACTGCTGCTGGTGGGCGTTTGGGGCAGATTGTGGTGGAAGATGACAGCATAGCAGCAGCCTTAATTGAATTGCTCAAACAAAAACGTGCTGGTAGGGCGACTTTTCTACCGTTGAATAAAATTCAAGCTCCTAGGTTTAGCCAAGATGCGACGTTGCGTTACGCCAAGGGCTTTGTGAACTATGCTGTTGAGTTAATCGAGTGCGATCGCCGCTATCGGGATGTATTCGCCTACGTTTTCGGTAACACTGTAGTATTTGACACCATGAATCAAGCCCGTCAGCAGTTGGGACTATATCGCATCGTCACCTTAGAAGGGGAATTGTTAGAAACCAGCGGTGCTATGACTGGTGGTAGCATGTCAGGGCGTTCGGCGCTGCGGTTTGGTACGGTGGAAGCAACGGAATCGGAGGAAGTCGCCACGTTGAAAACTCGTTTGGGTGACATTGAGCGGATTTTAGACCGTTGTGGTGAGGCGATCAGTTCTCTTTCTCAAAGGACAAAAGTACTAACCCAAGAACTAACAGAAGCACGACAGGCGCGGCGAGAACAACAGCTACAATTAGAGCAGTGTTCAAAAGAAATTAAGAATTGGACAACGCAATTGCAAACAACGCGATCGCAGCTAACCCAAAACAGTGAAAGATTAGCCACCGTCCAATGCCGTCTGGAGGTTTTGGATCGGGAATTACCAGAGCAATTGTCACAATTACAACAATTACGACTTTCTTTAGCGGAGTTGGAACAGTCGCAAACCCCTTATGAATGGCAGCAAATCCAGGCAACCATCAAGGTTCAAGAGCAACAATTGCAACAAAAAGCGGCAGAATTAAGGGGATGTGAAGAAAAATTAAAAAATTTCGAGAATCAGCAGCAGCGATTGCATGAGAAAATCAGCGAAGGCGAACAGCGTTTAGAGCAATACCGTCAGGAGCAAATAAACAAGCAAAATCAAATAGGTAGACTCAAGGAACAGGAATCAGCCATAACCACCGCCATTAGGTCAACTCGCCAGAGTTTGAGTGAGATGGAGATGAGTTTGGGAACAGAAAAACAGAGACGGGATGCAACAGAACAGGAATTGCGATCGCATCAACTGCGTCAACAACAGTTGGAATGGGAATTGCAAAAACTGCAAGAAATCCAGCAGACGCGACGAGAGGAACTAGCAAACTTACGGACACAGTTACAAAATGTAGCGTCGGAATTGCCTAATCCTCTCCCATTGGTGCCAGATAAAGTAGATTTAGAAGAATTGCAGAAAGAATTGCGATCGCTTTCTAAACGCTTGCAAGCAATGGAACCAGTCAACATGCTGGCTTTGGAACAATATGAGCGCACCCAAAATCGCCTAGAGCAACTCAGTGAAAAATTAAAGACCTTAGAAGCAGAACGCACAGAATTACTGTTGCGCATTGAGAATTTCACCACTTTGCGACAACGCGCTTTCAAAGAAGCCTTTGATGCTGTCAATGAAAACTTTCAATCAATTTTCGCTACCCTTTCTGAGGGTGATGGCTATTTGCAACTTGAAAGTCCCGAAGATCCTTTTAACAGCGGACTGAATTTAGTTGCACACCCCAAAGGTAAACCTGTGCAGCGACTAGCTTCTATGTCCGGTGGAGAAAAATCTCTCACAGCTTTGAGCTTTATCTTTGCCCTACAACGCTACCGTCCATCACCATTTTACGCTTTTGACGAAGTTGATATGTTTTTGGACGGGGCAAATGTGGAACGATTAGCTAGAATGATCAAACAGCAGGCGAAACAAGCACAATTTATAGTTGTGAGTTTGCGTCGCCCGATGATAGAATCAGCCGAACGCACAATCGGCGTCACTCAAGCCAGAGGAGCTTACACCCAAGTTTTGGGCATCAAGTTGAAAACTGACCATACATCTGGTTGAGTTTTTGTTAATAATAGTGTATACATTAACCGAATTAGAGATCAGGACTCGGAATAGAATGACCTCTGAACAAATAATTAGGCGTTCCGATATTTTAAACACCCAGGTGATCACCCGCGATAACGGCAAGCGTCTAGGAATCGTGAGTCAGGTCTGGATTGATATTGACCAAAGAGAGGTTGTGGCTCTTAGCTTGCGAGACAGCCTGATCTCTGTTTCTGGTGTGCCACGCTACATGTACCTCAGCAATATCAACCAAATTGGGGATGTGCTCCTGGTTGATAACGAGGATGTGATTGAAGACCTTGACGTTGAAGCCTTCAGCAACCTGATCAACTGGGAAGTGATTACAGAAACTGGTGAAGTCTTAGGTAAAGTGCGAGGCTTCAGATTCAATGGCGAAACAGGTAAGATTCAGTCCATTGTCATCGCTACCTTCGGATTGCCGCAAATTCCCGACCAATTTGTGAGTACCTACGAGTTCTCAGTAGAAGAAATCGTCAGCACTGGTCCTAACAGATTGATTGTGTTTGAAGGAGCCGAAGAGCGAGTCAACCAGTTGACAGTGGGTTTACTGGAGCGCCTGGGTATTGGCAAAGCGCCTTGGGATCGTGATGGGGACGAAGAATACAGTACTTATAGTCCTCGTACAGCTCCGGTATCAAATCAACTGCCACCAGGAGTGCCATTGGAGCAACCAAGACCGAGAGTTCGCACACCCGAACCAGTCAGGGAAGAATGGGATGAGGACTACATGGAAGAAGAACGTCCCCAGCGTCAGGTGATGAAAGCGCGTCAGTATGAGCCTGTTCAATACGAAGATGAAGAAGAAGAAGATAACTGGAGTGAGGCTACTGGCAAAGACAGGTATCGAAAAAAACTAAGTTATGAACCTCAGCCTCATGAAAACAAGCAATCCGCCGACGAGTACAACGATTATGAAGACGATCTCAATCGCGATGCTTGGGATGATGAGCCGCTGAAGCCCGTGAATATCCCTAAGAAAGTGAAGGAAAAACAGCCAGAGTATGAAGAAGAAGGTGGATATTAACTGGAGTGGGGAGTGGGGAGTGGGGAGTGGGGAGTTAGGAGTTAGGAGTTAGGAGTTAGGAGTGGGGAGTTAGGAATTACGAACACCCCACGGACTGAGCACCACCCCTTTTCTTGTTCCTAAGTTATAGCGTCTTCCAGCCTTGAGGCTTTCCCCTCTCGTTCCCAGGCTCCAGCCTGGGAATGCCTTTTGAGAGGCTCCGCCGCTCGAGAAAGTAAAGAGTTAACAATTAAGGTTTGTAACAGAGATTAAAGAATTAAAAAGTTTTGTAGAGGTTGACAAAATAAGCATAATAACGATAGCTTACTCCTGTCCCGCCCGTTCGCCGTCAGGGGTCCCGCTCTTAAGATTACCTATATAACGAACCGCCAAGACGCCAAGGACGCCAAGAATAAGATAGGTAATCTTGTAGCGGTTCGGGAGTAGGCATAGAAACACCCGGTTTCTTAAAGAAACCGGGTTTCTGAGTAGGTGCTTAACACCAACTGTATTGGAATATCGTATCGGAAAGATTTACCTTATCAAAATAAATAATTTTTTGGCCATTCTAAAAGTTTAAAATGTCTAACGATTCTTCTATTTGTAAATCTAAAATTCTTTCCCGTACATTTTTGTGTTCCGCTAGCTTACCTTCTTTTCGATAGAGGTCTGTCGCTTTCTGAAAATCTTCAATTGCTCCCGGCTGATCTCGTTGGCTATAACGAGCATTACCACGGTTATAATAGGCGTCGGCATCATTGGGGTTAATTTTTATTGCTTGAGTGTAATCTTCAATTGCTCCCTGGTAATCTCCTTGGTCATAACGAGCATTACCACGGTTTTTGTAAGCATCGACATCATTGGGACTCATTTTGATTAACTGAGTGAAACCCTCAATCGTTCCCTCCTTATCTTCAATTTGCGAAGGTTTTTTGGAATCTACATAGTCATTATGGGGATTAATTTTTATTGCCTGAGTGTAATCCTCAATTGCTCCCTGGTGATCTCCTATGAGAATACGGGTATCAGCACGGTCTCCGTAAGCTACAGCATCATAGGGATTAATTCTGATTGCCTGAGTGTAATCTTCAATTGCTCCCTCGTAATCTCCTAGTTGATAACGAGCATGACCACTTTTGTGATAAGCTCCGGCATAATTGGGATTAATTGTGATTGCCTGAGTGTAATCCTCGATAGCTCCCTCGTAATCTCCAAGTTGATAACGAGCATTACCACGTTTATAATGAGTATTGGCATCCTCAGAGTTAAGGCGCAATGCTTCATTGTAGGTAGTAATTGCAGCGTCATACTGTCCTTTCTCGAAACATTCATCACCTAACTTTACATAAAGTAGATTTAAATCAGCATTACGGTAACGAGAATAGTCATCTTGTCCAGGGTAGAAGTAGGGTTTTATAAACTGATTTTTGGGTTGCTGATAGGTCGGTTCCTGTCTGGGATTATGTTTGTAAATTGGATATTTTTGTTTGTAAGAATTGTCATTTGTAGAAAATTGTAACTGTTCCAGATAGCACCGTAAGCCACCGCCATAGAGCAATTGATCTATCCCGAATAAGATTTTACCAGTTCTCAGCTTAATCATCTGGGTTGGGAGAAATCCAGCCAAAAAGAGGTGATACTCAGCTTGTGCCTCATTCACCTCCTCTTGAATGAGAATGCAGACGACAGCAGCATTTTTTTCAACTTCGTCTGAATTAATTGACCATCTGACTCTATCAATACTGCCGTGACGGGATTTAACTGCGATGCCAACGGATGGGTCAGAAGTCAGTGTAAAATCAACTTTGCCATCGCCGCCGAACCGTCTTTCATAATCAACTTCAGTCACAAAATCAGCTAAACGTTCTTTGACAACTTCCTCACCCAGTTTTCCTTTCATATTGTTGATAAAAACGTCACGAACTGGCGACGTGCGCTTATACTTTTCAGCCATCAGCCAGCAAAATTCCCGTAGCGCTTTTAACCTCTCTCCGGAGATGACTGTTAATTCACTATATTGACCTTCTGTTTCACAATGAAGCAGACAACCAGATGTTAACCTTTTGATCAAGTCAGATTGTAGCGATCGCAGTAGGGTAATCCAGTCCATTTATAATTCTGCGAATCTTTTGATTAATTTATTTTATAAAAATATCTTTTCAGCGTAAACCTTTGTTAATTGTACTGAATTTAGCTTGCTCGTTGCAAGCGGGGAGGGGACTAAAGATGACCTTACCTTAACCCGACAACCGCAACAGTCCATCTGCTTCTGACGGTGATATCACTGATTTCCTGCTATAATTTATCACTACATCATAACTAGTAGTTCACCTGTCGTGTAATTTCTTAGTTCGTAGTAGCGCTTTAGCGCCGGTTAAATCGCGGTTAAACCGGCGCTAAAGCGCTACTACAAACCTTCATTTAATAATATTTGTTAATCCAGCCATGCTTCAATATCTTCAGAACGTAATGGCAGTTGAAACGAGCGGTGGTCGCCTAAAACCGCTAGACTAGCTATAGACAAATTGTAACGGTCAAACAGGCGGTATGAATTTTATCAATTCCCAGTTACGCACTACCCATTACCGACCTTAACTAATAAATATGCAATATAATTCGTAATTCGTAATTAATGGTTTGGAGCAACTCAATTTATTTATGGAAAATAAAATAATCATTGCATCCTGACGGCAAGTAGGTACATTTATAAGTAGGGTAATTACGAATTAAGAATTAAAAATTACAAATTATTTGAACTGTGTGCTAAGGATAAAAGGAAATGTCACAAAATAGGCAGGATTATTTTAGCAAAGCTAACCTCAAAGAGCGCGGCTGGACTGACACCGCCATCGTTAAATTCTTGGGTGAAGAAGACAAAAAAGCTGCCAATTCTCACAATCGTTATTCCTCGGTGTGCTTGTATATCAAAAGCCGCGTTATCACAATCGAAGGCACACCAGAATTTAAAGCATGGCGAGAGAAATCGCTGAAACGTAGCGAATCTGCCAAGAAAGGTGCCCAAACTAGGTTATTACGGGAAGCACAAGCGGAGCAATTACGAATAGAGCAATTACGTGATTTCAATGCAAAGGTAAATGCTTGCGTGCTGGGTATTCAGCCTCTTGTTCACAAGGAATTGATCCAAATTGTTTTGAATCGCTGGAACGAACAAAACCCATCGCCCCAAAGATTTAAACCAAAAACCACTAAATTCAGTGCTGAAATCAAACGCCTTTCCAAACCTTCAAAGCAAAAATTCACTGCCCTCATGAATAATGCCAATGGAGTTTTAACAAGGCATTTTGATAGGGTTCAGAAAAATGCAAACCCTGATGAATTCACGAAAAGTATTAACGACCTCTTTGCTTCAATGCGTGGGTTCATAAACTTTTTTAACAAAGAGGAGAGGTTGGCTCAATTGATTGTTGTTGACCTGGGATTTGCGGAAGCGATCGCCAACGATAAAAACCTAGAGCCGATGCTTAACTGGCTATCAGAAATGATTGACTTAATAGAAGATGATCCTGAAATAGCTGTTGGCGCGGATAAGGGAATTGACTTAATTCCTCTAGTGACTGAGCAGGTATTATTTCAACACCGTGAAGCGCTGAATAAATTTCAAGCTTATTTAGTAGAAATTGCGGCACAGTTCCCGTTAGTGCCCAACCGACATGAAATTATTAACCGAAAGTTTTTGAATGAACTCATTCAGTTATATCCTGCCTTATCTCAAGCATTTGTGAAGAGCATCTCTGTTGATAAATTGAATTGGGCGCAGCAAGAGAAGGAAGTATTAGCGGTTGTATAATTAATTCATAAGCTTAAGTAGAGAAGCTTTCAAGTCACCTCAATCCTTTCTCCCCTAACAGTGCATTTGCCCAAGCTGCATCCTCTTCTGAGAGGGGCGGCACTGGTTCTTGGCTATAATTTATTGACAGGTAATTTCTTAGTTCGTAGTATCGCTTTAGCTCCGGTTAAATCGCGTTTTTTTGGCGCTAAAGCGCTACTACAAACCCATCAAAGTTGACTTGACAGACTAGAAGCCCCCTCTGGGTAGCAATTGGGCTGAAGCCAGCAACGCTAGCGCCGACCGTTGTAGGGCTATTTCATTCTGCAAAACGCAACCCACATGCCTAGGAATAAATTCCTAGGCTAATAGCTGAAGTCGGCTTAAGCCGACTAGAACTTTCAGGAATTTTAGTCCGTTTCAACGGACTTGAGCTTTGAGCCTTGAACTTGAGTTCAAGGCAAAGAGTGTAGAATGAAATAGCCCTGCCGACCGTTGTAGGTCATTTTTGATAAACTTGTCGCAGTTCTTCTATAGTATTGACTGTCTTGATACTGGTGAGGATTGCCTCTAATAAATCCACGTCCTCTATCTGAGCAATTTCTGGTAATATTGTTAACCCATCGCTACCAAATTTCAATTCCAACATACCTTTAATACCCGATAGCAGTCCTTGCTGAAGTCCTTTTTGAAGACCAATTCTCTCTCCACTGGTAACATACGGCATTTTTTTCGCCTCCTCATATTGAGTTACTTCTTGCCAAAAGCTACGTTCTAATTCTTCAGGTAATCTCATGACCCAATCGATAAATCGAAACAAGTTGATAATCTCTTCTCGTTGATAGCCTTTTTCATAAAGTCGTTTGGTCAAATCCAGCTTCCACCGTTTGCGTCCTTCCTCATCAAGGCGTGTTTCCTTTGCCTTTAAATGAGCCATAACTACTGTGGCAAAGGGGTTAGAACTGTCTTCTAATTCTGCCCATCTTTGCCTATAGTCAAGCAATTTCACCACTGGAAACTTAAATTTGACTTCACAACCCCAGAGTTCATCGCTATACTGATCTGGTCTCCATGTCGGGCGATCGTCGCCCAAGATGGCTAAACTAGCTATAGACAAATTGTAACGGTCAAACAGACGATAGTGGTAGACATATATCCGCTTAGCAAAGTTGGTTTCTTCAGAACTTTGGATTTCCAGATGAATTAATACCCACGATTGTTCACCACTACGTCGCCAGACTTGAACGAGTTTGTCTACAAATCTTTGCCCTAATTCCGCATCCCGAACCACTTGCTGTAACTCTTTGCCCTTGAAAAGTATAGCCTCGCTTCCAGTCTATTTGGGCACTCGCTACAGGAAAGAAAAATTCCATGCACTCCTGAAAGTAGGTTTCTATGGTTTCTTTCCAAGGGCTGTCATACTCGTCTGGGGGTATTGGCATGATTTGCATTACATTACTCAGTGTTCAACGTCTGATTATGCCAAAGTTTTGACCGCTAAGTAAGTAGACAGGATTCCAGAACTAGCCCTTTCAAGGTCGGTAAAAAATTGGGAAAATTACGTCCAATTTTCGACATTTCTTCTTCGTGTTCTTCGTGCCTTCGTGGTTCAAAAAGATTTTTAAACCGCGAAGACGCGAAGGACACGTTCGCGCAGCGTCTCCCCTTGGGAGAAGAAAATCTCAGTCTTTCGACTTGCACCTTGAAAGGGCTGGTCCTAGATTCAATATTATCGGATTCCTATTTGATTTTTGAAATACACGTAGGTGGGGCTATGCCCTACAAAACCCGGATACGGTGGGCAGTGCCCACCCTACATTACTACATTACTACTGCAACCGCCACACTTTAACGGTTTTATCATAGCCACCACTTACGAGAGTGTTTCCATCTGGACTGAAGGCGACTGACTCAACATAGGATGAATGTCCAGAAAGCGTAACGATTTCTTGTCCAGTTTGCAAGTCCCATAGTTTAATAGTTTTGTCATCACTCCCACTTGCGAGGATTTGACCATCTGGGCTGAATGCCACCGATGTTACTGTGCTAGAGTGACCACCAAAAATACGGGGATACCCAGTTTGCCAGTTCCACACTACCATGCTATGGTCTTTACCACCACTAAGCAAAGTTTGTCCATCTGGACTGAAGGCAACAGCACGAACACAGTATTTATCTCCTTCTAGAGTAAGAATTTCCTCACCTGTCTTCCAGTCCCAGAGTTTAATAGTGCTGTCACAACTTCCACTGGCGAGGGTTTGCCCGTCTGGACTAAAAGCAACAGATTGAATATAGTCTGAATGTCCAGAAAGGGTACGGATTTCCTCCCCTGTATTTACATTCCACAATTTAATGGTTTTGTCATTGCTACCACTAGCAAGGGTTTGCCCGTCTGGACTAAAAGCAACAGCGCGAACCCAGTCTGAATGTCCAGAAAGGGTACGGATTTCCTCTCCTGTATTTACCTTCCACAGCTTAATGGTTTTGTCATCGCTACCACTAGCAATAGTTTGACTATCAGGGCTAAAAGTAACAGCGCGAACCGTGCTTGAATGCCCAAAAAGTGTGTTAATTTCTTGCCCGGTATTCAGATTCCACAGTTTGATAGTCCAGTCTTCACTACCACTGGCAAAAGTTGTTCCATTAGGACTGATAGCTACTGAACGAACCGCTGCGATCATTCCTGAGTGCCCTGTGAGGTTGTAAATTAATAATGCCTGACTGTAATCTTTATTTGCTTCTTCATATTTTTTAAGGTTATCGTTAGCAATTCCTCGGTAATAGTATGCTTCATGGTAGTTTGAATCGCGCTGAATCGCTTGGTTTAAATACTCAATTGCTTTCTAATTTTCACCCAAGTTTAGGTAAGCAAGACCCTGTTTGTAGTAAGCATCGGCGTAGTAGTTACTGGCATCTTGTTCATGGCTTTCAATGACCTCTTTAAAATCTGCAATTGCTTTTCCGTCCCCTCCTAATTCACCCAAGATGGAACCACGCATTAAAAATGCTGCCGGATATTCAAGATTGCGATTTAATGCTTCATTCAAATCTTGAAGCGCTTTCTGATAATCTTGCCGTTCAATGTAGATAGTAGCCCGACCTAAATAAGCATCGTAAAAGTCAGGATTACGCTGAATTGCTAAACTGAAATCATCAAGAGATTCCTGATATTTACCCTGTTTTATGTAGACAGTACCTCTCCCAATTAGCGGTTCAACATATCTTTTTTGATCTTCAGCAAACTTAGCCTTTACTTCCAAAGATTTAGTGTAATCTGCAATTGCTCTTTGATAATATTCACTTTCTGCTTGCTGAGTTCCTAACTCTGAATATGCACGACCTCGGCTTACATAAGCTTCGGCAAAGTTGCCATCTTTACTTAACGCATCACTGTAATGCTTAACAGCACCCCTATAATCTCCTTTTTTAGACTTTTCGACTCCTTGCTTATACAATTCAACAGCAGCAGAAGGGCGAGAATCTTGGTCCTTAATAACTTTGACCAAGTTAAACTCTTTAAACTCCAAATAAAAATTCAATCGAAATAAAGAAAGATTTGGTGTAAAAATTGGTGAAAAAGTTGGTGTAAAAGTTGGCGCAAAAGTTGGTGCAAGTGTAGCCCGTAAGAGAGAAATATCTGGTAAAAAAGAACTGCTAGATGCAATAAACCTGCCAGCTTTACCTAATGTTCTGACTGTGTTTCTGATCTGGAATGGTGACAAACCTCTCTTGACTGTAAGTGCCTCAGCTATTCCAGTCGTTGTTATAGTTACACCAGGGATAACAATTCCTGTCATGCTGATAATTAATGCAAGTAAAATGCAAAGTGCAAATTTTGCCAGCCGCTGTCTTATATTCAGAATTTGGATAAAGTCAGCCTGTTGTGCGCTGAGTAAGGTTGTCCAGTCCATGTTTGTACTAACTTGATTGACCTTATAAGTGATCTAAAGTTAGTATTCCCAATTAAGGAGCAAAAATCTCAAATTCCTATTCGCACTACCTGACATTTTGCACCATTCTAAATCAGCCCGATATTCCGCCCTACACTTAAGTGTAGGGCTAATAGCTTAAGTCCATTGAAATGGACTGAAATCCTTGAGCAGTCCTCTTGAGAGGACTTTAGCTATCAGCCAGCGATTTAAATCGCTGGTTGGCTGACAGCCTAGGTGCAAGATATCAGCTACCTTAACCCTTTTTCCTGTAACAGTTCATTCACCCAAACAGCATCTGCTTTTGACAGTGGTGGTACTGCTTCCTGGCTATAATCTACTACCAAATCATAACCTGACACATCATATATCTCATTTAACAACGCCTGCAAATCTAAAACTGGTTCAGTATCTCCAGAACGCAACGGTAGGGAGAATGAAGGAATTACACTTGGTAAATTAAAAGCATATAAATCACCATAAGGGCGCTTATTGCCGCGACAAACCAAAATCCTATAGTTGCTGGCAATATTATTTTCTAAAAACGGCATTGATTCACCCTTACGCAGTAAATCAATCTCCACCAAATTGGTACGGCTACCCAACACCTGCTCACGTTTTTCCTCATACATCTGCCGCCCTTTACCAGCACGCTTATTAGTAGGAGAAAGAATTTCGATAGTAGTAACCAATGCTTCTGTTCCTACTTCTCGTACCTCTAAATAGCCTTCTCTGATAGTCAAAGGCATAGGAATTATTACTCTAACAGGTTCGGCTGTTGGTGCTGGTGCTGTAACTGCCACATTCGTCATTGTCGAATCAGGAACAGTCTGCCGACTTTTTACGATCACATCCGGAATACCGACAAGCAGCGAATTTTCCTCGATAGTTTCATACATTCGTACTTCTACAGCAACTCGATATTTAGGGCGCAGCTGGGGAGACAAGAATCTAGCAATTTCAATAATTAACCAGTGATGTAATCCCGGAAATAATTCCGGATGTTCCAAATATGGGTTCATACCAGGAAATGGAGATGGCATTGATATAACTCCTATACTTATTTTTTAACGGAGTTCACAGACTGCAACAGTGTCGAGTTTTACCTAAACATTGTGTCCATTCATTACATTTTTCTTTGTGCAAGTTTTGAATATGCTGGTCGAGGCTTATATTTTCAGGTAACTTATCCCCGCTATTTAAAAATGCAACACATTGATTGTAAACGCACCTATAAGCTGCTAACCATTTCTTCCAAATTAAATGCAGTTCCTTACAAGGAAATACAGGAATTTTCACACTCTTGTTTGGCGGAATATTTTTCGATTTCTTGAATGGATTGAGTCCGTAATTCTTCTTCAAGTTGTTTTCGGTATTTTCTAAGTCCGTACAACCTGCTACTGAAACAATGGACGATGGACAGCATATCTGTAATAAGCTCCTGTTCGGGACTGAGCTTGTGGTTATCGAGAACCACGAGTTCGCAGTTAAATTCTGTGCAAAGCCATTGAACAAGGTCGAAGCCGAATCGACAAAGCCTGTCTGGGTGGGCAACAACAAGGCGTTGAATATCTCCCGACACAATTCGTTTGAGTATGGCAGTAAACTTGTGCCTCCTAAAATTGAGTCCAGACCCAACTTCTGAAATAATTTCTGCCTCTGGATATCTTGTGCCAAGGAAATCAATTTGTCTTTCCAAGTCGTCTCGCTGACTGCTGGTTGAAACTCTGCCGTAGCAAACTGTTCTATTGGAAATAGATTCAGTTGCAATCCCTGTAAACCTTTCCACCTCTGATCTTTTAAATCTTCTTTGTCCTCCGGGTGTTCGATAGGCTTTGATTTTTCCTTCATTGGACCATCGTCGGATAGATTGGGCATGGCATCCGATAATCCCTGCCGCTTCGGATGCGTTGAGCCATTCATCTTTTTCCATTCCTGTTCCATATGCTCAATGTTTGCTTATACAACTATTCTATAAGCTTTGTGAGCTTTTGTGAACTATGTTAAGATTTATGGGGTTAGGAAGAAGCTCCTTGTTGCCGTAACAGGACATCTCAGCCTAGCTAATGTGAACAGTCTGACCTGTCTGAATGGTTTCTAGGGCTTCCAAAACCTTCGGCATCAGAGGTTGAAGGGTTTCTAGCTGATTGTCGTGGGCACTTAGCACAATGATAGCCAGATCAATCTGACTCAGATTTTGCTGGTTGGTCAGATTTTGGTCAATGGTCACAAAGACATCAAACTCTGTTTGCGCTAACCTTAGCAACGCCCCATTCTTCTGCCCCGCCCAGCCTAGCTGGGACACTGTCATCACCGTATACCCTGGTAGTTCTCGCTTTAGCTTTTTGGGTAGGCACTCGTCAAGCAGCACTCGCATGGACTTGAGTTAGCAATAAGTTAAAGGCTTGCTTAAGGAAGGCGTTAGTTTGCTCCCGACTAACGGTGGGAAAATCGTCCAGAAAATCATCAATGTTGTGACCACCTTCCAAATAATCAATCAAGGTTTTGGCAGGGACACGGGTGCCAACAAAGACAGGAATACCTGATAAAATATCAGGGTCACTATGAATAATCGCTTGTTCCACGGTTGTCACCATAGCTTTTGTTGTCTTCTATACTCTGACATATTCAACGGAGTCCTTGTTGCCGTAACAGGACATCAGCCCAATCCGCATCTGCTTCTGATAGTGGTGGTACTGGTTTTCGGCTATAATCTATCACTAAATCATAACTTGCTCGGTCATATAATTCACTTAATAACGTTTGTAAATCCAGCAATGGTTCCACATCTTCGGAACGCAACGGCAATGGGAATGATGGAATCACATTTTGCAAATTAAAAGCATATAAATCAGCTTTGGGGCGGTATTCCCCTCGACTTACCACAATCCGATAATCACTTTGAATATTATTATTTAAAATCAGCATTGACTTACCATCCCGTAGCAAGTCAATCTCAACTAAATGAGTTAAACTTCCCAGTACTCTCTGACGTTTTTTCTCATATGCCTTGCGTCCTTCCCCAGAACGCTTATTCTTAGGCGAGAGTACCTCAATTACTGTCACCACCTCCCGCGTCACCACCTCCCGCACCTCCAGATAACTTTCCCTGACAGTCTCAGGCATAGGAATTGTCACTCTCACAGCTTCGACAGTCGGTGCAGCAACGGCAATATTTTGTGTTTTCTGGTTCGTTGCACTCTGGGAACGTTGCACCGCCACATCAGGAATACCCACCAACACCGCATCTTCCCCACTTGTTTGATACACCCTTTCTTCGATGTCCACTATGTACTTAGGACGTAGTTGGGGAGATAGGGAATCTGCGATCGCTACTATCAATCGCTTATGAACTTTCGACCACAATGCCGGATTTTCTAAATACGGGTTCATCCCCGGAAATGGAGAAGGCATAAAAGTTCCTCAGGTGAAAATAGGCATTGCTGAATTGAAGTATGAAAGCCCAAAATAAAGTTCTCAAAACCCTTTTCTTTGCGTCTTTGCGCCTTTGCGTGAGACTAAATTCATACTCTTAATCAGCAACGCCTGTTACCTTACATCATACCCAAACAAATTAGGATCCACCTCCCCCAACTGCAAATCAGCTAAACCATACTCTACCCAACGCCGATCCACCATCGCCGCCACCTCTGGATCTGACTCCAACGCTTCACCCCACTCATGTTCAGTCTCCGGAGGAATTTTCGTCGTCGCATCAATTCCCATCCTTCCGCCCAAACCAATCTTCTCACTGGCAAAATCCAAACTATCAAATGGTGTGTTGGGTAAAATAAAGACATCCCGCGTCGGGTCAACTTTAGAAGTTATCGCCCACACCACTTGACGCGGATCGCGAACATTTATGTCTTTATCCACCACAATCACAAACTTGGTGTAAGTAAACTGTGGTAAAGCACTCCAGAAAGCCAAAGCTGCCCGACGCGCTTGTCCCGGATATGCCTTATCAATAGATATAATCGCAGCTTTGTAACTCAAAGCCTCCATCGGCAAAAAGAAATCCACAATTTCTGACACTTGTTGCCGCAAAATAGGAGTGTAGATGCGGTTCAGTGCGATCGCCATCATTGCTTCTTCTTTCGGTGGACGTCCGCTAAATGTGGTCAAATAAATCGGGGCTTTGCGATGGGTCAAACAATGGAAGCGAATCAAGGGCGAATCCTCAACCCCGCCGTAATATCCCATATGGTCTCCAAAAGGACCATCCGGTAACTCTTCCCCTGGAGTAATTGTCCCTTCCAGCACAAACTCTGAATCTGCTGGGACTTCCAAATTTAGGGTTTTACACTTTGCCAACTGCACCCCAGAACCGCCATAAAGTCCAGCAAACAGCCATTCTGATAAATCTACAGGGATGGGCGTAGCAGCTGCCATGATAATCAGAGGGTCTACACCGAGGGCGATCGCCACTTCTAATTTCTGACCACGTTCTGCCGCCTTGCGTAAATGTCTTGCCCCTCCCCTTACCGATAACCAGTGAACGGTCATGGTATTCTTTGATTGCAGTTGCAACCTATACACACCCACATTTGGCGTACCCGTTTCGCAATCTCTGGTAATCACTAGCCCCAGGGTGATAATCTTGCCTGCATCACCTGGGTATGGGCGGATTAACGGTAACTTATTCAAATCTAAATCGTCGCCTTGAAGGACAACTTGCTGACAAGCGGGGAAAAAGTCACGTCCTGGCTTCGCCTTCAGCACATCAAACAGCACCTTACCAAACTCCACAGCTTGTCCAATCTTCTTAGGCGGTTTTGGTTGTTGCAGCATCGCCAACTTTTTCCCCAGCACTTCCAATTCTTCTGGATGCTGCATATTCATTGCCCAGCATATTCTTTCCACAGTTCCCAACAAGTTGACTGTCACTGGGAAGGATGCACCTTTGACGTTTTCAAATAGTAGACCCGGACCACCTTTTTGCAACATCCGGTTAGCAATCTCAGCTATTTCTAAATCTGGGTCAACTAAAGCTGAAATCCGCTGCAATTGTCCCTTTTCTTCCAGAATTTTAATGAATCCCCGTAAATCTCTTGCCATTGGTTGTAGTAAAAATAAATCTTGAAGCTGTTTGAAATATTCACATAAATGCCATATGTAGCAATCCTATTTAAAAGCCGAATAAGGAGGACTCGCTGGGCGAAAATTCACGCATTCAAAAGCAACCCACACGCCTAGGAATAAATTCCTAGGCTAATAGCTGAAGTCGGCTTAAGCCGACTAGAACTTTCACCGAACTTAGTCCGTTTCAACGGACTTCAGCTCTTAGCCACGACTTTGGTTCAAGGCAAAGAGCGTAGAATCAAATAGCCCTGCATTTAGGATTGCTATTTCATGTTATGTATTATACATTTTTTAAGAAGAAAAAATGTTTTTTTATCTTGTCAACAAAGATTTAACCAAAACTTAAACTATTCATAAACTTTTCTTAACCTAATATTAACCATCACCATTGTAGTTTAATTTTGTGTTGTCAATCAACAAAATGTTATTTCCTGGTGAAGGAGGAGATATGATTTTTTCAACTGCTGTTTTAAACCGTCTAGCAACCAGTTCAGTGGTGGCTGCTGCTGTGGCACTCGGACCGATTGTTACAGCGACTGCTCAAACACAAAGCCTTAATGGTGCGGGAGCGACTTTTCCGCAGCCACTTTATCAGCGTTATGCTCAGGAAGTAAAGAAGAAGTATCCAGACATCTCAATTAACTATCAAGGAATTGGAAGCGGTGGCGGTATTCGTCAATTCACCGCAGGCACAGTTGACTTTGGTGCTAGCGATGCCGCAATGAAAGATGATGAAATCGCCAAAGTTAAGAACGGGGTCATCCTAGTACCTACTGCTGGTGGTGCCGTTTCTGTGGTTTATAATGTTCCGGGTGTAAATGACATCAAATTATCTCGCAAGGTACTGCCTGCCATTTTCTCTGGTCAAATTACCAAATGGAACGACGATCAAATTAAAGCGGATAATCCTGGTGTAAATCTACCAGATCTGCCAATTAAAGCTGTCGTCCGCGCCGATGGTAGTGGTACAACTTTTATTTTCACCAACCACTTGAGTACTATTAGTCCATACTTCAAAGGCAGAATTGGTAATAGCACCACTCCGTCATGGACTATCCCAAATGTCCTCAAGGGCAAAGGAAATCCTGGTGTAGCTAACTTAGTGTCTCGCACTCCAGGCTCTATTGGTTATGTTGAATACCAATACGCCCTGACAAACAAACTCACATCTGCACAGGTGCAGAATAAGAAAGGAGAATTTGTTGCGCCTTCTTTAGAGGGTGCTAACCAAGCCTTATCAACAGTGAGTTTCCCAGAAAATTTCCGGGTTTTTGTCGGCGATCCAGACCAGGGTTATCCTATCGTTGGTATGACTTGGTTGTTGATTTACAAGAGCTATCCTAATGCTGCCAAAGGAGAAGCTGTGAAAAAGTTTGTCAATTGGGCGCTCACTGATGGTCAACAACTTAATGACAGCCTTAATTACACTCGAGTTCCCAGTTCTGTGGCAACCCAAGTGCTACAAACAGTCAACAATTCTGTCAAATAATTGATGCGGGTGTAAGGGTGTCAGGGTGTCAGGATGTAGAGGAATTAGAAGAGTATCGGTCGCTATTAGACCACGGAGACACGGAGACTGTATCCGCGTCTTGGCGTCATCCCCTACACCCCTACACCCCCACACCCTTACACCCCTACAATATTGCAATGACAAATTTCTCTGAACCGGAAGATAAAATCCAACCGAATGTGGTTGATGAAAATTTCGATATTACAGTCACCCGTGGCACGAATTTGAGGCTAGACCAAGGATTTACATGGCTTTTGTATGTTTTTGCCGCGTTGACGGTTGGTGTACTGTTTTGGATGAGTTGGATAATTTTCGCTCAAGCTTTACCAGCTATTCATAAGTTTGGGCTGGGGTTCTTGTGGGGTCAACAATGGGATACAGGTAATCTGGTTTTCGGTGCATTGCCTTATATTTATGGCACCTTAGTAAGTAGTGCGATCGCTATTTTTTTGGCTATACCCATAGGATTATCGGTAGCTTTAGTTACCAGTGAAAACTTTCTCCCGCCGTCGGTGCGCACAACCATAGCTTTTATTGTAGAACTCATCGCCGCTATTCCCAGCGTTATCATTGGGTTATGGGGCATTTATGTCTTTATTCCATTCGTTGTCCCATTTCAAAAGTGGTTATTTCACACTTTCCATTGGATACCCTTATTTAATACACCAGACCCTGGTGGATCTAATATGTTGACGGCTGGCATGATTCTGGCAATTATGATTTTGCCCACAATGGCAGCAATCAGTCGTGATGTTTTGTTAGTAGTTCCCAAAGAGTTGCGCAGCGGATCTATGGCTTTGGGTTCTACTCGCTGGGAAACGATTTTTCGGGTAGTTCTACCAGCCGGGTTTTCGGGAATTTTGGGTGCAGCAATGCTCGCCTTGGGACGAGCTTTGGGTGAGACAATGGCTGTCACTATGGTGATTGGTAATTCTACACAAATCAGTCTTTCATTGCTTGACCCCGCATATACTATCCCTTCTGTGTTAGCCAATGAATTTGCTGAAGCTCAAGATCCATTGCACCTTGGCGCTTTAACAT
This sequence comes from Stigonema ocellatum SAG 48.90 = DSM 106950, assembly GCA_016903675.1. Lineage (GTDB taxonomy): Bacteria > Cyanobacteriota > Cyanobacteriia > Cyanobacteriales > Nostocaceae > Stigonema > Stigonema ocellatum. Next base: position 88,473 of record JADQBA010000010.1, on the reverse strand, counting down.
ATCTAGGTTTGATTTTGTTTGCTGTGACTCTAGTGATCAATTTTAGCGCAGTGGCGATCGTGCAGTTGGTGAGCAGGAATAATAGATAATGAGAAGGTTTAAGGGAGATGAGCAGTCCTCAAGTGTCTGAAATAAATGATTCTCTAGCAGCAGAGCTATATAGTCCTCTACCGCTCAAAAGACTTTTATTTAACTATGGAATGAGTGCGATCGCCTTCGGTTTCACAGGTTTAGCACTGATTCCTTTGCTGTCAGTGTTATGGAAAATTGTGGGAGAGGGAGTAGGTGGACTCAAACCCTTCATGTTTACCGCATCAGTCATTGACAATGGGTTTGCTAATGCCATTGGTGGTACCCTGATAATGGTTGGGATTGCTACGCTGATTAGTGTTCCCTGTGGAATCATGACAGGTATATTTTTGTCAGAAATTGGTCAGAAAACCAACATTGGTGGCGGTGTTCGCTTGATCGCCTCTATCATGACTGGAGTCCCTTCAATAGTTGTAGGTATTTTTGCTTATGGAGTTATCGTGCTACTTACTAAGCAATTTAGTGCGATCGCAGGAGGTTTTGCTTTAGCCGTCATCATGTTACCAATTGTCATATTGACAACCGAAGAAGCCTTAAAACTTGTTCCACAATCTTTACGTCTCGGATCAGCCGCCTTAGGAGCTACTCGCTTCCAAACCACTCTTCGTGTCGTTTTTACAGCAGCACTTCCCGCAATTACCACAGGTGTCTTGCTCGGTGTAGCTCGTGCGGCTGGTGAAACAGCACCTCTAATTTTTACGGCTTTGTTCAGTTTCAATTGGACAACCGATTTATTAAGTCCAACAGCTTCCCTATCAGTATTAATTTATAACTTATACAACGATCCCGCGCCGGAAAAAACAGCATTAGTGTGGACTGCTGCTCTGATTTTAGTTGGAATGGTTTTGTTGATGAGTCTTTTCTCTCGCATAGTTACCACCAAGAGAAAGACTTAATGAAAACCCCCACCACCACAAGCGTGAATTTTGATTGTAACTACCTAAGCAAAGTATGAGTAATTTAAAGCCAGCCATCAAAGTCAGAAATCTTAGCTTTTATTACGGCACTTCTAAAGCACTAGAAGGGGTATCAATGGATATTTACCAGAACCATATCACCGCAATTATCGGTCCAAGTGGTTGTGGTAAATCTACTTTCATTAAATCTCTCAACCGCATTAGTGAACTAGAAGCAGACGTGAAGGTGGATGGCACTGTAGAATTTTTCGGTCAGAATATCTATAATCCTCGTGTGAATTTAAATCGGCTACGCCGCCAAATTGGTATGGTGTTCCAAAAGCCGAATCTTTTTCCCATGAGTGTTTATGATAATATTGCCTACGGTGTGAGAACATCAGGATGGCATCCGAAAGCGGAGTTAGATGAAGTTGTCGAAACAGCCCTCAAAGGCGCTGCTATCTGGGATGAGGTGAAAGATAAGCTACATAAATCAGCGTTAGGGCTTTCTGGTGGTCAACAACAGCGACTTTGTATTGCTCGTGCTTTAGCAGTTAAACCAAAAGTTATATTAATGGATGAGCCTTGCTCGGCTCTTGACCCAATTGCTACCATGAAAATTGAGGAACTCATTCATGGTTTACGCGAGGAACTGACAATTGCCATTGTCACCCACAACATGCAACAAGCATCTCGCGTGTCTGATTTTACAGCTTTTTTCAGCACTGATGAAAGTCGAATCGGTCAAATGGTTGAATTTGGGGCAACAACTCAAATTTTTACTAATGCTCTTGATACCCGTACTCGCGACTACGTTTCTGGGCGTTTTGGTTAAGTTCCCAGAGGTTGAAGTTGCGGTATTTCCTATCTTAAATATTATAGCAGTCCTATATGAGTTGTAAAAATTATTTTTTTGAAACAAATCGTTCAGTGAATACCTTCATCATAATCAATACTGCGTAGGTTTTGAATTCTTGAGGTGCCAGTGAGGTGCCAGAAACCCGGTTTCGCAAAAGTTACCGGGTTTCTAATTTTTGCAAATCCTACGCAGTATTGCCATCATAATTGGTCAGCCTTGAGGAAATCATAAATCGGTTAAGCTCAAAAAAGCACAAACATCTGGTAAAATTAGTATCGATACGGAAACCAAGCAGAACGGATGAAAATATTCCTCCCCTGCACCCCCGCTCCCCACGGCAGGCTTGTTAAGGGTTGAGATTGACGCTCAAGAGGGGGAGAAAGGGGGACGCGGAGAGATTTTTGCATGAATTTTCCCCGCGTCCGGGCGTCCGGGCGTCCCGGTGTCCCCCTGTCGTCGGTTTATCTTAGTACCATTCACCCCCACTCCCCACTCCCGATTTTCAATGGCTTAAGGTGATTAAAGAGGTTAAGAATCGACCTATGCCCAAAAAGATAAATTAAATGTATAGCAGCTTATGACCTCAGTTTTACAAGTAGGCGATCGCACGATTACTATTGATGAAATAGTTCCCCTACTAAAGCAGTACGGAATATTACCGCAGCTGGTGCGAGAGATTATCATCCACCGTTCACTCGCTGATTTTCCCCTGACACAAGAAGAAACTATGCAGGCATATAAGCAGTTCTACGAAGACCATAAGCTGAATGCTGAAGAAGATTTGCAAGAATGGTTAAAAGTCCGTGGGTTAGAGCGTGAACACTTAGACTATATAGCTACGCGTAATATTAAACTGGAACGCTTCAAGAAAAGTACTTGGGGAGACAAGTTGGATTCCTACTTTCTCCAACGTAAGGCAAAGTTGGATCGGGTCACTTATTCTCTCATTCGGGTCAAGGATCTTGGGATTGCCCAAGAACTTTACTTCCGAATTCAGGAGGGAGAACAATCCTTTAGCGAACTAGCCCGCGAGTATTCTCAAGGACCTGAAGCCCAAACAGGCGGCATAATTGGTCCTGTTGAGTTGGGAGTTCCCCATCCAACTTTAGCAAATATGCTGGCAACATGTCAGTCTGGTCAGCTTTTGCCACCAACCAGTTTGGGAGAATGGACTGTGATTGTACGACTGGAAAAGTTTTTTCCGGCGCTGTTAGATGAAGCAATACAGCAGCGATTGATAAATGAGCTATTTGAAACCTGGCTACAAACTGAGGTAAAAGAGTGTTTACAGCAAGATAGTTAGGATTGGGGAGTGGGGATTGGGGAGTGGGGATTGGTGGAGGAGTGCCAACTAACACCCAACACCCAACACCCAAAACCCAACAACATTCTGGCTTAGGAATGACATAAAAATTCAGCAAACAAGGCAAAATTAACAACAATGGAGATGTTGCGCTGGGTTTTCGTAGCTGATGAATATTGATCACATTCACTTCTATGTAGAAGATGCCAAAGCTTGGCGCGATTGGTTTGTCAGCCATCTAGGTTTTCAAGCTGTAGCGGATTATGCGTTCCCCCTCAAGGGTTCTTTTCATACCTGTACTGAAGTGGTAAAAAGTGGTCCCGTGTACTTTTTGCTTTCTTCACCGATTTTGCCCATCAGCCCAGTAGCTGAGTTTCTCTGTCGGCACCCGCCTGGTGTGGCAGATATCGCTTTTGGTGTCGAAGATGTGGAAGCGACCATCGCCCTTGCTGAAGGGCACGGTGCTAAAGTCCTACAAACAATTGAGCAATACCAACAAGGTAATCTCTACATCAAGTGGGGCAAAATTGCTGCTTGGGGTTCCCTGACCCATACTTTAATAGAAAGGGCAACGGATGATTTCACTGTAAGTCCTACAGTGAAATCATCCGCTACATCCGCTACCACCTTCACCGCCATAGATCACATCGTACTTAACGTGGCAGCAGGTGATTTAGAGCGTGCGGTGGCTTGGTACGAAAGCGTCCTTGATTTTCAGCCGCAGCAGACGTTTAAAATTAAAACTGATCGCTCTGCGTTGTACAGCCAAGTGATGGTTTCGCGCAACGGCTGCGTACAATTGCCAATTAATGAACCAGCTTCAGCAAATTCTCAAATTCAGGAGTTTCTGGATGTGAATCACGGACCTGGAATTCAACATATCGCCTTGCAAACAGGCAATATTATCAATGCCATTGCCCAATTTCGCGCCGCTGGTCTGTCCTTGCTTTCAGTACCCAAAAGCTACTACTCCCATTTGCAACAGCGAAAAGGACTTCCTTTATCTGCACAGGAAACAAGAGCGATCGCCCAACTGGAAATTTTGGTTGATTGGAATCAACAAAGCAACCTAGGGAACATGCATGTGCCCCTACTACTGCAAATTTTTACTCAGCCTATCTTTGGACAACCGACCTTTTTCTTTGAGTTGATTGAGCGCCGTTCCCAAGCTCAAGGTTTTGGTGAAGGCAACTTTCGCACCTTATTTGAAGCCATTGAACGAGAACAAATCAAACGAGGTAGCATGAAAGATTAAGAAATCTAAATTTACTCATCACATTTTCAAAACCATAACACAGTAAGTAGTGAGTTAATCTATTAAATAAACTTTAATTTTTCAAGATAATGTTAAGACTTATTACAGATTTTGACGGTCCCATTATTGATGTTTCCGAACGTTACTACCGCGTCTATCAATTCTGCTTGGAAAAGACCAAAAGCTTAGACCAAGAGGTAAAACAACTGACGAAAGCCGAATTTTGGCATCTGAAGCGATCGCAGGTTCCCGAGAAACAAATCGGCATGATGTCCGGGCTGGATGAGGAGCAGGTACAGGAATTTGCTAAACTTAGGAGGCAAACTGTACATACAGAACTATACTTCCAGTATGATAGCCTTGCGCCGGGTGCTGTGGATGCACTGCTAAAAATTCAACAAGCAGGCGTTGATTTGGCAGTAATGACCATGCGCCGAGTTTCGGAACTGGACTACGCCTTCAAAAAATTCGATTTAGGGAGATTTTTTCCAGAAAATCGCTGTTACTGCCTTAGCAACGACTACGTCAAAACCCGCGACATTGATGATAAACCCTTATTAATGGCAAGGGCAATAGAGGAACTACCTCCCGTTGCTAATACCTGGATGGTGGGGGATACAGAAGCCGACATCACTGCTGCTAAAAAACACGGGGTTCCGGTGATAGCTGTAGAGTGTGGCATCCGCTCTAGCTCTCAACTAGAACTGTACCAACCCGACTTAATTGTGAAGGATTTGAGTTCCGCTGTGGATTTAGTTCTACGTGGTTAATGGTTAGTGGTTAGTGGTTGGTAGTTTTTTTAAACAACCAACTACTAACAACTATCTTAAAAAGCTATTGATCAGCCACAATAATATGAACGTTATGAGTGTTGAAAATTGATTTACAGTCAAAGGAAGAAATTGTTTTATTGGTGGTATCAGCCACGTAGCAACTAATCCCCCAGCAATTAAGCCTGTTATTAAACCCACCAGCGTTAGCAAAACTGAGCGCCCAAACTTAGCTTCCTTGCGATTGAGGAAGTAAATACTAATACCCACTCCCAGCACTAATGTCAACTGCAAAGCTTGATCGCCGACGCCTGGGTAAAACACGCTGATGGTACTCAAACCCAAATACCATGCTCCTGGTAACAGTACATCCGCAGTAGATGGCTGATCCAGCATTCGTTGCAGCCATGCAGGGGACTGCTTTTGAGGGGTTGAACTTTCTTTTGAAGGCACTTGCACTCGTAATTCTGGAAACCTTATGCGCTCAGGCACTTTGATTTTGCCTTCCTGGCGCATCCGCAAGCGCTCCATTAAAATCGCATCATAAGCCGCTTCAATCATTTCCAGTTGCTTGATATCGCCTCTGTGTTGCTCTAATAGACGATTACGAACATCTTGAATTTCGTCGAAGCTAGCATCCTCTGATACCCCAAGTTTTTCGTAGGGATTTTGATCGCTCATGGGAGTTGATTACTTCAGCTTTTATCAGCGGCAGTCTTGTGTTGAAGAAAAAACAACTTTAGGTTTTATGTCGCTCGAAGCCAATGTTTCGCTCGACGGTGGTGTCCTACCTGGATGGTAGCACGAGTAAGTCTGATTAACCTAGTAATTTTTACTATAGTCACTTTAACATATTGCTATAACTCCGTGTATCCCCTCATGTCGTTCACTATGTGGGGCTTTACTCTAGAATTTGAGCTAAGAATACCTAAGAGGCATTTTTTATGAAAGAATTATGTTTTATGTTTCAAATTTGGCAAATTACGGTACCTTGAGTAAGCTTTAAATCATTGACCGGATTATTCTGGTGCCATTTAGCCGCATATCGATTTAAAATTAAAGCGTTTTAAATGACCAAGCAACTGGGTTCAGAGAGTGTCCTATTTGACCCAATGGCTGCGGTGAAGGCCAGAGCATCTGCCCGACGTACACAAGGTTGACAATTAAAAGCCTAAAACTTAAGTGCCAGGGTGGCATTACAATATTGCCGTTTTAATCGTCGATAATCCTGATTACGCTAGTATTTGAATAATCTGGGATTAATTATCATAGCCTTGTAGTTTCTTGTTGCCCGTAAAGCGGATACTGCGTTTTTTACGGGATTTGCCTGTTAATCCTATAAATCTTTGTGCAAAGTGATGGTCATGGCTCCTGCCAAGATTCTTGTAGTTGATGACGACCCTGCGGTTCGGAATTTAATCCAACGGTTTTTAATTAAGCAGAACTATCAGGTGGAGGCTGCCGAAGATGGCAAGACCGCCCTAGCGATGTTTGAACAATTTAACCCGGATTTAGTGATTTTAGATGTGAATCTACCAGATGTTATTGGGTTTAACCTCTGCCAAGAGATGCAAAGCCGTAACGGTGTTTTTGTTCTGATGCTGACTAGCCGTGCAGACGAAGCTGACAAGATTCGCGGCTTTTCTAAAGGTGCTGATGATTATCTTACCAAGCCATTTGGTTTGGGAGAACTAGAAGTCAGAGTAGCAGCTATTTTGAGGCGTCAGCGGGTTGTAACTACGGCAGAACAAAAACGCCTAATATTTGAAAAGCTGATGATTGATCCTGTGCGACGGGAGGTAGCACTTAACAACCAACCAGTACCCTTAACTGCCCTGGAATTTGACTTGTTGCATTTTTTAGCCAGCCATCCAGGTCGAGTGTGGCGGCGATCTGAACTCATCCAAGAGGTCTGGGACTATGAATATGTGGGAGACCAGCGGGTTGTTGACGTACATATAGGTCAAATTCGCAAGAAGATTGAAGCCGATGCTAGCCAGCCAGCATTAATTCAAACTGTGCGTGGCGTTGGGTATAAGTTTGAATGTCCAGCTCAAACCCACCAACAGCTAGAAAAAACCCAGTAGTCAATAGTTCTAAATTGATGGCGATCGCTTTGGACTATTGACTAAGCGGCACAAATGGTTATTTTCACTCTCATAGACAATCCCCCACCTAGGGGGGATTATAAAATTATTTCCCTCGATAGTTGTGAAGCTCCAAGCCTACAGTCGCTTTCTGTGACTAAAATCTGGTTATGAGGAAGCCTATATGCCGCCCATTTTTATTTAGGAGCACCCCACGGGCGGCTCACCACCCGCTATGAATGAAAGAAACACGAATTCCCGCCCTCTCCCCCTCCCCCCCTCCTCCTTGGAGTGTTTCTTAAGAGTGGTGAAACAAAGTTTCCAAATAAACACGAGCAGCACGGCGATCGCCATCCCCATTTTGGAGTAAAAAAAGAGACAATGCCGCCTTCAGGACTCTGGTTTCATCCCAATCAGGATGTTTTTCTAAATAGTTTTTCAGGGATTCATGTAGTGTTTCGGGAATTTCTGTAAAAATGCTAGCTGTTGCCTTCATAACATTTTTCGCCTTTGAAGCCTTATCAATGAGGAAACTTACTTGTAGTAGATCCAAAGAGCTTGAACGCAAAGTTCAAAGCCAGCCCGACACGATCGCGGCAACAGCTTTGACAATTTGACACAGCTCCTTTGAAGGACTACAAAAGCAAGTCGCACCATTTTGCAGCAAAAGGGGGTGGTGTTGTCAATGCTGCGAAATGTTAAGAAGGTATTGATAAAAAATAAACATCTACGGAATAATAAGGCTTTTAGACCATTTTTTGTAATATCTTTTTACAAAAACTCAGTTTCTGAAGTTTCTCGTCACTGTTATGAAACAATCCCCAGTAACACGGCAATAGCTTGCAACATCGTCCAGCATCTGTGGAAAACTTGGAAGCTGCCTGTGGAAACTCTGTGGAATAACTGAGGAAAAACCCAGCAAATAATAAGAATTACAAAAACCAAAATTTCTCGTCTTTGTTGAACAGGGGAGGGGGGGAGGAGGGGAGGAGGGGGGGAGGGGAGGAGGGGGGGCAGGGGAGGCAGGGGAGAAAAAAGAGTTATTGAGTTATTGAGTTATTGAGTTATTGAGTTATTGAGCAATAATTTGTTCTCCCCCTCCTCCCCCATCTCCCCCTCCTCCCCTCCTCCCCTCCCCCCTCCTCTCCCCCCCTGCGGTTGAGATTACTTCCTTCTCTGTTGCAGCTGACGATAAACTGCCTTGAGATCAACTCCATGATGAGCCAAAGCCACAAGGGTATGGTAAAATAAATCAGCAACCTCCGAAGCGATCGCATCTGGCTCATCATCTTTACAAGCCATCACAACCTCAGCAGTTTCCTCACCTAGTTTTTTCAAAATATTATTATCACCACCTGCCAACAACTTACAAGTGTAGGAACTCTCATTGGGGTGGTCACGGCGATCGCATATGACAGCAAAAAGTTGCGATAAAGTATCAGGTGGCGGGGGCAAGATTTTCCCATCTACCTGATGAAAACAACTGCGTTCACCAGTGTGACAGGCAATATCTCCGACCTGTTCTACCCCCACTAGTAGCGCATCGCTATCACAATCATAACGAAGACTGTGTACTTTCTGAATATGCCCTGAAGTCGCACCCTTGTGCCACAACTCCTTGCGGGAGCGACTCCAAAACCAAGTTTCACCTGTTGCCAAAGTTTTTTCTAGAGACTCCCGATTCATCCACGCCATCATCAGAACAGTGCCATCCAAATAATCTTGGACAATTGCTGGCACAAGACCGCGTTCATCGTAGCGAATTTCTTCAACACGGATGGTATGGTCTAGTAGATGCATATCGGAAGAAAACATACCAGATGCTTTTGTTTAATAGAAATAGTTCATGACTTCACGATACCATTCTATATAGAGCAAGTGGCATGTTTTTTTCAAACTCACTTAATTTTTTTCTTTTTAAATCACAACATTGCCATGCATTACTGATTGCATTTTAACTGCACTCCGGGCGACTCGGTGAGCCTTAGTTGCTTCACCATACCAATGAATTGCCGAGTTGTAAGCTGCCCGGTAAATATCCTGGTATGCCTCAGATAACCGAGTGCGAATCTCTAAAGGCAAGTCTTGATTTGACTTGTATAACATATTGTTATTTTCCTGGTTCAGCTAGTTTACTAATATAGTATGTTCTAGGCAGTTTTTCCGCCTGTCCTAAGATAGAGCTTTTGATAGCTAACTACAGGAGAGAACCTTGGTAAATACCAGCATAAAAACCACCAAATCACAAGAAATCTTCGCCGCCGCCCAAAACCTGATGCCTGGAGGGGTGAGTTCCCCAGTCCGAGCTTTCAAATCTGTGGGTGGGCAACCCATCGTTTTCGACCGCGTTCAAGGTGCCTACATATGGGATGTGGATGGGAACCAATACATCGACTATGTAGGGACTTGGGGACCGGCAATTTGCGGTCACGCCCACCCCGTCGTGATAGCGGCACTGCACGCAGCCTTGGAAAAAGGCACAAGCTTTGGGGCACCTAGCGTGTTAGAAAATATACTGGCAGAGATGGTCATTGATGCCGTTCCCTGTATGGAAATGGTAAGATTTGTCAACTCTGGGACAGAAGCTTGTATGGCAGTGCTACGCTTGATGCGAGCTTTCACAGGTCGAGACAAAATCATCAAATTTGAAGGCTGCTACCACGGTCATGCCGATATGTTCCTGGTGAAGGCAGGTTCTGGTGTCGCCACACTCGGCTTACCCGACTCCCCTGGCGTCCCTAAATCAGTCACTAGTCACACCCTGACTGCACCATTCAATGACTTGGAAGCCGTCAAAGCCTTATTTGCGGAAAATCGCGACGAGATAGCTGGTGTCATTCTCGAGCCAGTAGTAGGCAATGCTGGGTTTATTCCTCCTGACGCTGGGTTTCTAGAAGGGTTACGGGAACTCACCCACGAGCATGGGGCGTTATTGGTGTTTGACGAGGTCATGACAGGCTTCCGCATCGCCTACGGCGGCGCTCAGGAGAAATTTGGCATTACCCCTGATTTAACAACCTTAGGCAAGATTATCGGTGGTGGTTTGCCTGTAGGAGCCTATGGCGGTCGTCGGGATATCATGTCGATGGTTGCTCCCGCAGGTCCGATGTATCAAGCAGGAACGCTTTCAGGAAACCCCTTGGCAATGACTGCTGGAATTAAAACGCTGGAATTATTGCACAATGCTGATACCTACTCCTACCTAGACAAAATCACGAAAAAGCTAGCCGTTGGTCTAGTGGAAATTGCTCACCAAACAGGTCACGCAGCTTGTGGCGGTCACATCAGCGGCATGTTTGGTCTTTTCTTCACCGATGGACCAGTTCATAATTACGAGGATGCCAAAAAGTCTGATACAGCCAAGTTTGGCAGGTTCCATCGGGGTATGTTAGAACATGGAATTTACCTAGCACCGTCTCAGTTTGAGGCTGGGTTTACTTCTTTGGCTCACACTGACTCTGATATTGAGCAAACTCTACAAGCAGCGCAGGATGTCATGTCTAGCCTGTAAGGAGTGAGGCGTGGGGAGTGGGGAGTGGGGAGTGGGGAGTGGGGAGTGGGGAGTTAGGAGTTAGGAGTTAGGAGGAGTTAGGAGTTAGGAACACCCCACAGGCGGCTTACGCCACCCCCCATGAATAAAACAAACAGTCCCATTCCCCCACTCCCCACTCCCTACTCCCCACTCCCTACTCCCCACTCCCTGTGTTTCTTGAGAGCACCCCACGGGCGGCACACCACCCGCTACGAATGAAAGAAACACGAATTCCCCCCCTCGGACACTCCCCCACTCCCCACTCCCTACTCCCCACTCCCTGTGTTTCTTGAGCTTTACGTAATTCTTGCGTAGCTTTAGCAACTCTTCAAAGGATTTCCAGCAAAAATTACCAGGTAAAAGTTGATTTTGATCTTGATAATGAAATTGAGAGTGTAATGCTCCCAGTTATTATTCGTGTAGCGAGTTGAGGATGCATGAGCTATTGCTTAAATCCCACGTGTCCTAATCCTGAAAATTTGGCATTTAGCGAAAGGTGTCAGTTTTGTGGCTCGCGGCTGCTGTTGCGCGATCGCTATCGAGTGATAAAAGCCATAGGTCAGGGTGGCTTCGGTGCGACCTTTTTAGCTAATGACGAAGCCTTACCAGGCGAACCAAGTTGCGTCATCAAGCAACTACGTCCTTCAGGAAATGCACCACACATTCTGCAAATGGCACGGGAACTCTTTGAGCGAGAAGCTGTAACCCTAGGTAGAATTGGCAATCATCCTCAAGTGCCAACGCTGTTGAACTATTTTGAAGAAAGTGAACAATTTTACTTAGTTCAGGAATATATCAGTGGTTTAACGTTACAACAAGAAGTCAAAAGCGGCGGAGTCTTGAGCGAAGTTGGCGTTAAGCAATTTTTAAGCGAACTCCTGCCATTGTTGCAATACATCCACTCGCAAAAGGTCATCCACCGTGATATCAAGCCAGCCAACCTGATTCGCCGCGCTCAAGATAGCAGACTGGTTCTCATCGACTTTGGTGCTGTTAAAAACCAAGTGGAGCAAGCAGCAAGCTTATCGGAGAATACCGCATTCACTGCATATGCTATCGGCACTCCTGGTTTTGCGCCTCCAGAACAAATGGCAATGCGTCCAGTTTACGCTAGTGATATTTACGCGTTAGGGGTGACATGCATTTATCTGCTTACTGGCAAATCTCCTAAGGATTTGGAATACAATCCCACCACAGGTGAAATGATGTGGCAGAAAAAAGTACAAATAAGTCAGCACTTGACCCAAGTGCTGCTGAAAATGCTGGAAGTTTCAGTACGCAATCGTTACCAGACATCTCAGGAAGTACTTAAAGCGCTGGAAATGGAGCCATACCTGGAAAGTTTGGCGCAAGGCTTGCTGACAAAATCATCTACTGATAGCAAAGAGCGAACCCATCATCGCCCAGAAGAATCTGATGCTTTTTCCAGCAACCCTTCTGCGAATAATTCAAGTGTAGCGGTGGCGGAACTAGCAGCAGCAATTCGGGCAAGACGAGCCAAAGTAGAAGCTGCTGGTGGTACAAATGCCCTTGGAACAGGAAAACGGGTTCTGACGGGAAAACCAACAACTTCTTTGCCAAGCAGCAATAGTAGCTCACTACAGGCTCAAAAATCTCAAGTTCCGCGCAAGTTAGATACTCAGGGTTTACTCACAGCTTATCTCAAAGGGAGAAGGGATTTTGCTTTACACAATTTGAGCTTGCTTAACCTACAAGGCGCTGACTTATCAGGGACGAATTTTCATTCCTCCCAGTTGCAGAAAACCAACCTTCAAGGAGCTAACCTTTACAATAGCGACTTTGGACGAGCTAATCTCAACCAAGCTAATCTCAGGGACACTAATTTGAGCAAGGCTTACCTCAACAATACTGATTTAGAAGGGGCGGATCTGCGAGGCGCTGACCTCAGCTATGCTGATCTCAACAAAGCCAATCTCCGAGGCGCTAATCTGTGTGGGGCTAATCTTAGTGGTGCGAAAATTTCTGAGGAGCAGTTAGCACTAGCTAAAATCAATTGGATGACCGTGCGCCCCAATGGTAAACGAGGCTTGCTGTGATTTGAGATTTAAGGTCAATACCCGTGAATGAAAACCCTCACCCCTACCCCTCTCCCAAATTGGGAGAGGGGTGCCCGTCTAGGGCGGGGTGAGGGCGGTAAGTTGAAGATATTTACGCAGGTTTTAATATATAAAATTATACTTATCAATCAATTATAAAATTTTTCTTTAATCTGAAAGAGACGCGATTAATCGCGTCTCTACTCTCACCGTTAAACCGTGGTTCTGAAATTCATGTCCAGGCTAAGATGAGTTTTGCTGTATTATTCTTCCTCTAATACCTCAATTTCTTCTTCTTCTTCCTCGTCTTCACTGGTTTTACTGACAGAGGTTGCAGAAACAACAGCTCCCATTTCTAGCTTTTCAAGCACCTGCTGCTTAATTTGTGCAATAAATTCGGGCTTTTCTTCTAGGTACTTGATAGCATTGTCTCTACCTTGAGAGATGTTATCACCGTTGTAGCTGTACCAAGCACCTTTACGCACAAGAACGCCAGTTTCTTCTGCCAAATCCACAAGACAACCCAAGGTAGAAATACCTTTACCAAAAATAATGTCAAACTCCGCGATTCTAAAAGGCGGTGCTACTTTATTTTTAGCGACTTTGACTTTGACGCGGTTCCCAAATTCTTCTGTACCTTTTTTCAAGGTTTGAATCCGGCGAATATCCAAGCGTACTGAAGCGTAATACTTTAAGGCGTTACCGCCAGTTGTGGTTTCTGGGTTTCCATAGCTGACACCAATTTTTTGCCGCAACTGGTTAATAAAAATTACTGTACATCCAGATTTACCGATGTTCCCTGTAATTTTACGTAGCGCCTGACTCATTAATCTTGCCTGAAGACCAACGTGGGCATCACCCATATCGCCTTCAATTTCAGCGCGGGGAACCAATGCTGCTACCGAGTCAATAACTACAATGTCAACAGCAGCAGAACGAACCAACTGATCGACAATTTCCAAAGCAGTTTCCCCGGTGTCAGGTTGGGAAATCAGCAAATTTGCAGTATCAACACCCAATGCCGCAGCGTATGCAGGATCAAGGGCGTGTTCGGCATCAACATAGGCAGCTATACCGCCAGTTTTTTGCACTTCGGCAAGGGCATGGAGCGCTACTGTGGTCTTACCGGAACTTTCCGGACCATAAATTTCAATTACCCGCCCCTTGGGTAAACCGCCACCCAATGCCAAGTCTAGGGTAAGCGCCCCACTAGAAATGGTTTCTACCTTCATCCGGGTAGCATCGCCCAAGCGCATGATTGTTCCTTTGCCAAAGGTACGCTCAATCTGGCTGAGTACCATGTTGAGCGCTTTTTGCTTGCCAGCATTATCAGTGGTGTTAACAGCCATTGCTACCTCTATATATATATGGGTTTAGGGAGTTTTAGTTAGGGAGTCTCAATAGAACAAATATACTACTTTTTTGAGATTTTTTCACCGCCAAACGCTCCATAGTCTAGCGAGGGTTTACGAGCTTTGCATCTGGCAATTCTTGATTTTTCCGTCCAAATGAGGATGCGTACCACATTCCTGGTTAAAATGCGTCAACTTTTACAAGTAAACTGAGTTCTAAGACTGGAAGCCCTCTTTGTTGCATTTCTTAATGAGCGCAAGCCTCTTGGCAATACTTACCTTTATTTAATATTGCAATTTTGCCTGTTGGTACGCATTAAGATAAATTTGAGGTGTTGACAATATAACATATATTTTGGCAATTTTTTCTCCTAGAACTATTGTCTTCACATTGGTAGCAAAGCTGACCTTGAGCACTTAATCATCTACCAATGATTCACCAGCCAAACCCATTAAGCGATTTAAGTTATTAGCACTGACTCGCACAACACGGTCTACAGATTGAGGATTTGGGGACGAGTGTCAGTGGTTGTTCTGTGAGAATGTTGGCTTTTCCACACCTTCCGATTGCTTGGCGATCGCTTCACTGGGACTAGCACTCAAGTTAACGGGGGCTATTTGCCAAGTTGTACCAGCCAGATAGCGCATCATAGAATGTATAGGCTTTAGTTTTTAACTTGTATAAATGACTGCCGATTTCCCTGTCTCTCTCATTCCCGATACAGCGCTTTCTGTAGCTGGCTTAACTGACTACATTCGCTTTCTCTTAGAGCAAGATGAGCAACTGCGGCAAGTTTGGGTGACTGGAGAAGTTTCCAGCGCTCACCATCATCGTAGTGGATTATTTTTTACACTGCAAGACCCAGATGGGGTGGCAGGAATTAAGTGTGTCGCGTGGACTAGTCAATTAGCAAAGTTGGTGCAAACTCCAACTACTGGGGAGCAGTTGATTATCTTGGGCAGTATTCGGGTTTATCCTCAAAGGGGAGAGTATCAGTTGTCAGTTTGGCAGGCTTTGCCTGGTGGTGCTGGTTTGCAGGCGCTGCGTTACCAACAACTGCGAAATCGTTTGTCAGCAGAGGGGTTGTTTGATCCCCAAACAAAGCGATCGCTTCCAACCCATCCCCAAACTATTGCCGTTGTCACTTCACCCACCGCTGCAGCTTGGGGCGATATTCAAAAGACACTCAAGCAAAGGTATCCTGGATTACACATTCTATTTTCTCCCGCCACAGTGCAAGGTGAGCAAGCACCCCATTCTATCGTCAATGCTATTCAACGAGTGGAACGAGATGGACGTGCCGAAGTGCTAATTTTAGCACGTGGCGGTGGTGCAGTTGAGGAATTAGCTTGCTTTAATCATGAAGGAGTGGTAAGATGTGTGGCTAATTGTTCTATACCCGTCATCACTGGTATTGGTCATCAAAGAGATGAATCTTTGGTAGATTTAGCAGCAGATGCCTCCGTGCATACGCCCACTGCTGCTGCTGAACTGGTTGTGCCAGCGATCGCAAAACTATATACTGACCATCAGCAGCGTGTGGCGGCTTTGCATGATGCAGTGTATGATCAGTGGAAAACAGCAGAAAACCAGTTACAACAAATACAAAACCGCTTGGGGCGGTTGCGGTTAGATCGACAAGTGCAGCAAGAGATTCAGGCTCTGACTTGGAAGCGTCAGAGATTAGTGGAAGTCACAACCCGGCAATTGCAGCAAGCAGCCCAGCATGTAGATATATTACAACAAAAGTTGGCAACTCTTGACCCCAAGGCTGTCCTGCTACGGGGTTATGCGGTGGTGAGACAGGAAAATGGTGCGATCGCTCGTTCTGCGCTTGAATTAGCGGTAGGACAGGAGTTGTTGGTTCAGTTGAGCCTGGGAGAGGTTAAAGTTAAAGTTATGGAAGTGGGAAATAATATTTGAACCGCACTAGGCGCAGAGGACGCAGAGAGTTTTTATGATTAAACGTATCAGTGCTTCTGATTCTAACTCAGGTGATGTGACACTGTCCAAGGGATGGAGTTATGAGGCGAAGGTTGCTGAGGTAGAAAGAATCATCGCTCAAATTGAAGCGGGTAAGTTGGAGTTGCAAGAGGTGTTTGACCAATTTGCTACTGCTGTTAAGTATTTGCGTGAGTGCGAAAGTTTTTTGCAGTCCTCGCAGCAGCAGGTAGATTTGTTGATTGAAACCTTGAAAGATGAGTAAGGGTAAGAGTAAGAGTTAGGAGTTAGGAGTTAGGAGTTAGGAATTTTTAATACTAAATCCGGTTTTTTATCTCCTTTATAGCGGTTAGAACTCTTCGTCATCTTCGTCATCTTCGTCATCTTCGTCATCTTCGTCATCTTCGTCATCTTCGTCATCTTCGTCATCTTCGTTATCCGCCCATGTGATTTCTAATACCTTCAGAGCTAATTCTAAACGCTCTTTATAGAGTGGGTCATAACTAATATCTTTTGAGGTTAATGTCACCTCAATGAAATTGGCAGATGCTTTCGCTGCTTTGTATAGGGCCTCTAGAGCTTCTTTATATGAATCCGACATCACTGCCTCCGCGATTGTTTAATTAACTTATTCAATATAATGTGAGTGGCGCAAAATGGCAAGTCATAAAACCTCGCACTAAAAGATTACGTTTCGGCTACAGGGGGATCAGATAACGTGCAATTTTATCAGTAATTGGTATAAGGATAACCCAAAGAATAAAAACTTGGTGCTAAAGATCAACCCTTGCGATCGTGTTTTACGTGCCTTAAATTTAATTATTGGTAAGTCAGCAAAATTACCTGACTTTTCCTGACCTGACCCAACTCAGCTATACTGATGTCGGGCAGCAATTCAATGCGGTTCGCAAGCGTCAGCACCCCGTGCGATTTTTAGGTGAAAGTTATTTGTTGAGGCTTGCAGGGGGGGTGCGAAGGGTGCCGGGGGAGAATATTCCTCCCCTGCTTCCCTGCCTTAAGATTGGGCAGCCGTTAACATTTATGAGGTTGGATTGTGATGAAATTGAAGTTTGTATCCACAAAACTTTATGTTTATAACTACGAAGCTTGCTTGCATTTCTACCGAGATATTTTAGGATTTGATGTCAATTTTGTTGCTGAACATAATGGATGTGCTGAACTTAATACTGGCGAAACTAAGCTGAGTTTACTAAAGTTGCAGAATTTAAAAGAGGTGTTTGCAAGTGCTAATTTAGTCTCCTCTGCGAAAAGTAGTGACGTGATTGCGTTGAGTTTCAAAGTCAATAACTTGCATGAAGTATGTAAGCAGTTAAAAGCTCAAGGTGTCACGTTTATTAACCATGAGCCATGGTACTTTCCTGACTGGGGATTTTCATCAATTTTGTGCCGCGATCCAGATGGAAATATGATCGAACTTCAACAGCTTTTATCTTAAAAAATTACTAGGACTTACCCATTGACAGAAATTGTCAGATATGCGGTAGGGGCTACTTGCAAGTAGCCCCTATTCAACGTTTGATTTTTTAACGAATGAGAGCCATCATCACCCACCTCCGGGGCGCAAGCATCTTTGCCCCTACAAGTCTGAAACGACCATTATCCCCTATATCTAGATTTATATTTTTATAGAGTATAATTGATAGTATAAAGTTTATTCCTAATAAACAGCGAAACTAGAAAATTCTGGGTTCGCTGACTTTTGTATGCAAAAATCGGAGCATCTATATTGTATAAACTACTAACAAAACTCTTTGGAAACAAGCCAAACAAAATCCGCTTCGCGTATAAAAAATACTTGACAGAAATATTTTTATGTCCATAAACACTACTATGTATGAGTTTTAGCTGTTGCGCGACGCCTGCTTACCCTGGTCGCTATTCTTACCCGTAATGGGGTTGGGTGGAAGCCCTAAAAACTAGACAGAAAAAGGGTTAACAGCGTTAATTGCTGAACTTTACACCTATCTAGGGTCAGTTGGATGCGTAATTCCTGGCTCTACGATATCTGATGAGTAAAGAGGGGTTCAGAAGTTTCATCTTGGTAATTGGACTGAAATTTACAATCGTTAATCAACAGGAAAGGAAAAAACCCTTTCCACACCCCCGCAAGGTTCTATGAATCAGCACAAGCCAAAACGCAACCGTGGGATCATACTAACTCCTAAAGGCTGGCAAAAGCTTCAGAACGCGAAATTTGACTGGGAATTTCAGGAAAACTCTGGTTGCAAGTACACCTTAGAAGAAATAAGTGAACGTGCTGGATTAACTCCTAATACAGTTGCGAAGGTACTTGCTCGCCAAGAAGGGGTTGACAAACAAACCCTTGTTCGTTTGTTTATGGCGTTTAATTTAGAACTAAATAAAAGCGACTATACAAAGTCAGACGCGGATTTAGAGGGGCTGGAAGGCTGGAAGATATCTAAACGCATTGATTGGGGAGAGGCAACTGATGTATCTGTTTTCTATGGACGCACAATAGAACTTAACACCCTAGAGCAATGGCTCATCAAAGATTGTTGCCGAGTGGTGGCGCTGTTGGGAATGGGGGGAATTGGGAAAACCTCTTTGGCTGCAAAACTAGTCCACCAAATTCAGACGCGGTTTGAGTACGTCATTTGGCGATCGCTCTACAATGCGCAGCCACTTTTTGATCTCCTAGCTAACTTGATTCAATTTTTCTCCAATGAACAGGTTTTAAAAACTGACTTACCAAACCACGTAGACGGCAGAATCACGCGACTGATTGAATATTTGCTACAACACCGTTGTCTGATCATCCTCGATAATGCTGAGTCCATTTTGCAAAGTGGGGCTTATGCTGGATCCTATCGAGAAGAGTATGAAGATTATGGCCAACTGATAAAACGGGTAGGACAAACCACTCACATGAGCAGTTTGGTGTTGACTTCTCGGGAAAAACCCAAAGACGTGGCGTCACTAGAAGGACTGGCACTGCCCGTTCGCTCATTACAACTGAGCGGTCTCAAACAAAAAGAAGGACAAAAAATTTTTCAATTGAAAGGTTTATCTGGAGAAGATTTCCAACAGGAAGCACTCATAGAGCGCTATTCTGGCAATCCATTAGCTTTGAACATAGTGGCGACGACGATACAAGATGTCTTTGATGGTAATATATCTGAATTTTTGAACCAAAAAACCGCAGTGTTTGGTGATATTCACGGTCTTTTAGAGCAGCAGTTTCAGCGCTTGTCGGATTTAGAACGTCAGGTTATGTACTCGCTGACTATTAATTATGAACCCATGACACTTTCCCAATTACAAGAAGATATTGTATCACCAATACCACAACACAGATTACTAGAAGCTCTAGAGTCTCTGGTAAGGCGAAGTCTAATCCAAAAAGCTACGCCTACGCTAGTAGAAATTTGTAGAGACGTGAAATTTCGCCTTTCTACATTCACACTACAACCTGTATTAATCGAGTATGTGACTAGCAAATTAATAAAGCAAGTTTGTGAAGAGATTGCTGCTCAGAAAATTGTGCTTCTCAGGTGTCATGCTTTGAGCAAGGCTCAGACCAAAGAATATGCTAGAGAAACTCAAATACGCTTCATTGTCAAACCACTTATAAATGAACTGCTTACTATGTTTAAAACAGAAAAAAAACTCAAAAAGCAGCTAATTGAAATTCTCACAAAGCTGCGAGAAGAGTCTCCGCTGGAACCAGGGTATACAGGCGGGAATATTCTCAATATGCTTTGTGAGCTTCATAGTGATTTAAGAGGCGATGATTTTTCTAATTTGAGCATTTGGCAATCTGATCTAAGGGGTGTAAATTTACCTCAAGTCAATTTCCAAAATGCTAATTTCTCCAAGTCTGTTTTTACTAAAAACTTCAGTAAAATTTCTGCGGTAGCATTTAGCCCCAATGGAAAAATTTTGGCGACGAGTGACGCTAATGGTAAGATTTGCTTGTGGCGAGAGTTTGTGGATGGTGACCAACTTTTAACCTGTCAAGGGCACATCAGTTGGGTTCGATCCATCGCCTTCAGTCCAGATGGTAGTACTCTTGGTAGTGGGGGTGCTGACAATAGTGTGAAGTTATGGGACGTCAGCACAGGTTTTTGTCTGAAAACTTTAACAGGACATCCTGAGCAGGTACAAGCCGTTGCCTTCAGTCATCGAGGTCAGATCCTAGCTTCTGGCAGCGATGACCAAACGGTGAGTTTGTGGAATGTTAGCACAGGTCTATGCCTCAGAACTTTGCGGGGACATAGTGGTCGGGTATTGTCAGTTGTTTTCAGTCCTCTAGGTTTGACCCTAGCCAGTGCTAGTAGTGACAAAACCGTGAAGCTATGGAATTTTAGCACGGGTGAATGCCTCTACACTTTGAAAGGACATATGGGGTGCGTCTGGTCAGTTGCCTTCAGTCGGGATGGTAAAATACTGAGCAGTGGCAGTGATGACCAAACTGTGAGGATCTGGAATGCCAGCACAGGTGAATGCTACAGAATTTGCCAGGGACATACTGACCGGGTTAGGTCAGTGGCCTTTGCTCCTCAAAGTAAGATCCTGGCTAGCGGCAGTGATGACCAAACTGTGAAGCTTTGGGATGTGAGCACTGGTGAATGCCTCAGAACTTTGGAGGGACATATCAGTTTGGTGCGATCAGTTGCTTTCAGTCCCGATGGTCGAATCCTGGTCAGTGGTAGTGATGACCAAACTGTGAGACTCTGGGATATCAGCACTAGTGTAGAGACGTTGCAGGCAAAGTCTCTAAGAACTTTGCAGGGTTATAGTAATGGGGTGTTGTCCGTTGCCTTTGCTCCTCAAGGTGAGACGTTAGTCAGCAGCAATGATGACCAAAAAGTAAGGCTTTGGGATGTCACGGATGGTAAGTGCCACAAAACTTTGCAGCCACACCCTAATCGAGTACGAACAGTTGCCTTCAGTCCCGATGGTAAAATGCTAGCCAGTGGCTGTCACGATCAACTGGTGAGGCTGTGGGATAGCAGCACCTGCCAATGCAGTAAAATCTTGCAAGGACATACTGGATGGGTAAAGTCGGTGGTCTTTGATCCTCAAGGTAAAATCCTAGCCAGTGGCAGTGATGACCAAACCGTGAGGTTATGGGATGTTAGTACAGGTCAAGCCTTGAGAACCCTGGAACATAGTCATGGGGTATGGTCAGTTGCATTCAGTCCCGATGGTCAAATTTTGACCAGTGGTAGTGATGACCACAAAGTACGTTTGTGGGATGTCCGCACTGGTGAATGTGTCAAAACTTTGGCGGGACATACAAGTTGGGTATTGTCAGTTGCTTTGTGTTCTCAAGGTCAGACCTTGGCCAGTGGGAGTAAAGATAAAACTGTGAACCTCTGGAATGTCCGCACTGGTGAATGTGTCAAAACTTTGACGGGACATACAAGTTGGGTATTGTCAGTTGCCTTTAGTCCTCAAGGTAATATTCTAGCTACCGGGAGCGCAGACCAAATGGTAAAATTGTGGGATGTGGGTTCCGGTCAATGTCTCAAGACTTTACAAGGTCATACCCACTGGATCAGGTCAGTTGCCTTTAGTCCGGATGGTCAAAGTGTGGTAAGCGGGAGTGAAGATGGAAAGGTTAACTTATGGGATGTTTTGACAGGTGAGTGCCGCAAAACTTTAAGAAACGAAAGACCCTATGAGGGAATGAACATTACTGGTGTTACAGGTTTAACTGAAGCGACTATTGCTTCAATGAAAGTTCTGGGGGCAATTGAAAACTAATAGACATAGTCGTGAAAATTAATTATGCGTTACCTAAAACCCTTGGTAGAGACGCGATTAATCCCGTCTCTACTAATAGGATATATTGTCAATAGTTTCGATACCAGTCAATGATTTGTGCCCAGAAAGGATGTCAATAATCTCTTTACGCCCACTTTTTTTGGCAAGATCTAAGGGGGTCTGTCCGTTCTTGCCTTTGATATCTAACCGAGCATGTGCATTTACCAGGAGCTTAACTCCTTCAACATTGTCCTGCCACACTGCATCGTGTAAGGCAGTATATCCATTGTAAGGACCCTGAGCGTCTATATCAATCCCATACTCAATCAGAATTTTCATGACCTCCGGATGCTTCAGATAAGCAGCGGCGTGGAGTGCTGTAGCCTTCATACTTGAGTCAACAGCATGAATATCAGCACCAGACTCAAGGAGTAGCTTCACAATGGATGATTGACCATTAGCAGCACTAACAATCAAGAGGCTATTTCCACTGTTGTCCTGTTGATTAACGTCTACGCCGGATTCAATTAATTTTGTAACCAATTCAAGGTCGTTATTGTTTACAGCAGCAAGTAGAGTATTTCTCATATGAGCAGGATTTAGGACTTAAGTCGGTCGGTGAGAATAAACAATTATCTGTTAGGGGCATGGGGCATTGGCAGAAAACAAGCAATAAACATTCCAAAACATAGGTTTCCTTTATTTGGGCCTACCAACTAAAGTATTGATAGGAATTCATTTTAAGGCGCGAGGCTGTGCGATCGCAATGGTCAATTTTTCTGTTGCAAGTTTGTCTTTTTTCTGTCTTACTTAGTACAAATGTGTGTGGTATGGGAAAGCCTTTGGGCAGAGCGATCGCCCTCCCCCAGTAACCCACATTCGGCACCCTCAACTGTCACCACGAGAGAGATGTTTGTGCAGATCTAGACGTTTAGGAAGTTGGCAAGCAGGCTTAAGCAATCCTATTTAAGAGCAGGACTTGGGGGACTTTCAAGAAACACTTTCTGTGTAGGGGTGTGAGGGTGTAGGGGTGTGGGGGAAAAATGTGTTTCGTAAGGATGTTGCGATCTGCGTTTCGCTTTACTCGAGTAGCGCGGGAGTACCCGAAGATCGCAACGCTTACGCTATCGTATCCGAGGCGATCGTTGGAGGCTCATATCTTGCACCAGAGCCGGCGTTGCGAAAATCAGAGCAACAAAAAGCTTATGATTTCGTACGGTGGGCACTGCCCACCAGCCCTCCCACAAGGGAGGTGCAAGATGTCAGGGAACAAGGGAGAGGTGTTTGTAATTCCGGCACGGATTGCTATAGCATTGTTTCCCATTTCTATCTCAAGAGTGCATAAGTTGATTTTGCTGACACCTATCAAAGTCAACAAGCTTTACTTCCCTTTTGTCCCATTAAACACATAACTGTCTTTTTGTCAAATATCATTTTTTAGAGGTTTGAAAATGACATTTTGAAGTGCAACTTTTTATAAGTTGTATAATTAGAGTAATGCACTTGCATTTTGATTGATAATCTCAGCATCTTCAACGAGTTAAAATTGATATACCGCCAGTTGAGCTTTGTGTAAGTAACAATTTACTCTCACTGTTTCTAAATTGCGTTAACAATTATTTAGTAATTCCCTCAAATACACGCAAGTGGTAGGAGGGCAGTAATGGAAAAACAACATTTAAGAAAATATGAAACCCCAGAACCAACAACGCAATCGTGGGCTTATACTCAGTCTGAAAGGCTGGCAAAAGTTTCAGAATGCCAAACTAGAGTGGGAATGTCAGCAGGAAAACTCTGGCTCCAAGTTTACACTGGACGAATTAAGTGAACACGCTGGAATAACTGCTGTCACCTTTAGAAAAGTACTAAATCGCGAAGTAGGGGTTGACAAACAAACGCTTGTTCGCTTATTTATGGCGTTTAATTTAGAATTGGAAAAAAGCGACTATACAAAGCCAGACCCAAATTTAGTGAAAGTGGAAGGCTTGAAGACACCCAATCGCGTTGATTGGGGAGAGGCGGTTTGTGTCTCTGTGTTCTATGGACGCACAGCAGAACTCAACACCTTAGAGGAATGGCTCATCAAAGACCGTTGTCGAGTGGTGGCGCTGTTGGGAATGGGGGGTATTGGGAAAACTTCCCTAGCTGTTAAACTAGCTCAAGAAATTCAGCAACGGTTTGAGTACGTTATCTGGCGATCGCTCTACAATGCCCCACCACTTTTCGATCTCCTGGCTAACTTAATTCAATTTGTCTCAAACAAGCAGGTTCTGGAAACTGACTTACCAAACAGCGTAGATGGTAGAATATCGCGACTGATTGAATATTTGCAACAACACCAGTGTCTGATCATACTCGATAATGCTGAGACCATTATGCGAGGTGGCGTTTATGCAGGATGCTATCGAGACGATTATGAGGATTATGGTCAACTGATCAAACGAGTAGGAGAAATTGCCCACCAAAGTAGTTTGCTGCTGACTTCTCGGGAAAAACCTAGGGACGTGGCGTCACAAGAAGGACAGGGATTACCTGTTCGCTCATTCCAACTGCGGGGTCTGGAGGCGGTAGACGGGCATAAAATCTTTGAAGTTAAGGGGTTCTCTGGCTCAGAGTCAGAATTGACAACAGTAGTTGAGCGCTATGCAGGCAACGCCTTAGCCTTGAAGATAGTGGCGACGACGATACAAGATGTTTTTGATGGTAATGTTTCTGAATTTCTGAAAAATGATACTGCTGTTTTTGGCGACATTCGCGAGCTTTTAGACCAGCAGTTTTCGCGCTTATCAAATTTAGAAAAGGACATAATGTACTGGCTGGCAATTAATCGTGAGCCAGTTTCGCTATCAAATTTACGAGAGGATATTGTATCACCAATACTACCACAAAAATTACTGGAGGCATTGGAGTCTCTGACACGGCGAAGTCTGATCGACAAGGCTACGCCTACGCTAATTGAGAAAAGCGCATCACTCTTCACGTTACAACCTGTAGTCATGGAGTATGTAACTCAGCGATTAATAGAGCAAGTTTGTAAAGAGATTGAAACTCAGAATATTGATTTGTTCAGGTGTCATGCTCTGATGAAGGCGACTGCAAAAGACTACATCAGGGAAATTCAAATTCGCGTCATCCTCCAGCCAGTTATAGATGGGCTGCTTGTTCTCTTTGGGAGCAAAAGACAGATTGAAAATCATCTTACTCAAATTTTAACAATGCTACGAGAAACATCCCCGCTAGAACAAAGTTATACGGCTGGAAATATTTTTAATCTGCTTTGTCATCTGGAAACCGATCTAACTAGCTACGATTTTTCCTATCTAACTGTTTGGCAAGCAGACCTGCGGGGTGTGAATTTGCACAATGCAAATTTCGCTCACGCTAATCTAGAGAAATGTATTTTTACTGAAACCCTCGGCGGTATTCATTCACTAGCATTTAATCCTGATGGAAAAGTCCTAGCTACGGGGGATACTAATGGTGAGATTCGCCTATATCAGGTTACGGACGGGAAACAACTGCTCAGCTTCAAAGCACATAAGGGTTTTGTTTGGCCGATTACTTTTAGTCCTGATGGTCATGTTCTTGCTAGTGGCAGCGATGACTCAATAGTGAAGCTGTGGGATACCAAGACAGGTCTTTGCCTTGCTTCTTTGCAAGGTCATAGTGGTAGCATCTGGTCGGTTGCCTTCAGTCTCGATGGTCACCTGCTTGCAAGTAGCAGTGAGGACCAAACCGTGAAGTTATGGGATGTCAGCACTTATGAATGCCTCAAAAATTTGCAGGGACATAGTCATCGGGTTACATCAGTCACCTTCAGCCCCCAAAGTACTATACTTGCCAGTGGGAGTGATGACCAAACAGTGAAGTTGTGGGATGCTAGCAGCGGTCGATGCCTCAAAACTTTGCAAGATAATAATAACACTGGGAGCCGCTCACTCGCCTTCAGCCCAGATGGTCATACTTTAGCTAGTGGTTGTAATGACACAACGGTGAAAATATGGGATGTCAGCATTGGTCAATGCCTAACTACTCTGGACGGTCATAGTGGCTGTGTAAATTCAGTTGCTTTTAGTTTTGATGGGCAAAAGCTTGCGAGTGGGAGTGATGACCAAACAACGAAGCTGTGGGATGTCAGCATTGGTCAATGCCTAACTACTCTACAGGGACATACTAGCAGGGTGTGGTCAGTCGCTTTTAGGCCAAAAAGTAGGATGCTAGCAAGCGGCGGTGATGACCAAACAGTGAGGCTGTGGGATGTCAGCACTAGCGAATGCCTGAAAATCTTCCAAGGTTATTGTGGTGGAATTTGGTCGGTCACCTTTAGTCCCCAAGGTAAGATGCTAGCAAGTGGTAGTGGTGACCAAACAGTGAGGCTATGGGATGTCAGCACTGGCGAATGCCTCAAGACTTTGCGGGGACACAGTAATCGGGTCACATCAGTTGCCTTCAGTCCTGATGGTAATATACTTGCCAGTGCCAGTGAGGATCAAACAGTCAAGCTTTGGGATATTAGGACTGGTCAATGTCTCAAAACTTTACGGGGACACAGTAATCGGGTCACATCAGTTGCCTTCAGTCCTGATGGTAATATACTTGCCAGTAGCAGTGAGGACCAAACAGTGAAGCTGTGGGATGTTAATACGGGGCAATGCCTCAAGACCTTACAGGAACATACTGATTGGGTATGGGCAGTCGCTTTTAGCCCCGATAGTCATATGCTGGTCAGTGCTGGTAATGACCAAACACTAAAGCTTTGGGATGTCAGCACTGGTCGTTGCCTTCAGACTATGTATGGTCATACTGACTGGGTATGGTCAGTTGCCTTCAGTCCTGATGGTAATACCGTGGCGAGTGGCAGCTTTGACCAAACGATAAGGCTCTGGGATGCCAGCACAGGTGGATGTATTGGAACTTTGCATGGACATACTAATGGCGTATACTCAGTTACTTTTTTAGATGGTGGCATACTGCTAAGTGGCAGTGGTGATCAAACAGTAAAACTTTGGAATGTTAGTACAAACAGATGCATCAGCACCTTATTGGAACATTCTAAGTTAGTTTGGTCAGTAGCCTTTAGTCCTCAAGGTAAGACCCTAGCCAGTAGTAGTGAAGATGAGACGATCAAGCTTTGGGATGTAAAAACTGGTGAGTGCTTGAAAACTCTGAGAAGCCCTAGACCCTACGAAAATATGAATATTAGTGGGGTAATTGGCTTAACTGAAGCTGAAAAATTTGCTTTTAAATATTTAGGAGCGATTGAGTATAAACAGAACCAGTAACCTAAAGTGCCTCAAACCCTGATTGCTACGTTGAGACATGTGACTTTACCGATAATTTTTCCGTTGCTGGAACCATAATATTTCCATGAAAAGGCTGAAACCCTGATTCTTTCGTTGCTTTTTCACCCTGAATTCTAGACCCAAGGAAGGATAACTTTTCCGAAAGTCCAAAATGGAACTTAGGCGCTTCCGTGAGTCATTTTAATTTGTACTTGAAAAGCCTAATAAAAAGGTGATTTAATCAGGGTATTAAAAATTACAATCCTTTCTCTGCCTATGTTTGGGGGTCTGGAACCATAATATTTCCGTTTGGCATTAGAAGGATATCGTTTCCGTGACGTTTTAACTTATACACAAAAAATGGCTAAATACCTTTGTTTGTCAACATTTCATCATAAGACTATAAGCTTATAGAAATAGACGCCTTGATTACTGACGGCGGCACAGAAAGCTTTGGATTGAAAACTATGTATAAGCTTATAAGCCCATAAAAAATGCTGACAAATAAAGGCATCTAGCCATTTGTGCTTTAAAGGAAAAGTTTGCCGTTTTTAAAGCATAAGTTTGCCGCAGTAGAGGCTGAAAGCATGATTATTTCGATTAATTCTGAATTATTTATCGAAGCTCATTAAAGAATAAGCTTGCCGCGAGTTCCACACTAAATGTAGGCTTTGGGAGCATTTTTGTGCTTTGCGTAAGCGAAGCGAGTAAAGCGAAGCGCACATCGCACTTTCGGAAAAAAGGTATTTGACCACAAAACCAGTCAAGCTATAGGTTCGGCAAGCTTATCCTTTAAATTTCGGCAAACTTTTCCTTTAAAGCACACCATTTTTTGTGAATTGGGTTTACTGATCGGCAAAATTATCCTTTAAGTAACACAAGTCACAAAATAACTTGTAAAAATTTTATTTCAAACACATTGCAAATCTAGCTTCCACATAAAAATTGTTCAGGTTATTTTTACACAAATCCTCACCTTACTGTGCGGTATATGCCCCATCAATGATCATATTATGCCCCATTACGAAGGAAGCCGCATCGGAACACAACCATAGTACAGCTTCTGCAATTTCCTCTGGTTTGCCAATACGTCCTACCGGATGCGCTGCCTTGATTTGAGCAAGTATGTCTTTTGGGACACTAGCCAGTATATCTGTCTGGATGCAACCAGGACTGACAGCATTGATCCGGATGCCGGATTGGGCATATTCTAGTGCCGCTGATCGAGTTAAGGCAATAACCCCACCTTTACTGGCACAGTAACTGGTCAGCCCTTCACAGCCGATGACACCACCAATGGAAGCCACGTTCACAATTGCACCGCCACCTTGTTTGAGCATCGCCTGGATCTCATACTTGAGACAAAGCCATGTTCCTTTGAGATTAACGTTGAGCACGCGATCCCAGTCCTCTTCGGAGATATCAATGAGTGGACTAGAGGACGGAATACCAGCATTGTTGCAAGCGTAGTCTAGACGACCATAGAAATCAATGGTCTTGTTGACTAGCACCTCTACTTCAGCAGCTTTTGACACATCGGTCTTGACAAAATTACCCTCACCTCCAAGATCATGTATGCGGTGCACGGTCTCTTCTCCGTTGGTGATGCGACGACTAGCAACCACGACTTTCGCTCCAGCACGTGCAAATGCCAGCGCTGTCGCCCGACCAATGCCTGATGAAGCCCCTGTAACTAGCGCAACTTTTCCATACAATTGACTTATCATGCGTATACTCCCCTTCCTTTTTGATTCGTTTGTTTTGCATAAACTGATAGCTATTTGCGTTTCCATAGCGATACTGCACCTAAAGCACCAAACGCTAACACTCCTAACACAGCAGAAGGTTCAGGTACAGTCTGTGACGTCAGATCTGAAAATGCTAATTCTCCGATTAGCTTATGAGTGGCAGTCGTTGGATGAACTGGGTCCCAAAATAAAAACTGGTCTGGGTTACACGCAACTGGTTGCGTAGGCAAAGTTAAGGGCACTACCGATAAGTCTTGTATGCAATAATCGGTTACGTCAGTGAAACTGAATTCCCCCGGATCGGAGATGTCTATTATATAAGGAATTAACATCGAGAGGAATGATGTTGATATCAGAGGAGAGTTGCTGGTCCAAAAAACTGATGGTTCTATTGAAGTCAGAGTTATGTGTACTAGTCAAAGTGCTGAATATGTCCGGGATCTGACTATTAAAGTTTGCAACCGGAAACTTTCCCAAATCTGGCAGATTACAGCAGTTTTCACACAAATGAACCACACCTTTTGTAAGGGCGCAAGGCATTGCGCCCTTACAACTGTGGTCTATTTACCTGAAAATAGCTGTAACTACCATGATCTCTTTAGCGCCATCGGTAGCAAGCGATGTCACCGCATCTGATAAATTTGCAACAGTCTGGTTAGGGTTGGGAATATTACCCAAAAAGTAATTGAAGTAATCATTAGCACCAGCCCACACGATATAGAGGGCGTTGGGATCAGCAGACGGATTTTCTGCCGTAAAGCTACTGATCTGCTGCTGCAATGCCGGTAACCCAGGAACGTTGATGTTATCGACTCCTGTGGTAGCCCCCCCAAAGGCGAAGTCGTTGTGAGGATTTAAGGTCAATCCCAAGTCTTGTGCAAGATATTCCACCCAAACAGGACCATTAGAAAAACGTCCATTAAAGTAGGCTGGACTTGGGGGAATGGCTCCATTTGTGGCATCAAATACATTACCCGTATCAGAAAAGCTGTCGCCAAAGACATAAATCTCGTCATAATTCTTTGCCGAGACTTTGAGTGCAAAAAAGAAAGATAACAGGAAAAATCCTGTTGCTATAATTTGTCTTTGCACAGTCAACTCCAAGATATGCTTGAATCTTGATATATATTTTATAAAGGAGCAGGGATTCTGTGTGAGGAACTTTTGACTGCCAAATCAAGTTCATTGACCGGAACCGGACCTAGCGCCACATTGCCCCAGCGCATTACACTTGCAGAGGCAGAGCTGGCTGCACCAAAGCCATAGATAAGAACTAGGTCATTTTCGCGAATTTTGCCCAACTGTGCAGCGTGGTACAGATTGGCTAGGGACAGTGTTGGTCCAATGTTTGCATACAGAGGGTAGACATTGATCGTGCGCTCTGGGTCAATGCCCAGTACACGCGTACAGAAGCTTGCAAACCAAGCAGTGGGTGTGTTGAAAATAAAAAAGTCGATTTGCTCTAGCGTCACATTAGCAGCAGCGATAGCGCCAAGGCAACATGTACTCAGAAGCTCTACAGCCGTTTCGCCGACAACTTTGTTTGTGCCCTTAAGCACCTGCATACGGAGCAGGGGATTGCCCTGCTCATCTTGAGTGAGTTTAAAAGGGAATTGGTCACACAACACGCTGGTATTAACGGTCTTTGAGCCAAGAATGCCTTGGTTTGGTTTGATATCACTGACTAAGAAAGCTCCAGCGCCGTCGCTAAAAAACCATGAGAGAGTATCATTTTGATCAAAAAAGCGAGAGTACGTACATGAAATGACCACCAGCGCATTGCGATACCCTCCAGCTTGTACCAAGGCACAAGCAGTTTGAAGCGCAATCGGGGTTGAAGCGCATGTTGCATCAAGATTCCATGCAGCACAGGACATACCGAGTTGACGAGCAAGGAAGGCTGCATTGCCAAAGCCTATTTGTTCAGGTAAGAATGAGGCGACGAGCAGCAGATCTAAGTCATTGGGAGAAAGCTTTGCCGCGTCAAGGGTGTCCATTGCTGCACGATACTCCAATGTTAGCGATGACTCCCCTGATCCAAGCACTCGCCGCTCAACAGTACCACGAAAAGGGTCTTTTATATAGGGCGTCATCTCTAACTCATACTCGTTGCTGTTCGGGAAGTCACCCAGCGAAAACAGCCTTGCCAAGCTTTTTTGCTCAGCAGCCGCAACCAAATCTGGGTAATTTTCTCTGTAATAATCTTTCTTCAGTCTAATGCTAGGAAAGCTCAATGCGAGCGAAGAAATGCCTACTTCGGGATGCACCATGTCCAATTTCCTCTCAATGATTTGTAGTTAAGTGCGAAATCAAGTTATGAATACGACTCCCAATCGGCGCTGGCTGGGTAGAGTCGATTATGACATCAACAACGAAAGGACAAGTCGAGACAAGCGCTTTCTCTAGTGCTGCTTGAATGTCAGATTCCCTTTCAACGCGGATGCCATCAGCTCCCATCCCCTGGGCAATCTTGACGAAATTAGTCTGTGAGATTTTCGCGTTTATACCCTCGAACCCTAACATTGCCATTCCTTGGTTGCACATATTGTAATTCGAGTCGTTTAGTACAATCCAAACAGCAGGAATCTGGTGTTGCACGGCAGTGCTGATCTCACTGTTCATGAGCATGGCACCATCTCCAACGATGGCGATCGCCTTGCCATTACGAGCTAGGGCATATCCGACAATGCCCGTTACAGCATGACCCATTGCTCCAAATCCAGTGCTGACCCGATAACGACCCGGCTTGTTAAATCGCAGCATATGATTTCCCCAAGCAAACGAGTTACCTGCCTCAGTCATCACCACTGCATCACTGCCCTCAACAATTATCCGTTGAATTACATTCATAAGTACCTCGGGGCCCACCGGACTACCTGTGCTTGGATTGATTGCATTACGCTTAGGTCTTGGCAGCAATAGGGTTTTTGCTCGGCTCTGACGCTTCAGGAAGTGCTTCAATAACGCCTTTACAAACATTCCCACGTCGGACTGGATAGCAAACGTCTCGGCGGATGGATAAGCCGTTCCTGGTATTTCTGGGTCAATGTCAACATGCACAAAACCCCGCTTGGGGATCATATCGGGGTTCCAAAACGAGGTAAATTCACCAAGGCGTGTTCCGAGTACCAGCGTCCGCAGAGGACGATACTCTTGCATATACCTCAAAACAGACTCATGACCAGCAAAGCCCGTGACTCCCACAAATTGAGGATGGTCTTCGGGAAAAATACCTTTGCCGCGCGGAGAACACATCACCGCCGCCCCTGTTCTCTCAGCAAGCTGGCGAATCTCGGCTGCTGCATTCCGCGCACCAAAGCCGATCCAAATCGCAAATGGTCCTTCAGACAGTAACCGTGCACATTCTGAGATGGTTTCTTCACTTGCGGTTGCGGTAGCAAAAGAGAGAGTCACTCGTGGTAACGATGTCTCGACTAAGCTTGTTTGGATATTGGTGGGGATACTCAAGTGTGCTACAAACCCACCAGGCTGGGCTAAGCCTTTTGCCAGCCGTCGATAGACTTCTGGGAGTTCATCACTGCATTCGAGAGTGCTAGCATAGTCGAATAGCGATCCCGATGTAAAAATACCAGAGATAGGCATAGTGTAAGCGCTGGTTTCCTGAAAACCCCACCGTCCGCGTTGCGATGTGGAGGTGGAAGGCGAGAGGAAAATTACCTTCGCACCCTCCCAGCGTGCAGCAAAGAGTCCGGTCAGTGCATTCGTGATCCCCGGACCTGTTGTGGTAAACACTACGACCGGGCGACCACTAGCAAAGTACGCCTCGGTGGCAGCAAAAGCTGCTCCTGCTTCGTGACGAAAATGAAGTACCTGGATTGAACTGTGTTGTAGCTGATGCCAGAGAGGTGCGATCGCACCCCCCGACACACCAAAAGCATACCGCACTCCCATATCCTCCAGCATCTTGACCACCACAGAGGCCACCGAGACAGGTGCAAGTTGCTGACTTGTTTTGACAGACGCCATGTCCAATCGTGGGTTTTGCTGGACATCCGCAAGAGGTAATATCATGTTCGGATAATCACTTTTGATATAAAACCTTACTTACAGCAGTTTTCACATAAATGAACCACACCATTTGTAGGGGCGCAATGCCTTGCGCCCTTACGCCGCTAAGACTGTGGTCTAATAAAGGTGAAAATTGCTGTAATTTGCACAACTAAAGTTAAGCAAAGCATGAATGAGCTTCATAGCTATCTTCTTAATAGGTGTAAGCAAAATCAACTTATGCACTCTTGAGATAGAAATGGGAAAAATGCCAGTACTTTTGTCAGCTCAACCTTGCCACTGAGTGCAATGCTGTTGATTCATGGTGTCTGGCTGAAAAATCTGGGTAATGATCAAACTTTTAGTCAAGGGTCAGTGACGCTCTCTTCAACTAACTGCCAAGCAGCAGACTCAATCTGCGACGGGAGGAGGAGATGCCAAGCTAATATAGAGGAATTTAGCATTTCGCGCCATTGCTTATTGTTGATTTCAAGGCACTCTTGTCAACTAAGTTGATTGAAATATGCCTATAGTCTTTGAGTTTGCTTGCTTCACAAAACTTTAGCAACTCAAGATAATCAACTTAACAGAAAGTTAAGTTTTGTTGATGTGACATCCTCTTGTCCTAACTTGAAGTTCCCCCATGTTAGTTGAGGTCACCAACCCCCAACCTGTGATGAATGCAAAAAACACCACCATTCCCCCTCTTCCCACCACTCCCTACTCCCCACCCCCCACTCCCGTATTTCTTCAGAGGGGTTATGCTTTGCTATCGGTTGCAAGGATGGTAGAACGCAACTTGTAGCAACTTAAATTTAACAAAGTTAACAAAACCTCATATCTGCACTTGCTATGTGCTGAGAACGACTGCTATTATGACTTTGCGTAACTGGCAATTAAAAAAAATCAAACTTTTTTTCTTATCTTTTCTATCTTAACTTGCTATAAGCGGGTTTATAAATAGAAAATAGTCCTAGCTCAACTTGAGCTAAACACCCGCTATTTGGGTGACTGAATTACTCTCTTACCACATTCCATCCCCCGGCTGAAGCATGGGGGCTTTCTAACTAATTTATGTATTAAGACTGCCATAACATTTCTAGAGCAAAGTTACACCTTTCTAAAAATTGCCCTCCTCCGAGTTCATGTTTCCTGGGAGATTGCAAAAACGCACTCACTCCTTACTCACTTGTCAGTCAGACCACTAACGCTGTTCGCAGACAGGCTTGTCACCGCCAGCCATTCATCCCGTCTCCAACTCTTACGGTCGCTGGGTAGGTCTTCTGGCGATGCAAGCAAATAGAGTGTGCTATTTTAGCTTAGCACTACAGCACTCTTTTAAAACTGTCGTAAAGGCTTAAAATGACCAGGTTAACCAACTACTACAATGATCTGTCTGCTGATTATTCAAAGCCAGAGCTAGTTTCCAATGAACTAGTAGTAAAATTGATTAGCGATGCGGAGACATACATCCATTTACGTGAAGAGACGTTGCCTGAAATAACAGCAGAATACAGCTTAGTTCAAATAGAAGAAGAAAATAAACATTGGTGGCCAACCCACTGTGAAGCGCTGCGACAAGGACGAGGAGATATTTTAGCAGGTGAGTACGCCAACAATCTTGTCTATTTCTGTGCTGACGGACCCTTTTATGGCAGAACCGCAGTGACAAATAGAGAAGTAAATTGGTGGGCGATTCTCGCTCAACCAAATGTAACAATGGCTTGGCCAATTGTTATGTTCAATGGTGAAGCTCTGTACTGTGAATGGAATTGTTTTCACGATTTAACAAAGGAACTAATTGCCAAGGGAAGCGAAACTTTGCTTCGACGCGGACACAGAGGTGCATGCTACTTAAAATCCAAGCAATTCAGCTTTTATCGCGATGTGTATGCCTTCGATGAGTTGCTACATTGGCTCAGGTTTTAACTGAAAACATAGCTATTTACTAGGCAACAAAGTTCACTAAAAAGTTTTACGAACCCAATTATCAGAAACATCTCATAGCAAGTGTAGCCTATTTAACCCCATCAAAGGGAGTAATCTGATGGACTCTAATTACTTACTTAATGGCATCGATTCCTATAACGTTAACATAGCCATTGACACGGGGATACTGACAAGATTTGAAAAGTTTTTGCTTCAGTCCGAACCCCTGCTGAGCCGGGTCTTCCACTTTATTGAAACACATTATCAACATTCCATTAGTCTTCGGGAGGTAGCTGAGGCAGTGCAGCGTTCCCCAGCCTACCTCACCGACCTTGTACGGAGAGAAACCGGAAAGACTGTGCTGAATTGGATTATCGAACGCCGCATGGCAGAAGCGCGACGTTTGCTCCTCGAAACTGAACAGTCGGTGGAGCGAATTGCCGAAGCCGTAGGCTATTTCGATAGACGCCATTTCAGCCGCCAGTTTCTCCGGTTCCACAACGCAACCCCGCAAACATGGCGAAAAACAAATCAAAGCAAGAAAACCCCACTTTGGCAGATAGACCCACATAAGTCAAGCTCAAGCGATTCAATCAACCAGAGAACTACAACTGTCACTGCTACAGAATCTCAACGACTACATGCTTGTGTTCAAGAAATTGCTGCAATTCTTAACAAGAATAGTGCCGCCGATCAAGAACTTATCTTAGAAGGCGAAAATGGCTCTGTTGCAAAAAAAGGCGATGGTTCAATCAAGATAACCTTACTGTCAACAATGTCCAGCTAATTTGTAATAGACATCTGGTGAAAAAGTAGAGACGCGAAATTTCGCGTCTCTACAATAATTTCAGATAACGCATAATTAATTTCCACCAGATGTCTAATTGATAATTCGTAATTAGCCCCTAACTAAAGTTAGGGGATTGAAACTAATGATACTACCTAGTTTTTCTTTTCCCTGAAGCAATCCTATTTGATTTCAGAACAAGAGGAACAAGGGAGACAAGGAGGACTTGGGAGAGGTGTTCGTATCTCCTCCACAGATTGCTATAGCAGGGCTATTTCATTCTACACCAGAGCCTTGAACTCAAGTTCAAGGCTCAAAGCTCAAGTCCGTTGAAACGGACTAAAATTCCTTCTAGTTCTAGTCGGCTTAAGCCGACTTCAGCTATTAGCCTAGGAATTTATTCCTAGGCATGTGGGTGGCGAAATCAGAATGAAATAGCCCTGTTGCTATAGCAGTCCTAAATGATTCGTAAAAGTCGAGAAACCCGGTTTCGTAGGGGCGTATTGCAAGTAGCCCCTACTACGAAACCGGGTTTCTGAGGCTTGGGATTTTCACAAATGATTTAGGATTGCTATAAGTAGGTCGGCGTGAATAATTAAAGGTTTGTAGTTGCGCTTCAGCGCCCTAGATATGAGCGCTGAAGCGCAACTACAAACGTTTACATAAATTCATATAGTTCGGTTTTTCTGTGCCGATCTACTTATCATGTCCCTTTGATTAGTTATTAGACATCCCCAGAAATGATGACGGGGCGCGGCGACCTTGCGCCCCAAAAGCGGATTTCAACGAACGTATAATTAATTTTCACGACTATGTCTATTATTCATTCTCTTTTAGACTTTAGCTGTCGTACACACTCTAGCCCAGCACCCAAAGTAAATCCCAGAAATGTACCGATATGAGTATAATGTTCTCGCAAGTCTTTGTAGGATTGACTTTGATATTTAGGTTGGTTAAAATCTTTGTTACCCATTTGGAGAGCGGAAAGGCTGATAACCGCACCAGCCATGGCAGTCATAATTGCTGAAAACACAATTATTCTGTAATTCATCAGTTTAACCCCTTGACAAAGTCAAGCATTTATAGTTTTAGAGTCTTCCATAAAGGTGTGAAATTTCAACGTTAGAAAAGCTTCAGGGCTTTCATTTTGAAATTCCAGTACTCTCAGATGCATGCTGTAACTCAGGCACTGTTGAGGACGCCCCAGATGTCGGAGATGAAGGTGGCTTCGGCTTACCACCCTTGAGAAGGCTGATTTCTAGGTTCTTAACCACAATATATAGAGTAGGTACCAACAACAAACTCATAATTGTCGCCAACAACAACCCGCCAAAGATTGCTGTCCCCAAAGACCAACGGCTCATAGCGCCAGCACCACTAGCGATCACCAGAGGCCAAAAACCTACCAAAGCAGCAACAGCAGTCATCAAAATCGGTCGCAATCGCTGTTGTGCTGCGTGTACCGCTGCCTTGCTAATGCTCATCCCTTCCTTGTGATGGGCCTCATTGGCAAATTCCACAATCAGAATCGCATTCTTACTCGCCAGACCAATCAGCATCACCAGAGCAACCTGACAGTAGATATCATTGCTGACGGCAGGCCACACACCACCAACCATTAACACATTTGCCCGAAACCAAATTGTGCCAAGTGCACCCAAGATGGCTAGGGGGACGGTGAGCAAGATGATCGTGGGGTCAACGTAGCTTTCATACTGAGCTGACAGCACCAAAAAAATCATGACAAATGCCAAGCCGAAAATGATGACCGCACTATTACCCG
Source organism: Stigonema ocellatum SAG 48.90 = DSM 106950 (assembly GCA_016903675.1). Lineage (GTDB taxonomy): Bacteria > Cyanobacteriota > Cyanobacteriia > Cyanobacteriales > Nostocaceae > Stigonema > Stigonema ocellatum. The sequence continues at coordinate 51,042 of JADQBA010000010.1, read as the reverse complement.
CTGATGTCTGTTCCAAGGCAGTCCCTGTCCATACTCCCTTAAATCCCGGATCCAAAATCTGGTTTGCCAGTTCCTCCATAACTTGGATAGTTTGTCCAGTGCTGTACCCAGGAGCCGGACTGGCAATGATATCGATCGCCTGGTACACATTATAGTGAGTAATGGTTGGCGGATAGGTAAAACGTTCTACTTTCACAAGGTTGGTCAGTTGCACCAGCTTATTATCCTGAGAGCGAACATACAGGTGACTAATATCCTCAGGACTGGAACGAAACTCCCCTTCTGCCTGGGCATACACCCGATACAGGCGCGGTCCGAGAACGAATTGGTTTACATAGTCAGAGCCTAAATAGGTCTGCAAGGTATTGAAGATGTCGTCAATACGGATGTTTTGTGCTTTCGCCTGGTTGCGGTCGATGGAGAGCGACATCTGAGGCACGTAGGGTGTGAATTGGGTAAAAACACGCCCTATTTCAGGTTTCTTACTGGCTGCATCTATTAGCTTATTAGCATTGGCAATCAGAATGTCCATCGGCAGGGCACCGCGATTTTGGAGTTGAAACTCGACGCCACCGAAATTGCTTAAACCATCAACTGGAGGAGCATTAACAGCTATTACCTGGGCAGCTGTGATTTTTTGGCGAAATACCCCATTCAACTTTTGAGTAATCCCAAAGACAGACTCAGAATCTTTTGGGCGCTCCTTCCAGTCTTTGAGTTTAGCAAACATAAGTGCTTGGTTGGAACCGTTGCCCGTAAACCCAAAGCCAGAAATGCCGAAACTCGTCTCGACTCCGGGAGTTGCCATCACTTCCTCGCTAACCTGGTTTACAACCTGTTCGGTGTATTTTAGAGAAACCCCCCCTGGTGCTTGAACAATTACGAAGAAATAACCCTGGTCTTCGTCAGGAATAAACCCCTGGGGAACAATCTGGTAAATCCAGCCTGTTGTTAGCAAACCAGCAATAAAAACTGCGATGATGATAAACCTAATACGGTTAAAAAACTCGAGCAATCCCTTGTATCCCCCTTTTACCCTGTCAAACCCGCGATTAAACATGTGAAAAAACCAGCCTAGGGGCCCTCCAATTTCCTGCTCTGGATGCAGGAGGATGGCTGACATAGCGGGGGAGAAGGTCAGGGCGTTAAAGGTGGAAATGGCGATGGCGAAAACGATGGTGAGGGCAAATTGTTTGTAGACGATGCCCGTGGTGCCAGGGAAGAAGGTAACAGGGACAAACACCGCCATCAAGACAATGGAAGTAGCAATAACTGCCCCAGTCAGTTCTTCCATGGCAGCTATTGCTGCCTGCTTAGGCGTCATCCCCTGAGATATTTTGGTAGAGATAGCTTCCACCACCAAGATCCCATCATCCACCACCAGACCCGTGGCCAACACCAAAGCAAAGGTGGTCAGCTGGTTGATCTCAAACTTGAACAGCAGCAGAAAAGCCATGGCCCCAATCAGGGAGACGGGAACGGCAATGGCGGGAATGATGGTGGTGCGCCAGTCCTGCAAGAAGATAAAGATGACCAAAATCACTAGCAAGATGGCTTCAACTAGGGTGATGATCACGTCTTCGATGGAAGCGTTCACAAACAAAGTTGTGTCAAAGGCAACCTCAGCTTTCATTCCCGGTGGAAAATTCTTTTGGAGATCGGCGAGTTTTTCTTTGAGGGCATTGGCAACATCAAGGGCATTGCTGCCGGGAAGTTGATAGATCAGAAGCGCCACGGCAGGAGCCTTGTTAAAGATCCCACTCGTGCTGTAATCTTCCGCTCCCAGTTCTGCCCTACCCACATCTTTGATCTTGATCAGGGTGCCATCAGTACCCACTTTCAAGACCATGTCTTCAGCTTCAGCAGCAGTGGTGAACCGACCAACCGATCGCAGGGCAATTTCATATTTTTGCCCTGCTGGGGCTGGCTCCTGACCAATTTTTCCAGCCCCTAGCTGGATGTTCTGTTCCTGGATAGTATTGACGACATCCTGCGCCGTCAGACCCCGACTCGCCAGTTTATTAGGATCTAACCAGATGCGCATGGCATATTTGCGTTCTCCAGCTATTCTGGTTTGACCAACACCACTGATGCGATTCATTTCATCTGTGATGAACAGGTCAACGTAGTTGCTGATAAATTTGTCATCGTACAGGTACTTGCCGTTCTTGTCTTTTTCTGAGTAGACGGCGATCGCTAAGAGGATATTCGGGGATGCCTTCAGGGTTGTGACGCCGGTTTGGATGACGGCTTGTGGTAGACTAGGTTGGGCTTGGGACACCCGATTTTGGACATTAACCTGGGCAATATCGCCGTTGTATTCTGTAGGAAAGTAAACAGAAATGTTCGTGATGCCGTCATTGCTAGTATTTGAGGACATATATTTCATGCCCTCAACACCGTTAATTTTGCGCTCCATGGCGGTAGTGACGTTGTCTTCTGCTGTTTTCGCATCGGCACCGATATAACTAGCTGTCACACTGATTTGTGACGGAGCAATCTGCGGTAACTTAGCAATGGGCAGTAGGGGGATGGAGATCCCGCCTGCCAGCAAAATCACGATGGTGCAAACAGTGGTTAAAACTGGTCGCTTAATGAAATTGTCAGCAAAACTCATAGATGTAAACAGGCGGCTAAAGGATCTACAGGATCGTTTTATGATTGAGGTTGGATGGGAGTACCATCGTTCAGGCTGAGAATACCCGATACGACAATCCGGTCGTTAGGCTCGACCCCAGCAACGACGGGATAATTCTGCCCTTGGGGATCACCTAACTTCACAGCCTTTTTTCGAGCCACAAGTTGTTGTGGCTCTCCTGCTGCAGATGAATTTGCCTTTTGGATCGTATAGACAAAGTTCTCACTGCCGATCTTTGTGACCGCCTCCGTAGGAATGACAAGACCCTGTTTGCTGCTCCACACGATTTTGGCATGGACAAACTGCCCATCTCGCAAGCTGCCGTCAGTATTAAGAAAATGAGCTTTGGTCAGGACTGTCTGGGTTTGGCTATCTACTTGGGGAGAAATAAAAGAAATCTGCCCCGTGGCGATCTGCTTGCTGCCTGTTGCATCAAATAATTTTACTGGCACTCCCAGGCTCAGCTTGCTTGAGTTAACGGAAATGTTCAGGCTTAAAACATCGTTGCGGGTGATAGTGGTTAGGGTATCACCAGTTCTAACATACTCCCCCACCTTGACCGAGAAATCCCCAGCAATTCCTGTTATCGGCGCATTCACTTGCTTATACTGCAAATCCACATTGCTAACTGCCACTTGTGCCTTGGCTTGGGCAAGGTTTGAATTTGCTTGTTCAACGCTAGCTGCCGCTGCTTTCACCTTCTCGTCAGCGGCGCGGAGTGTCCCCAGTGCTGAGTCACGTTGTTGGATTTGAATGTCTAATTGCTGTTTGGCTTGTGCGCCCTCCTTTACAAGAGCAAATGTTCGCTGATACTGTACTTCTTGCAAGCGGACATTAGTCATGGCGTTGGTTCGGTCTGCTTGTGCGGAAAGGAGTTGCGCTTTGGCTGTATTGAGAGCAGCCTCGTTAGCCTTAACCTGGGCTTGAGCCGCTTGTAACTGCGGATAAGTCTTGTCGGGACGCAATTTCACCAGCGGCTCACCCTCCTTCACTCTCTTCCCTTTGACATCAGCGATTTGAGTGATGCGACCTTCTATTTCCGATTTTAATGTTGCTCGCTTTGTTGCTTCCAGATGGCCTACGTAGTCGGAAGCAACTTCAATGGTGCCGTATTGAACTTTCTGCAATTTTACAGGAACTGCGGGTCGTGCAGTAGCTGCTTTGGGCGGCTTGCTACAGGCACTGGTCATCAATGAGACTAGGAGCGCTGCATTGAGCAGTTTAACTGAGAGGGGGACATTGAGTTGCTGCACAGAGAGAATCTCACGAATTATTTAGGAGTACTGCTATAAGCCCTCTTTTGTTACTCTCTTCAAAGAATATTTGCGTGGGTAAAGCCTTCGTGACCAAAAACTGGGATTTGAACGCCAAACCCATTTGCACAAAGGCTTTGCCCAAATTAGCATTATTTTTATCTCCCCAAAGTGATAAAAGAGGGATAGATTATTGACTAGAAATCAATACGCTTGGTGGGTAAGTGCTGAGGTCTTAGAAACCCGGTTTCTTTAAGAAACCGGGTTTCTGGGGTGGTGCTTAACACCAACTGTATTGGACTAGAAATGGTAGAGACTTTTTCGTAAGTCTTTGAGTAAAATTTTATGAATAGTGAAGTACGACCACAAGGGTCTATGTTTTGCAGCAAGTTTGCAATGTTTCGGTATCATCGATACCGTGCCTGATATGGCGTCCGGTTGAAGATTTATGATTAACGGGGCAGGGAAGCAGGGGGGAGCATCTTCACACAGAAACCGTATTATCGCAATCCGTGCAGGAATTACAAACACCTCTCCCTTGTCCCCCTTGTCCTCCTTGTTCGGATCTTAAATAGGATTGCTATAGTTATCCCAATTCGATTAGGCAGATGGTAAAATAACCTGAAAGCGGGTATCCCCCGGCTTTGAAAAGCAGCGAATGTCTCCTTTGTGCTGACCGACGACAATCCGATAAGCAACTTCCAGACCCAACCCTGTTCCTTCACCCACATCCTTAGTTGTAAAAAACGGCTCAAAGATCCGAGACTGAATCTCAGGGGGAATACCAGGTCCGTTATCTGCAATTTCCACTATGACGTCATCCTTCTGTTTTGACGTACGCACCCAAATCTTACCCCCCTCGCCTACAGCGTCGATGGCGTTGTCAATCAGATTCGTCCACACTTGATTCAGTGCACTTCCGTAGGCTGGAATGCATGGTAGGTTTTCGGAATACTGGCGTATGACTATGACGTTGCGCGATTTTAGCTTGTAGTCTAAAATAGTAAGGGTGTTGTCGAGGCCTTCATGTAAATCTACATCCTGTAGGAGAGCCTGATCCATGTAGGTATAGGCCTTCATAGCCTTGACTATCTCAAAGATTCGATCAGTACTCTGCTCCAGCACATTCACCACACTTGCAACACTCAGCGTTGCTTCTAGCCAAGTCAGTACATCGTTGAGTGCATCGCTCCCCACCTGCTCGTTAATCGCTTCTAAGGCAAGAGTATTAAGTCCGCCGGTAACCAGGGTAGGAGCAAGTCTCCACTCATCAGCAACCCCATGTGACTTTAGCCAACCCATCAGCTCATCTTCCAAATCAATTAGAGCTAAAGAATCCAAATGCTTGAATGTAGCAGCGTGTTGAATAGCATCACGCTTTAGCTGCAAAATCTGTTCTAATTGAGTCGGCATCAGGTGTTGCGCAATACATCTAAGGGCAAGAGACTGTAAAACCTGCATTTTATAGCACAAATGTCCCGCAGCCCGACGTGCTGCTGATGCTGGATTATTCAGTTCATGGGCAAGTCCAGCAGCCAGCTTACCTAAGGCAATGAGCTTTTCGTGTTGTTGAGATAACATCTGAAGCTCTTGCATTTTAAGTTGTGCCGCTTGTCGTTTCACCTCTTCTGTCTTCTTAAACAGGTCAACAAACACCGTGACCTTTAATTTCAATATTTCTGGCGAAATTGGCTTTATTAAGTAGTCCACCGCACCAAGAGAATAACTTTTGAACATGAGATCGTCATTGGTGGTGAACGCTGTTAAGAAAATGATCGGGGTGTAGCGCGATCGCTCTCGTTCTCGAATCAACTTTGCCGTCTCAAAGCCATTCATCCCTGGCATCTGAACGTCGAGCAAAATCAATGCAAAATCCTGATTGAGCAGACATTTTAAAGCTTCCGCACCCGAATGAGCCTTTACCAAATTCTGACCGAGGCTGTTCAGTATCGCCTCCAAAGCCAACAAATTTTTCGGATCGTCGTCCACCATAAGGACGTTTATTTTCGGTTCGGGCTGCATATGCTTACCTCAGTACGGGTTGACATCCTCCCATCACCCTAAGAAGGCATAGGTTTACCGTGAGATGCACCTCCTGCAACGTAGGGTGTTCACGGATGCGCGAAAAGCCGCGAGAATGCTCTCACGCGCTCGTTGGACTCGTAGCAAAAGTGTGGTCTAAACCGCTGAAAACTGCTGTAATCTTAAAATAGATGTTCTCCACACTGCTGGATTAATTGGGCGACTAAACCAGTCCAACCAGTTTGATGGCTGGCACCGATACCAGCACCGTTCTCTCCATGAAAGTATTCATTGAACAGAATCAGGTCGTGCCAATTTGGGTCAGTTTGAAATTTTTCCGTTCCACCATAAAAAGGTCGCCGACCAGAAGTATCTGTGAGAAAAATTTGTACCAGCCTTTGAGCTAATTCAATTGCTACTTCTTGGAGTGTCATCATTTGCCCAGAACCAGTTGGACACTCAATTTTGAAATCGTCGCCGAAGTAGTGATGGAACTTTTGCAGCGATTTGAGTAGTAGATAATTGATGGGAAACCAAACTGGACCGCGCCAGTTGGAATTACCACCAAACATTTCTGTAGTGGACTCGGCTGGTTCGTAATCTACTCGATATTGCTGTCCATCCACAGTCAAGATGTAGGGATGGGACTGATGAATTTTAGAAACAGAGCGAATACCATAAGGACTGAAAAATTCTGTTGCATCTAACATCTTTTGCAGGATGCGACGGAGTTTATCAGGAGAAGTAATCGCTAGCAGTCGGCGCTCACCAATACCTTGTTTCTGCATGCAAGCGATATTTTGTGTCAGGTCAGGACGATTCTGAATAAACCATTCCGTCCGTTGCCTAAAGCCTGGGAAGCGCTCCAAGGTTTCTGGTTCTAAGATGCTAACGGCACACAATGGCATCAGCCCCACTAGCGATCGCACTTTCATCGGGAATTGATGACCATCTGGGGAATGCAGGGCATCGTAGTAAAAGCCATCATCTTCATCCCACAGTGCTATTTCGGCATCACCAACGCCGTTCATGGCATCAGCAATGTAGAGGAAATGCTCAAAAAACTTGCTGGCGATGTCTTCATAGGCGGAATTTTCTTTTGCTAACTCCAGGGCGATGGTCAGCATATCCAGACAATACATCGCCATCCAACTTGTGCCATCTGCTTGTTGCAAATATCCACCAGTTGGCAGTTGAGCGCTACGGTTGAAGACACCAATATTATCCATGCCTAGAAAGCCACCCTGAAAGATATTTCTGCCAGAGAAATCCTTCCGGTTAACCCACCAAGTAAAGTTCAACAGTAATTTTTGGAAGACCCGCTCCAGAAATTTTTTATCTGCATGACCATAGATTTTTTGCTCAATCTGATAAACCTGCCATGCAGCCCAAGCATGTACGGGCGGATTGACATCGCCAAAAGCCCATTCATAGGCTGGTAGCTGACCGTTAGGATGCATATACCACTCCCGTGTCAAGCGGCTGAGTTGCAGCTTGGCAAAATCTGGGTCAATCATGGAGAGCGGAATGACATGAAAAGCTAAATCCCAAGCCGCAAACCAAGGGTATTCCCATTTATCGGGCATGGAAAGTATGTCATCGTTAAATACATGAAACCATTCATGGTTTCTGCCCAAAAGACGCGATTCTGGTGGCGGCGGACCCGCAGGATCACCTTTTAGCCATTCCTCAATGACGTAGTAGTAAAATTGTTTACTCCACAACATGCCAGCAAATGCCTGTCGCTGAACATTACGCCTGTCTTCTGACACTGGAAACGGACAGATCCGGTGATAAAATTCATCTGCTTCGCGTTGGCGCTGCTGCCAAACTGTGTCAAACTGTGTCTCGAATGGTTCAGTTAAATTTTGCAAGTCACTTAACCGCAGCCGCACGATTTTGGTTTCGCCTGCACCGATTTGTAATTCATAACGAGATGAAACCTTTGTGCCGATCCGATTTGGATTGACAGCTGCTTTTTGCCCGTCTACGACATAATTGTTAATTCCATCTTTGACGTATGCTGAAGGATTGTCTACGCCAAACAATCTTTCATTGTTAGTTTCATTTTCTGTAAATAGTAGTTCTGGAGTTCCATTGCAGTAGAGCCATCGGGTTCCTAGGGAGGGGTGGTAAGCTTCGATAACGCTGAGGTTAGAGTTAGATTCGCTAATTTTTAGCCACGGCTTCTGTTGACTAGAATTCCAAGACCAGGTATTACGAAACCAGAGCGTTGGCAGCAGATGCAGCGTTTTTGCTTCCGGTCCTCGGTTGACTACACTGACTTGAATCAAAATGTCTTCGGGTGAAGCCTTGGCGTACTCAACGAATACATCAAAGTAGCGGTTCTCAGCAAATAAACCCGTATCGATTAATTCAAACTCTAGACCCTGGCGACCTCGACGCCGATTTTCCTCTACTAACTGGGTATAGGGGAAAGCAGCTTGAGGATACTTGTAAAGATATTTCATGTAGGAGTGGGTGGGGGTGTTGTCCAGATAGAAGTAGTATTCTTTAACATCTTCCCCGTGATTCCCTTCAGTCCCAGTTAGACCGAAAATTCTCTCCTTGAGAATGGCATCCTCACCGTTCCACAGAGCAATAGCAAAACACAGTTGCTGATGATTATCTGAAATTCCCGCAATCCCATCCTCTCCCCAGCGGTAGGCGCGGGAGCGGGCATGGTCGTGGGGGAAGAATTCCCAGGCGGTACCATCAGGGCTATAGTCTTCCCGCACCGTTCCCCACTGCCGTTCGCTTAGGTAGGAACCCCAACGTTTCCAGTAGGCTGTGCGATCGCGGTCTGCTGCCAATCTTACTTCTTCTTGGGTCATAATGATTTTGGATTTTGGTGTCACTTCTGCTGAACGGTAGAGGGGACATGAATTGCCCTACTGCTCGTGATAGTTTCGGCTTAGCCCCCCATCTACATAGAAGGTTGCGCCTGTGATATAATCAGCATCAGATGATGCTAAGAAAGCAACAATGGGAGCGATATCCTCCGGCTTGCCGAGGCGACCTAGAGGAATGTTTTTCAGCACCCCTGCCAACTTTTCGGGGTCATTTAATAGCTTAGTATTAATCGGTGTCTCAATTGCTCCTGGAGCCACGTTGTTGATGGTGATTCCCAATGGACCGAGTTCAACTGCTAAGTTGCGCATCATCATCTTGACACCGCCCTTGCTGGCACAGTAGGAAGTGAAGTGGGGAAACGCCATTTCCTCGTGGGTAGAACTGATATTGATAATCTTGCCAGTGCGCTTGGTTTCGATTAAGTGCTGCACCATCGCTTGAGTGGCGAAAAATGTGCCTCTGAGGTTGAGATTAAGCACTGCGTCAAAGTCGGCTTCAGTGATGTTCCAGAAGTCAGCATTCTTGCCGTCGATACCAGCATTGTTCACAAGAATGTCTAGCTTGCCAAAGTGTTGAATGCCCTGAACTATAAGCTGATTGATGTCGCTTATTATACTTAAGTCAGCTTTAACAGTCAAGCCTTTGGCTCCAGCGGCTTCCACTTTGGATAGGGTTTCTTGAGCCCCTTCGGGATGAGAGCGATAGTCGATCACAACATCTGCACCTTCGGATGCAAGGCGTAGAGCAATGGCTTGACCAATTCCGCCGCTGCTACCAGTTACTAAAGCTACCTTACCTTCGAGTTTCTTCATTGTTTTTCTCCTTATTGTTGGCTAAGAGAGTCAAGAGTCAGCAATCTTGAAGCCTCCTGAATGCTGACCCCTACCTAAAGATGCAACAGATGGGCTGATGAGCTTACAGCTTATTTAAGATGTGGCACTTTAACGTTTTTGAAAATGCAACGGTAATTGGGAACGTGAAATAGTTTGCCTGTCAGAACTTCGCGTTCACCCATAGCTATCAATCGAAAGACTCCTACAGCAACCAATGCCCCCAGTATTGGCGCCATAAAATAAAGCCACTGGTCTTGCCAAAACCATGAGGATAAAGCTGGTCCCACACTGCGTGCTGTATTCAGACTAGTGCCGGAAATGGGTGCTCCCAACCAGACCATGGTGGCCACTAGAAGCCAGACCATCACAGGTGTCCAGCGCAGAAGCCGCTGATGACTTAAGAAGATAAAGATGGACAGTACCAACAGAAAGGTCATGAAAACTTCAGCCAGAAATGCATACCACAGTGGATACCCTTTTCCAGGCAAGGTCATGCAATAATTGACGCTGACAAAGTACTTTCCCCACAAAAATACTGCCAGAAATGTGCCAAGAATTGCACCCAGGAATTGACCAATAATGTATCCAAAAAGGTCACGTTTATGCATCTTGCCTTGCAACCAGAATGCCAGCGACAAGCAGGGGTTGAGGTGAGCACCACTCAGTTTCCCCAATGGCGAAATGGCAAAGATTGCCCCACTCCCAGCAAAGATTAAACCATTAATGAGTAGCCGAGGACTCTCTGCGGGGATGAGACGCTCCATAGGCAAGCCCTTGCCAAAATCAAAGGTAATTATACTGAATCCAACCAAGAGATTGAATGCAGTCCCTAGTAGTTCTGCACCATATTCAGACCAGTTTAGGGTTTTCCAACTTGTAGTCGTATTCATGAGTTTCTTTCTGCTGATCAGCTAAGTGGTGCAGAAGTTATTGTCAACTTAACGCCTATTTTGATTTTTTTTGAAAAAATCAGGTGACATTAGTACCTTTACTGAGAGCTTTCACCTTCTCAATAAAGGCTGGTGGGCAGTGCCCACCATACGAAATAATAGGCTTTTTCGGCTTCGATTTTCGCAACAAGGTGGTGATGCAAGATATGAGTTTAGAAGCTGATTATTGTGTTGATAATGTCAACTATTTTTGAATTTGTTCTTAATAATCAAACCTCATAGGAGTTAAGTTGAAAGTAACCTCAATCTGCTACCAAAGGCGGTGGATTATCCTGATCAACGTAACCCTGGCTTATCTCAACGATATTGCCATTTGGATCCGATATCCAGACTGTGCGCCACCCCGGAATAAAGCTATCAAAGTTGAGTGGACCGAGGGTAATTTTTGCATCATTACCCATCTCAGCCAGTTTAGCATCAACATCATCGACTTGGAAACCAAAATGACGCCAAGCTGGATACGTTGGTCCATCTTTATCGGCAACAGGGACTGGGGTTTCTCCCTTCCCTTGGAAAAGTTCAAGGTACATGTCGCCTAACTTGAGAAAGACAATCTGCTCATTATTGCCAATTGGTGCGACCCGTGCACGCTGAAAGCCGAAATATTTCGTGTAGAACTTTTCAGTTGCAATTGGATCTTTGCAGCTGATTGCCATCTGAGAAACTTTTAGCAAAGCCATGACTTCGCGCCTTCTTGGAACTACAAAGTTAACTGATTTATGCGTAAGACCCATCAGGGTACTGAACTACACCAGCAAAGTGAACGGCGATTTTTCCATCGCGCAGCACCCAGTTATCGTAGAAACTCACCTCGCCAACATCGCCATTGACGCTTTTGGTTTTGAGACTTTCCACCATCATGAGCGTGTTTTCAGTTTCCGCCCACTGATCAAGCTTGACCTCAAAATCTTCGAGACTGAAGATGCGACTTTCAAAGAACTCTTTAAGCGCTTGACGACCACGCACGTAGAGCGGCTTGCGATTTTCGGTCAGGGTGCTGATGAGCAGGACATCTTCAGTATACTGGTTGAGGAGGCCTGCGACGTTTTTGGCTTTGATGAAACCAATATGCTCTTTGTAGAGTTTGCCTATTGGAGATGTGGGTGCTTCTCCTTTTACTGCTCCTCCATTTGCATAGGTTCCATCCGGATACCGAATCACGCCAGCAAAATGGATAGCGATTTTTCCATTTTGCAAAAACCAGTTATCGTAGAACTCGACATTGCCGACCTCACCAGTCTTGCTGGTGGTTTTGATTTCCTCCACCATCATGAGCGTGTTCTCGGTTTCGGCCCACTGATTCAGGGTGCTTTCAATATCTTCTAAACTGAAGATGCGACTTTCAAAGAACTCTTTGAGTGCTTGCCGTCCGCGTATATAAAGCGGCTGGCGATCTTCGGTCAGGGTGCTAATGAGCAGGAGGTCTTCAGCATACTGATTCAGGAGACCTTCCACATTCTTCGCCTTGATGAAACCAATATGCTCTTTATAGAGCTTGCTCATTGGAGACACCTGTAGTTGTTCGAGCGGAGTTTTCATAGTAATCCTTTTTGCAAGATATTTCTCCTTTACCATTCAAAGAATACCTAATAAAAAAGAGCTACACGTGATAGTTTCAAGCCTTTCTGAATAGGTAATCTTCTGACGGTTCGAGAGTAGGACTTAAGGAAGTTTCAGTGATAGACTACAGGATGGTCTAATTCCAAAAACCAAAGTGATAAGCAATTTGACCATCACGCATAGTCCAGGCATCTCCAACTGAGACTTGACCAAGATTGCAGTTGAATTTTGCTTGGAAAAAAATAGCACCTTCAGCTTCAGTAAAATCGAGAGACTTGATATCAATATATCCGATTGTTTTTAGGTAGTCGTGAAAAAAAGTTTTGATATTTTTCCGACCTACAATTGTGAGAGGTGGAGGTGTTTGAAAGCCATTGAAAAAGGTTATTAAAACAGCATTTTCAGCGTAATCTCTATCTACCATATCATCAATTTTTCCCGCCATAATCGTCTCTATATGTGTGTCGAAAAATTGGCGTCCGGGTGAAACTGTTGAAGTTGTCACTTCTCTATCTCCTTTGTAAAGTTGAGTATTCGTCGTCACTAAGGTTTTGCTAAGCGAGCAAAGTTCAGAAATGCACAGACCACTTTTACTGAATAGTTTCTATCTCAGTGGTCATGTGCGCCCCGAAACTTTATTGCCGAGTAATATCTGCAATCTTAAAGTCGGGCAGATCCTTCATAGTAATCGATGGAATCGACAATGTAGGTGGTAATCACTGGCTTGCCTGTATTGGGCGATCGCTTCACAACCCAGGTTTGATAAGCATCCAAAACAATCCGTGCACTTTTGGCTGCAGGTGGGTTCCACACGCTAGCTTCCCATTTGACAATGACCTTCACATCTACCAGATCACCTGAGAAGGTAGAATTTACTTGCTTTAAGGTGTGTACCTCATCAAAGAAAATACCGATAACACGCTCGTACCAACCTTTAAATCCCTCAAAACCGTAAACCGTAGCCTCAGGAAAGCGCATTTCTAGACCTTCTTCAGCAAGGAAGGGAACATAATCCTCAAGTGGAGCATGAACATCTAGTTTCAAATACCAGTCTGTTGCCAGTTGCTGTACTTCAGCTTCAGTCAAAGACTTGAGATTAGTTACTGCCATTGTTTTTCTCTCTTTTAATTGGTGAATATTTTTGTCTATTACTGACCACACTTGACGCCAATCTTTGTGCCCACAATTTCGTTTGTGAGCCGCAAGTCAATTAGAAAAGGTCCGTTGTGATCCAATGCTTTCTGAATAGCTGGACCGATCTGGTCTGGCTTCTCAACCCGAATAGCCTGAACCCCCATAGCCTGCGCTAACTCAGCGAAATCGATTTCTGGGTTGCACAGATTGAAAGAAGATGGATAGTCGTGTTCTGGTATTTGACGTTCGCGCCAATACTGCAGAATGTTGAGCTTCAGTATTTGATAGCTGTGATTATTGCATATGACGAATTTGGCATCGATATTGTGGTGTGCAGCAGTCCAGAGCGCCTGGATAGTGTACATGCTGCCTCCATCACCCGTGAAACCAACCACGGTTTTATTTGGATTAGCCAGTTTGACACCAATTGCACCAGGAATGCCAACACCTAACGAGCCACCTCGCGTCTGGAAATAGTGTCCCAGCATTTTCGGTGGTATATATCGACACAACTCAGGAGAATTAGTAATCGCTTCATCGAAAATGATTGCATCTGGCGGCAGATGGGCAGCTAGTTCCTCAGAAAAACGAGTCATATGCAACGGCACTGAGTCGCGAACCGCCTTATCAGCATCAAGTTGAGTAGCCAATTTTCGCTTATAGCCCTCAGATATCTGGGCAACCCTTTGGTTTGCCGCTTTCTTCTGTTCGGGCGTCGTGGCTGTTTCCAGCACAGCGGTCAGCTTGGCGAGCGTGGTTTTCGGATCGCCAAGCAGCCCGAGATCCACCGGAAAGTTCTTCGCTATTTCATAGGTATTCAGGTCAATGTGAATCACTTTTGCTTCCGGGGCAAAAACGCCGGACAGGGCAGGAAATACCTCCGGAAAAACGTAGGTTCCGGTAATCAAAATCACATCTGCTTGCGACGTGATGCGGCGGCTATCATCCCCAAACATATGACCTAGCAGCCCTCCAAACAGAGGATGGGTGGCGCTCATATTCGGTTCTGATGAGTCTGCTCCCCAGACTTGCGCACCCGTGAGTTCTGCCACACGGGTCAATTCAGCCTGTGCATCGGAAAAAGCCACACCATCGCCCACAATGATCAGCGGGTGCTGAGCAGCCGCTAGCAAGGCAGCAGCCTTTGCAAGTTCATCGAGTTCGGGGGAAACCCGTGTCACAGGAATTGAAGTTGGAAAGACCTCTTCGTCATTAGGAGCGTCCAGTATATCCATCGGTAGGCTGACAAACACTGGTCCCATCGGGGCCGTGGCAGCTATTTTGATGGCTCGGCGCAGCACGCGCAACAGAGAAGAGGGATGGGTGACACGAGTTGCCCATTTGGTGACAGGCTTTGCTATACTCACAAGATCGGCAGCCATTTGGGCATCCATGGCATCGTATTCGATACCAGCCTCGCCAGCGAGTACCACCAACGGCGCATGACCGCGCATGGCTTGGTAAATCATCCCAACCCCATTACCCAAACCAACTCCGCTGTGGAGTTGCACGATGGTGGGCTTCTTGGTGGCGCGGGCATAGCCATCAGCTGTGCCCACCGCTATTGTTTCTTGCAGTGCGAAGATATATTCAAATTCCGGGTAATAGTCTTTTAACGTGTCTAGGAACCCCTGCTCGACTGTGCCAGGGTTGCCAAACATGTAACGTATACCATCCGCGAGAAGTTGTTCAATAATCGCAAAGCGACCACTTCTATTATTAGCCATAACTTCCGCTTCCTTAGGCATAATCCGTAAATAAATAATGGTGCTCGTACCTTTTGGATGCCTGGGTAGGGTGTGACAACAAAAAATTCGAGTCAATCCCCTACACCCTTACACCCCTTCTTCACCACCCGTAACGCTTCAGTCCTTTCTCCAAGACTTCCACTAACTTTTGACCAGTCGTATAAGAGTCTGCGGTAGATCGACCCGTGATAAACGGATAGTCAACAATCACGGAGATTTCTTTACCAAAATTGCCATGGTATCCCCCGTCTGGACCTGTGGCATCACGGAGAATGTACTCCAGAGGATAGGGGGGCGGACCCATATTAATGTCAGACCCTACAAATCCAGTTCCATCTTTGTAATCATATTCCTTGCAATGACCTGTGACGTGCTTACCCCAGATAATACTCTTGCGGTCTGCCAAGTCGCGAGCAAAGGCAAGACAAGTAACACCGTAGCATTCTGCGCCAATGGGTTTGCCCAACTTGTAAAAGCCGAGGATGAGGTCGTGAACCCGATGGTTATTCGCCAAATCAACTATAGGTCCACTACCACCCACTATCAGGAGTGCATCGTATTGTTGCAAATCCTTCTGCGCTTCGTCAACCGCATTGTTGTAGGCTTCCATTTCCCGCAGAAATTTCTCAGCACTCCAGTAAGGCCGATCAGGGAACCATTGTGACAAAATGATGGGATTGTCTAGCCGTGGATTCTTAGGATCTTCCAGCTGCTTGACCTTCTGAGCCATCTCCTCTGACACAACTGTACGACCCAAAGGTGGATCGACAAAAGTAGCATCCATGCTCGGAGGGAGCGCTACTGGTCTTTTTCCTGTGGGAGTGGCAAAGTCAACCTGATACCCTGCGGCATCAAAGGTTTCCAAGGGACCTAGTAGTTCCTCACCCCAATAGCCGAACTCCGATAAAATTGTCAAAATCTTTTTCATGTGACTGTATCCTGGTTGTAAATTTATTTTGAGATAGTTAGCTTGCAGCTTTTACTGTTGAGACAGAGGTGGTAGCCCTTCTGCCTGAGAAGCGATTGGCACCAATAGATATTTGTTGGATCTGTTCAGTAATGGCATCGATAAATGGTTCAACCTCATGTTTCGAGCGACCAGTAACAAGGTCGCCATCCACCACAACACCTGAGGGTGATGGTGCATAAACTGCTCCAGTGTTGATGATATCTGCAAGGACTACCTCGTGGCAGATAACTCGTCGATCTTTGAGCAACTCAGGCATTGGTGTTAGTAACCACAGCCCATGGCAGAGCGCTCCTTTAACGATCTTGGGATTTGCCATTGCCTTGGCATAAAACTGCACTGCCGGTGAAGTGCGAACTTGTTCGCCACTGATTGGCTGACCCAGTGGTGGCTCGAAGTAACGCAGGCGCACGCTGGTGTAGTTGGCGGACATAATCACAGCCGCATAGTCGTTAACGTCTACGTTTTGAAAATCAATGTTTACCTCTATGGTTCGAGGTGTATTGCCTGTATCTTCATCGCTGAAGAATCGAACACTCGGATTGCCCCAAAGCCTAGACATTAAATGTACGGTTGCTTTAAGTTCCGAGAAGCGCTTTTGATAAGCTTCAATTTCTTCAGGGATGAACTCACTTTCGACGAGAACTGCGATTTTCTTCCCACCAAGGGATCTAGGTATCATATTGGTTAAATGTCCTTAGGGGCACTAAATTCTTAGCTGGAAATGTTAGTGACTTTTTTTAAGTCTTTGATTATTAAGTTTAGGGAGTGTTAACCGTGACCACAAGGGTCAATCTTTTGGCGCAAGTTTTCATTATTTTGTTTATACATTGCCTAATTATTGTGATGTTAGTTTAGGAATCTGAAAACATATTCGCAATGGTCAATTTTTTGGAGCAAGTTGGCTTTTTTTCGGTAACGCCTCTTTACATAGGTTGACGGTAAATAAATTATCTTAACTGAACCATATGACGGTAAAACAAGCAAAGATGATTGACATTTTTTCTAAAAATAGACAGAATACCCAACAATATAAGATGCATTTCTTGAATTATAGTTTTCATTTGAAAATCTGTTTTTTTCCATTAATATTAATAAGATAGGGAGTATTTTCACTACTTACTTCGTCATAGTATGAATTCGTCTAATAAAGAAGTCTCCTACAAGCTGGGACTGATCCGGAAGGCATTGAGCGAAACGGGTGCTAGCGCTGTGCGATTGAGTGGCACAGACTGGTTCGCCTGGGCTACTGCTGGTGCTTCAAACACCGTGCTGCTCGCTGCTGAAACTGGGGTCGCCCAAGTGCTGGTTACCGCTCAAGAGGCCTGGATATTAACTGATGAGATTGAAGCCCAACGTTTACAAGATGAAGAACTTCCGGGTGCAGGCGATCCGGCGGCAGCTTATAAGCTGCACATCAACCCTTGGGCTGATAGCGCAGCCCGCGAGTCTTTCGTGCGCGAGGTCACGGGTGGGGGAAAGATTCTTAGTGACCGTCCCATTGGTAATCAAAGCCCATTGCCTGTGTCACTCCTGAATCAGAAGCGGGTACTCATGCCGAGCGAACTGGAGCGCTATCGTCGGGTAGGGCGTTTAGCAAGTGAAGCTATGACCGAAGCACTCTTAAGCGCCCAGTCTACCTGGACAGAGTCCCAGCTTGCTGGAGCAGGTGCCCAGGCGTTGTGGTCAAGAGGGCTACATCCAGCTCTGACGTTGGTGGCTGGGGAGAGGCGTCTGCCGCTCTACCGTCATGCCACGCCCAAAGGGGAGGCGATCGGACGTGCTGCGATGCTTGTGTTTTGTGCGCGGGGATACGGTCTATACGCGAACCTCACCCGATTTGTCTTTTTTGGTTCGCTACAGGCCAATTTAGAGACGCAAAATTTCGCGTCTCTACATCGCCATGTCTGGGAAATTGAAGCTGAAGCCCTAAGCTTGTGTCTCCCTGGCATGCCTCTCAACGCAATTTATGACGCGCTTGGTCAGGCTTATGACGAGCATGGCTATCCTCAAGCGATCCGTCAACATCACCAAGGAGGAACTACAGGCTATCTGTCTCGAGAGATTATAGCAAATCCAACTACCACCGAAACTCTGGCGGAAAACATGGCTGTAGCTTGGAACCCAAGTTTACCAGGAGCTAAGATTGAAGACACCTTTGTCATCCTCAAGGATGGAGGGCTGGAAAACCTGACTTTTGATCCAAAGTGGCCGAGTGTCAAGGTCGAAGGTCGCGATCGCCCTGTAGCGTTAGAAATTAGCTAAAATAGGATTTACGCAAAGCCCCCCTTTTCAAGGGGGGCATGGCACTGCTGTTCCCAAATCGGTGTATTGCATCCAAACGAGAACTGCTATAAAATGCCATCAAGGCTGCATGAAAATGAGATGCGTTTGCCTTGCCTAAAACTGCTGCTTGATTCTTAAAGGATAGGAGATCGACCGTAAGTTTTAGTCATAGCCCCGAGGCGATCGCGAACTTCTGGCGTTAAAGCCGCAGACTGATATCGCCAACCCCAGTTCCCCAGATTTTTGCCAGGAAAATTCATCCGGGCTTCAGTACCCAATCCCAAAACGTCCTGTAGAGGAATAATCGCCTGATTGGCTACAGAACTCAGTGACAACTGGATCAGATCCCAGTGAATTCCCGATTGACTGATACGACCTAAATAACGCAAGACTTCTTCTCGTGATTGCGGTGACAATTGATTGAACCAGCCGACTGTTGTGTCATTATCGTGGGTACCTGTGTAAACCACACAGTTAGACTGATAATTGAACGGTAGAAAGCGCTTGTCAGCTTGTATGCCTTCACCAAAGGCAAACTGCAGAATTTTCATGCCGGGAAATTCAAATTGGTCTCGTAGAGCGTACACTTCCGGTGTAATTTCTCCCAGATCCTCGGCTATGATTGGCAGTGCGCCTAACTTCTCTTTGAGTACCTTAAAGAAAGCCTCCCCAGGAGCTTCAATCCACTTACCATTGATAGCAGTTGTTTCGCCCTGCTTGACTGCCCAGTAAGCTTGGAATCCTCGGAAGTGATCAATACGAATCAAGTCTACATAATTGAGCATCGTCTGGAAGCGCTGCACCCACCACTTAAAGTTCTCCTGCTGTAGCTGCTTCCAGTCATAGACTGGGTTTCCCCACAACTGTCCGGTGGCGCTAAAATAGTCTGGCGGTGTTCCTGCCATTAGTGCAGGTTCACCCGTCTGTTGATTAAGGCAAAAGTTTTCGGGATGAGACCAGACGTCAGCGCTCTCATGAGCAACATAAATTGCAATATCTCCGATGATTTGGATACCGTGCTGGTTGGCATAGCGCTTGAGATCCGACCACTGGCAGAAAAACTCGAACTGTAGATATTGATAGTAAAAAATTTCATCTGCCAGATTTTGCTGCCATTGCTTAATTGCTTCTGGCTTGCGTTGGGCGATCGCAGGCTCCCAAGCATTCCAACTAGCACCCCCATGGGCATCCTTAAGGGCCATAAACATGGCATAGTCATCTAGCCAGTAGGCTTGAATCTGACAAAACTCCGAAAATTCCTGTTGCTGAACTGATGTTGCACTGGCTTTAAAGTTCTCGCAGGCTTTTTGAAGCATTGGTATCTTCGTTTGGATGACCCGCGAAAAATCCACTTTTTCAGTCGAAAACTTTGGCAGATCAGCAAAGTTTTCCTGATCCAGCAAGCCCTTTTTGTGCAGTAGTTCCGGGCTGATCAGCAGCGGATTCCCTGCCATCGCTGAATAAGACGCATACGGAGAATTGCTATCCCCCGTAGGTCCCAATGGCAAGACTTGCCAAAGATGCTGTCTACTCTCTATCAAAAAGTCAACAAAGCGATATGCCTCCGACCCGAAGTCGCCAATGCCAAACTGGCTAGGAAAGGAGGTAGGGTGTAGCAAAATACCGCTAGCTCTGGAAAAAGGCATAATAATCCTCTCAGATATAGAAATCAAACAATTGTCAGAACTGTAGTAAGACATAATCAAGTGGTATGGCGTTCATAAACGCTCTTTTGTCCCACTTCATAGTCGTCTTAAACGTACGATTTTTAGTTAGATACTGCGTTTCCTGAACTGAAACTATCTTCGGGTTGTTTGTAGCTAACTAACTTAGCTTTTCCTCTTCATCAAATACTGTCAGTACATCTGGTTTACAGCGTTTAATGTTGATTACAATCCCCTGGGCTGATTCGCTTTCAATATCTTCAACATAGCCGGGGTAAGCAGTCTGCGCTTCAAAGAAGTTCTGAAAAGGTCCGAAATAGTAGATACAGTAAGGCTTTACTGTGCTAATTTCCACCCACCAATTAGTTTCTGGCTTTAGCAGGAAGTCTGAAAAGTCTTGTTTAAGCTTGTAGAGTAGTGTCATAAGAAGTTTTGAAAAGTCGCTGGAACCCTTTATCAATTATCCTGAGCAATTAGATGGACTTGATATGACTTATTTGAGAAACGATCTAATTTTAGGAGGCGGAGAAGACAGATGCAATGGTCTAATTTTCGTAGTAAGTCTGCATTGTTTTGGTTTAACTTTTCTACCGGATAAGATAGCAATCCCAAATCATTCGTGAATATAGAAACGCCCATAGGCTCGAAGCCTAGAGCTACAGTAAGTAGGTGGGCGTGAATATTTATGGTTGAGACAAGGCAGCTATGCTGAAGGGAAGAGGGTTTCGGATAATTTTACTTTTCGTTACATACTTCTTCGGTTTTTTTGCGCCTTTCTACTTAGAAACGAAAGAATGCGCACTTGCACCGAAAAATAGACCATTATCGCCGTATTCTCTGCGTTCTACAGTGACAGTATCAATCCATAAAACACTCGGTAGCATCTACAGTACGAATAAGGTGTTTTCTAGAGTTATTGACTTAAGTGGTTGGCTTGGCGAAATTTATAGCGGAAGAACTTAAGTTCAATTTCACCGTCAATTTCATTGTCGGTGTGATTACCAGCGCCTAGCGGGAGAAGCTGTCTGTGAACTACACAGGATTTATGCCAACTGTCAAGTCGTATCTTTTAGTAGCGAACACTGACGTCGAGTTTAGGTTTCACTAATAGCATGGACCATATCGGCTCGTGGGATTTGGATGATTTGAGCGCAACAATTATTGAGTGAGCAGGCGCTTTTCAACAGATGTAACTTATTCGACAAACTTAGCAGAACAGTATGTACCAAAGCATTAACCTTACAGATGGCAAAGTGATCTCACCGGACGATATGCAAATTGCTCCTGGCAAGCTTTTTATAAATGGTGCCTGGTGCGACGCGCAGGATGGTCGAACCAAACCTACCATCAATCCTGCTACGGAAGAAGCGATTACCGAGATTGCACAAGCAACCGAATCTGATGCAAACGCAGCAGTCGAAGCTGCCCGGAAAGCATTTGATGAAGGTCCGTGGCCCAAAATGAGTGGTCATGAACGCGGACGGCTGTTGACGAAAGTCGGTGATTTAATTTTGAAGCATTCCGAAGAGTTGGCCTATCGCGAAACCATTGACATGGGCAAGCCAATCGCTTTTTCCCACACAGTCGATGTTCCGCTGATGGCCGATTTATTCTACTATTTTGCCGGAGTAGCTTCACAAATTGAGGGCGCGGCCAGGCATGTGTCCCCACCGCCAACACACACATTAAATCTCACCTATACCTTACGCGAACCCTTGGGCGTGGTCGCGGCGATCACACCATTCAACTTTCCGATGCTCCTTTCAGGCACTAAGATTGCGCCAGCGCTGGCTGCTGGAAACACCGTGATCCACAAACCCGCCTCGATAACTCCACTCACGGCCATCAAAATGGCCCAAATACTCGCCGAAGCTGGTATTCCGGAAGGTGTTTTCAATCTCATCACAGGACCAGGTGGCAAGATTGGCGATGTACTGGTCAAGCATCCCGGCGTCAACAAAATCGCTTTCACCGGCTCAACGGATATCGGTATCAGTATTATCAAGAATTCGGCTGACACCCTCAAGAAAGTCACCATGGAGCTGGGCGGTAAATCTGCCAATATCATCTTCGCTGATGCTGATATCGAATCAGCCGTGACGAGTGCTTTCTTCGGTATCTTTTATAATAAAGGCGAGATCTGCACTGCTGGCTCGCGGCTCCTGATCGAGCGTTCAGTTTATGAGGAGGTCATTGAGCGACTTGTTCGCCAGGTTGAACAGGTGTCGAAAGGAGACCCGTTGAACCCGAATGTACTCTTCGGACCATTGGCTGATAAGTCGCAGTTCGAGAAAATATCGCAGTACGTTCAGTACGGTCACGAAGACGGTGCAAAGCTGCGTATTGGTGGTAAGCCCTTCAACCCTAATGGCAATGGTAATGGCAATAAGGGGTTCTATTACGAACCGACTATCTTCACTGATGCGACTTATGACATGCGCATCGTTCAAGAGGAAATCTTTGGACCCGTTTTGGCTGTCACCCCGTTCAACACGGAAGAGGAAGCCATCAAGCTTGCCAACGGGACAAAATTTGGGCTGGCTTCTGGTGTGCACACGCGCGACATCAAAAAAGCGCACCGAGTTGCCCGCGAAATGAAGGCTGGCACATGCTGGATAAACACTTACAACTTGTACGACGTTGCAATACCATTCGGCGGCTACAAGGCTTCGGGCTTCGGACGCGAACTCGGAACCGACGTCATGGAGAATTACACGCACACCAAGTCGGTGTGGGTAGACCTTTCATAGGGTACATAGGTAAAGAAACGCAAGAAGTTGGAATAGTTTTGGCCTGTTGACACTAATCATCACATCAGCCGATGCTGACGCTTGCTTTTTGCATTTCAAGGTCTGCTAAGCCTTTGCTATCTGATGTTTTGGGCCCATGACCCGTGGCGGTCAACTTGGGTCATCCTTGACAAAGAGGTTACTAATGACCGCAAAACAACGCTTAATTGTTGGTATCAGCGGTGCATCAGGCATTATTTATGGGATCAGACTGTTAGAAGTGATTAGAAAGGTCGGTATCGAAAGTCACTTAGTTGTATCAAAGTCAGCGGAAACCACCCGTGATTTTGAAACGGATATGACTGCTCAAGAGCTACGCAGCTTAGCCGATGTGACCTATTCAATTTCCGATATCGGGGCTGCTATTTCGAGCGGCTCATTCAAAACAATGGGAATGGTAATAATTCCGTGTTCGATTCGCAGCCTATCGGAAATTGCCAGTGGTGTTACAAGCAGTCTACTGACCCGCGCTGCTGATGTCGTACTTAAAGAGCGTCGCCGTCTCGTGTTGGTAGTTCGTGAAACTCCACTCCATGCAGGTCATTTGAAAAGCATGTTGGCAGTGACAGAGAGCGGGGCGATTATCGCACCACCAGTACCAGCATTTTACAATTGCCCCAAAACGCTGGATGACATAATCAATCATACAGTTGGCAGAGTCCTTGATTTATTCGACATTGATGCGGGATGTGTTAAACGCTGGGGCGAACACAGCACCGCGTTTGCTGGGAATTTTCACTCCTTTGGAGCATTAAGCGATGAAACACTTGAAGAGTCTCCGAGAATACATTGATGCCTTGAAGGAGATTGGTGAGATCCAAGAAATTGATCAAGAGGTGGACTGGAATCTGGAGATTGGCGCAATTACCCGTCGGTCTTACGATCTCAAGGCCCCAGCTCCGCTGTTCAACAATATTAAAGGCATCGAAAAGGGCTTTCGGGTACTCGGCGCACCTGGAGGTGTAAGTCGGCAACCAGGATTGTACCTTTCGCGCATCGCTATATCCCTCGGCTTGGATCCCCGTGCAAGTGGACAGGAGATCATTGAAGGGCTGGCGCAAGCGTGCCAGAAAACGCCCATTCCGCCGAAGAAAGTCCAGAGTGGTCCATGCAAGGAAAACATCCTCCTTGGCGACCAAGTAGATCTGCTCCGATTGCCGACTCCGCTGATCCATGAAGGGGATGGTGGTCGCTACCTTAACACAATTGGAACGATTGTTGCACAGACGCCCGACAAGAAGTGGACTAATTGGTCGATTGCTCGGATGATGATCCTCGACAAGAATAGGTTGGCTGGCATTGTTGCGCCAGCACAGCATCTAGGGAAGATCCATGCAATGTGGAAAGAGTTGGACAAGCCCATGCCTTTTGCCCTGGCATTAGGAGTTGAGCCTGCTATTCCCTTTGTTTCTGGAATGCCAATACCTGACTTTGTGGATGAGTCTGGTTTTATTGGGGCATACCTGGGTGAGCCGCTTGAGGTCGTACAGTGTGAGACTGTGGATCTCGAAGTTCCAGCCACGGCGGAGATAGTCGTTGAAGGGATGCTCTCACATACAGAGACAGCACCTGAAGGACCGATGGGAGAATATGCAGGGTACATTTGGCAGGGGCTGAGTTCTAATAAGCCGGTCTACCATGTGAGTGCAATGACCTATCGTAACGATCCCATCCTACCTGTTGTGGTTGCAGGGGAGCCCGTTGAGGAAGACCACACAACCTGGGGCTTGCCTGCGGCGGCAGAAGTGCTACACGAACTGCGTCAGCACAATCTTCCAGTCACAATGTGCTACACCCCGCTTGAAACCGCCGTGCATTGGCTGGTAATTACGATGGACATGGCGTGGCGGCAAAAGACGAATTTGAATGCTGACCAGCTGATTCACGAAATTGGCAAGGTCATCTTCAAGTCTCATGTTGGGTATGGGATACCGAAGGTGTTGCTGATGGAAGACGACATCGATCCGACAAACACGGCCGAGGTCGTGTGGGCGTTTGCGACGCGATGCCATCCCGGCACTGGCGAAGTGCATTTTCCGATGGAAAGCATGCTTAATCTCCCTGTGTTCCTACGTACGGATGAGAAGAAGGTCTTCATGAGCACTAAAGCCATCTACAACTGCTTGAGCCAGGATAGCTGGACATCCGACCATCGACCCAAGCGAACTTCGTTCCGCGAGGCGTGGCCGAAGGAAATACAGGAGCGGGTTTTAAACAACTGGCATGCTTACGGCTATCAATGAGTGAGGTTTTCCTCCATCAGGCTATGGTCACAACCAGCGGGTACAGGAAGGTTAAGGTTTTCCTATTATAGGTTGCAAGCTGATAGTGGTATCTATGTAACCTATATTAGGGACAATTACAACCCTTAAGGGGATGAATTTCTAACGATCCGCGAGTCAAGCGATCTCAAAGCGAGCAAATTGCCGAGGCGATAAGGAAAGCTGACTTGCCAGTAAAGTAGAGAACAAGGAAGCCAAATCAGAGATTATGGCGGGAGCTTTCGAGGGCGAATTAGGTAAGAAATGACCCTGCTTTTCTGCCTTAGCAGCTAAGTACCGGGCACTGTAAACATTTGCTTTCATACGATTCAGTTAGCACCAAAAACCTTTATTCTGCATAGGTTGGGTTGAGGAACGAAACCCAACCTACGATTCTCCTTAACTGAACCGTATTGTCCTATAAACAAGTTTGAATAAGAAAAGTGTTTCTTATTCATGCTTTTTATCTACTGGGACGGATGTCCAATCCACGGACGCCAAGGTCTAGGCGCTGGATACTTCCATTCCCGTCTTCTGTTTTTATGCCGCCGGTCACGAAGAGGTGGTCGAGGTTCGGTCCGCCAAAGACGAGGTTGCTGTTGGTGAGGTTGCCAGTGGAGTACCGACGGATCAGATTGCCGTCAGGGTTGAGAACCTCCACTTGACCCATGCCATAGTGAGCCACGTAGAGATTCCCCATGGCGTCTAGGCACATCCCGTCAGGCTTATTTGCGATTTGATCTCCTTGTTTGACAGGGAGATCAGCAAACACTTTCTGTGGCCCGACTTTTTCTGGTGACAGCACGTCGTAGACTACGACCCGGTTTTTACTGCTCTCGTCAACAAAGAGCTGTTTGCGATCCGGGGTAAGGACAAGCCCATTGGCAAAGGCTAGTCCGGTAGCGATAGAGCTAATTTTCCCTGCTGAATCCACGTAGTAGACCGAGCCGTTGGCAACTTGGGAGTCTGGGCTGCCAGAGTCGGTGAAGTAAAAACCTCCTTTTGGATCGATGGTGACGTCGTTGGGATAGATCAACGGCTTGCCGTTAAATTCTTTTGCCACCACCTTCAGGTTCTTGCCATTGGCATCTAGTTGCACAACCGAGTTTTTGGCAGCGACAATATGGGTGCCGTCGGGCATGATCTTGTGACCGTTGGCACCTGGGACTTTAGCCCAGATTCGAGGACGGGTGCCGTTGGCAGGTAAAACGGTGATTGTCCCACCTTTGGTTTGGGAGAAGTATAGGTTGCCCTGACGGTCTATGACAACTCCTTCGCTGTATTTATCGCTTTGCAGAACCTGTGTCGGTGAAACCATATACGCTGGCGGCAGCAGTGCTTCCTCAGACAAGGTAGCAGCTACAGCCTTATCGGCAAGCCGCGACGTCTGTACAGAAGAGGTAGATGTGCCGTTCCGCGAGGTTTGATTACAGGAAACCAGCAGTAAGAGTTGTGTACAGATAAAAATGAACAAAGAAAAGTTCCGCATAACAGAAAAACCGCTGTTTGTGGTAGTCTAATTAAAAAACACATCAATATACTCTAGGCGGTTGCTAACTGCTAATTGTTCAACAGCCGTCTTCCATTAGCCAGTATGACGTTAGCTATTCGCAGCCAAAGCCTTAGGTTCTGCCCGTGCATAGTATAAATGCCTCTACGTTCTCTGGTAGATGCTAATAATCCTTGCAAAGAGCGGTTACAATGTCATAACAGAGCCTTTCGCGCACTTTACTGATTGTTTTAGAAGGTTATGCTTGTCCGTAGAGTGCCTGTATAAATTGTGCCGTTGCTTTCCTGATTGGCAGGATTAGTGATGATCTGTATGACAGGTGAGAGCCGAATGTGGTCGTTAAGTGGTAAATTGTAGTACCCTTCAAAGTTCGTCTGTGTAGCGTTACCCACTGCACTCTCAATAAACGGCTGACCTGCGGCGATCCCGGCTAAAGCACCTGGCTTGAACAAATCTCGGAACTCAACCCCAGCCATCCAGTAGTTGGGTTTAATGTTACCGAAATTGGTGTTACTGTAGCTGCCATAGCCGTAACGGCCAAAGAAAGCTAGATGTTTCGAGAGCGCTAGTTCAGCGTTTACCCCGAAGACATCAAATCGACCGCCAAATACATTGCCGCCACTGTACAGAAGGCGTAGAGCGAAGGTTTTAGAAGGTGTATACTCCAGCTCAACGTTGGTCTGATTAGGATTTCCAAACAAGCCATTTTTCCCATCCCCTTTAGGATATAGCAGGTCAACGAGAGGGGATACACTAGCACGAGAACTCTGCTTATTGGGGATAGGATTTGCCCCTTCCCCAGCTACATAAATTGCCCGCACCTTCAATGGCCCCGACCACGGTCGCCACTCGATGAGCCCCCCGGCTCCCAAGTTCAAGACAGGGAAGGCGATATAGTTATTGTTGAATGCCAGAGTCGAGAAGTTTAAATAGCTGTCGCCGGAGTAGCTATTCCTGTCAACGAAGTCTGGGGCCGTAATCGTTGGGCCAACGGTTACGGCGAAGTCCTTAAACGGTGTAAAGGTGTAGTACAGCCTAGTGAGCAGAGGCTGCTCCCCGGCTGAGCGATAAGAGTAATCTAGGACGCTTCCAAAGTTAGGCTCTAGGTTTCCGGGGGCGTTATTGTAAGGTCCACCGTCACCTTGCTCCAAGCGGGTTAGCAGCAGATCTGTTCCCGTAAAGCTGGTACTCAGATTTAGGGAAGCTCGATAGACGAAAGTGGTACTGGGAGCTTTATCAGCAATTTTTGCACCTGTAGGATCAATAATGCGACGACCACTGAAGCTTCCTGCACTTACGGCAGTGACTAATAAACCTGAAAGCTTGGTAGTGGTGGAGAACTGATTGGCTTCTAGCTTTGCCGTACGAACTTCTAAACTGTCTACCCGACCTCGCAAAGTTGTCAATTCTGCCGCAAACTCTTCCTGGAGTTGTTGCAACGTTAACAAGTCTTCGCGGGATACCTGTGTCTTAAGTCCAGATGCGATTAGCTCATTCACTCGCTCAAGCGCTGCATTTATTCCGGCAGCAAACTCATAACGAGTCATAGCCCGGTTGCCCCGGTAAGCGCGATTGGGGTAGCCTGCAATTACACCATAGCGCTTAATCAAAGACTGGAGAGCGAGGAACGCCCAATCAGTAGGCTGCACATCTGAAAGCTGGTTCACTGAGGTAACTTGACTTTCAAACGTATTTGTCGGGGCAGTCTGGTCTTGAGGAACGACTTTGGTTGGAGTCTGGGTTATCAGGGGAGAGGTCGCTGGAGAAGGTTCGAGTACTTTGAGGTTGCTGGCTTGAGCCTCAGGAAAAGTATAGCTTTTAGCAGACATCGTCTCAGTAGTCACAACTGGCTCTGGAGTCACGGCAGCAGGTTGTCGTGTTTCAGCTAGTACAGAAGCACTCTGTAACATTAGACAAAGGATACTCACACCCTTAGCAAAAGACAAATAAATCATTCTCATTGCTTGTAGATTAGACGTGTTTGCTTGCAATCGACAAGAATAGACGCCTCTTCTTTAGGTAGGGATTTCAAGCTACCTAACAGGGCTAGATTTTTCCTCTTTTCCCTAGCTGCTACATAGAACTCCCTCAGAGTTGTCCATGACATCTAGGGAATCTACTTCCCGCTTCTACCAAGGATGACGGCATCTTCTGGTCTACGGGCGTCACTTCAGAGCTAGCCGCTCCTACGAATTTATTGAGAAAATACTGATGTTTATCTTGGTTAGCTTGTTTTTCGCCATTTTAACTTAGCTTTGGTCAGCATAGCAAAGAAAATGACTACTTATCAAGTCTCCTTCCTATCTTTTAGCCCCTTTGGAGAAATCATAGCGATATTCTCCGCGATGATTTTTGCCATAGTTAATATCGTCTGCGATGATTTTTGCCATACTGCGTTCTGCGAGAGCTGCAATGGTGAATGAAGGATTTGTACATCCTGTAGAGCCAGGGATAAAAGCACCATCAACGACATAGAGTCCTTCATAACCAAATACCCGACCATATTGATCGCAGACTTTCTCGATCACAGCTCCTCCTAAGGGATGGGAACAGATACCCGCATCAACTCCGGTCTTGGGTGTTGTGGTAGAGGTGGCAATTTTGCTGTCAAGGATGTTGTAAGTATTCTGTGCCGCTAACAGGTTATTTTGATTTTCTGCTGTAGGCCAGTGTAGTGTGACAGCATCTGTAGACTGATCGTAGGTGAAGAATCCTTTTGGTCTTGGCAAACCCAATGTCAGACACCGCTGCTGTCCTGAACCATCAGTCCAATCTTGAAGATTCATTAGAGAAATCGGATTTTGAGTGTTACTGAAGTTTTCAACAACCGCACCTGAAGGTC
Organism: Stigonema ocellatum SAG 48.90 = DSM 106950; assembly: GCA_016903675.1. Taxonomy (GTDB): domain Bacteria; phylum Cyanobacteriota; class Cyanobacteriia; order Cyanobacteriales; family Nostocaceae; genus Stigonema; species Stigonema ocellatum. The sequence goes on along the minus strand of JADQBA010000010.1, from coordinate 21,732 downwards.
CCCCTAGATCAATTACGCCATTTGGTAAATTTGAACGCTGAGCAACCATATCTCCATTATTGCCCCAATATTTGCCAACACTAGGGCTCAATCTGGGTAATGTGCCTTTTGCTTTAGCTTTAACCAAAAGTTTAGTAGTGCCTATGGAACCAGCTGCTAAAAACAAATAGCGACAAGTAAAAGTTTTTGATTGAATAATTTCTCCTGTTTCATTGATCTCATTAGATGAAACCTGGTAACCATCTCTCCCTAATTCGCTGATTTCCGTTACTACATGTAGAGGGAGAACCTCTACAAATCCAGTTCGTTCTGCTTGAGGTAAGTAATTGTGATCTACGCTATTTTTAGATCCACTATTGATCCCAAACCAAACTTCAGCAAGAATAGTAGAAGCAACCTTTTGTCCGTTGAGTTCTTGACGGACTATATCCCAATCTACAGCTAAGTCTAGTAACCGAGTGGGTAAGCCTGCTTTAGTTCCGTTGTCGAGCAACAAACGTACTGTATCATAATACTTAGTTGATAGAATGTCTTGTGGAATTGGTGTTGCTCCCAACATTGAGCGAACACGAGGATAGTAAACTTGATCCATTTCTTCGTAGCTGACGGAAGAAGGAAAAACCCTATAAAATAAGTCTCGAGTGGGTTGGTAAGTAATAGCGTTATAAACTAAAGAACCGCCTCCAACACCAGCACCTGCTAAAACAGTGATTCCATCTTCATCTAACCTCTCAAAAATTCCTGTATAGACATCTACAGCATCCCCAAATGCAGTTGTTGAACTCAGCCAAGCGGCTCGACCATCAGGTTTACGGAAAGTAGCAAAAGTATTTCCGTCAGGTTGAATATCCCAACGACGACCGCGTTCTAGTACTACTGTATGAATACCAGCTTGTGCCAAACGCAAAGCTGCAACAGCCCCACCAAAGCCACTACCAATTATCAGAGCATCTACAGACTCATTCTGAGTATTCGTAGCCCTAGTACGAAGAGGGTTAAGTACTGAAGCTGCTACACCAGCACCGAATAGGGTGGCAGTTTGAAGAAAGCGACGACGACCATAAGACATATGACGCATAAATTCTCCACACCATGAATTATTTAGTGAGTTGTTTGAAATTATTTGAAAAGCTGTAAGTAGGTCGCCACAAATAAAGGTTACTGTTTAAACCTGCTAAGTTGTTTACCTTCTTGTGGCAACGGCGTAATGAACTATTTGATAGACGAGAGTGAACACTTGTATGCTCTGTTTCTACTGGCGGAGTATAAAAGTGAAGTAACTACCAACCTCAACTTTGTGATTTAATTTCTGGGACGATTTTGTCCATAGCGCGTTCTGCTAAACCTGCAATGGTTAAGAAAGGATTTGCACATCCCGTGCTGCCACCAGGTATAATCGCACCATCGACGACATAAAGCCCTTTATAACCAAATACGCGTCCATATTGATCGCACACTTTGCCCATACCAGCTCCTCCACAGGGATGGGCAACATTCTGGTAAACAAAATCCGTCGTAGGTTGTGTGTCATTGATAGCATTGCTGTTGTCAAGGATGCTATATGTCAGCCTTGTGGCATCTATGTGGGCGCGATTATTGTCAAGGTATGAAGGCCAGTTTAATGTGACAGAATCCTTCCCTGCATCATAGGTGAAGGTTCCATTTGCCTGTGGTATACCCATACCAAGACACACTTGCGTTCCTTCAGGAGCATGGTATTCTGGATAATCCATCAGGATCAGCGGGCTTATAGGATTATCGAAGTGTTCAAGAATGGCACCAGCAAATCCCCCAAGACCACTTACGGGTGGTAAATTTGTACGAGTACCAACGGTATCTCCGTTAGTTCCCCAGTATTTACCAACATCATTGCTTAACTTAGGTAATCCGCCTTTTGCTTTAGCCTTAACCAAAAGTTTAGAAGTGCCCACGGAACCGGCAGCTAAAAACAAATAGCGACAGGTAATAGTTTTTGTCTCAAGAACTTCTCCTGATGTATTGATCCGATTGTATGAAACTCGGTAAAGATTTTCTTGAGGTACTTTAGAGATTGTCGTTACTACATGCAGAGGCAGAATATCTACATATCTAGTGTCTTCCGCTCGAGGTATGTAGTTGCGGTCTAAGCTTTTCTTAGCTCCACTATTACAGCCATACCATATTTCTCCAGCAATAGTAGAAGCTACTCTTTTTCCAGCTATTTCATCACGAACTACACCCCAATCAACAGCCAAGTTTATCAAATAATTTGAAAACCCTGCTTTAGTTGCCTGCTCCTTAAATAACCGCGTCTTATCATAGTATTTAGTAGCTAAAATGTCCGCTGGAATTGGGCTTGGGTCCAATATTTGACTAACACGAGCAAAGTAAACCTCAACCAACTCATCATAGTCGATTGACCTAGGGAAAACCCGATAAAATATTTCACGACTTCTGGGTTGTACAACACCAGCATTGTTAACTAGTGACCCGCCTCCAACCCCAGCACCAAGCAAAGGAGTAACCCCATCTTCTTGTAAAGTTTCTAAAACTCCTGTATATAAATCTACAGAATCTCCGAATAAAGTTGTTGAACTAAGCCAAGCGGCTCGACCATCGGGCTTACGGTAAGTAGCAAAAACATCTTGGTTTTTCTCAGATGGAATTTCCCAACGACGACCGCGTTCTAGTACTACTGTTTGGATACCAGCTAATCCCAAACGTAGCGCAGCAATAGCTCCACCATAGCCACTACCGATAACAACAGCTTCTGAATAGTTATCACTGTAAGTAGCACTAGTACGAAGAGGATTAAGTACTGAAGCTGCTACACCAGCACTGAATAGGGTGGCAGTTTGAAGAAAGCGACGACGACTATAGGATTTATGTAGCATAAGTTCCCCACATGATGATTAAATATGGTACAAAAGTTAATTAACTAGACCTGGTTTTCCCATATACGAAGCGAGTAGTTTGCGCCGATGATTCTCCAAGGCAATTAGGGTAATAAATACTCTTGCTAATCATTACAAACAAACTTTTTTTTGGCATTTCGTAGATTTATTCATATTTTCATAATCAGAAACTGAACGCGAGTAAGTTGACTCTTAGTTGGATTGTGTAAAATTGAGGTAATGTTTTTATGAATCTCAACATTAAAAAATTTATCAAACATACAATACGACTATAAGGGTTGAAATTTCGCAGCAAGTTTGCATTCTTTCGATTGTACTTTTTTCTGGAGTTTAGACGAAAAAGGTGCGCTGCTCAGCAACACTTATTTGATTTTTTTGGATAAAAACGTAAGCACAAAAATCTGTCAACAGATTGTGGATAGAAGCACTACCTACAGGGCCAATCATTTCCAGTAGGGAATTAAAGTAATATTTATAACAAAAACATTTGACCAGCCCTTCGGGCGGCTCTGGGCAGAAGGGAAGAAGGAAATAGACATAGTGGTGAAAAAGAATGTAGAAACCGTAACTTTACGGTTTCTACAAAGGTTGCCAGTAATGCATAGTTTATTTTCACGCCTATGTCTAATATAATTTCTGAACTCTGCGTTTTGTCTTGCCCAATTTGGGTTCAAGCCCTCACCAAATCAAAGATTTGAGATGACTAATAACTATTAAAATAGCGATGGCATTTGTTAAAAAGAAGCAAAAGCTTGACGCAGATCAAGGATAATTTGAACAGCGCAGACCGCAGCTATAAGCCCAATCAGCTCAACAGGTGATAGACCTGCACCAGCTACAGCGAGGATCAAAACAACAGCTGCTGCCCCAAAGCGATACACCGCCCGGACTTTGCAGCGTAGTTTAGCGTTAATGCTCAGACCAGTAAGATAGATGACCCCCAGGGAAAGCAAGCATAGCGACAGACCAGCGCAAATCAGCCAGCGCTCAGCAGAAGGTAGTGCCACACCCGGATCGCTTGACACGACGTGTTCCACCCCCACTCCGGTAGCAGCAAGACCAATGACCAGAGGTAAATGCATGTAGACCCAAGTCTGATAGGCTCTGATGTGGTGGCACGTACGCGCAGCCTGGATTGCTGAGCCACCGAGGTTATCAAAATAGATCCACCACAGGCTAAAAGCGATACTCATGCCAAACACGGCAGCGATCGCCGACGACACATTCCACTGCTGCTTTGCGACACCATCAACCACTGCTAAGACTGTATCGCCCAGCACGATCATGGTGAATAGTCCGAATCGTTCAGGTAAGTGTGAAGTGTGGGGGGCTAGCTCCACGTGCACAGACTCTCCTGCTGTCATCACTGTTCCAAAGTCCACTGTTAGTGCTAAAGTCCAAAGACCAAATCGCAGTGGCATCGGCATAAATGCTGATACCAGCCAGAGCAATGCCGCTACTCCAGATCCTTTTGCAACTCGGGCAGTCAGTGGTCGCGCTGCAACTACATGCTGTCCAGCGCGTAGGAACTCGATGACGAGCAAGGCCCGAATAGCAGTGTAGGAGAGGGCGAAGCCAGCTGAACTTTTACCCAAGCCGTCATGTACGTTCACTGCTAATGCCCCAACTCCAAGCATTTGTAAGGCCGTCAGCAGTCGGTGTCCTAGGTCATCAGTATCAAATAAGTTGGCGTAGAACGTAGCGCCGATCCAGGACCACCAGACTGGCACAAACAGCAGCAGGAAGCTAACGAAGCCTGATAGTGAGACGTCCTGATTGAGATTTTGACCTAGCTCCGAGATCGCCGCCACAAAGATCAGGTCAAAAAAGATTTCCAGCCACGTTGCGTGCCGTTCTTCTTCGCTACCTTCACCAATGCGCAACTCAGGAGATTTCAACCATCTTTTCATCCCACACACTGCCTAATGAAATACCTACAGATTGCATGTCTGCGCTTTCTTCTGGTGTAATCTGGCATTTAGCTGCCGTTTTGCTTAAAGGAATAGGCAGAATCACATGAAAGCGGGTGTTCCCTGGTTGGGAAAATAACCGGATGTCGCCTTTATGCTTCTCAACAATCCGGTAGCTAATGCTCAGACCTAAACCAGTTCCCTTACCCACACCTTTAGTGGTAAAGAAAGGCTCAAAGATGCGCTCTTGAATCTCTGGTGGAATGCCAGGACCGTTGTCGGCAATCTCCACCAGTATAGAGCAGTTATTCTCGTGTGCTGTGCGAATCCAAATTTTTCCCTGTCCACCCATTGCATCGATGGCATTGTCAATCAGGTTGGTCCACACTTGGTTGAGTTCGCTACCATAAGCACAAATGCTTGGCAAGCTCCGGTCATAATCGCGCGTTACATTTATACCCTGCTTGAGCTTATGACCCAGAATAGTCAAAGTACTTTCAAGTCCTTGATGTATATCCACCTCCTGCATGGGAGCCTGGTCCATATAGGAGTACTCTTTGATTGCTTTGACCAGTTCGGAGATGCGCCCTGAGCTGTTGTCAATCTCGTCCAACAGTTCAACCCCTGTCAGCGTTGCCTCGATCCAAGTCAACACCTCGCCAAGCAATTCTGACTCAGTGGTAACATGCTCCACAACGGTATCTAGTGATTGAGTGTCCAGTCCTGCCTTGACTAAAGTAGGAGCTATTTTCCAGCCATCAGGCACGTCATGTGAGTCCAGCCAGGCTATGACCTCCTCCTCTTGGTCGCTCTGGATCAGTGGATCTAGGCGGGATGATGTTTTGGCAGACGTTATGGCATCGCGCAGCAAATTGTTAAGAAACAACAGTTGTTCTTTTGTCATCTGCTTTTGATTGAGCTTAAGTGCAAGGCGTGGTAACTGTTGAAATATCTCTTGCAAGTTCCTCGCACTTCGGCAGACGGCAGTAGCCGGGTTATTCAGCTCGTGGGCAAGACCAGCGGCTAAAGTGCCGAGTGCAATTAGCTTTTCGTGGTGTCGTGACGTTGTCTCCAGGGTTTGGAGCCGCTGCGCCGTGATGATCAGAAGGTCACGTGTAATCGAAGGACAGGTTGTGAGCATCTCCCAGAAAGTATCTTTGTCCCATTTCAACATATAGCTTGCTTTCAGGACATGCACGTTGACAAGATGGTGCGGTTTGTCTAATAAGATCAACTCATGACCCGTATATGTTCCAGGTCCAATGGTCATCACATGCCTTTGTGCATTACCAACCTTTTTTGTAAACTCAACCTCGCCATTGATCAGCACATAGAAATTCTCGATCGGTTCTCCCTCAATGGCTATTTCTTCTCCTGGAACCAGCCATAGTTCACGACCGTGTTCAGACAACCATTGCAATTGCTCATCTGTCAATTGTGCAAAGAGCGAACAAGAGCGCAAAGCGTCTAACATAATTACACCTTACTCAGATATTGATGGATGAACTGAATAGCGATCGCACCCTCTCCAACCGCTGATGCAACTCGCTTCACCGACCCGTAACGTACATCTCCAGCCACAAAGATGCCTGGTACACTGGATTCCAGCAGGAAGGGTTGGCGATCAAGCTTCCATCCCTTTGGATATCTTCCATCGCGCATCAGGCTAGAACCGGTGAGGATAAAACCTTGTTCGTCTCTCTCCACGACGTTAGCCAGCCAATTAGTGTGTGGTCTCGCACCAATTAATATGAACAGCAACTTTGTGGGAACAGTTTGCTGAACGCCTGTTTTAGCATTGGCGATGGTGATACTCTCCAAGTGGGTCTCACCATGAACCTCGACGACGCTGGAGTGCAACTGCACTGTGATATTCTCCGTCGCCAAGATTTGATCGATCAAGTACTTCGACATACTTTTAGCAAGTGAGTCGCCCCGCACCAGCATAGTCACATGACGAGCGTACTTAGAAATGTACACTGCCGCCTGTCCGGCTGAGTTAGCCCCACCAACGATATAAACCTCTTCATTCATGCAGGAGAGCGCTTCAGATATGGCAGCGCCGTAGTACACACCCGCTCCAGTCAGTTTGTCGATGTTGTCCAACTTCAGCTTGTGGTACGAGACCCCAGTGGCAATTAGCAGCGTGTGGCAGCTTAACTCTGTGCCGTCCGTCAGCTTGAGAATACGATAGGGATCCTGCAAAACAATACCAGTCACCTCTTGAGGCGTGAGAATTTCTACGCCGAACCGTTTTGCCTGAGTGACGGCGCGGCGAGCCAAGTCTCCTCCACTGAGTCCATTTGGAAAACCTAAATAGTTCTCAATGCGGGAACTTGTTCCTGCTTGCCCTCCTGATGCCTCTCTTTCAATCAACACAGTGCTCAGACCCTCTGACGCCCCATAGACTGCTGCTGCCAAACCCGCAGGACCACCGCCGACGATGGCCAAGTCATAAAACGGCATTTCGGCACGCGTCTTAAACCCAATTTTCTCGGCAATCTGGATGTGCGTTGGCTGTGTCAGATACAAACCGTCAGGGAATATAACTAGTGGCAAATCTGAAACCTGACATTGTGTATAAGTAACCCATTGGCGTGCCTCTTCCTCTGTCTCAATGTCCAGCAACTGATAAGGCACATGGTTACGGGCCAAGAAGTCCTTGATTTGATGCGACTTGGGCGACCAACGGGAACCAATAACGCGAATCCCTTCAAAAGGTGGGCGGTATGACGAGAGCCAATCGTCGAGCAAATCGTTAAGAACGGGGTAGAGGAGTTCGTGTGGTGGCTCCCAGGGTTTCAGGAGATAGTAATCGATCTTTGCTTTATTGATAGCAGAGACAGCAGCCTCAGTGTCAGCATAAGCTGTTAGCAAGACCCGTTTAGTCTGCGGGGATATCTGCATCGCTTGTTCGAGAAACTGCACCCCTGTCATCTGTGGCATGCGCTGATCTACCAGACACAACGCAACCATCTCGTTACGCAGTTTTATCTGTTGCAGCACATTCAAAGCTTTTGCACCTGAGTCGGCTCGCAGTACCCGAAAGCGATTGCCATACTCCTGTCGGAGATCCCGCTCTATGACTCGTAAAACTCCGGGGTCATCGTCAACCGTAAGTAGTACAGGATTAGCCACTCTAGCTCCTTGTTGCTAATTTAATAGTAATAATTTATACATGAATAGATTTGGACAATGTTTCACACACGATTTTGTAGTGATGTTATCAAAGGTAGGAGGTAGTCCTAAATAGCTTTGAACGTAGTTCTCTTGCTCTTTAGGACTACTAAAATGTCTTTTAACAGAACCTACACACTGGCCATCTCGACAGTTTCGTACTGATCCAACACAGTGACGCCCTCACAGAATGAGCTCATCTTGAGGAATTGCTTCACGTTCTCTGGAGCGCCGACTATATAGATGTCAACATGAGCTCCCAGCTTTTGCTTAGTGAAAATAAGGGCCCGCATGCCAGCAGTAGTAATACATTCCAGGTCTTGTAGCAGCAAGACGAGGCGTTTGATTGGTTTTTCTGTTGCTAATGCCAAAACTTCCTGAAAACGTTCCACAGCACTGGCATCCAGTAATCCAGTTAAGGAGATCTTGGCAATACCATTAGTGACTTCCAACAACCTTGCGTCAAAAGACACCTGAGTGGGAAGAAGCCTGACTCGAACTTTCAGTTCGTCTTGAGTAGATGGTAGTTTGACCGTCAGGCTTGTTGCATCAAAATCGGAATACTTTTGCCCGTTGATCCAGACATCGCTAATCCGGACGCTACCAGCTGGCAGGATATCTGGTGCAACCCGCAGGATGTTGTCCTTAAAACCACCGGGCTTCGGCTTGAAGTACAGATCCATCGGCTGCTTAGTAATCAGCAGATTCGTATAGACACAAGCCAAGTACGCAAGCTCGAACGAGTGGTAACCGCTCATCGAGTGGCTGCCTTTACCTCGCTCAGTTCCTAGCAAGTAGGGAAGTCCATTTGCTAGAACATTGAAGTAGACACCTCCACCCGCGTAATCAAGGAACCAGGAGTTATAGAAAGCTGCCGCTTCACGTGCCCAACGTTGATACTCAGGTTTTTCAAGTGAGCCATTCAGAATCAGGTAGGCTAAGATAGCCTGTTCTTGCTGCCACCAAGCCTTCCGGTTATGCCAGACAAAACGGTGTACCTCTTGTCCTGGTTTGAGGATGCGTTCGACGACATCGTACCACCCTCCACGCTGCTGGTCGCTGCCGACGGCAGGCATGATTTGTCCAATCTTTTCAGCTAGGGCGATATAATTTTCTTTTGGTTTCAGGTGGTTCATCCGCATCAGATTCCAAGCAATCTTAAGGTTATGGCCTACAACTGCTCGATTCTGCTGCCATCCCCAGATCTTGTCGTGGCTCCAATCTTCATGGAAACGTTCCTGAACAAACGGGCTATGGTCATAATCCGGGAACCGCTTTTCAATGGTGTCAAACGTGTACTCAAGGAAATTGGCGTATTTTTCCTCACCAGTCGCCAGCCACAGGTTAATCAAATAGGCTGGGGCATGATCTCCTACCGAGTTCCAGTTCTTCTTTGCGCGGTTGTGACCTAAAGTTTCAGAGTAAGGACTCAGACCAATGGGGTCGATGTGGGAGAAAAATCCCCCTTTGTCCGTTTTGTCGAGGAAATAACCGTTAAATAGATTGATGGTCAACTCAATGTCATTCAAAATGCGCGGATCGCCAGTCACTCGATAGGTCTGGGTAGGGCCAGCCAGCGCATAAATTTGCTCATAAGCTGGAATAGCGTCATAATCATCCCCAAATTCTGAGGAGAATATTTTCTGTTCGCTCCCATCTGGCTTCACTTCAACGGCGTGGTACCAATAGCAAATCCCTTCGCCTTCATCCAGAAAACGCATGTGTTCGCGCAGGTATTCAGTGCCTTTTTCCGCAGCCTCTAGGTAGCGGTCTTCCCCAGTCATCATGTAAGCTGTGGCAAAACCGTAAACCAGGCGGGAAATGGTGTCTGTTTCCTGACGATTACTATCTTCCTTGGAACCAACCAAGCCGAGACCAGTGCGATAGTTCCGATAATCAATTTCCCCATCTTCAAACTGGGCTTTCAGGTAAAAGTTGGCAAGACTTTTTACTTGCTTGACCCACCAGTCTTGCTTTTCAAAAAGATACTCGTTTTCTTTCCTGCCCAGAAAAACTATGTGTTTAGCTTCAAAATTGTACTCACCTGCCTCAGGATAGAAAATGCCATACACAAAAAGATAGCGATTTGGAACCAGCATTGTACTCATCTGGCTGGTGCAATCAAAGAAAGGCTCATCCAGATTGCGCACTAGCTCAGCATATGTCATTGAGGTCAGTGCTACTTCAAATTTCCTACCATCTGACGTTTTGAGACCAAAAGTACCAACCTCTCCCTTTCTTGAATCAAAATCAGTAACATACCCAGCAATCAAGTCAGAAAATGAAAAGGTCATATTACTCATTGAATTTACTCCAAAATTAAAACTTGATTAAGTGGAAACTATTTAGAAATCAGAACGACAACGCTACGGTCTTTAACAGGATAAACATTGCCGGAAACTACAATCTCTTTCCCCTTTTCCACAATATCCAGAGGAGAAGCAAGAGCAGTGTCTACGACTCTGTACCATTCTCTACCTTCAATAGAGGGAATTTCAAAGTCAAGGGTTTCCCAGTACATATTGAACATGATATGAATATCTGCTTCTCCATCAAAGCCCCCCAAAGTAAATGCAAGAACCCTAGCATGAGAGTCGTGCCAACCCGAACTGAACAATTTACAACCATGCCAAGAAATGTCTGGTAAGCCCCGCTCATTAATTTCACCCGTAAAGAAATAACGACGCTTCAAAGTGGAATGACAATGGCACTTACGAAAATCGATCATCAACTTGAAGAACCTGAAAATATCAGCATTCTTCTCCACAAGATTCCAGTCAGTCCAACTAATCTCGTTATCTTGGCAGTAGGCGTTGTTGTTGCCATTTTGAGTGCGTCTGATTTCATCGCCAGCCACAAACATTGGTACTCCTTGGGAGAGCATGAGAATGGCTGCAAAGTTTTTAATCTGTCGCCGACGTAATTCATCGATGTGAGGGTTGTCAGTCTCTCCTTCAACGCCACAATTCCAGCTCAAATTGTCATTGATGCCATCCCGATTGTGTTCACCATTGGCTTCATTATGCTTATCATTGTACGAAACCAAATCATTGAGAGTGAACCCATCATGGCAGGTGATAAAGTTAACGCTGTTAATTGGTAGATGTCCACTCACTTCATAGAGGTCAGCACTTCCGGAAATACGCCAAGCGACTGCCCCAACGATTCCTGGATCACCCTTAACAAAGCGGCGAATGTCGTCTCGGAAGCGTCCGTTCCATTCTGCCCAACGATATCCAGGGAAATAACCAATTTGATAAAGCCCAGCAGCATCCCAAGCCTCAGCAATGATTTTAGTCTCCGCTAGAGTTTCCGATGTTTCAATGTGCCATACTACTGGCGGATTGACCATTGGGACTCCGTCTTGGCCACGAGATAGAATAGAGCCTTCATCGAACCGGAAACCATCAACGTGCATCTCTTTCACCCAAAATTCCAGGCTATCTACAATCAACTTCTCCACAATTGGGTGGTTGCAGTTGACGGTATTTCCACACCCGGAGTAGTCCATGTAGTACTGCTTGTCCCAGGACACTAGGTGATAGAAGATGCTATTAAAAAAACCTTTGAAGTTGATGATTGGACCTTCATGGTTTCCCTCGTCGGTGTGGTTAAATACCACGTCCAAGATGACCTCAATTCCTGCTTTGTGCAACGCCTTGACCATATCCCGAAACTCCCTGATTTGGTTTCCTACGTCAGGGTTAACACAATAGGAACCTTCAGGGGCGAAGTAGCTATGTGGGTTGTATCCCCAGTAGTCCTTCAGTGGTTTGCCGTTAACTTCTCGGAGAATGTTGTTTTCGTCAAAGTCAAATATTGGCAGGAGTTCAACAGCTGTGATTCCTAACTCTTGCAGGTAAGGAATCTTCTCGACAATTCCAGAAAAAGTACCGGGATGTTTGCAGCCTGAGGAAGGTGACTTAGTAAATCCGCCAACATGTACTTCATAAATGATGGTTTCACTCATTGGTCGGTTGAGAGGCTGGTCATCTTCCCAGTCGTAATCGGATATATCGATGACTACACTGCGCATCGAGGTGGCTAAGTTGTCTTTTGACCCTAAAGCATCATTGCGCTGCCAAAGGGTGTTGGTGTTTCCTCTAGCGTAGGGATCAAGCAGTACCTTATCTTTGTTAAAGCGGTGTCCAGCCCCATGTAAATCATCAGGGCCATCAACCCGATAGGCGTAGTAAGCCCCTGCTTTCAACCCTTTCACGTAGACATGCCAATAGTGGAAGGTTTTATTCAGCCTTGGGTTCAACTGAATAATTTGTGTAGGTTCCGCAGCATCATCCCTATCAAACAACAAGAGTTCCACAAATGTGGCATGCTGTGAAAAAATTGAGAAATTTACTCCGTCTTTGTCTGGGGTTGCACCCAAAGGATGTGGACATCCTGATTCTAACTGGTACTTATCTGTTGCTAGTTCAACCTGAGGTTTAGCTGTAGTAAAAGTCATTTTGCCCTTTGTATACTTACGGGATTAATGAGTTGTCTATTCCAATCATTCTCAACGTTTTAATGCTCCAAAAATGGCTTGATTATGTGTTAAATGGTTTTACAACTTTCACTAATTGTGGAATCTTAAGCTAAGGGTTTCAGAGTTACCTGTGTATTTAAAAATGCTGAAATAAGCAAGTATGACCTGCTCGTAATACCACAATTTTCTAGTTGTCACCAGATACATCTTTATGAAAAAACTCAAGATGCATTTTCTCAGCTTTGAGCGATTACTCCGAAAACCTTTTATAGCTTATACTTGACATATTGTCACACAAGTAACTTCATCTACTATTGTTGACTTGTAATTAACAAGTTTAAGGACTAAAAAACACTCTTGTAAGGGTCTAACTTTCGGAATAAGTTTGTATTCTTTCGGGGGAGGATAAAATTAAGTCAGGATGGAAGAGATTAAGTCCGATAACTATCTGTTCAAAATGAGGAAATTCTACATTTTGTTCTTTTGTGGTTTTGGGTCATGTTTACCCTGACCTTACACCCACAAGGTACATGCGAATATATTCATTTAGGTTGACAAAACAAAAATACTCGTCTAGGTGGTTGCACTTCTCCGAGATTGATCTATTTGATTGAATAAAGTCAAGTTTAGAAGCGAGATCGGCACAAAGTATAACCGAAAAAATGCACACTTACCCCGAAATTTTAACCCTTGAGGTGGTGTTTTATATTCCATAAACTAAAGAAAATCTCGCTTTTGACGACGGACTCAAAGGAGAAACCCATGAATTTACAAAATGATTTACAGAATAAAGTTGCTATCATCACTGGGGCTAGTGGTGGTATCGGCGAGGCCGTCGCCAAAGATCTAGATGCAGCAGGCATGAGTCTGGTACTCACAGCGCGATCGCAAGATAAACTGGAACACCTTGCGTCCAATCTACAGAACGCCAAAGCTGTTCCTGGTGAGATCACAGACCCTGAATTGCCGCAAAAATTGGTAGACTTTGCCATCGAAACCTTTGGCCGACTCGATGTGGTCTTCAACAACGCAGGCATCATGACTGTGGGATCGATTGAAACTGTGGATATCGAAGCAATCTGCCAGATGGTTCGGATCAACGTAGAATCTCCCTATAGGATAGCCTATACGGCGCTACGGCACTTCAAGCAATCCGGCAGCGGCTTTTTAATCAACACTTCGAGTATCGCCGGGCTGAAAACAACTCCGCAATTCGCTGCCTACTGCGGAACAAAATTTGCCATCGAGGCGTTTACAGATTCGCTGCGCATAGAACTCGCTGGAACTGGCATTCGCGTCGCATCCATTGCCCCAGGCAGCGTGGATACAGGTTTGTATAACCACTGGGGTCAGGATCAGAAAGATTTCATCGCTTCCGGGGGTCTACTGCAACCGCAGGACATTGCCCGTTGCGTTCGTTTCATCTTAGAGCAGCCTGCCCACGTCCTCATCCCTAGGCTTTTGGCTGTACCAGCAGCCCAGCCTGTGTAAGGTCATGGGTATGTATAGTATATTTTGATTTACGCTCTCGATAAAGGACACAATCATGACGACAGAAAAAAGAGTTGCAGTTATTACAGGAAGCAATAAAGGTCTTGGTTTTGAGATTGCCAAAAAACTCGCAAAGCTAGACAATATTCAAGCTATCATATCCAGTCGGGACGAAGCGAAGGGATTGGAAGCTCGTGAAAAATTGGCACAGCAGGGTCTTGACGTGGACTATCTACCTCTGGACATTACTGATGACAAAAGTGTAGAAAACTTTGCCAGCATGTTACGCAAACAGTATGGGAGAGTAGACATCTTAGTCAATAACGCAGGGGTAAATCCTGCAAGAGAAGCTGAGGAAAGCAGTGTCCTAACTGCTAAATTGGATACAGTTATCTCGACATTTGCGGTGAATACAGTGGGTCCATTGCGTATGTGTCAAGCACTGATTCCCATAATGAAAGATCATAATTATGGGCGCATTGTCAATGTATCTACTGAAATGGCATCCTTGAATTCTATAGCCAATGATTTTTATCCCATTGCTCCCTCATATCGGCTGTCAAAAATTGGTTTAAATGGATTGGCTTGTCTGTTAGCGAAGGAGTTGAAGGGTACTAATATCCTCATCAACAACTATTCTCCAGGATGGATGAAAACCGATATTGGAGGATCTAATGCGCCGCTCACTGCTGAGGAAGGTGCAGAAACAGCTATTTATTTAGCTACACTCCCTGACGGTGGTCCTCAAGGGGGCTTTTTTGCAGAAATCAGAAAATTTGGTGGCCCTTTTGCTTTGCCTTGGTAAACAAATATTGCAAAAATATCGTGGGACGTTATTCCATTAGGGGTAGCGTCCTACGCTCATATCAATTGAGGAGAACATCCTCACACAAATACAAAACCTGGAAACTTACCCAGTCGTCCGCTCCAAACTTCACAGTGGTCAACTCTACCTTCACGCCTGGGTTTATGAGATTGAGACAGGAAAAGTCTTCGCTTACAACGCCAGCAAGAGCCAATTTGTACCTATAGAGAACCCGTTTCCTGTACCTAACCCTCTAGCCGCCATGCACCCAAGATAATGGAACTATTGGAATTTTAATAAATGAGTCGCTCAAATCCTACTAATGCACTGGAGCAGTGCAAAAAGTTTCTCAGTAAGGCAAAAAATTCCTTTAGAGGAAAGTATCACCTTTACACTGGTGAACAACTGCATTGGGTTCAACTAGTTTTACGACTTGAACGTTCAGTTATTTCAGTCATTCTTCCCTGGGTAATCTTTTGTGGTGTATATGGTTTTTTAGTATCCTTACTCCACTATTTTGGGTTCCCCATAGGATTCCCAGAGGGTAATCGAGTCCTTACCAATGCCGTCTTGAGTTTCAATGTTGGCTTGACTTTGTTATTAGTTTTCCGAACGAATACAGCTCATGAGCGATTTTGGGAAGGTCGTAAACTATGGGGAGCTTTAGTCAATACGGTTCGTAGCTTGGCTCACTCGATTTACATAGTAGTTAAAGAGCCGTCACCAAAAGATCGAGTAGAAAAAGAGGCAATACTTCGGCTAGTGGTTGCTTTTGCGATCGCCATGAAGTTACATCTAAGGTCAGAGCCTTTGGACGAGCAGTTAGCGTCATTGATGTCTGAATTCCAGTATTATAAGCTCAAAGAAACGAATCATCCTCCACTACAAATTGCCTTTTGGATTAGGGATTACTTGCAGTATCAACATGACCGGAATTGTCTAAATATTTATCAGTTGACTGCCTTACATAAACTGCTGGATGCTCTCATAGATATTTTGGGTGGCTGTGAACGCATTTTGAAAACGCCACTGCCCCTGATATATGCTATTAAACTCAGGCAATTGGTGGTAATTTATTGCCTAATATTACCTCTTGAAATAGTTGTTAATTTAACTTGGTGGACTGGTCTAGTAATAGCTTTTGTGAGTTTCACATTATTGAGTATTGAACAAATTGGCTCTGAAATCGAAGAGCCTTTTGGGCACGATCCAAATGACCTACCCTTGAATGTGATTTGCAACACAATGCTACGCAATGTTGAAGAGTTAATTAAGCTTGCTCCTAACAACGCTCGTGACTGGCAACTCTCAAGCCTACACATCAGAAACCACACCCTCAAACCCGACTCCTAACAATCGAAAGAATTCAAACTTGCTCCGAAAAATTAACCATATTAAGTAGATCGGCACAGAAAACCCGAACTATATGAATGCAAGTAAGGCTCGTAGTTGCGCTTCAGCGCTCATATCTAGGGCGCTGAAGCGCAACTACAAACCTTGATTTCTTTGTGCCGACCTACTTAAATAATTCTCTTGAATCATTCCCAAGTGGAAACAGGTCGCAGTAAATCTGGAATTTCTCCTTGAGATAAGGGAAACTCCAGCACAGTTTCCCTCAAACCTAAATAGCCAGACTCACTAAATGACAGTAGCATTCGCGCTACCGCTAACCAAACCTCTGTTTCGTATTCCCAATCACGATAACGCCCAGCTTGACCAGCAATTGAACGTAATGCCCAGAAATAACTGTTTCTGACCACAGAACCCCCTTTTTTAAACTCTGGTACATCCTCGTGGTGCAGGAAAAGTACACTGTTTTCAATTCTAGCTCTCATAAAAGTTAGGAGTTAGGAGTCAGGAGTTAGGAGTTAGGAGTTAGGAGTTAGGAGTTAGGAGGTAGGAGTTAGGAGTTAGGAGCAGTCCTTTCAAGGTGGATAAAAAATTGGGAAAATCACGTCCACTTTTCGTCATTTGATCTTCGTGTTCTTCGTGTCTTCGCGGTTAAAAAATATTTTTGAACCACGAAGAAGCGAAGAACACGAAGAAAAACTTCACTTTTGCGCTTCACCTTGAAAGTGCTAGGAGTTAGGAGTTAGGAGTTAGGAAGTAGGAGTTGGGAGTGAGGAGTGAGGAGTTAATTCATAATTCATAATTTATAATTCATAACTCCTAACTCCTAACTCCTAACTTTATACCCTGTGATGTTTATTTCCAGCCTTTCTCGTAGGCTTCATCCAACACGTATGCGGCTACATCTTCAATTTGCTGGGGTTTCAAGCGACCTTTAAAGGCAGGCATAGCATTTTTGCCTTTGGTAACTTGGCTGATAACTGCTTCGGGTGTGTTTATACCATACTTGTCCAAAGCTTCTTTTTTCAGGTTTTTGTTGGCTTGAACCAGGTTTTTACCCCCAGCATGACATGAAGCGCAATTGGCAGAAAATATTTTAGCTCCCTTAGCAGCATCTCCTGCTAAAGCTGGACTATTGAAGGCAAAAGTGAAAATTGCTATGCTCAGCAACAATACGGCAAAAATCTTTTTCATTGGTGTTCTCTCTCTAAAATAAGGCGTATTCGTCAGAATCTCCTTCCTAATTCTCCTGTTTATGGGGTTTTGTCGTCAAACGACAGGCTGTCAAACTTCTGAGTGGGGAGTGGGGAGTGGGGAGTGGGGAGTGGGGAGGATGGGGAAGATGGGGAAGATGGGGAAGATGGGGAAGATGGGGGAGATGGGGGAGATGGGGGAGATGGGGGAGATGGGGAAGAATAATTGTTTACTCCCTATTTCCCCTATCTCCCCTATCTCCCCACTCCCTACTCCCTACTCCCTACTCCCCTCTTCCCAATTTAGTCAAAGCCTCTCCGGTGAGGCGACAAATGCGCCACTCATCTAATATAGATGCTCCCATGCGACGATAGAATGCTTGTGCTGGCTCGTTCCAATCCAAAACACTCCACTCTAAACGAGCGCAATCGCGCTCTACGGCTATCTGGGCTAATTTGGTCAGGAGAGCTTTACCAATACCTTGCCCTCGGTATTCTGGCAAAACAAAGATATCTTCTAGATAAATTCCTGGCTTTGTCAGAAATGTTGAATAATTGTGAAAAAATAAGGCAAACCCTACAGCTTGCCCTGTATATTCTGCTATGATAGCCTCAATATACTTTGATGAGCCAAATAGATGCTCTTTTAGTGCTAAAGCATTGCCAGTTACAGCATCAGATAATTTTTCGTATTCTGCTAAGCCCTTAATTAAATCAAACAGTGCACTGCAATCAGCAGGTTCAGCAAAACGCAAAATTAAATCGTTTTTGTTAGTCATTAGTCTGTTGCATGAAGTCCAGTGTCCGTTGTCCCTTGTCATTTGTCCTTTGTCAAACGACAAATGACAAGGGACAACGGACAAATGACAAATTATATCAACCACCCCTTTAAGCGTTTGGCTATATGGGGACGTCGTAGTTTTCGCATAGCTTTGCTTTGAATTTGTCGTACTCGCTCACGGGAGAGATTGAACATATTGCCGACTTCTTCTAGGGTACAGGGTTCACTTGTGACTAGACCATACCGTAGAGAAATCACATCTTTCTCTCGTGGGGTGAGTACGTCGCCCAATACTTCCCAAATCTCCTGACGCATCATGTTTTCATTCATTTTTGCTTCGGGAGATTGGTTATCTTCATCTTCTAGCAAATCCATCAATTCCGTGTCTTCTTCTTTACCAACGCGGTGGTTGAGGGAAAGTGCTTGACGTCGGAGTTGTTGCAACTGGCGCAGTTGTTGCGGAGGAATTTCTAAAGCTTGCGCCATTTCAATTTCGGTCGGATTGCGACCTAGTTGTTGTTTGAGTTCTCTTTGCGCTTTTTTTAGTTTATTCAGCTTTTCCACGATATGGATAGGCAAGCGGATGGTTCGTGCATCGTTGGCGATCGCCCGCGTAATTGCTTGTCTTATCCACCAATAGGCGTAGGTAGAAAACTTATATCCCTTATCTGGATCGAACTTTTCTGTGGCGCGATTTAAACCCATTGCTCCTTCCTGAATCAAATCCAGGAAAGGTACTCCGCGATTCAGATATCGCTTAGCAATTGACACCACTAACCGCAAGTTCGAGCGAATCATTTTGCGTTTCGCTACCCGACCTTGATACAAGCGGTTTTCTAGTTGCTTTTCGGTCATTCCTAGCTGCGAGGCTATATTTCCCTTGCTAGCTTGTTCTCCTAGTGTTATTTGTAAACACGCCAGCTGTTCCTTGATTTCCTCTAAAAACCGCACTCGCCGCGCTAACTCCACTTCTTCATCTGGTTTTAGCAACGGATAACGGGCCATTTCTTTAAAAAATGCCCCCACAGCATCATCATGCTCGGTCTTATTATAACCCGACGGTCGCGCTGCTGCCATCGCATCCCCATCGCGTTCCTCTGTCTCCATTTCCATAATTGGAGGCTCTTCATCTGCCACTGCATCTAATCTTTTAAAAGATTGTTCTTCACTGTCAGCAGCATTTTCTATCATTTCCATTGTTCCCAATTCAGCAATGTTCATAGTTTCCTTTAGGGATTGTTGCTTTGTTTGGTACATAATTAAGTGACAGCTGCTCTAAGATAACTAGTTGTTTCTTTCAGGAACAAATCCGCTACTTTTAAAGTAAAATATAAGTCCCTGTCAATAATCTATCATCCCGAGACATCGGTACTGTCTATCAACAGCGGTAATTCACACGTCAAAAAGCGCAATAATGTATTTATGGCTTCATTTCTTGTTTACAACTAGCTAAAATTCATAACTAATACTATAATTTACATCTCAAAAATGCCTCGTCAGGCTCCTAATAGATATTTTTTTCTTCCTCAATCAAAATTCCCTCATCTTAAGAAATCTAAAAACTCGGTTTATGGGTTATCCAATTGTTAAATATTTGTATATTTTTATAAGCTTTCCGAGTTTTCATGCATTGGCAGTTTTTCGGCATCAGAATCTTGTCCCAGGGTTATATATCGCTCATAGCTTCCCCCAAAGCACACCAAATTTACAGAGAAAACCTCAGCAAAAGTTTCTCCTGATAAAGGATCTCATATAGGTCAAGGGGTGAATATCTATCAATAGGGGGAAAAGCCGTCTTTATTATTTAGTCAAAAGAGAATAATTACTCCATAAAGGGGACATGGTTAAATGTTGCCAAATTGCCAAAAAAATCGTCCGTCTCACAATTTAACATAAATTTGTCTGCTAGATTACATAAGAGGAAACTTATCAAGTATTATGTCTTATGACAGTATTGCAAAATACAGTTTGGGGAAAGGGATGTAGAGAGTTAGAGTTAAGTTAGCTTGGTGAAAATCGGGAAACTGTGTGAGGGAATTATCTGTCAATAATTTACAAAATATTTATATGAATGGCGTAAGTTTGTCCCCAATGGTAGTTGCTGAACCTCATGGCTCTTATAACAAGTTGCTGACAACCGGAAATCGGTGGATCGAAGTACTAGTAGACTGTCCTGGAAGCTCAGGACTATTTACCTATCGATTACCATATCACTTAGAAGCAAAACCAGGTGATATTTTAAGTGTGCCATTTGGTACGCAAATCTTAGGAGGCATAGCCATTCAGTTTCTAACACATCCTCCAACAGATATACCACAAGAAAAAATTCGGGATGTGGAAGATGTCGTCAGCAGCGGTTTTTTTCAAACCACTTATTGGGAACTTTTGCATCGGGTAGCCGCATACTATTACACACCCTTAATTCAGGTGATACGTGTGGCGCTACCACCAGGGTTACTAGGGCGATCGCAGCGTCGCATTCGCTTTGTCAGAAGGGGAGTGGGGCCAGATGAGGGAGTAATATCCTCCTCATCTTTCACCACTCGCCCTTTCCTCTCACCAGCAGCACAGCAAATTCTGGAACTTCTGAGTGCGCAAGCAGATGGAGATTATAGCTTTGTCTACTTACAACGGCAAGTCCAAGGTGCTTACCGAGGGGTACGGGAGTTGCAGCAACGTGGTTTGGTAGAAAGTTACTTAGAACCCCCGCGACTGACTCGACCAAAGCTGCAAAAAGCTGTGATACTGACAGGTAGTACCTTTGAGCGGGACTTAACCACTCGCCAAAGAGAAATTTTGGAAGTGCTACGACGGCGCGGTGGCGAGTTATGGCAAAGTGAATTGTTGCAAATTTGTCATACAAGTTCCCCCACCCTCAAGGCGTTAGAACAAAAGGGCTACATAGTTATCCAAGAGGTGGAAGTATTGAGAACCGACTCTATGTCGTCCCCATCAGCGCTAGGAATGCAAGGAGGGATTGCACCCTCGGAGCAAGCAAAATCTCTAACACCCGCTCAGTCACAAGCATTAAGCACAATTACTCAGTTAGATACATATGCTACTGTACTGTTGCATGGGGTGACAGGTTCTGGAAAAACAGAGGTGTATTTGCAGGCGATCGCACCACTACTAGTGCAAGGCAAATCCGCTTTGGTGTTAGTGCCAGAAATTGGACTGACACCCCAGTTAACCGACCGTTTCCGCGCCCGTTTCGGCAACAAAGTCAGCGTATACCACAGCGCACTCTCGGATGGTGAACGCTATGACACTTGGCGACAAATGCTTACAGGAGTTCCCCAAGTAGTGATAGGTACGCGAAGTGCCATTTTTGCCCCTTTGCCAAACTTGGGTCTAATTATATTAGATGAAGAACACGACAGCAGCTTTAAGCAAGATTCCCCTATCCCCACCTACCACGCCCGCACCGTCGCCCAATGGCGGGCAGAGTTAGAAAACTGTCCCCTGGTATTAGGTTCCGCAACCCCCTCTTTAGAAAGTTGGGTGAGTGTTTTTAAAGCAGGGGAGAGGGAGGAGGGGGGGAGGGGGGGAGGGGGGGAGGGGGAGATGGGGGAGATGGGGGAGATAGGGGAGAGGGATGCTTCCTTGTCCCCCTTGTCCCCCTTGTCCCCCTTGTCCCCCCCCTCCCCC
>JADQBA010000461.1 GCA_016903675.1 Stigonema ocellatum SAG 48.90 = DSM 106950 | reverse complement strand
ACTGGCTGCCGCCAAACAGATTCAGGATGAGTCTTATCGCGCCGATGCCCTAAGAGCCTTAGCGGACAAACTGCCACCAGAATTGTTAAGTGATGCACTGGCTGCCGCCAAACAGATTCAGGATGAGTCTTATCGCGCCGATGCCCTAAGAGCCTTAGCGGACAA
This sequence comes from Stigonema ocellatum SAG 48.90 = DSM 106950, assembly GCA_016903675.1. Taxonomy (GTDB): domain Bacteria; phylum Cyanobacteriota; class Cyanobacteriia; order Cyanobacteriales; family Nostocaceae; genus Stigonema; species Stigonema ocellatum. Next base: position 603 of record JADQBA010000461.1, on the reverse strand, counting down.
ACTGCCACCAGAATTGTTAAGTGATGCACTGGCTGCCGCCAAACAGATTCAGTCTGAGTCTTATCGCGCCTATGCCCTAAGTGCCTTAGCGGACAAACTGCCACCAGAATTGTTAAGTGATGCACTGGCTGCCGCCAAACAGATTCAGTCTGAGGAGTATCGCGCCGATGCCCTAAGAGCCTTAGCGGACAAACTGCCAGAGGTGTTAAGTGATGCACTGGCTGCCGCCAAACAGATTCAGTCTGAGTCTTATCGCGCCAAAGCCCTAAGTGCCTTAGCGGACAAACTGCCACCAGAATTGTTAAGTGATGCACTAGCTGCCGCCAAACAGATTCAGGATGAGTCTTATCGCGCCAAAGCCCTAAGTGCCTTAGCGGACAAACTGCCACCAGAATTGTTAAGTGATGCACTGGCTGCCGCCAAACAGATTCAGTCTGAGTCTTATCGCGCCAAAGCCCTAAGTGCCTTAGCGGACAAACTGCCACCAGAATTGTTAAGTGATGCACTGGCTGCCGCCAAACAGATTCAGGATGAGTCTTATCGCGCCAAAGCCCTAAGTGCCTTAGCGGACAAACTGCCAGAGGTGTTAAGTGATGCACTGGC
>JADQBA010000471.1 GCA_016903675.1 Stigonema ocellatum SAG 48.90 = DSM 106950 | reverse complement strand
TGGTTTGCAGATGTCCTAGCATCCGCTTAATCGTATCTTCTTCAAAACGAACAGTATCGTAACTAATCTTAACTAACAACTCATCCCCAGGAACTGCAACTAAAGTCAGTGGATAATTAGTTTGTTCAACACCCTCGATCTCGCTTAGCTGTAGCGAACCACTTTCATTGAACTTTGAATTATCAACTGGATAATTTTCAAACACCACTATACTCTCAAACAAAGGTGTTCCCCCTGGTACCTCGCTTAAAGCTTGAATTTCAACAAGGGGAGTGTAAGAGTAATGCTGTAATTCCAACATTAACTGTTGTATTTTTACAAGCGTTGGTATGAGTTCCTCCTGAGGGGATATTTGCACGCGTAATGGTAAGGTGTTGATCAACAATCCCACCATATTTTCCACCCCAGACAAACTGGCATTCCGACCAGAAACCGTCACACCAAATACTACATCTTTTTCCCCACTATAACGACTTAATAGTAAGCCCCAAGCAGCTTGGACTATAGTCGATAAAGTCACACGATGATTTTGTGCTACAGTTTGTAACCCACGGCTGACAACAGCCTCCAAACGTAATTCAAATTCAAAGTAATTCGAGTCTTGCTGCTGATTTTGAACTGGTTTTTTATCTAATACTAAAGG
>JADQBA010000208.1 GCA_016903675.1 Stigonema ocellatum SAG 48.90 = DSM 106950 | reverse complement strand
AGAGGGGAGTGGGGAGTGGGGAGTAGGGAGTGGGGGAGCAGGGGAGAGGGGAGAAGGGAGTGGGGGAGCAGGGAGTAGGGAGTGGGGGAGCAGGGGAGAGGGGAGAAGGGAGTGGGGGAGCAGGGAGTAGGGAGTGGGGAGTAGAGGAACACCTTGTGCAGGGGCGCAGGGGAGCGTAGGTCAATAATAACTCCTAACTCCTACCTCTAACTCCCCATTCCCTATTCCCCACTCCCCATTCCCCATTCCCCACTCCCCACTCCCCACTCCCCACTTCTTTATTGTGCCGTTAACGACTACCTTGCCATCGTTGAATGGGAATGCAATCAATATCCAATTGATCCAAAGCACGGGCTACGACAAAATCAACTAAATCTTCTATGGTTTGAGGATTATGATACCAGGCGGGAATGGCGGGGACAACTCTGACTCCTGCTTCTGCTAGGGTGGTTAAGTTTCGTAGATGAATCAGGCTAAAAGGAGTTTCGCGGGGGACGATGACTAACTTTCTCCCTTCCTTCATCTGGACATCTGCTGCTCGTTCTAGTAAGTCAGAACTCAATCCATTTGCTAGCTTTGCCACAGTACTCATACTACATGGAATAACAATCATCCCCAGGGTGCGAAAAGAACCACTAGCAATTTTGGCTCCAACGTCACCCCAAGAATGGCAATATAGTTTACCTGATTCTTCAACTCCAGCTTGCTGTCGCCAAAATCGCTCTTGTTGGACAGGTTCTACTGGCATGCGGATATTCTGTTCAGATTGCCAGACCATGTAGGTTGACTTAGAAGCTACCAATTCAATTTCATAGTCGGCTTCTAGCAGAAATTTGAGAGCACGAACTGCATAAATCAACCCAGATGCGCCTGATACCGCTAAGATGAGTGGCTTAGTATTATTTAACACTTTTAAAAATGTGGAATTTACATAAAAAGTTAGGAGTTAGGAGTTAGGAATAAAAACTCCTAACTCCTAACTCCTAACTCCTAACTCTCATCCTGCCCTCATTCTTCATCAACATAATGCGCTAAGTCGTCCGGCTCCATGTCGTTGGGTAAATACATGTGGTCGGCTTCGTCAGTATTGGTGCTGATACTCTTACCTATGGCTGTACCATCATTGCCGACAGTTACCAAATCAATTTGCTGACGGTAGTAATCGACACTTTTGACCTGAACAGCTACGCGATCGCCTAGTCTATAGGAAGCGCGATTTTTGCGGCCAAATAGTGCCTGTTGTCTGGCACGATACTCATACCAATCGTCTTTGAGAGAACTGACGTGTACCAGTCCTTCTACCCGTAGCGGCACACGGGGATTGCCGCCTGTAGCACCCTCGGAGAAAGGTACTTCAATTTCTACGAAGAATCCGTAAGATTGGACACCAGTAATTACACCAGTGAAAACTTCGCCGATGCGCTGTTTCATCAGAGAAGCCCTTTGTAAACCGGCCAAATCTGCTTCGGCTTCTTGGACTTCTTTTTCCCGGTCATTAAGCTGGACAATTACCCTAGTCAAATCGCTTTGCAGTTCTTGTTGCAATTCTGGAGGCAGGACATTCCAGTTAATTTCACTGTGACAAGAGGAGGAGCGCAGGTTGACACGCTCTTTAACACGGGTAGTGCGGCGATCGCGTCCGTGTTCGAGTAGTGTATAAAATACCCTTTGCATCAGTAAATCTGGGTAACGCCGCAAGGGAGCAGCAAAGTGAGTATATTCTGGTAGTGCCAGACCAAAGTGAGGTCCTTTGGTTGTACTGTAAGCTGAGGGCTTAAGTGTATCTTGCAACAAGTAGGTAAGAACTTGCTCAGATGCAGATTCTGCAAAAATCTTGGTCAAGTGCTGATAATCTATGGGTTGGATGTCTACATCTGGGTCTAATGACAGTTCAACGCCTAAATTAATTGCCAATTTTAACATTTCCTGAACATCTTCAGGATCAGGTGATCCTTGGACTCGCCAAATGGCGGGAACCCCGAGAGCGTTCAAGTGAGTTGCCATCAGTTGATTAACGAGTAGCACAAACTCTGTCATTAGCGAATGCACAGGTAAATCATTCACTACCACACAACCGAGAATGCCCTCATCGTAGTAGGGATTTTGGCTAGGCGGCAGATTTAACTGCAAGCTACCACGATCTAAGCGCACCTGTTTCAATGCCACCCGTAGAATTTCGAGTTGTTTGATCATCTCCACGGCTGCGGGAGAAACTAGGGTTTTTGTGGTAGTAAGAATGGTTTGTACTTCTTCTTCACTCAGTTGCTGGTCTACGTTCATGACGCTTGGTTGAATTTCCCACTCCACTACTTCTTTGGATTGTGAATCAATAGTGATTAAAAAACACAGAGTGAGGCGATCGCTTCCCGGTACTAAAGAACAGCGTTCACTGACAGCGTCAGGCAACATTGGCAGTACTAATTCCCCCAGATACACTGACTTTCCCCGCTTAAGTGCTTCGCGATCTAGTGGTTCGTCTGGTTGAACATAGTGGGAAATATCGGCAATGTGAAAGCCCAACAGCCAATTTCCGGCTGTAGTTTTTTCCAAGAAGACGGCATTTTCTACCGCTTTGAGGTTTCCACTGTTGCTGTCAGCGATGGTCAGGGTAAACTTTTGACGTAAATCCAACCGATTTTTCAGGTCTGCTTTCAGCAGTTTTTTGGGCAACTTTGTGGCTGCTTCTTGCACAGCCTCTGGGAAATTTCGGGAGAGGTCGTGCTTGCAGGTCACCAAATCTATATCAGCCGCCGCCTCAGCATCACTACCCAGAATTTGCACTACCCTACCAATGGGGGGATATTGTGCTAGTGGGTAACGCAGAACTTCTACATGGGCCAGGTGGTCAATTGCTTGCTCTAAGTGAACGCCATTGAGTAGGAGTTTGAGTTCAAACAGCAGGCGATCGTCTAAAGGTACGGCGCGAAAACCATTTTCTATCTGCTTAATCCGGGCTAGGAGAGTGTGATTAGAGCGTTCTAGAATCAGCTTGACTTCTCCTTCTGGAGAACGGCGACGGCTACCTTCTTTGAGAACCTTGACCAAAACGCGATCGCCGTTCCAGGCATTACTCAGATGGCTTTCGCGGATGTAAATATCCTCAGATCCCTCTGCGTCTTGAATTGCAAAGCAAAAGCCTTTACTAGAACATCGGAGTTTTGCTTCGATCAGTCCTTCTTCTGACACACGGCGATATTTACCGCGCTCTTTCACCAAAATCCCGATTTTTTCCAACACTTCCAAGGCAATGTGAAGTTGTTGCAAACTGTCTTCATCTTCACAACCAAGTTTCTTTTCTAAGAGTTTACGAGCTACCAATTTATCATCAGTGAAATTGGCAAGGAGTGTAGCGATTGAAAATTCCATGCAGTGAACCGACCTTTGGTCAAAACATCATTTTTTGTTTGATCTGGTTCTTTGCTGTATACCCTCACGACCTATAGACATTAGCTGGGAACTAATTGCCCTAAGGTAGGGCACTACACGAACATTTCAGAGTTGGCGACATTTAGGTTCCTTCAGTCAGCTAATCTGACAAAGCACGCCTGGTTCAGAATGTGACCCACTTAGCTTTCGGGAGCAACGGGTCTATGAGAGGCTTTGTAAGGGAAAACTCTCCATAATGCCCGCGCATCGCTTTTTGGGGAACCCGCAGGTGTTTGATTGTCAGCGAGTGAAGGTACTTTTACGCCATTAGACTCTGATTTTTAACTAGGAAAAACTGCTGAAAAACCTAATCGACCCATATGTAGAATCGGTCACAATTAAGTCAGCAGCTTAACAAGCAGTGAGGATGAACCATTACTTCATTATTGTAGATTTAGAGCGTACTTCGGTGAAAATAGTTCTGAATATGGAATTGGGTTTTTAGTATAGCATTCACACAACAGACCACTGAGGGTAAGTGAGCAATAGCCAAAAATTTCCACCAAAAACCTCATGATACAATCTGAACATGGCATTAGGCCGTCCAGAACACCTCAGGTACCGGGGTGTGTATCTCTAAAAGCAGCAAATAAAAACTGACTCAATGCGGGCATGTCACTAGAATAGGATCACAAGCCAAAAGTTTTTTACCGTTGCCGACAAATGACACTTCTGCAAGCAATACACACAAAGAGTGTACCTCTTTATAGTTAAGTAAAGATAAATAAATAAGGATGTACCCCCACATCCTTATACCTTCTGTACAACCCCCTGATTTAACAAACTTAGATTGGTGACACTATTATGTTGGCTCAATTTCAGAGCTTGTATCCTCAAGGCAGTCTTATTTCTGAATTAGTGCAAATTTATCACGGGAAATATATTGTCCGAGCAAGCGTGCAAATTGAAGGTGTAACCCGCGCTACCGGTATGGCTGCGGCAGAAACACTCGAGGACGCAGAAGACCAAGCTAGGAGTAGGGCCCTGATGGTTTTGGGAATAACCAATACACCACCCTTATCAGTAGCATTTTCTTTAGAACCAACAGTACCCCTGAATCCAAACCCAACCCTGGTCACAACAAGTGGATTGACTGAGTCTTCTGGCTATTCCCCTGCAATCAACTCTTTTCCCCAAACACAAGCAACCACTTTCACACCAAGCAACGCCAATAGCCTTGATTTAGGTCAACGCTTTCCTGTTATTAGCCAGCAGGAAGCAGAATTGGAACCTCCAATGGAAAATTGGGGGATGATGTCTGACACCCTCAGCGAAGAAAACAACCTCTTACCTAGGGTTTCTACCAGTAACGTAACACCATTTGCACCCCGCAGTTACAACCCTCCGGAGGATCTACCAACAAAAGATACCACAGGGAAGAAAAAGAAAAAGAGCGAACCTGTGGATTTGTCTGATGTAATTGCCAAAACAGATGTCCACATCGAACGGCTAGGGTGGACAAAAGAATACGGAAGGGATTACCTCAAAAAAACCTACGGTAAGCTAGGACGTACTTTGCTTACCGAAGACGAACTGCTGGATTTCCTCAGATACCTAGAATCACAGCCTACACCACCAGACCCGGTAGCAGGATTTTGACCTTTGGCTGTTTGTTGTTTGTTGTTTGTTGTTTGTTGTTTGTTGTTGGGTGTTTGTTGTTTGTTGTTTGTTGTTTGTTGTTGGGTGGTTGGTGTTTGTTGTTTGTTGTTTGTTGTTGGGTGGTTGGTGTTATGGTTCCAACCAACAGTCAACAGTCAACTACCAACAGTCAACAGTCAACAGTCAACAGTCAACTACCAACAGTCAACTACCAACAGTCAACAACAAACCAATACTATTGACCAACCACAGCCATGGGACGGCTACCAGCAGCGTGACGGTCAATGACTTGGTCAATCAAGCCATATTCCTTAGCTTCATGAGGTGACATGAAGAAGTCCCTCTCAGTATCTTCAGCAATTTTCTCTATGGGCTGACCAGTGTGTTCGGCTAAATACTCATTCAACCGCTGCTTGTGATAGAGAATTTCGCGGGCTTGAATTTCAATATCAGTGGCTTGTCCCTGAGCACCGCCTAGAGGTTGATGAATCATAATCCGAGAATGGGGTAAACTCATCCGCTTACTCTTAGCACCTGCGCTTAGTAGAAAAGCACCCATACTCGCCGCCAGTCCGGTACAAATGGTACAGACATCTGGGCGGATATGCTTCATAGTATCAAAAATGCCCATTCCTGCCGTCACTGAACCCCCTGGAGAATTTATATACATATATATATCTTTCTCCGGGTCTTCAGAATCCAAAAACAACAGTTGGGCAACAATTAAGTTAGCTACGTTGTCATCTATCGGTTGTCCCAAAAATAAGATGCGCTCGCGCAACAGTCGTGAGTAGATATCAAAGGCGCGTTCACCACGACCTGATTGTTCAATAACGATAGGAATCATGCAGCTTGTTTGTAACTATTTTACATATATTTTAACGATTACAGCGGCTGATTGTTTCCCCAAACCAGAAACCGGGTTTGTAGATTGTCACGGGGTCTTAAACGTAATACCCGTGAATGAAAGCCCTCACCCCTAGCCCCTCTCCCAATTTGGGAGAGGGGTGCCCGTTTAGGGCGGGGTGAGGGTCCTACAAGTCTGAAACGACCATTATCCGTTGATACACATAATGTTTAATTTGTACAGTGCGTAAGTCCTAGACTACAGCCCTTTCAAGGTGGGTCAAAAATTGGGAAAATCACGTCCACTCTTCGGCATTTGACCGAATCCCAAGGGGAGACGCGCAAGGGACGTGTTCTTCTCCCAAGGGGAGACGCGCAAGGGACGTGTCTTCGCGGTTTAAAAATCTTTTTGAACCACGAAGACGCGAAGAACACGAAGAAAAACTTCACTTTTACGCTTCACCTTGAAAGGGCTAGTCCTAGACTAGACAACCAGCATACCACATGAGGGCAAATACCAGCATCACGCTCATGTGGTATGCTATCTATGGTGGCGGTGATTAACTGATAATTATGACTAATCGCCTTGCTGAAGCTAAGAGTCTCTACCTCCGCAAACACGCTCTCAACCCCATTGATTGGTGGTCATGGTGCGACGAAGCACTCACAACTGCCAAAGGGGAAAATAAACCAATATTTCTGTCAATTGGTTATTCCAGTTGCCACTGGTGTACTGTGATGGAAGGGGAGGCTTTTTGTGACCCGGCTATTGCCGAGTATATGAACGCTAATTTTCTTCCCATCAAAGTAGACAGAGAAGAAAGACCAGACCTTGACAGCATTTACATGCAAGTTTTGCAGATGATGACGGGTCAAGGAGGTTGGCCTTTGAACGTTTTCCTTTCTCCAGAAGATTTAGTGCCGTTTTACGCCGGGACATACTTTCCAGTAGAACCCCGCTACGGTCGTCCTGGCTTTTTGCAAGTACTGGTCGCACTTCGCCGCTACTATGATACAGAAAAACAAGACTTGGGCGAACGGAAAGCTCTGATTATCGAGTCGCTTCTCACCTCTGCGGTGTTACAGCAAGAGGGTGCAGCACAGTCTCAAGACAATGAATTATTGCAGCAAGGTTGGGAAACTAGTATTGGGATCATTACACCTAATCAACACGGTAACAGGTTCCCGATGATTCCCTATGGGGAATTAGCACTGCGCTTCACCAGGCAGGAATCCAGGTATGATGGCAAGCAAGTTTGTACTCAGCGAGGACTAGACTTAGCACTGGGCGGTATTTATGACCATGTAGGGGGTGGTTTTCATCGCTATACCGTTGACCCTACCTGGACAGTACCCCATTTTGAAAAAATGCTCTACGACAACGGTCAAATTGTGGAGTATCTAGCTTCTTTGTGGAGTGCAGGAGTACAGGAACCAGCTTTTGAAAGAGCGATCGCTCTAACTTTCCAATGGCTAAAACGGGAAATGACAGCTCCAGTTGGTTACTTCTTTGCGGCTCAAGATGCTGATAGTTTTACCAGCCCAACAGATGTAGAGCCTGAGGAAGGAGCGTTTTACGTTTGGAGTTATAGCGAATTGGAGCAACTGCTCACTCTTGCTGAACTAACGGAATTACAACAGCAGTTTACGGTGACGCCTAACGGCAACTTTGAAGGCAAGAATGTGTTGCAAAGACGTGTACCAGGAAAACTGAGTGAAACAGTAGAAATTTTACAAGCAAAGCTGTTTGCAGCCCGCTATGGTGCAACACCTCAGTCACTGGACACTTTTGGTCCTGCTGGCAACAACCAGGAAGCAAAAAGCGGAAATTGGCACGGACGCATTCCTGCGGTGACAGATACAAAGATGATTGTCGCCTGGAATAGTTTGATGATTTCCGGTTTGGCAAGAGCGTATGGAGTATTCCAACAACCAGATTACCTGGAACTAGCAGCACGGGCAGCGAATTTCATCCTGGATCATCAGTTTGTGGATGGGCGATTCTACCGACTAAATTATGAAGGTCAACCTTCAGTATTAGCCCAATCTGAAGATTACGCCTTTTTTATCAAAGCACTGCTAGATTTACATCAATCTACATTGTCCATGGGGAATCGCGAATGGGGAACCCCGCCCCTACGAAATTCCCCTTCTTTTTGGTTAGAAAAAGCGATCGCTATCCAAGAAGAATTCGACGAATTTCTTTGGAGCGTGGAACTTGGGGGTTATTTTAACACAGCAAGTGATGCTAGTCAAGATTTAATTGTCCGGGAACGTAGTTATACGGATAATGCTACACCCTCAGCGAATGGGATAGCGATCGCCAACCTTGTCCGTCTCGCCATCCTCACCGACAATCTTCATTATTTAGATTTAGCGGAGCAAGGATTAAAAGCTTTTAGAGGTGTGATGAGTCGCGCTCCCCAAGCTTGTCCAAGTTTGTTTACAGCCTTGGATTGGTATCATAACTGTACGTTGATTCGCACCACAACTGAGCAGATCAACTCACTCATACCTAAGTATCTGCCTACGGCTATGTTTGCCGCAGTATCTAATTTACCAGAGGGTAGCGTCGGCTTAGTGTGTCAAGGATTGAGGTGTCTTCCAGCAGCTAAAAATGTAGAGCAGTTGTTTACGCAAGTTCAGCGAAGTCAATCCAGAGGATGTTGATTGTTGGTTGTTGGTTGTTAATTGGAGAATTGCAATTAACAATCAACAATCAACCAAGAACCAATAACAAATGACTAATTTAACAGCGATTGTTTTGGCAGGGGGTAGGAGTTCGCGCATGGGTCAGGATAAAGCCTTGATTCCTATTCAAGGTGTACCCATGTTGCAATTAGTTTGTCGGGTTGCTGAAAGTTGTGCTGACACAGTCTACGTAGTCACTCCTTGGCAAGAACGCTATGAACATTTGCTACTGCCTAAAAGCCAATTTATCCGGGAAGTGTCTTTGTCTGTTGAAACATCTGGACCATTAGTTGGGTTTATCCAAGGACTGGCGCATGTGCAAACAGAATGGGTGCTGCTGCTAGCTTGCGATTTACCGAAGTTGCGAGTTGAGGTGTTGCAGGATTGGACAACTAGACTAGATAGCATAGGGGATGAGGCGATGGCTGCTTTGGCTCACCATACTAAAGGATGGGAACCTTTGTGTGGTTTCTATCGCCGGCGCTGTTTACCAACTTTGATGGAGTTTATTAATGAAGGGGGGCGATCGTTTCAAGGTTGGCTCAAGCAACATCCTGTACAAGTTTTACCGTTACCAGAACCCGAAATGCTGTTTAACTGTAATACCCCAGAGGACTTGCTTGTGGGGAGTGGGGAGTAGGGAGTGGGGAGGGGGGAGGGGGGGAAGGGGGGAGGGGGGGAGGGGGGGAAGGGGGGAGTGGGAGAGGGGAAATTGTATTTAAAATTATTCCCCTACACCCCCAAACCCCCACACCCCTACGAAGAACAATTCATCCCCAAATTCAGCAACGTCGTGGATGGCACCGAAAAAACTGTAATGAGTGCAGGTTTTCAGTTTAAAATAGGTGATTAAACTTGGAATTTAATTGGCAGTTCTTGTAGTGCAGCCTTAATGCTGCTAGCCTTGGTTGGCAAAGATGAAACATACCATTTCAGTGCTTGTAGAAGATGAAGCGGGTGTTCTGTCCCGCATTTCTAGTTTATTTGCTCGTCGCGGCTTTAATATTGAAAGCCTTGCTGTTGGTCCAGCTGAACAGGCTGGAATTTCTCGGATTACGATGGTTGTACCTGGTGACGATCGCGTGATCGAGCAACTCATCAAGCAACTATACAAGCTCATAAACGTCCTCAAGGTGCAGGATGTTACCGAGACACCTTGCGTAGAGCGAGAATTGATGCTACTTAAGGTGAATGCTACGAGCAGCAACCGTCCTGAAATTGTTGAACTGGCTCAGATTTTCCGGGCGCGGGTAGTAGATGTGGCAGAAGATTCTCTTACCTTAGAGGTTGTGGGAGATCCAGGTAAGATGGTGGCGATCGTCCAGGTGCTGCAAAAATTCGGTCTCAAGGAAATAGCTCGCACTGGTAAAATTGCTTTAACTCGGGAGTCAGGTGTAAACACTGAGTTGCTCAAGTCTATGTTCGCAAAGGTATAATCGGAAACAAAAGAAGTCGAAAAACCTCCTAAAATATGAGTGAGGCTAAGCCTTATTCATATTTTCTTTTTTATTGACTGTCCCGTACACGGAAAAGTTGTTTGAATCTTAACAATCAACACCGTTGATTTTGGTATATTAGTACTTAAGGTGAAATGCCCACGTCGGGTGACGTTAATTGGTTCAGGAACTGCCGTAAAAATACACAGTTTTAAAGCAAGTCCATGAGCCAAGAATCTCGCAACTTCTAGTTAGGAGAGCGTCAAGGTCTGCCACAGGAGCAGGAATCCTAGACAGGTCTTAGAATACCTTCCTTCCCTACAATCATAACTTTTTATTAACTATTAATTTACTCTGGTCATGAGGAGTCTCTCAATTTAGTAAAAATATGCCATTCATCAAAATGGTAACAATTTGTAATGAAAAACATCGACTTTTAACTATGATCACTTAAATCACGACTACTGTGTGACAAACAATATTATAACACGGTGGTGTTCATATGCGATTTTTTGAGCGCATAAATTGCCTAGGGCTATCAAGGCAAAGTGCGATGACAATTATCAACTATAGCAATCCTCCGCTTTCTTTGTGAGAAAATACTGAGCCTCAGAAACCCGGTATCTTCCAGATACCGGGTTTCTTTATGTCACGAATGATTTAGGAATGCTATACGTCTTCAGTAATCAAAAACCTAACCCCCTTCCCAAGAAAAGGGTTGGGAGAGAGGTGAAAATAATTCGTAATTGATAATTCGTAATTATTACCCCACGCATAAAAGCTTCGGACTAATTGAGGATGCCCCGCATTTTTTACTTTTTCATAAGTAAAATGAGTTGCTAGTAGCCCTCAATTACGAATTACGAATTACGAATTAGTAATTATTCTGTCACTCTGAAATTACCTGATGAATGCATATTCATAGGAGTCATTCAGATGTGGCAAGTTCGTGATGTTTGTTTTTTACCAAGCTACATAGTTCTACACATTACACAGGGAGTTTTTAAAGAAATGAACCGCTTATTCATGTTTTCTCACTGGCTTGTGCAAAAATCAACACAGATTTTATTAGATGAATTGCTGAAGCTGAAAAACAGCAATTTGTTCATTAACCCAAACCAGGAGCGGGTATTGGTAGTTGGTGCTGGTATTGCAGGGGTTTCCTTAGTGCAAGAAATGCAAAGAAATCCCCAACTGGGTTTTCAACCTGTCGCCTTCGTTGATGATGATAAGCGCAAAATAGATGGATGCATTCAGGGTATTCCTGTAGTAGGCGATCGCCACCAAATTGCCGATGTTGTGAAATTTCTCCAGATCCAGAAAGTGATCATTGCCATGCCTACGGTTGCGCTTGGAGTCATTCGCGAAATTGTCGATATATGCAAAGCAACTGGCATTCCAACTACCACAATACCAGGAATACATGAAATCCTCCATCATCCCGTGGGGCAGTTGAAAGTTCCGGATGTACGGATTGAAGATTTGCTAAGACGCGAACCCGTACAAACAGACATTGAGCGAGTTGCCCAATTTATCAAAGGCAAGAAAGTCCTGATTACAGGTGCAGGTGGGTCAATTGGTAGCGAACTCTGCCGTCAAATTTTGCAGT
>JADQBA010000031.1 GCA_016903675.1 Stigonema ocellatum SAG 48.90 = DSM 106950 | reverse complement strand
TGTTTGAGACGCTCTTTTAATTTTCCAGTTGGAATGGTTGCAAAACTTTGATTATTTTTGCGTCCCATCTCCATATTTTGAGATTGTCCCTTATTCCAGCCAAAAACAATGTTACCAATCTTTTCTGACACGCAATAATCAACTATAAACCTGGCAGCCTTATTAGTAGCATCATGCATTTGCCGATTACGTAACCCGGTTAATCTATCTAGGTGGCTGTTCCAAAATCCCTCTGGTTTACCCTTTTTAGTTTTTGTTACTTCCTTGTGATACAACTGGTTGAATGCTTTTAACTGTTTGCCATCAACAATAAATCCCTTCTTTCCAGTATTAGGAACACAAGTCAGCCAATTGTTTACACCATGATCAATCCCTAGCGCTAATTCGTAATCTAGTGTGGAGATGATGTCAACAGAGATTTTATACACAAAAACAGCATATAAATCCCCATTTTGAGGAGAGATTGTCACTTCAACTATGTCAGCCGGATTGATATTAGTTGGGTAAGGCATCCAGATGTAATCGATGTCATGCATATCTGGACCATACAGTTTTTTGATATCCCATCCCAATGGAAAACCCAACACAGGATACCCATGCTCATCATACTTTTTCTTCAATGCTTGTTGTGGATAGGTTATTTCATGAAGTCCACCTTTCTTTCTGTAGTGGGGTAATTTAGGTTTAATCGCATTTTGACCTTGAAAAAATGCACTTACCCCTTCTTGGTAGGCGTTGAAGTTTTCAGCTATTTTGTGTAAAACGCTTTGTCCAGCCTGGGAATGCAGAATAGTGTAATGCACATTTTCTTTTAGTTCATTCTGCAACTCGTTTTTTGTTACTTCCAGATGAAAGCTAGTTCTACCAAACCAAATAACAGATTGCCTCAAAGCATAAATAGCACAATTGGCTAGTTTATTCGCTTGTTCTAGGAGGAACAGTACTAACTCTGTCTCCATTGAGGGCAAAGACAACCTAACTTTTTGAGCGCCATATTCAACCGACAAGCAAATCACCTCTTTTTTTGTTATACCTATGCTAACATAAACGCATAAACAATGTTCAACAAAAATGAAAAATAAAGTATTAGCAGTCCGCATGAGTGAGCGCAGATTCAACAAGATACATTTATATGCTGTACAGAAAGATAAAACAATGACTCAGATTATTGAAGAATTTATTGATTCGCTTAAGCTTGAAGATGGCAAAAACTCGGACACCCTTGCCCCCGGTTAGCTGCGCTAACCATTAGTTAAGGGTGCGCTCGTTTTTGCCCCACTATCCATCCCCGCCTTAAGAAGACGGGGAATTCCGTGGAATTTTATTAAAAAACCATCGATACTAGATATTAAGAGGTTTGAGTTTAGCGCAATTGACCGGTGAAGTCGGCAATCTTAGAAATGTCTCCAACAATAGAAATTCTAATTATTCCTATACTGATTTTCGCTAACGGTCTGTTTGTCATGTCAGAATTGGCGATTATTTCGGCACGGAAGGTGCGTCTACAACAGCTAGCTAACCATGGGGATGGGAAAGCTCGTGTTGCTTTGCAACTGGCGTCTTCCCCGAATCAATTTCTCGCCACAGTCCAGATTGGGATCACACTCCTTGCCATTGTATCCGGTGCCTTTGGTGAATCGGTGATCGCTAAGAGACTAACACCTTTATTAAGTCTTATCCCACTTCTGGAACCATACAAGGAAGCGATCGCTTCGGTGTTAGCTGTTTTAATTATTACTTATCTAACCTTGATTATTGGCGAGCTAGTACCCAAGCGACTGGCTTTAAACCATCCGGAACCCATTGCTTCCGTCGTGGCTGTTCCTATGCAAATGTTGGCTAGATTTGCGTCTCCTATTGCTTACTTATTAAGTCTTTCTACTGATACAGTGCTGCGCCTATTGGGGATTACACCCTCTACAGAACCACAAATTACGGAAGAAGAAATCAGGGTCTTGATTGAGCAAGGCACTGAGGAGGGGACTTTTGAGGAAGCAGAACAAGATATGGTGGAGCGAGTGTTCCGTTTCGGCGATCGCCCCGTCAGTTCCTTTATGACACCCCGACCTGATATTGTCTGGCTAGACTTGGAGGACTCTGCTGAAGAAAACCGTCAGAAGATTATTGATGGCGGTAATTCCCGGTATCCAGTTTGTCAGGGGGAACTTGACAATGTGCTAGGTATTATCCCAGTCACCGACTTGTTAGTTCGGTGTTTCAGCGGTCAGGGTTTAGATTTGACAGTGGGATTGCGACAGCCAGTATTTGTGCCAGAAAGCACCCGTGGCTTAAAGGTTTTAGAATTATTTAAGCAAACTGTTACTCACATGGCATTGGTGGTGGATGAATATGGTATAATACAAGGATTAGTGACTCTCAACGACGTGATGATTGAAATCGTTGGTGATGTTCCTTCTGATGATGAGCAGAAAGACCCACAAGTTGTCCAACGGGAGGATGGCTCGTGGTTGTTGGATGGAATGCTCTCTGTAGATGAGCTATTTGAACTTTTCCATATGGAAGAGTTGCAGCACCAAGATAGAGGTAGCTATCAAACATTGGGTGGTTTTGTCATGACCCATCTTGGTCGCATCCCCACAGCGGCAGATCATTTTGAATGGCAGGGAATGCGTTTTGAGGTGGTAGATATGGATGGGAACCGTGTTGATAAGGTGCTGGTAGTGCCAATGCAAAATCAATCAGCAGATAATTCGTAATTAATTTATAAGGTTTGTAGTTGCGCTTCAGCGCTCTAGATATGAGCGCTGAAGCGCAACTACGAGCCAATTTAGTTCATTTCACATTTATTTACATAGTTTATTGAGGCCGACTTACTTACTTACCGTGTAAAAGATATTTTACTAATTCACAAAACCCTTCACCTTCACTCGCTGAAGTAACATAAGCAGGTTGATACTTGAGTTGATGAGCATAAAACCGCACATTTGCTACACCCACTGATATGGGAAAACAACGCTCATCAAATAAACTTTCATCATTAGGGCTATCACCTACAGTCACCACCTGTTCTTTTGCGTATTGGGGAAAATCTTCTCGCAACACCTGTAACAACCCAACGGCCTTATCTTGTCCCAAGGGTTTGATATGACATTGCACGTTACTATAGGTGAATCCCCAATTCATTTGCTGGCAGAGATGAGCCAGAGTTTGTAGTTCATTTGTACTCAGACCTTGCACATCAAATGTCCAATCAGTGATGCGAAAGCGGTTATCGGCAGATTCCTGGATGTGGGGAAATTGGGTTTGTAATTGCTGAAAAGCCGCTGCTAATTGTTGGCGATGAGCGACAAAATCAGGAATGGGCGTTAAGGCTACTGGTGTCTCACTCCCAGAACGATAGAATAATCCGCCGTTTTCCGCTATGGCACCAATGACTGACAGGTAACTTACTAGTCCACTCACCCACCCAGATGAACGTCCAGTTACAATCAGCACCTTAAAGTCGGCTTTTGCTAAATCCTCCAAAGCTTGCAACAAAGCAGGAGTAAATTTTCCTCTCGTAGTCAGAGTGCCATCCATATCTGTGGCGACGAGACGAATATTGGTAAAGCAATTAGTAGATGCAGCCTGAGACAGGGGTAGTAGTCTGTACATATGCTGTAAAAAATATTTATGATACCGCAAGGTGGTATTGAAAATTTGGGCATCCTAAAAATTAGGAGTCAAATTTTTCTGTTTGCCAACCATGCGAACCTCAATGTTTATTGCCCAAGCCTCAGGATCAAAGACTATCAAGGTATCCCATCAAGTGCCAGCGAGGGATACTCAAGCACCTTTACTCTTAGTGACGACCTCTGGAGGACTAGCTTTAGCGGTAATTGCTCTGATTGCCTATGGCAAAATTAAAATGAAACAATTGGAGAAAAAACTCAAGTTTGAAAAATTCCGCTCGCGAGAAATAGAGAAAAAGTTTAAACTAGCCTTAGACACAATTCGCAAAATGGAAACCAATCCCGACTTGATTAACTCACGGGAATTTAACCTAGAGTATCTGCGAATGCGGATGTCAGAGGAAGTATTTCATTTTGCAATTATTAATCAAGTTAAAGTCAAGGTCAAAGATAAAATTTCTCAAGCACTGCGTCCCAATCAAGCCCAACAAGGAACCGTAGGGGTTGCAAGTAACACCGGACGGCAGGTGGATGAAATTTTTGATCTAGAGTATGAAACTGGCACTCCACCCAATATTAGTAAGCGAGTATTATTTCGCATTCAAGTCCGGTTAATGAAGTTACCAACCCAAGCAACTTCTACCACCATTAGCCAAATTATTGACTGTATTGAAACTTACCTTAGCCCCTCTGAGGAGGAGGACACTTGGCAACCAACAATTCAGGGTCGGATTGCCTATATGCATTGGGATCAAAAGGCGAAGCCTACTCCCCTGTTGGTGTTGGAACAATCGAACGAAGGTGTGAATGTTACTTTCCGTACCAGCCGTCAACCAAATGCTGCCATACAGCCTAAATAATTCGTAATGACGCTCGTTCGCCTTTGGCGTCTCCCCTTGGGAGAGGACTCGCTAACGCTACGCTAACGTAATTCGTAATTGTGGAGAGAGATAATTACGTATTGGGCATTATGGATTACCAATTATATTGGTTGAAGAATCATAGCTCATAGCTTGGTTTTGGGAATCACGAGTTAAAAGACCATCTTCCATTTCCACGATGCGATCAGCTATGTCCAAAATGCGATTGTCGTGGGTTACCAATAAAATAGAAGTTCCCTGATCTCTTGCAAGGCGCTGCATCAATTCTACCACAGCGCGTCCTGATTGTTTATCCAAAGCTGCTGTGGGTTCATCTGCTAACACCAGTGGTGGATTATTGACCAAGGCGCGGGCGATCGCTATCCTTTGTTTTTGTCCACCAGAAAGATTCTCTGGGTAGTGATTAACTTTGTCTCCTAAACCAACTGCCTTCAGCATAGCTTCTGATTTAATAATGGCTCTTTGGGGAGAAATAAACTCATTCAATTCCACAGCCATTTGCACATTTTGCCTAGCAGTTAAGAACTCTAATAAGTTGTGAGCTTGAAAAATATAACCAATCTTACGCCGCATGTTCACCAGTTTTGTCTGGCTGGCTCTAAATAGTTCTTTACCTAAAAACTTCAGACTTCCCTCTTGTACAGACCGCAACCCACCAATCAAGCTCAGTAATGTTGTTTTACCTGAACCTGATGGTCCAGTCATAATTACAATTTCTCCGGCAAAAATTTCCAGATTAATATTAAATAATATTTGTTTTTTCAGTGCCCCTTTACCATAGTAATGGTTGAGATTATCAATAGCAATTACAGGATCTTCTCTCATCATATTTTGTTGATGGTTGATGGTTGATGGTTGGTTGTTGATGGTTGATGGTTGGTTGTTGATTGTTTATTTTTAATATAGCATTCCTAAATCATTCGTGATATAAAGAAACCCGGTATCTCCCAGATACCGGGTTTCTGAGAGTCAGCATTTTATCACAAATAAAGCGGAGGATTTCTATATTAATTACTCACTCATAAAAATATTATTCACTCCTAACTCCTAACTCCTAACTCCTCACTCGTCACTCCTCAAAAAATATCTGCTGGATCTGCGGACTTCAATTTACGTACAGCAATTGCACCAGAAATAAAGCACATTACAATAGTCAAAATAAGTACTAGAACGAGGCGATTAAAACTCATGAAAATTGGTAAAAGTGTAGCTGCTCTAGCTGTTTGATATAAAAACATCGAGAAAGCTAATCCCGGTACATATCCTAAAAGTGCTAAAATCAGAGCTTCTTGTAAAATGACAACCAACAAGTAGTTTTGTGTATAGCCTATTGCCTTGAGGGTTGCATATTCAGCCAAATGATCAGCAACTTCTGTGTAAAGTATTTGATAAACAATCACGGTTCCCACAATAAAACCCATGATTGTTCCTAACGTGAAAATAAACCCAATTGCCGTACTATTTGCCCAGAAATTTCTCTCAAAATCAATATATTCTTGCTTAGTGAATACATGGACATCTTTAGGCAAATAATTCTTCAAAGTTTCAGCAACAACTGTCGCGTTAGCTCCCGGCTTTAATCGAATCAGTCCAATGTCAATTATTCCTCGCTGGCGGTTGTTAAATATCCGCAAAAAGTTTACATCACTTGTAATTAAATTTCCATCTGCCCCAAATGATGTACCTAAGGTAAATAGTCCTTTTACCTGAATTCGCCGCCTTCTCACTTCTGTTGTCACAGTTTTTCCTTGCTCAAACTCAGCAGCTATTGGACCATATTCCTGCCTAGAAGAACGGTCAAATAAAACGACATCAGGCAGTTTAAGTTTATCTAAATTTTCCTGAACTCCAGGCAAGTCAAATGGGTTAAATTCCGGGTTGATTCCAATTACTAGGAGATTGCGAGGAAGACCTGTTATGGGATTTTTCCAGCTAGTGTAGTCCGTATATATAGGATGTACAGATTCAACTTCCTGCAAATCTAAAGCTTTATACAACCTTCGTTGGGAAAAGCTTTTCATTGATAATAAAGCAATAGATTGACGGTTGATTAAAACAATGTCACCTCGCAAACTGCTATGTAAACGAACGTTACTAAAATACAGAGAGTCTTGGAAACCAATCTGCATAAACATCAGAATATCGGCAAAGCCAATTCCTGCCAGCGCTACAGCTAGGCGAGTTTTTTCTCGCTTCAGTTGTAGCCATGCTAGAGGTATTTTACCCAGCATATTTTTTCCTAAATATTAATATCTACAACTACTTTGGCGTAGGTTAAGCCTGTAACTCGTTGACTATCTTGTGGAGAGAGAGCGATTTTCACTTCTATGACTCTGGCATCAGTATCTGCGGCTGGATCTGTATTCAGCACATCTTTTTTGCCAATTTTTCTGCCAATATCAAAGACGGTTCCCTGTAATCGCCCAAGAAAAGCTCCATTGTCGCTGTTGATGGTGGCTTGTTGACCGAGACGGATTTTACCAATACTGTCTTCAGGAACTTCAGCTATGACAATCATCTGATCGGTTTGTCCAATTTCAGCAATGCCATTTGGACTCAAGCTTTCTCCCGCCTTAGTGTGAATTTTTAAAATTTCTCCAGCGATGGAAGTTTTGACGTAGCTCAACTTCAGTTGTGCTTCTGCTTGTCTCACTTGTGCGATCGCATTGCTAACTTGTGCTTGTGCTATTTCCACATCAGTGGGACGAACTTCTAAAATTCTGTTAAATTTAGCTTTTTCTTCGTCGATTTGCTTTTGTAGAGTAGCGATAGTTTTGTCTCGGGTTTCTTTGGTTTCCACAAGCTGCTGAAGTAAAGTTTCTATAGCTTTTCCCTGGTTAGCTTTGGCTTCAGCAAGCTGCTGAAGCACAGTTGCGATGGTCTGGGTTCGAGTGGCTTGACTTTCAGCAACCTGCTGAGTGGTAGTTTCCGCACTCAGGCGTCTCCTATCAAGTTCCTGTTGAGAAATGGCACCTTCTTTGTATAAAGACTCATAGCGTTCAGCATCGACTTTGGCATTGTTAGCTTCTGCTTCTGTTCTTTGCACTGTCGCTTTTAAAGTATTCTGTTGACCGCTGAGTTGAGCTTCTATACGATTAACAGTTGCTTGTTGAGCATTCCTTTCTCCCCGTAACTGCGCCTCTAGTCGAGCGATTGTCGCTTGCTGAGTATTCATTTCCCCATGCAACTGGGCTTCGAGACGAGCAATGACCGCTTTTTGGGCTTGAATGTCTCTTGGCGCTCCAATTTTTACATTTGTTAAATTGCCACGAGTTTCTTGCAGTTTTGCTTTTGCTTGTTCCACTGCTGCTTGATTAGTACTGAAGTTGTCCAAAATGGCAATCACTTGACCTTTTTTTACCCTCTCCCCCTCTTTCACCAGCATTTCCTCAACTCGTGACGTTCCTTGGAGTCCTGTTGGGGCAGACATTTTAACAACTTCCCCTCGCGGTTCCAAACGCCCCAAAGCATTAATGCTATTGATAACTGCTGGTGTACTAGATGCGGGAGCAGTTAGTTTTTTGAGCTGCTCTACTTTGACTTTAGTGAGTATCCCAGCAGCAATTACCACTGGTAGCATGGCGATGATCCACCAAACCTTGGGTTTTTCAATTGGCTGCTCCCTTGACCTTGGCTTCTCACTTAGCGTTGACATAGTCTGTTGCTCGTTTATCTGAATTTTGCTCATAGAAGTAAAAAAAGTTATAGAGGTTTTTATTCAAAGAAAACACCACAAATGGAATTTGGTAGTGTATGGTATTCCTACTTCCTGCTAGTGTGTCAAGTTATAATTGATGGATAAGTAAGTTCGTAGTAAGGACTTTAGTCCTTATTTTCGCTCGCACGCTTTGTGCTTACTACAAAGGCTCAAAATTACCTAGACAAAGTACTACCTGGGTTTTACCTTAATGGGAAAGTAACTGTTGTGTATTAATCCTTTTCTGTAGTAAAGTCCAAGGCTACGTCACTCGTTTTTTGGGAAATCCCACGAGAATCCGACTCTTGACCTTTAATTCAAGAGCAAATAAAATTATGCCTAATAGTCATGGTGTAGACGTATTTGCTAGTAACGCTTTCTAGTAATAAGTCGGAATGGTCAGATACACTCAGCTTGTTGGGGTGATGCTGTGGAGTTTAATGGTACTGTCATGAAAAACAGCTTCCTGCCGTTTTTGAGTTAGTCAACCACCAAGTTTAAAATATCTCTCAAATAGAGCATTTCTGACATTACAGTTTCCTTAACTTTATGGTCAACCTGTTAGCAGAGTTAGTCATTTACACCTATATAAGACAACAAACCATCCTTGGGTAACTACTCCAAAGATTTCACTCTACGTTAAATGAATTCTACATTCATCAGTGGCTGGAAAACGTAACAGAGCCTACAGAGGTGGAGTTTTTCTCAAATAAGACTCGTGCCAAAGTCTGTGGGAAATCAGATGATTTGTAAATAATATACCAGTCCTAAATGATTCGCTTTCCTTGGAGAAACCCGGTTTCGCGCTTATTTACCGGGTTTCTCAGGACTAGTCAGTTTGGAATTCAAATAGGATTGCTGTTTTTCTGCCAAAATTTATACAATGATGCGATCGCGTTGCTCTTTGCGCCCATGACCCTCACATAATCTGCGCCTCCGTATCCTACTGATTCTGGTGGTAGTTAGGCTTCCATCGGATCAGGTCTACCAATCCCCAATTCTTGAAGTTTGGCTTTGACATCTGACCACTCAGTACCGCAGTAGTAGTATTTTTTATCTAAAATGTTTGCTATGTAGTACCCCTGCTTTGCACCATTAATTCGTCGCAGTTCGGCAGCAATTTTCTCCATGGAGGTATCGAATAGGGAGAATAGGTCTTCCATATCAAGGTCAGGCGTATTAAATAAATTTATAAATGGCTCGCCTTCTCTAAAAGCCCAAATTTTATGACGACGCTCGACAATCTGATAGTAAACAGGACGAATTATTGTGTCTTCTTTTAGCATAATGATTTATCCTGAAAATATAATACAAGGAAAGCCCCTAGCGGCGAACTAGGGGCTAGTTATTAACTAGTTGTCACTTTGGGAGTTATCTTGTGGTTCATCTGCGATGTCGTCTAACTCCCTGATGACATCTTCCGAATCAACAAGGTATCTTTCTCCAGTAACTTTATCCTCTTTCATCCACCGCCTAAGGAGAAGACGGATAAAAACTTTTACTGGATTCCAAAAACCTCGATGACCGTTACCATTTTTGCTCAATAAATACCTCCTTTTTTGGACGACTGGGGACACTAAATGTCCCCAAATTTATTTTACACCACTTATCTATAATAGATCTAACCAATTTCCCATAACTGACATCTTGACCCGACTTATTACTTATCCTAGGAATTGCGCGATTTATTTGAGCTTATCTAACGTTTCCAGTGCAACTCTTCCATGGAGATTAGTGCTTTTCAAATTTCTTTATTCTTGCCATAAGTGTTAACCATAATTAATTAAAAGTGGTTTACATATACAGGATAGCAAAGAGTGTACCAAAAGTTAGCTCTGCTGGATACCCTTAGATCTAGACAAAATAAAGGCGATCGCCATTTCGCCAAAAACTTGCGATCGCCTCCCTTGAATTAACCCCTATATAACCCAATACAGTTTAGTCAAGGATCGTTTGTGAAGATTTCACAGGTGTAGAGACAAGGGTTATCGCGTCTCTACAGAGGTTGACGGTAGGTAAATTATCTTAACACCAAGCGTATTGCTATATAAGGAGCCTATTGCTATTATTAGTTGCTGGAAAAAAAGCAGTCTATAAGCTGCTTTATTTAGATGTAGATGTCGCACAACATTTTTCCCTTGGAACCCTGACAGCACAAGAGTTGTATCACAATTATGGCATGTCGAAAAGTACAGTTGTCATATAATGTTCTGCCCAAGCCGAACCAAAGGCTTTTTCTAGTACGCGACGGGTTTTGTCGTTTTGCTGCTGTTTAGTGCAGTAGTTGCGTTGTCCGGCAAGAATTTGCATTGCTTGTTCATGTGAAACTGGCGTGGAAGCGATCGCGGTTCGGCAATGAATTTCTAAAAATTCCTGTACGCGAAGGAGAAACATCGCTTCTTCTTCACCAGAAGTGGGGCGAACGAAGATGCAAAATTCTGAAAAGATATTGCCCCATTCAGGTAATTCTCGTGGTTGGGAAAAGTTGAGTTTTTTGAGGGCGGAGAGTTTACAAGTATAAGATTCTGGTAAGGGTTGCCCAGATATGACTGGAGAAAGGTCAGCGATCGCCGCACTAATTTGACCCCTACCTCCGACTAAATCGCTACCAAACATCGGCAGGTCGTACTCTGGACGGGGAAACATGACGCAGTGCAAAATATCGAGTATATTTCCCACTTTTGCCAGTTCTAGGTGCATTTTACGGAACTGAGGTGTTTGATAGCAGCGGTTTTCAATGGTCAGTTTCTCACCTTCTAATCTACCTTCCACATACCCCAACTCATCAGGTAAATCATAGGACGACAAGTCGAAGTGTTGATGCCAAACAGCTTCAATACAATCAGCCAGTTGACGAATTAGGGGATGTTGTTGCGATCGCAGCGTTGGGGTAGAAGTAGACATACTAAAAGTTAGGAGTTAGTTGGTTGGGGTTCTTTGAGCTTGGTGTCCAGTGTCATGGGATCAACAGATTCAAGTTTACCGTGGTTGAGAGTCCAACAACGATCTGCGATCGCCAATAAATCCCCAGCGTCGTGTGTCACCACCAACAGTGTCCAATCTTTTTTCAGTTTCGCCAATAAATTTACCAGTTGTTGACGCATTGACCAATCCAACCCGGCTGTGGGTTCATCTAACAATAATAAATGTGGTTGGCGAATCAATTGCACTGCCAAAGCCAAGCGCCGCTGCTGACCACCACTTAAAGCATGGGGTTGTGTATTAAGCGATAAATGCTCTAATCCTACTTCACCCAGTGCGTGCCTAACTTGCTCTGGTCCTATTTCTGGATGTCCTAGGCGCAATTCTTCTAAGATAGTTCCGCCGCAAAAATGCCGTTCAGGAAACTGAAACACTAACCCAGCCAATTGTTGTATCTGTTCAGCTATGAGTTCTTGTTCGCGCCATAAGATTGCGCCTGATGTGGGTTCAGCTAGTCCAGACAAAATTTCCAGTAACGTACTTTTACCAGATCCACTCGGTCCAATAATTAGACCCAGTTGTTGGGGTGGTAAATCCAGGTTAGTTGATTTGAGAATCGCTGTTGGGCAAGCCGTAGGGTGATAAACGAGATTTCTAAGATGGAGCATTTGTTAATATTACCAAATAGCCTATCACCTAAGCTAACATCCTCTATCCAGAAGCCAGAAATATTCTCATTTTTCCGAGGTTACGAAACACTCTCAATCCGGACGCGTCTAGCAACCCCCTACACCCCTGTGTTTTTTGAAAGCACCCCACGGGCGGCGCACCACCCGTTATGAATGAAAAAAACACCCTCATGAATGGAACTACACCCCCACACCCCCACACCCCCACACCCTTACAGTAATATCTGAAACAATTACTATAGTAATTATTATGAGGTTGCAAATGACTGAGCCGTTTTTAGTTCCGCTACCAATTGTATCTACAAGACTCACTAACGTAGCCAAGTTAGGTTTTTTAGCTGCCTTGGCACTCAATATATGGGTCAGCCCCTCTCTTGCAGCAGATCCTTTTCGCACTCTTGGGCCTCGTAACATTGGTGGAAAAACGGAGGCAGCATTCAAAGCTGTTTTCCAACAGGGAGACTACCAAGGGGCAGACCGTTATCTCCAACAAGCACTATCCACAGAACCAAATGAACCGCTAGCCTATGCTATGAAGGCTTCCTTAGCATACACCAATCAGGATTGGGTTACACTAGACACTTATAGCAAAAAAACTATAGAAACAGCACAAAAATTGACTCCCAGCGATCCCTTGCGGGGCAATTTATACACGGCTGTGGGTCATTTTTTAGTGGGAGCGGTAATTCTTAGCCGTCAGGGTACACTCAATGGTGCAAGCCAAGCCTTAAGTGAGTTGCGCCAGGTCTACGACTATTTAGATAAAGCCGAAGCGATTTCAGCCAACGATCCAGAACTGAATTTGCTCAAGGGCTATATGGATTTAATGCTGGCTGTGAATCTGCCCTTTGCCAACCCAGAACAAGCTATTGAACGGTTAGAGAAAAATGCTGCTCCTCGATATCTGGTGGATCGGGGTGTTGCCATTGCCTATCGGGATTTAAAAAAGTACAATCAGGCTCTGGATTATGCAAATCGTGCCTTGAAGCAGACATCCGATAACCCAGAGTTATATTATCTCAAAGCCCAAATCCTCAAAGCACAGGCGAAAAAAGACGAAAATCAGCAACTGATGCAAGAGGCGGTTGGGAATTTTGACAAAGCACTTGCTAAGAAATCCCAACTGCCAACCGGTTTGGTCAAACAAATTGAGCATGAACGAGGCAATATTGTCAAACGCCCTTAATGGGGCCGAGGTGGGGTTAGGAGAATAATTGCTAATTCGTAATCCCTAATTGAGTCTATAATTACGAATTACGAATTACGAATTAGTATTTATCCCCAACTCCCTCTACAATTAGTGGTGAGTAAAAGTAACTTAAATTAAATAGTTAACGGAAATGCAGGTACAGTTCCGCGAGTTGAACCCGTTTGATGTATGGATTTGGCTGCAATTCAGCACAATTCCTTCTGGGCGCGAAAAGCAGTATGTAGAGGAGGTGTTCAATTCCTGGTTTTATCTAGGCAAGTTGGGTGCATTTAATGCCGAAAACCTCCAGGTACAGGATACTGGACAGGAAATCAGCTACATGAATTATGACTCCCAGGGGTATGACAAAAGCTTGTTGGCGCTGATGCACAACATGGGTGAGTTGGAGTATGAAGGAACGTGGGCGCGTTGCTGGTTTGACTTGGGAACTTCTGATGCCATCGCCCTAGATATTCTCATCAATGCCCTCCAGCAGCTCAGTGAGGAATATGTCACTATTGAGCTATTGTACATAGGGGGCGAAAATGAAGATTGGCCAGTGGAGGATAGCGAAAGTCGTCCTTCGTTCATTTACGATAATTACGATAATTAATAGCAACAATGCATAGACTAGGGGAAATTCGAGTTCTAGCTTTGGGAATCATTCGTGATGGCGATCGCATCTTCATCTCCGAAGGCTACGATCCAGTTAAGCAGCAAACTTTTTACCGCGCCATGGGCGGTGGTGTAGATTTTGGCGAAACAAGCTTAGCCGCCCTCAAACGCGAATTTCAAGAAGAAATCCAAGCAGAATTAACCAATATTCGCTATTTGGGCTGTTTAGAGAATCTTTTTACTTACAATGGTCAGCCTGGTCACGAAATTATTCAACTTTATGAATGCGATTTTGTTGACCCAAAGTTGTATCAACTGGAAAAAATAACATTTGCCGAAGGTGACCGACAAAAAACAGCACTGTGGGTGGATATTAGCCGCTTCAAGTCTGGAGAATTAAAGTTAGTGCCAGAGTCGTTTTTTGAGTATTTGTAAAGAAGAACGAGAGTTCTTGGACTAATTTGTTTTTGGAGGCTACGATGCTTTTTTAACACGATCAGCAGCTACTGAGTCCTTCAAGTCAACAGAAATAAGCTCTCCTCCAAAAACAAGCTCTAATTTCAGCTTTGCTCCTAGTGCATCTAAGTAGGTAATTACTGACTCAAAAGTGCGATCGTGATTAACATTTTCTAGTTTGGAAACCCAACTCTGTCCCACACCGAGACGTTCAGCCAGCTGCTCTTGGGTGAGTCCTGCTTGTTTGCGAACCTCCCGCATCGCTTGAGTTAAAGCCAATCGAAAAAGTTCTTGCTGCTCAACACGACGAGTCTCGTGCGTGTCAGGTATGGTCGCGTCTAGAAAAGCCAAAACATCACTTCCTAAGTGGGGGTTATTTTTCATCTTCGTTTCTATCCTCCTCGTTTGCTTGTACCAAATCCCGTCGCTTTGCTGCGATTTTAATCTCTAGTTTTGGGGTTTTGCGCCCCTTCTTTTTGAAAGCGTGTAGCAGTACCAAACGTTTACCTATCAAAGCACATAAGAATATACGGGGATTATTAGGAGTATTGTCTAGGCGTAGCTCGTAGAGGTTTTTCTCTCCTTCAATCTTATCGAGGATGTCTGACCGTTCCAAGAGTAAAGACAATCCTTTTTGTGTTAGTAGCGTTAAGCGAACCTGAAACTGTTTCAGTTCTCCAGGTGTGAGGGAAGGGTCTCGCAAAAAATCCTGCACTGGCTCAGTACCATCACTCTCCCGGTAAAAGATAACCTGCCACTCCTCACTCACCTTTGACTCCTACTGCTTGCTTTAGTATTCCATATTTGGAATATTATTGCATCCTAGATGGAGCTAAGCTGATGTGCAGCTAGATTGTATAAGACGAAAACGTAAAATTATTGTGGTGCGGGGTCGTATTGCCCGCGTCCCATATACAAATTAAATGCGCAACAGCTTACTTTCCCCCCCTGTATTAATTATGGCGATCGCTCAAACAATCTTTAGCACCGAACCAAGCAAACATCATTCATAGGGGAAGCGAATAGCGGTAAAAATTGATTTTAGCTTGGGAGTTAAGCCTTGTTGCTGTGCTTCTGTGTTGGCTTGCACGATTTCTGGTCGTAAATTTTCAGGGTTTATGTCCCAAAGGGGATGTATAAGGATTACGGCTTCGCTGTTAAAACTATCGATACCTGCTAATAAACTACCGAAAGTCGTTTGTTCCAAATCCAACCCTGAGAAGTAGGAATTAGCTGTAATGGATACCAAATCCACCCAGTAATCATAATTTAAATCAATTTGTGCATTGGGATTTAGTGCAAGACGCACCATATCGTAACCAAGTCGCCAGTCTAAAAGGGAGTGGTAAGCCATATTACCAAACTCCCGCAAACATCGATGGCAAGATGTAGAACATTCTTCTTTATGTTCGGTAGAAAGTAATGGAATAGCAAAAGTTTGATTTGAAGAATGTTCGTCGCCGAGAATAAAATGCAGGAGATTTTCAAAACGTTCTGGCTGCGCTAAATGTGAGCTATAACCCGCTCCATTTTCTAGGCTGTCAGACAAAAATATTCGAGCGGATGGTGGGGCAAAAGGGCTGCTAAGGTCTGTAAAGGGTTGAATACCAACATCAAGCTCAGATTCTGCAACATCTAAGCTTACAGCAGCAGCCCGCCTAATAAGAAAACCAAATGAGTACCAAGCAGCTCTTGCTTCCGGTAGTGCTGGATTTAAATTGAGTCCGGAACCGACATTGGGGATGCCTGCAATTAATACATCGGTTGTAGAAATGGCAGCCAAAGCTCTAACAACCGATTGGACATAGGGATCGGGAACAGGCTTAGTAAGCCTATCACGCTCCTCTCGTGATAAATCCAATAAAGCTTGGTCAAATGCTTTTTTAGAAATCCAAACGTTCTGGCTGGCTACTTTAAAAAATTCAAAATCTTCACCGTTATTATCGTTTATCCGATAAACCAAAGCTTGTGGAATACATCTAATATCAAAGTTGTGACGAGTTTCAAAACTATATTCTTCAGAAGGTGTACCCAAACGTGCCCTGAGTGCCCGTGGAGTAAATTCAAAAGCTCCATTATACTCGGCGTTAATTGCCCACCATGTATTAAATCCTGGTGGTTCGCTAATATCAACCGTTCGGTATCCCTTTTCATCTCTAAGAGCCGAGCAATAGGGGCAACCCCCTTCTTCTGACGGATTCTTGACTAAAGCTTGACATTGACGGCAAACGCCAACACGGATAACTTGTCCCAAGGGATTCGGTTGGAATACAACTTTATTTCCAGAAGGCATGGGATTAATAATCCCTACCCCAGTAAGGAGCATATCATCTTTTACTGTTTGGGCACCTGGAGCAAATTGACTAATTGCAATATCCAATTCTCTGTCCACAACACCTGTTTTTGGAGGCCATTCCCCTGCCTCCGTTCTTGGGGGTTTATGGAACAGGTAACGGGTGCGAGTAGGAAATCCAAACATGGGAAGGATACCACGCGATGCTAAACGCTGGCTTAAAGCTAAGTGTTGGAAGTCGGTAGAGTCATCAACAACTGCATCAATATCTTGTAGCAATTGATTATATATATAATCAACCATTGTTGCTTTATTTATTGAAGTACGGCGTAAAATTGCTTCACAGATTTTTTCAATTTCCGATGGGTGATTTTGTATCCACTCTTCAATGAGTCGCCTATGTTGTAACCATTGCGAAATTTGACCAAATTCACCGTGAACATTATCTCCCGTGTATTCAAGAAGGACATTTTGAAATGCTCTATGGATAATTTCTTTGTTTACAACTCGCTTGGCAATTTCTTCACGCCTAACGTCAACATAAGGTTTTGGTGGTGGTTCGGCAGTAATAAGTCGGGGGCGTTCAAAGTAGTAATCATCATGACTACGCCCACGGCATAATGTTAAAGCAACAGACATCCCCAACCCACGACGACGACCAGCCCTTCCCACACGTTGCTGATAGTTAAAACGGATCGGAGGCATATTTGCCATCCCAATAGCTTGAAGCGAACCAATGTCAACTCCCGCCTCCATAGTGGTTGTGACACTTAAGAGGTTAATCCTAGAAGGATCGGGTTGTTCAGATGGTTTAAAAACATCTTGGAAAAGGCGTTGTCGCACACGTCGAACGCCAGGATCAGTTTGACCTGTGAGTTCTTCAGAATTAAGCGAAAATATTGGTTCGTTGGAACGCGCTAAATATTCATAATAATCGCAATTTTCCAAATCATGACTTAAGTTGTAAGTGCCTGGAGTGTTCGGTAAACGAATGTTACAACTGGTACAGATTCCTCCCGAAGCATGTAGGTGAATCCGTCCGCATTGCCCGCAGGCGTAAATATCTATTTGGTTATTGTCGTTAAGACGTGGACTAAGAACCTGTAAAGATTGGGGAACAACTCGCCATTGGTCTAAAACGGAATTAATGATGTTTAAAGTTGCTTGCTCTAATTCTTCTCGATTGTACCCCCTGATTTCAGCCACGCGGTTAAGGTACTGATTAATGTAACCAGGAGGGTTATGTTGTCCGGGATAATCTGAGCCATTCCAACGTCTTCTTTGTGCCAAAAGCCGGATGACGGAAGCCGCGACTTGCTCTTCCAAGCTAGAAGGTGGAGAATCGCCAATCCACAAAAAACCAAGCTTGAGAGACTCGAAATCACGAGCGCCACTAGCAAATAAGACAGCTTTTACAACCGAATCTAATAAAGCGGTTTCAATTTGTCTCATTGCATCTCGTTGTATGGGCTGTAAATCTAACTGGTAATTTCTTGGTGTTGAATTCCAATCAATTAAATCAGTCCACGATCTAAGTACAGTATCAGAAAATTTATATTTTGCTAAGGAAGGACTTGAACCGCCAGGGTTCAGACCAATTGAAAGTAAACCTTCCCTAACAGCATTCAATAACGAATTAAATGGAAGCGAAATAAAGCCTCTAGGTGGCGTTGGAGGGGTTAACGCTAAAGGCGGATTTCCAATGCCACCACTATACGCATAAGTAACAATACTACTTAATGCTTCTGAAGGCAGTAATTGACACAGTTGTTGTAATCGAGCTATGTCAGTACTGGCTGAGTTTTGTACCAACTGGCTTTGTAAGCTAAACAGTTCCAAAGCTAGCTCGTAATGAGCCTGAGCCTGAAAATACCGTGTTTCTGATTCCTGTGCTTGGGACAAAAGCTTTTCGTAAGCAATTTGACGGACAGTATCTAGATAGTGGTCGCGTTTGATACCTGTAGATAGCTTTGCAGCATCTTGACGGCTATCTGAAAATAAAACCAGTTTCCGCCCTATTTCGGGTGACATCTGCCGCATTAAAGCATCAGATAATACTTGTACTACTCGTTGGAAACCAGAGCCAAGGTCACGAATCGAAGAACTGACTCGCCTACCACGCCAGTCGGCTTCACAATGAGGACATTTTGATGGAAAAGCGTTTGCCTCGTTTTTTGGTGCTATAAAAACATAGCCAGGAGTAGAACCACCTGAAGCAGCATTTGGAGAAGCAGGTAATGTTAAACGTCCTAACAAATGATCGAGTAACGCAGGTCTCCATTCATAATCCTGCTTATCCTCCTGCCACTGCCATCGCGAACCAGCATGTGTTTGTTTTATTAATGGTCTTCCATTTGCGGGCCAAAATACCAAAAATTCTCCGAAGGTGCGGCTTAACGATGCTGCCTTATCTGGAACGTTTTCAAGATAAGGGTAATCTGGAGATAAATACCAAGCATTCGAGGAATCCGGGTCTTCACGTTTAAACCCGCCAAGAAATACTTCGCCACATGATTGGCAGTAAAGAAGCTCAATAACTCTCGAATTACAGCAATCGCATCTTGGTCTAGGGTCTAAGAATAGTTTACCCACAGGCGGTGTTTGTTCTCCTGGTGGAGTTACCCCCGTTCGCCCGGAGCAATTAGGATTTACACAAGCCCAAATCCTGCCTGCGTTATGGAAAAAGTAGTGCGAACGTAGGGGGAGAAGGGCTTCATTGTCCGAGTTTCTTGCTAAAACAATAGTTCGAGCTAATCCACGAGCCGCTGCTTGTCCGCTTGACGATACATCGCCAAAAACCGCTTCTGCCAATTCTTTTACTGTCAATGGATATTGGCTGGCTGAGGTTTGTACAGCCCCAAACGCTTGGATGTGATTTAAGCCCTCAGTTAAAACTTGCTTTGGTGGAGCATCTACGTTAGGAAGATGAAGCGCATTTACTAAAGTAGATGCTGCTTGGCTAATAACCGCATCCTCATCATTATTGTGGCTTTGGTTAAGGATGTTGTCGATTTGTACAAATGTCTCTTTGTAAGGTTCTAGTGGGTTGGGCTCATGTTTTGAGGTGGGGAAATTTTGTCGTTCCCCGGAAAGAATCGAAAATGTATTGCGATCGCGTCCAAAAAATTGTTCGAGATAATCGAGACTTTCTTCATCGTTGTCAATAGATGCACTAGTGGCGATAATTCGTAATTGTGGCGAATCCGGCTCCAAGCCAATCCGATTGAGTAAAGCCCTCAAAAGATAGCCGACCTCGGTTCCGGGTGTTCCTCGGTATGTGTGAAGTTCATCTATAACAAGGTGGAAAACATGATGCTGCCGATCTTGTTCCAACCACTGCTTGGTTTGTTCAAATATGTCATTTTCAACACTACGCATCAGCATGATATTTAACATGCTGTAGTTGGTAATTAGGATATCGGGAGCTTTATCCTGCATATCCCAACGAGACCACATTTCAGAACCATCAGGATTTTGAAAATAGTAAATTAGTTCCTCGTCAGAAACTTGATCTGACCACTCATTATCCATTTCCAAAAGCCGTTCTTTAAGTTTTCCCTGCTTTTGAGAATTAACACGCCCATCTTTCATGCGTAATCCCGCTACAGGTGTCGCTCCGGTATATCGCCCAAACCAAAACCGATTTCCATTCATATTCGCTTCCCGCCACTGTTGAACATGCGGGTTATCGCAAGCTCGACGAATGCGGGTTAATTGGTCTTCAATAAGTGCGTTGAGGGGGTAAAGTAATAAAGCGCGGACGGCAGACGGTCTTTCTGGAGGTTCATCATGTCGTTGAGAAACCCATCCTTGTCTTGGTTGTCTCCACCATTTTCGTGCAGTACCATTTGAGGAACCCCATGCGGGTAATGCTGGGGTTAAATGCCCAAGCGCTTCTTCGGCTAGATAAGCAAAAATAGGAATTAAGTAACATTCTGTTTTTCCCGAACCCGTACCTGATGTAATGACTACTGCTCGTCCTTGTCGAGATAGTTCCCAAGCCTGAAACTGATGCTGATAAATTTGGCGCTGGGGAGGAAATAAACCCCCATTAATAAAGTTGGCAACTGCTGAATTAACCCCAAAATGTTGACAGGCTTCGGCAATAGTAAAACCTGAAGGTAAATAAGGCGCGATCGGTTCCAGCAGAGGTTCTCGCCATAGTTGACCATCTTGGTCAAGCATTGCTCTGCGTTCACTCATCAGGGCTTCATATCTGACCCGGAATGGGCTTTCTAGGTAACGCAGATAGGTTTGTCTAATTGAATCAAAAATTTTAAACGGATCGTTCATATACGTTTTCTTGCACCGGGTTTAGTTAATTTAATTGACCCACCGGAGTCCTGGATGAATTTGTCCAATAGCAACCAGAAGCAAACCAGCTAAATCTGGTGAAATCTCCTTGTAAACGATTTGCCCCTGATCAATCAGGCTTGGTCTACCCGCACAAAAATAAACAACACGAGCGTACATTTCCGGTAGTGGGCTTGATACATCGGTAATTAATGTATATTGA
This sequence comes from Stigonema ocellatum SAG 48.90 = DSM 106950, assembly GCA_016903675.1. Taxonomy (GTDB): domain Bacteria; phylum Cyanobacteriota; class Cyanobacteriia; order Cyanobacteriales; family Nostocaceae; genus Stigonema; species Stigonema ocellatum. The sequence continues at coordinate 51,024 of JADQBA010000031.1, read as the reverse complement.
GTTTTATTGTATACCGCAAGTCTAATATAACGTAACGCGGCTGCCGCATAAATTGCCTCATACTTTGGCATCCGCACTAATCTACCTTGCTGATTGTGGACAAAATAATGACGAGTATTGTAGTAGCTGTATTCACATACTGTATGGTGTAATACACCATCTACCCATTTTCGAGATTGCCAATCGAATGACTGAACCGACCATCCAGCTAGCGGAGTTGCTTCATCTGCGAGTTCTAGTTGCTTGAGAATAGGGTTCAAGTCTTGGCTTAGACATTTTGCTTGTTGGGGAACAAAAGGAATACCAATAATGGCAGCTATTTGGCGAATACCCTCTTCTGTACCCCTAACACGTATTTCAGCTATTTTTTGACATGTCGTATCGCTAATTATGTGACAATTTAAGCTTGCTGCGACATCGCACAACTGCAAAAGCAATTTCGGTGTTCGCCCTCCACACAGTACGGCGGTATCAGGGCAATTAAGCAATCCTGCGAGTATTGGTGGACGAACCTTCCATCTTTGGGAACCATCAATAAAAAAATCTATATGACTAGCCTCGGACAATTGAAACCGGAGATTTCGACATAGATCGCTGATATCGACATCAATATCTTCAAAAGATGCAAGCTCTGTGACTGCTTTACGAAAATTTATCCATGACCCCTCTTGCTGATGAGTTAGCCAGTAAAGCAATGTATCCCAACTCATCTATATCTCCTTTTTTGTAGTCGCTTGATTTCGCGTGCAGCTTGCATGTAAGCCTTCCAAGCTACTTGTAAATTAGAAGCTTTTTCTTCATCGTAAATCGATGCTAGTTTGGGACGACGAATAGCTGCGTTGTAAACCAGTGATGTCCAACGTTCTATTTCGGATGGTATTTGAGTCTTTGCTGTGGAGAGTTTTAGTGTTTTAGGACGGGGTGGACTCTTTGCTAAACAGACAACTCTTGCTCCTGTACCTGACCCGAATTCTATAGCCCACACTGCCTGAAAAGAAGATTTGACTATTATTCCCTGTTGGGATTCATAGATTGCTGCTTGCGTTACCTCACCAGGATTTGCACCTATGATTGTCCAATTACCTGGGGGGAGAGCTACATGAGAACCCGTGACACTTGTGCGGTAAAAATTTTGTCTTTCTCTATCAAAATTAATTTCAGGTTCAACAATCTCAATCTTTTTGCATACCGAACCGACTTCTATCCAATGAACTCCTGGATGCATCAAATGCGATAAGTCAACTAAAGTTCCATCTTCCGCAATAGTTATGGGTATACCATCAATTTTGGGTTGTTGACCTTCTTGTAAACCCGTAATCATTAAGCGGGGGGGCGCACCTAAAAGCCATGCCGACTTTTTGCCCAAACGTAGTCCTCCCGATAGCACTATATCTACGGCTGACTCTACGTAAAGTGATTCCAGACCAGAAGGTAGATTTGCTACACACTTTTCAGCCTTCACGTCATGAAACAAACACCAACCATCAGGGAGTCGTTTATCGTGTATGGGATTAAAGCTACGAGATGAAATTTCCTCAAAGTATTCTCTTGCATTTTTGGCTACATCCTCGTGTACGAGAACGTTGCAAGCGATGCCAGAGGGTAAGCTATGCCGAGAAACAAACCCTGTATAATCCGAACTGGGAGCAAGTGCGATCGCAGAACAACCCGCCCTCTGTAAAACAAATTGAATATTGTTGGATTTTGTACTCCAAGAAAAACCTTCACGTAAATCTCGTCCGTTTTTCTCTACAAGCGAAATCGGGTTGTACCATCCCTCTCCGCTCGACTCTAAGTATAATTCTTCACAATCAAAGGAGGAAGGAAACGAATCTGGACATCTGGGAAGAAAAGAAAATTGCGGTTGTCGCCGCACAATATCAAGAAGAATCTCTACAAATGCACTTCTTCGACCAGATGAGTCATTTATCGCACCGTCCCACAGTTCCAGCTCGTTGTTAACCTGTGCAATTACAGCTTTGAGTCGCTTATCAGCAAGGGCTTTTTTTCCAGTAAGCGTGAAGTAGCAACTTCCCCATCTTGAAATATCTACTTCTAGCTTGTTGATTGGAGCTATCTGTCTGGGAGTATAACCAGCCCATGCAAAAAAGTGTGGTAGCTTTTCAATATCAACTTGACGAAGAGGCACGTGGGTTAAAGGGAAGGCTATATATATTTTTGCTGTATTTGCTTCTGGCATTGCCAAAAGCAACGATTTTTTCTGCTGAAGCCATTTATTTAGTAATTTCCAAAGCTTTTCAAACTCATCTGTATGAAAGCCTTCAGGAAAATTCTTAACTATTTTACATCCAAGAAGTTCCGCAAGTCTAGGGTAATAAGCTCTGGTGCTAACTTCTTCATCCGAATGCATTCGATAAGCAGCTAAAACACACAAAGCTAAAAAAGCAATATATTTTGGAAATCCGTTTTCATCGTCTCCATGCAAGACCCGAAATCCTCCTGAATGTGAAAGTACCCTATGGCGATATGCTGATGAAACTACATCAACAAAATCTTGCTCTGCTTCTTCAGGTGACAATGGAGTTACTTGAACCTTCGCAAAAGCAGCAGCCAGACTTCTTGGAGATATTGTCAAGTAAATTTCTTGATCATTGGAATTGTTAGATAAAAAGTAATCTGTGATCGCACGATTCCAAAGAGTATATTTTTGTGATAAAGAGAGCGCATTTAAGTGGCTCATGGAATAACGGTAGTAACCTTGTAGTGAAAAATTTAAGTGCTTATCTTTACATCTTATTACGGCAAAATAATTTAGTGTTGAATTTTACACAAAAAACACGATTATTTTACATAATCGATTAAAGGTCAAAAAGAAATTCTGCTATGGCTTTAGTTACAAGTGGACAGACAGCATTAGCTAATTGCTGTTGCTTGTGTACTAATCCACCGCTAATGCTATCGATACTCCCAGCAAAACGGAACCAATCTGGAATTGATTGTAGTCGGGATGCTTCCCTCAAAGATAGACCTCGATGTTGTTGTGGATGAATTAACATACTTTTGCGATAGTGGCCAATAGTAATAGATGGTTCATCCCACCCAAGCCTTCGGTAAATGTTACTATGAGTTCGTTTAACATCAGTGTAATTAGTGAGTTTATCTTCAATATCCTGCCAATTTCCTCCAGGTGGTATCTGTTTGTAACGTTCAATTACATATTCAGAATGACGGGAAGTAACATGGTCTGTGATTAAACCAACAGATGCTCCTTCTCTCATAGCTTCTAAAAAAGGATTTGTGAGAAGTTTTTTATTCCTGAACTCTTCATAAGCCATATTGTGTTCAAGACATCCGTTACCAATAGTAGGTAAATCTTGTATTGCATCTCGAACTGTTACATAAGGTTTGTCTTTACCGAGACCATGCGTGGGTAAAGGGAATGGCCCCCACTCACCGAAATCATCTTTTCCATAGCCCAAATCTTTATGTATACCAAAAAAGAAAAAGCGGTTGCGATGTTGTGGTACTCCATACCAAGCTGCATCTATAAGTTTTGGGAAAACAACATATCCAGCTTTGTGCATACGTTTCATGACCCAATCTACAACATTGATTTGAGTAGAAATTTGACCTGATTTTGTTGTCCACAAAATACCTTGGACGTTTTCCATTAAAAAACAGCGAGGTTTTAATTTCTCAACGTATTTAAAAAAAGTATCCACAAGTTGGTTATTTGGGTTTTCGCTATTCCCTGAATTGCGATTGGCGCTAGAAAAACCCTGACATGGTGGCCCACCAATTAATACATGGACATCGCCTAATTCCCTGCAACGACTTTCTGTAACTTTTTGTGCTTCCTTTATACGTAGATCAAGAGGTTCTGTTTGTTCTGGAACACAATCAACTCCAGATACCTGAGAGAGTTGACGGAAAGTTGCATGGTTATGTTTAAGAGTCTCTACATAAACAGGATGAACCTCACCGCAAAAACCTATCTTATAGTGTTTATTTGGTTTGGCTGCCATTAAAAAACCAAGTCCCATTGCCCCTGCACCCGCAAATAGTTCGACAACATTCAATCCACGTGATAAATCACCTAAAGTTCTTTGCAGACTTGCTTGTTTACAAGCACTTTGTTCCTCAGTAGAAGTAAGATTTAGGTCTTGTTGGCGGGCTAAATTTATATTGGAACGAATGACTAATCCGGCATATTTTTCTTTTGTTTTTTGTGAATATGAGCTTGATTTTGTGTCGAAAGCAGCTATTTTGCTCCGCTCCTTTTTTCTAAGGATTGTTCTGATCCATCGCACCCAACCAACTGTTTGTACTAAGTCTTTTAGCCTTAATTCCGAGGCTGAAGACAGAGCAAAAATTGTATTTGAGCCAATTCCTGATACACCACCTCTATAAGCCACAATTAGACGAGCAGAACTGTTATCTGGTAAAAGTACGTTGGGTAATTCAGCGACGCTGTAATTTACGACTTGTCCCGTTGAATATTCTATTATCGGCAGTTCTAGCCACTCAATACCTGAATTTAATAATGATGCTGCAACAATTCCTTTTGAAGTATTGCAGTGAGGATTATCACCGCCCAAGCACACTTTAGTAGAAGGGCGAATTTGTAACGTAAAACGAAAATTCCGCGATTGAATACCTTGAACAAAGCGCTTCTTACACCCATACAAAGCACTTGCAACAACCATAGCTTCACTTGGTCGCGGCTTTAGACTATCAAGCAAATCTAATGCCACATCCACTTTGTGGTTTTGTTGCGATCCACTTGATAATTTTGCTGGGCAAAACTGTTCCGCGATTATTGTTGGTTCATTTTCATCAATATAGTGTAGACGCACTTGTACTAGATGAGGCAAATTGTCCGATATGCCAACTACAGGGCGTAACGCAGAAGTATTGCTATTGTCCTCAATAAGTAAAATCTGGGACACAAAAAAGTCTCTAGAAAAATCGGATCTAAATTGCACAATTTTAGTATTATTAATCACACCCTCAAATAGTTATAAATGTTTTAGCCATTTGACCGAAGAAAGGCAGAGGGCAGCTATGCTGAAGGTAATAAATTAAAAAAAAGCCCGCTGCCACAAAGTTTCAAACCCTCCGTTCGCATGATTGCGTCTCCCCTTGGGAGAAGTTTGGATCGGCGGAAGCCGAAGCACCAACTTCTCTCTGAATTTATTTATGGAAAAAAGGAAATATGTATTTCGAGACGCATAGCGCAATAAATACTACGTCCATACTTCAAGTCCCTAAATTCATTTATGGGGCTTCCCTTCTGCCTCTGCCTTCAACATAGCTGCCTTGCCGCCCTTGGCGGCGTGACATACTGATTTTCTTTTCTCTATGTGAAAATATCATATTGTATGAATTAAATTTTACATATTGTCTAACAGTCGATTAGCTATAATGCTAACTGCTCTAACTCCATATTAAGTATAAAAAATTGTAATCCGCCATATTAAGGTAGTTACAGCCTCCTGTTCTGCTGACTTCTCACCCAAGAGCTTTACTTGGTCTGGTTCTGGTGTTGGGGGTGTGTTAAAGGAGTGGCGTTGGGCGCGAATTGCTTCGAGTCTAGAATCTAGTGTGGGGCGTTCTTTAGCAGCACCTATAGCGGATTTCAACCGCGTAGAATACAGTAAGTAGGTACATGGTATGTAAAAATGAAGGCGTATTCGCTTGAAGCTCTAGAGAAAAAATAGGTCAGGGTGCGAAAAACCGTTAGGCTTCCGGGAATGTCCGGGCAGTTAGGGATGATCATGGCGATGTTTTTCTTAGGATTGTCCAGTTTTGTCACACGTCAACCCAACCCTTGGTGCAACAAGATATAAATAAAGAGACTTTGCCACCCCTTTTCCTTGTGAACAACTCCATATCGCCTTCTTTGCCTGAAATGGCAGATATATGGCAACAAACTCTCCATTGGACCCCCACTGCTCAACAGCAGATGCAATTTCAGCGACTTTATGAATTAATCTTGGAAGGCAACCGCCAGTTGAATTTAACTCGCATCACCGAACCTCTGGAGTTTTGGGAAAAACATCTTTGGGATTCTCTGCGGGGAATCGCCCCTCTGCTGAGAGATGGGGAAGATGAGGGAGATGAGGGAGATGAGGTAGTAATTTCTCCCCCTTCTTCCCCTGCTTTCATTGATATTGGCACTGGTGCGGGTTTTCCGGGAATTCCCATAGCAATTGCTGTACCTAATTGCACCGTTACTCTGCTTGATTCAACCCGCAAAAAAATTACTTTTCTTGAAAAAATACTGTCTGAACTTGAGTTTACCAACATCAAAACTCTCATTGGCAGAGCCGAAGAAATAGGTCGGCAACCCCAACACCGACAAACCTACGATATTGCGCTGGTCAGGGCTGTAGGAACAGCCTCAATTTGTGCCGAATATGCTCTACCATTAGTTAAAAAAGGTGGTTTAGCTGTCATTTACCGTGGTAATTGGACAGAGGATGAAAAAACAGATCTGGAAAATGCCGTTAACCAGCTAGGTGGCGTAATTGAATCTATCGAAAACTTTACCACTCCCTTAAGCAATAGCATCCGTCACTGCTTGTACTTGCGGAAGATAGCAGCCACACCACCTGATTTTCCCCGCCCTGTGGGTATACCTACTCAAAAACCACTTTGAATGGGGAGTGGGGAATGGGGAATGGGGAATGGGGAATGGGGAGTGGGGAATGGGGAATGGGGAAGAATAATTCTTTACTCCCCTATCTCCCCTACTCCCTATCTCCCCACTCCCTACTCCCCACTCCCTATTCCCTATTCCCTATTCCCTCTTCCCTCTTCCCTCTTCCCTACTCCCCACTCCCCACTCCCCACTCCCCTCTTCCCTCTTCCCTATTCCCCTCTAAAGCGCTTGTTAATCTCGTCCCAGTTGATTACATTCCACCAAGCATTCAAGTAATCGGGGCGGCGGTTTTGGTACTTGAGATAATATGCGTGTTCCCACACGTCATTACCCATAATGGGATACTTACCTTCACTTAGGGGAGAGTCTTGGTTAGGTGTAGTTGTCACCTCAAGCTTGCCATCTTTATTATGAACCAGCCAAACCCAACCACTACCAAAACGACCAGCACCAGCTTCGTTGAACTGCTTTTTGAAAGCAGCAAAACTGCCGAAATTTTGATTGATGGCGGATGCGATCGCACCATTTGGTTCTCCACCACCATTTGGCTTCATAATTTGCCAAAACATGGAGTGGTTTACATGACCGCCGCCATTGTTACGTACTGTTGTGCGAATATCGTCTGGAACACTATTGAGGTTAAGCAGCAAATCTTCTACTTTCTTACCTTTGAGTTCTGGGTGTTTATCGAATGCTGCATTCAGGTTTTTTACATAAGCTGCATGGTGTTTATCGTGATGAAACCGCATCGTTGCTGCATCGATGTGGGGTTCTAGCCCCTCGTAGGGGTAAGGCAAAGGTGGTAGTTGGATGGCGCTATTACTTGTCTGAGTCCCACCTGTGGGAGCATTCTGTGCCAAAGCACAACCATCCATGGTAAAAGCACCTGCACTTGCTCCCAGTAAAAATAAAAAATGGCGACGATTAAGAGTCATAACAGTTAATGCGGCAAATAAGTTAAATTGGTTTGCAGTTTTTATTTTCTTAGATCCAGGCTACAAATTTTTACAATTTTGGAAATGTTTGTTGTTACTGGTATTGCTTAACCACTAACAACAAACACCAAACAACCAACAACCAATTTTTAACTTTGCGACAAACGCTGCACAGCTTCACTTGCTAAAATCTGGTGTGCTTGTGTAAGTAAGGTGGGAATTTTGTCAGCGTGGGGACTGCGGTTGAGACATGAACGCAGGTCTAGTTCATTTACGTGGTCTGCTTTGTTACCTGGAAACCAGTGACTACCATTGCCAAGTAGGTTATAGCGCATTTTGGCATAGTCCAGCATATCGTAGGCGCTCGCTAGATTCCAGAGCCACAAAATCACCGGAATATTCACCTGATTAGGGGTTTCCTCAATAGTTGGTAAATTGATATGCCAGGTTTTTACCCAGTCTTCTCCCAAGGTGGCGATCGCCTCTGCCTGCAACCGTGTCAAAATTGGTGGCAAAATGTCCGATGCGTTATCCAGCAATTCCAAAGTTTTGAGGTGTTCATCAAAATCTTGTGGCTTTGCTGCCCCTAAACTGAGAGTATGTACTTGGGAATGACTCAAACAAAATAAATCATTAAACACCATTGGCGATAAAGGAGCACAAAGATTGACTAATTTTTGCGGCGGGTCGTACAACTTCCCCCCTTTATCTGATGGACTGATAATAAATACCCCCATATCGTGACGGTTTGCTGCTTCAATAGCAGCCCAATTAACCTGATTAATATAATACCAATGCAGGTTGACGTAATCAAATTCATTGGTATTGATTGTCTGGATAATAATATCTGTTGGACCATGGGTGGAAAAGCCGATAAATCTAACTTTTCCTTGTTCCTGTAGCTTTCGTGCTACGTCCAAACAACCACCAGGACGGATGCTATAGTCTAAAATCTCAGCGTTGTTGATGCCGTGCAACCCCAGCAAATCAACATAATCCAGACGGAGATTTCGCAATGACTTTTCAAAGTCGCGTTTAAATTCTCTAGCATCTGCCTGAGGACTGACTTTTGTTTGCACAATCAACTCTTTACGGGGAAACCTTGGCAAAATTCGCCCTAACTGCATTTCAGACGAACCATAACCACGAGCAGTTTCAATGTGATTCATTCCCACATCTATTGCTCGTCGAATAGTCGCTTCCAAATTTTCCTGTTGAGCGCGAGGTATTTGCCATTGAGGGATATCCTGCCATTTATATTGATATCTCATGCCCCCACAGGAAAAAACAGGCATTTGTAATTCCGTGCGCCCAAATCTTCTATATAACATCGCTCTATTTTGGATTTTAGATTTTCAATCGATACCAATTATCTGCGTGTATCTGCGTGCATCTGCGGTTGCAATAATGCATATGTTGGTCAATTTATACAGTACTTCGCGCTCTTCTCCCAAGGGGAGACGCTGCGCGAACGTGCCTTCGCGGTTTAAAAAGATTTTTGAACCACGAAGGCACGAAGAACACGAAGAAAAACTTCTGTTTTACGCTTCACCTTGAAAGGGCTACTCCTAACTCCGCGCCTCCCCACTCCCCACTCCCTACTCCCCACTCCCTACTCCCAACATCGCTTTTCCACACTCATAAAGTTTCTGCGCATAGTCTGTCCAAGTTCCTTGTCCCCAGTACCGGAAACAACTCGTTTGCAATAATAAATTATAGAGCAATGCTTCCTGATAATCAGAACGCTGAGTCACTGACGGATCTTGCTGCACAAGTGAGTCGTATTTTGCGTGAAACAAGGCGCTGAGTTGATTCATGGGTTCTAGGACATGTTCATAACCTTTGACCCAACTTAAACTATTTGTCCAAGAAGCGCCGTCCATATGGAATCCATGGTCAGTTTCTTTTAACTCTTGTATTGCCTTTGCTACAGCTTCTGGTGTAATATTATCCAAATCCACTCGCTGCCAAATTTTGTGTTGATTAACGGCTTGACAACTGGGATATTCTTCAGGATTAACACCAGCAGCCTCAATCAGTTCCAGATATTCAGTCCCATTGAGTCCAACAACGCCAGTTTTCCCCTCACCAGACGAGCGGATTTCATGCCAGACTCTTAAGAAATCGCGAGGATATTCATTCATCATCACGCCGCCATTTTCCCCATCCGCAATTTGGGTGACTAAAGATGGGACGCGCAGATTACCAATTTGCTGCTTACCCCTGCCTTTTGCCTCAAAATAGGGCTGCATCTGCGCCACTAATTTTGTATCTGAACCTTGGGTTTTAATGAGTGCTGTGATGCTGATGGTTTCACCTTGAGAATTACGGGCGACTAAACGGTTCGGGATATATTTATCTTCGTGAGGTAACCCTGAACCATCCAAACGTTCTACCGAATGTTCCTGTACCAACAGCCAGCGATACCCGCATTCTTTCAAAGCTTTGATATATTCAAATAGAGTATCTGGGTGATTGGGTAGGTGCATTTCTGGAGGAGAAAAGCCCTTGACGCGCCTTAAGGCATCGTAACCAAAAATCGCCGCAAAATAATGTTGCCACGCTTGAATATGGAGTTTAATGTCGGGAATGGGTGTGGAAGGAACAACTGCATGACTCCACATTGTTCCTAGCCATTCGACATAAGGCTGATATTGGCGATCGCATGTGATGCGCTTGAGATTGTTGAGGATGTCATGGCGTCCCATTTGCTGCAATCCCCACAACAGATTGCCTGAATAGTCAAGCATAATTCGAGGATTGCAACCCTCAGAAATTAATTGAGGAATAAAATCCCCCATGCGGCTATAACACCAGGCAAATGGTTCGGCATTGTGGTTATCGCCTTCCTGGGGGTGTTCAAACATATACTGGAGATTGCTAATGAGTTCCCCATTCGCACCCGCAGGAATAGTGGGTTGGTGCATATGAAGGGCGCAAGCAAACCCTGCGGTGATGTCCTCTAAGTGAAGATTTGTGGTGGTTAAAAATACAGGTTCATCTTGGTTCACCACCGAACTAATTTCTGCCTCCCAGCCGCAAATATTTGGCAATCCTGACCTTATTTCTTCCAACAGAGGTAGATTGAGGAATGGAACTTGTACAGTCATATATAGCAATCCTATTTGAGATCTCAACAGAGGGGACAAGGGGGACAAGGGGGACAAGGAGGACAAGCCAGAGGTGTTTATAAATGATTTAGGATTGCTATAGCAGTCCTAAATCATTTGTGAAAAAGCTTAAGTAGTGTAGGGTGGGCACTGCCCACCACAACCCGCATATGGTGGGCAGTGCCCACCCTACGTATATTTCAAAAATCAAATATGATTCCCATATTATGTCCGGTAAGCAGTTACTTTTAATTTTGACTTAAAAAACCTGAGTTCGACGTAAAAACAAGTGGACAAATCTGGTGTGATCATTCTTGGATTTGAGTTTTTAGCTTTACCGAACAGTACTGAATAACCTAGGGCTTGTTTAGGCTTTTGATTTTTGAAACACACGTAGGTGGGGCTATGCCCTACAAAACCCAGACATGGTGGGCAGTGCCCACCCTACTTAAGATTTTTCACAAATGATTTAGGATTCTTATATGATAATATCGAACAAGCGAATCTTTTGCTTAAAAATAAACACTGAGGTAGACTCCAACCACAGTATTTATGATAGCAAAAATATGACAAACAATGAAAATTTACACTCATTTTAATTTTGTCGTGCTTCCTATTTTTTGACTAGCGATCGCTCTAAAAGTTAGGACACACCTAATGAACACATATCTTTTTGGTGACATGATACTCCGTAACCGATACAAAATATTCCAGCATCTCGGAGGTGGAGGTTTTGCGGATACTTATTTAGCTAATGATTTAGATTTACCGGGACAACCCATATGTGTCGTCAAACATCTCAAGCCAAGAAATCCTAATCCTGATTTTGTCAATTTTGCAAGAGAGCGATTTGATAGAGAAGCAGAATATTTATACCGTCTTGAACATCCCCAGATTCCGCGACTGCTTGCTAATTTTCCAGAAAATGGAGAATTGTATTTAGTTCAAGAATACGTTGATGGTCATGATTTGACAAAAGAAATTTTTCTGGGTGTGCCAAAGCCGGAGGATGAAGTCCGGAAGCTAGTGAGGGAAATCCTAGAAGTTTTGGCATATGTACACCAACAAAATATCATCCATCGTGACCTGAAGCCACAGAATATAATGCGGCGCAATGATGGAAAAATTGTGCTGATTGACTTTGGGGCGGTGAAAGAAATCAGTGCTTTGCAATTCAACGCTCAAGGTGCAAGTAACCTGACAGTAGCAATTGGCACTCCTGGATATATGCCAAGCGAACAACAGGCTGGTTATCCTCAGTTGAGTAGCGATATCTATGCGGTGGGTATAATTGCTTTGCAAGCATTAACTGGATTATACCCTCTGAAGCTACCGCGAGATAGAAACAATGGTGAAATATCCTGCGCTTTGGTTCAAGACCGAGTCAAAATCAGCCCGGAATTTGCAGAAATTTTAGACACAATGGTGCGCTATGACTACCGCGTGCGGTATAATGATGCGACTGTTGCCTTGCAAGCTTTAGAGCGGTGTCTGGGTATCTCTCAGACTCAAACCCTCAAACAAGCAGTGCCAGAGAGTATTATTGTACCACAACCTTCATCGCCAGAAGTTGGTGAAGCTTCTATTTTCCAAAAAATTTGGCAATTATTCCGAGAGTTATTTGGTGGAGGTGCGCCGGAAAATCCTCAACCTGTTCCTAACCCAGGAAATTTGGAACAACCAGAAGGACAAGTTCGCTTAAAATCAGCCTTTTATATAGAACGTCCACCTGTAGAGAATGACTGTTATGAAGAAATTTTAAAACCAGGGGCGCTGATTCGGATTAAAGCACCCCGACAAATGGGTAAGACTTCACTTCTGACACGAATTCTCGATTATGGAACACAACATGGCTGTCAAACCGCATACCTAAATCTTCAATCAGCAGATGTAGAATTTTTAACCACCTTGGATAAGTTTTTGCAGTGGTTTTGTGGGAGTATTGCTCAGGAACTCAATCTCCAAGATAGACTAACTGAATATTGGCAAGGGGTTTTGGGTAGTAAGGACAAGTGTACAAACTACTTCCAAAGGTATTTGCTCACAGCAATTGAGAAACCAATGGTTTTGGGTTTAGATGAAGTTGACCAAGTTTTTCAATATCCTCAAGTAGCTGCTGAATTTTTTGCCCTGCTACGAGCATGGCATGAAACCTCAAAAAATAAGGAGATTTGGAAAAAATTGCGCTTGGTGATAGTACATTCCAAGGAAGTTTATATTCCTCTAAATATTAATCAGTCACCATTTAATGTAGGATTACCAATCGAACTACCAGAATTCAACCCCTCACAAGTCCAGGATTTAGTGCAACGACACCATTTGAACTGGAGTCAGGAAGAAATTCAGCAACTCATGGAAATGCTAGGCGGACATCCCTACTTAGTGAGGAAAGCACTCCACGAAATTGCCCGTAATAGGATTAACTTGTCGCAATTATTACAAATTGCCCCTACAGAAGAAGGTATGTACACTGACCATTTACGCCGTCATTTATGCAATTTACAAGAAGACAACAAATTAGTCACTGCAATGAAACAAGTTATTACAGCAACTCAGCCAATACGGATAGACACAGGTTTAGCATTCAAATTACGCAGTATGGGGTTGGTGAAATTTCAAGGAAACAATGTCATTCCCGCCTGTAACCTGTATCGCCAGTATTTTTTGGAACATTTAGAGTAGATTATAGGACTAGCCCTTTCAAGGTGCAAGTCGTAAGACTTGGATTTCCTTTGTGTTCTTCGCGTCTTCGCGGTTTAAAAATCTTTTTGAACCACGAAGACGCGAAGAACACGAAGGTCTAAATCCCAATCTAAAAGTTAATTACGAATTACGAATTTTTAACTGCGGTTCATAATTCCATCTACCCCAGCACAAATACCAGACACACCCAATGAATGCTACACCTCGCCCATCCTACGAATATCAAGTCGGCGGTAGCTTACCAATAGATGCCCCAACCTACGTAGAACGTCAAGCAGACGCTGAACTTTACAACGCATTAAAAGCAGGAGGTGCGGCGCAAGCACGAGCAAAAAAAGCACAAGATGATGTGAACCAGGCACGAATAACTCTCAAGCAAGCAGAACAAGCACGACAACAAGCCCGGAAAGAAGCCGAGGAAGCACAAGAAGGTACAGAGTTGGAACGCACTGGAGTCGTAGTTTTAAATCAGTTTCAGAAACAACATCAAGAACTAGATTCTTTAGTTTTGGCGATGGATGCAGGACAAAAGTTAAAACAACTGGTAAAAGATGGGCGAGCATTAGAAAAATATCCTGCAACTAGTCCTATCCTGGCTTTACAAACAATTGTTGATAATATCCACGAACGGGTGCAACTCAAAGGGCATCAGGACGGAGTTGACAGCGCCGCCTTTAGCCCGGATGGACAGCGCATTGTCACTGCATCAAGGGACAATACCGCCAAGGTGTGGGACACCAAAGGCAATTTGCTTGCTGACATGACAGGGCATCAGGACGGAGTTGACAGCGCCGCCTTTAGCCCGGATGGACAGCGCATTGTCACTGCATCATGGGACAATACTGCTAAGGTGTGGGACACCAAAGGCAATTTGCTTGCTGACATCAAAGGGCATCAGGACAGAGTCTTCAGCGCTGCCTTTAGCCCGGATGGACAGCGCATTGTCACTGCATCATCGGACAAAACTGCCAAGGTGTGGGACACCAAAGGCAATTTGCTTGCCGACATCACAGGGCATCAGGGCATTGTCCTCAGCGCCGCCTTTAGCCCGGATGGACAGCGCATTGTCACTGCATCAGACGACAAAACCGCCAAGGTGTGGGACACCAAAGGCAATTTACTTCCTGACATCACAGGGCATCAGGGCATTGTCAACAGCGCGGCCTTTAGCCCGGATGGACAGCGCATTGTCACTGCATCAAGGGACGGTACCGCCAAGGTGTGGGACACCAAAGGCAATTTACTTGCTGACATCAAAGGGCATCAGTACTGTGTCAAAAGCGCCGCCTTTAGCCCGGATGGACAGCGCATTGTTACTGCATCATCGGACAAAACTGCCAAGGTGTGGGACACCAAAGGCAATTTGCTTGCTGACATCAAAGGGCATCAGGAACGTTTCAACAGCGCCGCCTTTAGCCCGGATGGACAGCGCATTGTCACTGCATCATTCGACAAAACCGCCAAGGTGTGGGACACCAAAGGCAATTTGCTTGCTGACATCAAAGGGCATCAGGACTGGGTCAACAGCGCGGCCTTTAGCCCGGATGGACAGCGCATTGTCACTGCATCATTCGACAAAACCGCTAAGGTGTGGGACACCAAAGGCAATTTGCTTGCTGACATCAAAGGGCATCAGGGCATTGTCACCAGCGCCGCCTTTAGCCCGGATGGACAGCGCATTGTCACTGCATCATCGGACAAAACTGCCAAGGTGTGGGACACCAAAGGCAATTTGCTTGCTGACATCACAGGGCATCAGAGCAGTGTCATCAGCGCGGCCTTTAGCCCGGATGGACAGCGCATTGTCACTGCATCATCGGACAATACCGCCAAGGTGTGGCGAGTTGACGGGTTGGATGATTTGCTGGCGCGGGGTTGTGAGTGGTTGCAAGATTATTTTGTGACTCATCCAGAGGTACGGGAGCGGTTAAAGGTGTGTCGGGCGGGCGGGTGATGGGGACAAGGGGGACAAGGGGGACAAGGGGGACAAGCCAGAGGTGTTTGTAACTCAAATAGGATTGCTATAGGTATGGTCGATATTTTAATCCTCAAGGGCTTTTAGCCAAGCTTGTAAATCAGCCATGCTGCTAAAATCAAGCAATGCTAAGGCTAGATTTTCTAATTGTTCCAAACACAGAGTTTCTACACGTTCACGTAAAACTGGGGGTAATTCTCCTATTCGTCGAGTTAGTTGGCGGAGAATGAGCGATCGCTCTCCAATTTCCCGTCCCTCTTGTCGTCCCTCTTCCTTAATTTCCCGGTAAAATCGGGTTTCCTTAAGTGTAATTTCTAACATCCGTGCTACATTTGTGCTTGAAGTGTACAAATCTGTCATCGGTTAAAAATCAAGCTGTAAGCAGTATCCATCGGTTGCTCCCCTCACCAGAAGAGGGGAGATTTAACGTAGAAATTGAGAATGTTCGTTTGGCAATGAATAGATTGTTGAGGCAAGTAGATACTCCCCAGTATCGTCGATATTTTAATCTTCAAGGGCTTTTAGCCAAACCTGTAAATCAGCCATGCTGGTAAAGTCAAGCAATGCTACGCCTAGATTTTCTAATTCTTCCAAACACAGGGTTTCTACACGTTCCCGTAAAACTGGGGGTAATTCTCCTATTCGTCGAGTTAGTTGGCGGAGAATGAGCGATCGCTCTCCCATGAATCGTCCCTCTTCCTTAATTTCCCGGTAAACTCGCGTTTCCTTAAGTGTAATTCCTAACATCTGTTCTATCTCCCTTTGATTTAATTGCTCAAATTTGTAAACCATTATTGTCGTCACTAGCTCTATTATGGCGCGACTTGATGGCACAGATGCTTCCTGTTCACTTCTGGCTAATAGATACCTAGCTTCTTGGGGTGCTAATTTCTCTTCCACCGTAGTTAGCATCATCAGCGCCACCCACAACGGTTGAGTGCGAATATCTCCCAACTCATTTAAATATATCCGATGTACTTGGTCTGTGTTGAGTTGGTTTCGATAGGGATAAGTATCAGTTTGTTCTGTGTTGCGGTTCGGGTAGATGACGACTACTTGCCAATCTTTAAATCTGTGGCGGTTACGGTAGAAATATAATAAGGATTCGGCAAATAGCCGTTCGTAGAGCAATTCGTCCTTTTGGAACTGGACTTCACAAAAATAGACAACCCCCTCTTTTTTATCCTCTGGTGGCAGAAATACTCCATCGATTTCAAATTTTGGTTCTTTGACTGCTACGCAATCAAATTTGTACTCTGCTGCATTTTCTGGAGGATTTTTCAACAATTCAAATACTAATGCTGGGTATTGTTGAAAGAGCTTGTAGAATATGGAATCTCTACGCATGAAAGAACTTACTGCATTGATGTTTTAATATATTTAATCATATTTGTCCTCATATACGTATTCATACGCACTAGTAGGTACTCCCCATCAAAGAATTCAGTCACCAGAATTCAGTCGCCAGCAATGGTTAAAGACTCAGGGGTAAATTTGATGAAATGAAGATCCCAAAAATCATAGACTTCGCACGAAATTCTGGCTTCTGACTCCTGAGTGCTGAATTCTTACATGTATCGTCGATATTTTAATCTCCAAGAGCTTCTAGCCAAGCTTGTAAATCAGCCATACTGGTAAAATCAAGCAATGCTACGGCTAGATTTTCTAATTCTTCCAAACACAGAGTTTCTACACGTTCACGTAAAACTGGGGGTAATTCTCCTATTCGTCGGGTTAGTTGACGGAGAATGAGCGATCGCGCTCCCTCTTGCTTAATTTCCCGGTATACTCGCGTTTCTTGGAGTGTAATTCCTAACATCTGTTCTACCTCCCTTGGATTTAACTGCTCAAACTTGTACACCATTATGGTCGTCACTAGCTCTATTATTGGAATCTCTGCGCATGAGGGAATTTACTGCACGCTCGGCAAGAAATTCGCTCAAACTTATACACCATTATTGTCGTCACTAACTCTATTATGGCGCGACTTGAGGGCGCAGATGCTTCCTGTTGACTTCTGGCTAATAAATACCTATAATGATAGGTTGGGCTTACCGTCGAGAAACCCAACAAATGCCCATAAATGTTGGGTTGATTACCGATCACCCAACCTACATCTACATCAACTACCCGCCCTTGTTAGTTGACGGAGAATGAGCGATCGCTCTCCCATGAACCGTAAGAGTGAATGCACCATACCGGAAATGTCATGGGTTTCCAAACGTAATCAAGTAGAAATAGCTCTACAATAATTTTTGGGTAATAGAATAGGGATTTAGGGCATCTATAAAGTTAGGACTTACGCACTTTACAGACTGACCATCATGTGCTGTTAACCCTTGTTAACCTAAAACTCTTGCCCTGCCTCGTTCCTAGGCTGCTGTCACAGAATGAGATCAAGGAGGCTCTGCCTCCCGTCAAACTGGGAGGCAGAGCCTCCCACAAGAACATTACAAGGCAGAGCCTTGTAACGAGAGGTAATTCACAGTTTGTCGTTTCTGTCAATGCGTAAGTCCTAAAAGTATGGCAAAGCAAGACGGTCTACTTACTGGAGAGGCGCTGATTAAAGAAGTTTGTCGGCGGATTCGCCTAGCCCGCAGCTATTGGGATGCTCACAACAACGCGCTCATGATGGATTAATTATGACCAAAGCAGAAGTCTTGGAAGCGCTGAAAAAGATGACGGCTGAAGAACGTTTGGAAGTAATAGAAACGGCATCAAAGTTAATTCGTGAGGAAATTGTCGCCAAATCAAAAGTCAGCCCTCAAAAAGAACTAAGTTTAGCTGAAGCTGCTGAAGTAATGCGTTCTTTTTATGAACAAGGAAGTGAAGTGGTAATTTTCGCTGACCGAGATACAGAAGACTTCTGTGAATATCAAGATTATGCATAGAGGTGAAATTTGGCTGTTTAATTCTGACCCCACTGTTGGAGATGAAATTGGCAAAACCCGCCCTGCAATCATTGTTAATAATGATGAAATTGGCACTTTAAGATTGAAAGTTGTTGTGCCAATTACTGCATGGAATGATGCTTTTGCTGAAGTCTTGTGGATGGTTCGATTAGAACCTAGCACTGAAAATGGTTTAAGTAAAACTTCTGCCGCTGATACATTTCAAGTGCGTTCAATCTCACAGCAGCGATTAATTCGCAAACTGGGAATTTTGTCAGACGAGCAGATGCAGAATATCAGCAAAGCTTTAGCAGTTGTCTTGAGTATCAATTAATTTGCTTGCGAATAGTATATCCCATAAGAGCATTACAAGGCAGCAGCCCTGTAACAAGAGGTAATCCACAGTTAGTTATGTCTGTCAATGCGTAAGTCCTATTCTCCAGCCCTTTCAAGGTGCAAGTCGAAAGACTTGGTTCTTCTTCGTGTACTTCGCGTCTTCGTGGTTCAATAATCTTTTTAAACCGCGTTCGCGTAGCGTCTCCCCTTGGGAGAAGACACGAAGTACACGAAGAAGAAATGTCGAAAATTGGACATGATTTTCCAAATTTTTTACCCACCTTGAAAGGGCTAGTCCTATTCTCCAGCCCTTTCAAGGTGCAAGTCGTAAGACTTGGATTTCCTTCGTGTTCTTCTCCCAAGGGGAGAAGGGGCTGACCTCTTGCTATTTCTACAACCTTCGATGTAAGAAAAAGTCTGAAATCCAAGTAGAGTAAAGAGTGTAGCAACATAGGGTCATTTGATTTGATGCAAACAATTTCAATCAACAACAGCCAAAAATTACAACTCCAACCTCTGGAAATGCCTCAGCGTCTGCTATTGGGACCAGGACCCTCGAATACTCACACCGAGGTTCTGCAAGCTATGAATACGCCGCCGGTTGGGCATCTTGACCCAGCTTTTTTGGCACTGATGGATGAGATTCAGTCACTGTTGCGCTATGTGTGGCAAACAGAAAACTCCCTGACTATTGCCGTAAGTGGTACAGGTACGGCGGCAATGGAAGCTACAATTGCCAATTCCGTAGAACCTGGGGATGTGGTTCTTGTGGGAGTAGCGGGATACTTTGGCGATCGCCTGGTGGATATGGCTGGGCGTTATGGTGCTGATGTGCGAACTATTACCAAACCTTGGGGACAGATTTTTACACTACAAGAACTACAGACTGCCCTAGAAACCCATCGTCCAGCAATTCTGGCTCTAGTACACGCGGAAACCTCCACAGGTGCTCGTCAGCCGTTGGAAGGTGTCGGTGACTTGTGTCGGGAATTTGGCTGTTTGCTACTGGTGGATACAGTGACAAGCTTGGGTGGTGTTCCAATCTTCCTAGATCAGTGGGGTGTTGACTTAGCCTATAGCTGTAGCCAGAAAGGGCTAGGTTGTCCGCCGGGAGCATCACCTCTGACATTGAGTCAGCGAGCAATGGAGAAGTTGCAGCAGCGTCGTACAAAGGTAAAAAACTGGTATCTGGATGTATCTTTACTCAGTAAATATTGGGGCAAGGAACGTGTCTATCACCACACTGCTCCCATCAATCTCTACTATGCCTTACGGGAAGCCCTGCGGCTAGTGGCAGAGGAGGGTTTGGAAAATTGTTGGCAACGACACCAAAACAATGTAGAGTATCTCTGGGAGAGTTTGGAGAGTTTGGGACTTTCCCTCCATGTTGAACGTGAGTTTCGGTTACCCACTCTGACCACAGTTCGCATTCCTGAAGGAGTGGACGGCAAGGCGCTCTCCCGCAGGTTGTTGAATGAGTATAATATCGAGATTGGCGGTGGCTTGGGTGAACTGGCTGGTATTGTCTGGCGGATTGGTCTGATGGGTTATAACAGTCGCCAAGAGAGTGTAGACAAACTCGTAGAAGCTTTGCGGGCGCTTCTGGTCGGAAAATAGGAATTGTTGGTTGTTGGTTGTTGGTTGTTGGTTGTTGGTTGTCTTACCAAACAACCATCAACAATCAACAAATAACAAACTCATTCCCCGAGGATCTTGAGAGTTTATTGTGAGAAAAAACCAGTTAAAAGCAGGGGTAAGAGTATCAGCGCAGATACAATCAACAACAGAGTTGCTGGATCGATCTTAATAACGTTCTTCTCTGGATCTGGCATTTGGCACCTTTGGGCAATATAAGTATATAAGCTCAGTCTAATTGACACCGAAAGGTCACGTCGCTTGTTTACATGCTTCACAAAACTTCATGTGAATAGACTTCTCCCTCGATATCGTATATACTGTATTGTATATACGCATATATGGAGTTTGAATGGGACGAGGAGAAAAACAGGGTAAACATCACGAAGCACGGCATCGACTTTGAACTAGCCTTGGTCGTGTTCGATGACCCTGATTTACTAACCCGTGTGGATGACCGTTTCGACTATGGGGAAGCACGAGAAGTATCAATCGGGCAAATGCCGCTTGTGACACAAGGACAAGTGATTATGGTTCTCGTTGTTCATACCGAAAGAAATGGTATTACCCGGATAATCTCGGTAAGAAAAGCTACTAAACAAGAGCGACGGTTGTATGAAGAAGCAAAATTTTTCTCCTAATATGTCCCTCAAAGAGCGGGAAAAGAGACTTTTGGAAATGTCCGACGAAGAAATCGATCTCTCTGACATCCCGGAGTTGGACGAGGAATTCTTCAGGAACGCGAAACTCGTCGAGCGAAAGCCAAGAACTGAAGCGATAAGCATCAGAATCGATACCGATGTCCTCCAATGGTTCAAGGAACACGCGAAGAACAAAGGGTATCAAACGCTCATTAATGACGTACTACGTACGTATGTAGAACACAGCAAGGGACGATAACTTCAAGTGAAGCAGAAGAGTTTAAGGACTTCCCGGTTCAATACCAACAACTGACACAAAAGCGATCACCTCTTATTCGGGGGCGATCGCCAACCACTTGTTTAGCCGAAAATTACAGCACAGATAGTAATTTTTCTGGATGGAAAAATCGCCCTACGAGAGAGATATTACACCTTAAACTTCTCGGTAATCCGCTTCATTGCTTCCTCAACATTCTCGCGGCTATTAAACGCGGAAATGCGGAAGTAGCCCTCACCGGACGCGCCAAAACCAGAACCAGGTGTACCAACCACATTCACTGTTTGCAGCAGTTTATCAAAGAAATCCCAGCTAGATAGACCATTCGGTGTCTTCACCCAAACGTAGGGCGCATTGACACCACCATACACCTGCAAGCCCGCTGCCGTTAGCTGCTCGCGGATAATTTTGGCATTATCCATGTAGAAGTTTACCAGTGCTTTGGTTTGCCCTTGTCCCTCTGGTGAATAAACCGCCTCAGCCCCTCGCTGAACAATGTAGGACACCCCATTAAACTTTGTCGATTGACGACGGTTCCAAAGCTTCCACAATTCTACATCTGAACCATCTGATGCCTTACCTGTTAGTGTCTTGGGTACTACTGTAAGCGCACAACGGGTCCCTGTAAAGCCTGCATTCTTAGAGAATGAGCGGAACTCGATCGCGCAATCTCTTGCTCCTTCAATTTCATAAATCGAGTGGGGAATTTCCGGATCAGAAATAAACGCCTCGTAAGCTGCATCAAAGAATATGATAGAGCCATTTGCCTTAGCGTAATCTACCCACGCCTTCAGGTGTTCCTTGGTTGCTACCGCGCCTGTGGGGTTATTGGGGAAGCATAGATAAATCAAATCTACCTTCTGGGATGGAATCTCGGCTGTGAAGTGATTCTCGGCGGTAACTGGTAGATATACTAAGCCACCAAACTCACCCGCCTCATTTGCAGGACCTGTGTGCCCTGCCATCACATTGGTGTCAACGTATACTGGATACACGGGGTCTGTCACCGCAATGGTGTTGTTATTGCCGAAAATATCCAGAATGTTTCCCGTATCACACTTTGAGCCATCGGAAATGAAGATTTCACTTTTGTCAACCTCACAGCCACGCCCTTGGAAATCTTGAGCCGCAATTTTTTCGCGCAGCCAATCATACCCTTGTTCAGGACCGTAACCTTTGAAGGTGGTGCGATCGCCCATTTCTTCTACAGCTTTGATCATAGCTGTCCGGCAAGCTTCCGGCAATGGTTCCGTCACATCTCCAATCCCCAGCCGAATAATTTTAGCATCCGGGTTTGCTTGTGCAAACACATTCACCCGTCGGGCAATTTCCGGGAACAGATACCCCGCCTTGAGCTTGAGATAATTTTCGTTAATGGTTGTCATGATGGATTGAGATCAACTCCGTAAGGAAGTTTACCGCGCTTCGCAATCTTTGTGGGGTGTGAGGGTGTGGGGGAAGATAATTGTAGGTTGGGTAGAGCGCATAAGCGTTACCCAACAAATGCCGATAAATGTTGGGTTTCGTACCTCAAACGCCAGTCGCCTACAGAGGGAAACCAAGAGTGCCACGAGGTGCTCCCCAACCTACGTGAGCGTAAGTTTTTGGCTGGAACAAGGAAAATTAAATCACGAAGTTTTTGTTCTTCGATGCTCATTTTTTAACCGTAAATAAGCATGTTTTACTACATTTTTTATGCGAAATGTTGTGAAATCAAGACGCAAAGTGACTGGACATCAAGACATTCTAAATGAGCAACTATAATTAAGTTTATCTTGTAAAATTTGCTTTTTATTGGGAGTTATTAGGACAAAAAACGTGAATCAAGAATACTCAACAAAATGGTGGGCAGCGTTTACATGTATTGCTTTCCTCGAAGCAATATTGCTGATTATGCTGTTGTCGGGGAAAACTTCTGTGGAACTTCTAGTAGCAATTGTTGTTGTTGCAATGTTACTGTTTCTGATTCCTCGTCTTGATGATGTTGTTTCATTTACATTTGACAGAGGAAATTTTGAAACAAAACTAGGTACAATCAACAAGAAAATTGCTACAGCTAAAGCAAGAACAGACAAGCTCGTGTTGTTGTCAATGTCCAAATCAATGTATGACAACCTCAAGAGAATTGGTTCAGGTAATTTTGGTCCTTATAAAATGAATGACATTTTAGAAAGAGAAATTTATTACCTTCGGGATATAGGCTATATAGATAATGTAGAGAGGATTCGTAGCATTCCATATGAAGGTAATAATCTTTCAGATTACTTGAAAATTACTGATGCTGGTAAACAATTTATCGAACTACGTAAAAGTATAGAGGAAGAAAGTAGTAAGTAAGTCGGAGGAGTGGGGAATGGGGAGTGGGGAGTGGGGAGTGCGTGAATTTCCGCGTAGCGGCTTGTCCCCCTTGTCCCCCTTGTCCCCTTGTCCCCCTTGTCCCCCTTGTCCCCCTTGTCCCCCTTGTCCCCCTTGTTGGGATCTTAAATAGGATTGCTATACATCTTTTGATATATCTTTGGAGAACACAAGGAAAGTATAATTTCGTTTATTAAGTAAGTAAGGAGTGGAAATGTACATCGTACAGGTTGCCTCAGAATGCGCTCCTGTTATTAAAGCCGGAGGCTTAGGCGATGTCGTTTACGGACTCAGTCGCGAATTAGAAATCCGGGGGCATAGCGTCGAGCTGATTCTGCCGAAGTATGATTCCATGCGCTACGACCATATTTGGGGACTCCATGATGCCTATCGTGACTTGTGGGTACCCTGGTATGGCGCTGCAATTCACTGTTCTGTCTACTGTGGTTGGGTACATGGGAGGGTGTGTTTCTTTATTGAACCCCACTCAGATGATAACTTCTTCAATCGAGGCTGCTATTACGGTTGTCATGACGACAATATGCGCTTTGCGTTCTTCAGTAAAGCCGCTTTAGAATTTCTGCTTGAGAGCAACAAACGACCCGATATCATCCATTGCCATGACTGGCAGACCGGCTTAGTTCCAGTCATGCTCTATGAGATTTACAAATATCATGGCATGGATCGCCCACGGGTTTGCTACACCATCCACAACTTTAAACACCAGGGAATGGCTGGTGTTGAGATTCTTTCGGCAACGGGTCTAAACCAATCCGCTTATTACTTCCAGTATGATAAGTTGCGTGACAACTTCAACCCCTTTGCCTTGAACTTGATGAAAGGGGGGATAGTTTACTCCAATGCTGTCACCACAGTTTCACCACACCATGCTTGGGAAGCTCACTACACAGATATTAGCTGTGGTTTAGGTCATACCTTACATTTGCATCAGGATAAGTTTAGTGGAGTTCTCAACGGCATTGATAATGATTTTTGGAATCCCGAAATTGACCGCTATATTCCCCAGCACTACACCAAAGATAACTTAGAAGACAAAGCTAAGAACAAAAAAGCGCTACGGGAACGGCTTCTGCTGCGCGATGTCCATAAACCTATTATTGCCTACATTGGTCGGTTGGACAATCAAAAAGGCGTTCATCTGGTGCATCACGCCATTTATTATACTCTTGACAAAGAAGCGCAATTTGTGCTGTTGGGGTCGGCGACTGAGCCAGGAATCAATGCCCATTTCCAGCACGAGAAAAACTACTTGAATGATAACCCTGACTGTCATTTAGAACTTGGCTTTAACGAAGAATTATCCCACTTGATTTATGCAGGGGCGGATATGATTATTGTCCCTAGCAATTACGAACCCTGCGGACTTACCCAGATGATTGGCTTAAAGTATGGCACTGTGCCCATTGTCCGAGGAGTCGGTGGACTGGTGAATACCGTGTTTGACCGAGACTACGACCAAAGCAAGCCCCCGGAAGAACGCAATGGCTATGTATTCTATAACACCGATGATTACGCTCTTGAGTCGGCGATGGATCGTGCTATTGGGTTGTGGGATCACAATCCTGAAGAGTTCCAGCAACTTGTCATTCAGGGTATGGAGTATGATTACTCCTGGAACCACCCAGGAGCGGAATATTTGAAGATTTATGAAAATATCCGACATAAGTAGAGTGACACCGCTCGATAAAATCTACTCAAACCTATTCACGAACAGCTATTGTGCCCCATTCGATTCACCACGCTCAACCACCCTTAGAGTTTATCCCACAGCGCTTTAACCCACTGGTATACTATGTTATCCGGGGGTTGCTGCCAGTCTTGCTGCGGTTCCGGACAAGACCGTGGTTACCAGTTGGTATTGCGCAGATTGAAACTGTGAATGTGGAGATACTCACTGATCTCTACCAAAAATTTCAGGCTGGTAAAATTCGTTTTTTAATAGCATTTCGCCACCCTGAAGTTGACGATCCCCTGTGTATGATGTATCTGTTATCCTATGCTGTACCAGAGATGGCTCGTCAACAGGGTATCTCACTGCAATACCCAATTCATTCTCATTTTCTCTATGACCGGGGGATGACTCTGTGGGCTGGGGAATGGCTTGGTTGGATGTTTTCCTGGTTAGGAGGTTTGCCAATTTATCGCGGAAAGCTAGACCGGGTGAGTCTGCGAACAGCACGGGATTTGTTTGTTAACGGTAAATTACCATTGTCTGTGGCTCCAGAAGGAGCGACTAATGGACATAGCGAAATTGTCAGCCCTCTGGAACCAGGCGTTGGTCAGTTGAGTTTCTGGTGTGTAGAAGACTTGGTGAGATCTCACCGAACTGAGGAAGTTCTGATTGTTCCCATTGGCATTCAATATAGTTACGTCAATCCACCTTGGGCAAAACTAGACTGGCTTTTAAGCAAATTGGAAGCTGATAGCGGCTTGTCAGTGCAGCGAACAGGTCATTCTCACCTCGTGAACCGAGAAAAGGTTTTCTACGAACGACTGTTGCGCCTGGGTGAACATGTCCTTGGACAAATGGAAGAGTTTTACGATCGCTATTATCACCAAAAGCCACTAGTTCCAACCCCAACCGTCACAGACTCATCTACTAATCCTAACCAAGTGCTTAATACTCGGCTTCAGGCTTTACTAAATAGATCCCTACAGGCGGCAGAGCAATATTTTCGTCTTGAACCTCAAGGAACTGTGATTGAGCGATGTCGTCGAATAGAGTCAGCAGGCTGGGATGATATTTACCGGGGGGATTTATCAAACTTGCACACTTTATCCCCCTTACAGCGAGGCTTAGCAGACTGGATTGCTGAGGAAGCCTCTGTGCGGATGCTACATATGCGCTTGGTGGAGAGTTTCGTAGCAGTGACAGGAACCTATGTTCAGCAAAAGCCTTCCTTTGAAAGATTTGCGGAAACGTCCTTACTTTTGTTCGATGTTATCACTCGCATTAAAGGGGAGAAAAACCCTCGACGACCTCGGTTAGGTTGGCGAAAAGCACGGCTTACCGTCAGTGAGCCGATTTCAGTGACAGAACGCTGGTCAACTTATCAGACAAACCGTCTAGCAGCAAGACTTGCAGTTAACGACCTGACGAGAGACTTACAAATGGTGTTCGAGAACATGATTTCTTGAGGTAGTGGATTGTCATATCTTGATTCAGCAACGTCCTTAGACCAATGCACAGTTGAGTTTATAAAAAGATATAAACCTATACCACCACGACAGACGCGATCGCATCCTACCTGCTGAAGATATTTGCTGCATATTAGCATAACCTTTGCTTAATGTTTGCTTTATGATTCATTAGGAATTGACGAATTTAAGCAAATAACTGGCAATTTTGGAGATATTGGTTATAATTTCCTCTTTTGAGATTAGCCAAAAGCGTGTGTAAAAGTCATAGAATTTTGACATTTTTGCTCATACTTACTACAAAAGTATTAATAATAACATAATCTTCATAGTGAATTTGATGGCTTTCCCTAAAAGGTTAATTAATATAGCAGTCCTAAATGATTCGCTTTCCTTGGAGAAACCCGGTGTCAGGAGTGCGAAACCGGGTTTCTCAGGACTATTCAGTTTGGAATTCAAATAGGATTGCCATAGACATCTCCAGAAATTAATTGTGCGTTGTCTACAACCCTTGTAGAACGGGGGGCATTCACGACTATGTCTAATGCTTTGTGTAAGTGTTTTTATGGCATACAGGGCATTCTTAACTCGATTGAAGCTAGAGTCTGTCAAGGTAACTTTTCGGTCTACTGACCTTTATTAAGTCAAATTTTTCTTGTGTCTACAAGGAATAAACGCTCAGTATCTTTGATGAAAAACAGTATATCTTTGTTGATGTATAATTTTTGTCCATTTAAATTTAAATATTCAATATAATCACGGTTACAATTTCCTTATATTCATTAAAAAATAACTTATTGTGACTTAGCACTTGGGTATCAGGGGACTCTGTAGCCTTTGATGCTACATATTGTATCATCGAAGACTACAAATGCTTATTAGCCGACAACACCTTCACAGAAAAATTAGCTTTTCTGATCAGAAACTAACATTACCTAAGTGTTAGTACTCAACACACCTACCGCGAAGTGGAGGTGTGCGCTTCTTAAGAAATTAAGAAGTTCCTCATTAGCCTTAGTAATCCGTCAGGCTTGGGTTACTACGTTTTCGGTGAATGTCTAGGTACTTCCTAATTATAGGTACTCAACCGGACACGATATGACTAGTGAGTAGAGTGATTCGTGAGAATGGAAACCACACAGTCGGCATGAACTGCGTACACCACCTAGCATGAAAATTTCTCTTTCCTACTTTCCACTCTCAAAACCAGAGACTATCCCCACTCCCTGATTAACGATGCACTCAAGTCAAATGATTCAGCTATCTGACGCTACTACAAACCTAAATCAAGCACACACTGAAAAGCTCATAGCCCTAGGCCAGAGTGATCCAGCGACTTCGGGCAAATGGGATGTATGGTCGAACAAATCTCCAATCTCGCCGATCCATGCTGTTTTATTGCCCCCAAATGGGAATGGAAAATCCAGAATATTATTCTTCAATGGTTCGGGCAACAATCCAACTCGAACCCCCAATGGTGGTATTGTTGTTGACTATGGCAACCAAAATTTCTCTGTCTTGATAGCATCCCCACAAGATGCAAATGGAGTTCCCCTTGACCTTTTCTGTGGTGGACAGTCACTGCTGCCCGATGGTAGCGTACTGGTTGCGGGAGGTACTGATAAATACAACAATACCGTAGGTAATTTTTACTTTTATGGCCTAAAGGATAGTTTTATCTTTAATCGCAACACCCTGGCATGGAAAGTTGTGCAACCGATGTTTGGAGGTCGCTGGTACCCAACTCAGGTCACCCTAGGCGACGGTCGAGTGCTGGCGGTGTCAGGCTACACAGAAAGTGGCGGATTGAACTACTTGCCTGAAATTTATTCCCCTGCTGATGATAGCTGGACTGTTTTTGAAGGCACCAGTCCATTCCCGCTGTATGCAAGCCTTTTCCTAATGGAGAATGGGGCAGTTTTCTACGCAGGTGCCCACTTCGACTTTAACCAGAATGTCTCCCCACGCATACTGAACCTGTATAAAAGTACCTCCTGGGAAACGCCCCTGTTTGGAAACTTTGGTGGGTTAGAACAGCCAGACTTTGGCAACCAAGCTACCAGTGTGCTGCTACCGCCTGCACAAGACCAGCGGGTCATGATTCTGGGTGGCGGTACTCGTAACACCAACACAACTGCAACTAACAGGGTCAATATAGTAGATCTAAAGGCTAACGATCTAACATACAAGCCAGCACCATATCTAAACAACCCCCGCATGCACCTCAGCGCAGTTTTGTTGCCTGATCGCACGGTGTTCGTTTGTAATGGCAGCAAAGCAAATGAGCAGACAGGTCAAGCGAATACAAATATACCAGCAGAGATCTACGATCCACTGACCAATACCTGGAAACAAGTAGCGACGGCAAACGTCAAAACCCGTGTATATCATTCACTGGCGTTACTCCTGCCAGATGGCAGCGTCTTCACCGCCGGAGGAAATCCCCAGCGGCTAAATGAATGCCTCGACCAGGGCAATACGCTGGAACAGTGTGCGGGTGGTGACAGTCCTTTGAGCGAAGAACTGCGAGTGGAAGTGTATAGTCCGCCTTACCTATTTCAGAGTCAACGACCAGTGATTAACAGTGCTTCCCAAACTGTTACCTACGGGGGGACAATCACGATCCAGACAGACCAAGCCAGCAAAATCCAATGGGTGCATCTCATTAAACCTATGGCGATTACCCATAGCCTCGATACAGAACAGCGGCTCGTGGACTTGCCAATCAACTCTAGGACTGACACTGCGCTCAATGTCACGGTAACGGGGAACCCGAACCTAGCACCACCAGGTTGGTACATGCTCTTTATTACTGACACGAATAGAATTCCCTCAGTGGCGCAATGGGTTCAGCTAACGCAAAAGACCAATACCTCGCTACAGGCAACTTTCTACGTAGATGCGAATTTTGCTGGAGCTTCTCAAAGCTTCCTGCCTGGAGTCTACAGAGCAGCTCGAGGCGACTTAGATATTGTGGGCAACAATACCATCAGATCCTTGCGTGTGCCTGTAGGCTTAACAGTGCAAATCTGTGACAACTCCGACGGTAGTGGTCTGTGTAGTAATTTTGGTCCTGGTGACTACCCTTATGTCGGAGATGCGTTGAACGATATTACTTCTTATATCAATGTCCAGTTGCAATCACAAGTTTAGGAATGCACAGATGAATCACGGCATAACACGTCGAAAATTTGGTCAGCTAATTATCGCAGGCACCGCAGTAACTGGGATCAGTACCTTTGCCAGCAGGCTCAACGCACTAACAGTGCCAACTTTGAAATCGCCGATTCTGGCTGGTGTGAGCCTGAGCCGCCAAGCCAGTAGCCCCACCACAGTCACTAGTCAAGTGGTCGTCCAGACCTTAGCCCTAAAGACCGGTCAGGTTCAGCAGCAAATGAACATTCAGGTTCAATCGCCGACGAACTCTTTGGTCAGCGCCACACAAACCCTGCGACCCTACGATCAGCTAGGTGGTTTCACTTCCACGGCTGATGGCACACTCATACTATCAACTAACCCCACCGGCAGCCGTCAGCAGGCCAATCCCAGTCGCCTCACAACAATTGTGGGTTCGTCTTCACAAACCATGAACGTATCAGGACTTGCTCCCGAGGACGCGCTTTGGAGTTTGCTGGCCACTAATGACGGCTCACTGATTGGTCTAGTGGCTAGAACAAATGGTCGTTCACCCTATAGGCTAGCAAATATTGACATCCACACTGGTAAGCTTAATTTCATCAATTTTCACCTGCCCACGAACGAGTGGTTTAGCAATCTGACCCAGTGCCCGAATGGAAATATCTATGCGGTTTCCGCTGGGTTTAGAGGTGGCACAAGTCTGGTGCAGCTTGACCTTCGGTCCAGACGGCTCATTAGGCTACCGCGATTCAGCTTGAACGGCGTTAATTGGCGCAATGGCTTCAACAGCTTGGTCTGCTCTGGAGACGGTCAATTCTACGCGTTAGGTAACCCCAACAAGTATGGTATTAAGGGGGCACTGTACAGCGTTGATCTGAGTACTGGTGCCCTGACTAAGCAAATAGAGTTTTTGGATTATCAAAAAATTACTTTGGCTCGCCAATCAGTAGGTAGGACTTGATATGATTTGCCGGACATGATATTATACCTACCAAGGCAATCGGCTACCATCCCACGAAAAAAACTGTCCGCTATCTCCGTCCTGAAGCTGTTCGATGACAGCCAGCAATTGGGTGACGGTACGCTCTACAGAGAATAATTTGTCAGCAGGTACATTTCCCTGGAAAGGACGGGAAAGTCTTGTATCGGTTGTACCAGGGTGTAACATTACCACCAGAGTCTTAGGGCTGCTTCTTCCATACTCGATCGCTACTGTTCGCATAAACATGTTGAGTGCAGCCTTGGAGGCTCGGTAGCCATACCAGCCACCAAGTTTGTTGTCTCCTATACTACCAATTTTAGCTGAAATACTGGCAAAAATACTGCGATCGCGATGACGCAATAGTGGCAATAGATGTTTAGCAAGCAGCACCGAGCCAATACTGTTAACCTGGAAGTAGCGCAGCAATTGTTCTGGATTGATTTGTCTTAAGCTTTTTTCAGGTTGCACGTTACCTTCATGTAGGAGTCCTACACAGTTGACAACTAAATGAAGCGTGTTAACTTCAGCACCTATCTTTTGGGTACATTCAACAATATGTGATTCGTCAGTAATATCCATGACTAGACAAATTAATCGGTCAGAGTGTTCCTTTTGAAGAGCAAGTAACTCCGATGCCGACTCTGGCTGACGATAGGTTGCATAAACCTTGGCAATCCTGGTATCTTGCAGCAATTTTTGCACAAAACCAAGACCAATCCCTTGGCTTCCTCCCACAATTAATGCGTTGGTGTTATTAATTTCATCGAGAAAAGACATTGTGTTTAATTCATCAAGTTATATATAGGAATCCTAAATCATTTGTGAAAAATCTTAAGTAGTGTAGTCCGGGCTAAAGCCCACCAGATCCGGGTAATGGTGGGCTTGCATTGCTGAAAACGGCAGAAGCTTACGAAAGGAGCGATCGCTCTACACTCAATGCCAGGAACCAAAGTCGTGGCTAAGAGCTCAAGTCCGTTGAAACGGACGCTCATTCGGTGAAAGTTCCAGTCGGCTTAAACCCAATACGGTTCAGTTAAGGCAATGCGTTACCCAACATTTTCGCGGTTTGTTGGGTTTCGTTCCTCAACCCAACCTACGCGGGTTAAGGTTTTTGGCGCTAACACCAACCGTATTGGGCTTAAACCGACTTCAGCTAATAGCTCAAAGTTCTAGTCGGCTTAAGCCGACTTCAGCTATTAGCCTAGGAATTTATTCCTAGGCGTGTGGGTTGCTCTATTAGCTACGTCAGGTTTCAAATAGAGCATTCTCGACTCAAAACCAGATGCCTAGAAGGTAAACGATAAACACCTTGCGGTTCCACAATTGGATCGCCTTTTTGCCACGGACGCGATGTGCCATCAGCCTCTATATTCCGTACAGTACCTGTGGGATAGGATGACACATAAGCATCTCCAGGACGGTTAGGCAAACCACCAGAACCTGTGATAGTGAAAGTGCCTTGTTGAATTTCAATTCTTGCTCCTATTATGTACGAAAAAGTATTCATTTATTTTTAAAATATGATCTGGTCATATGTGGGATCGAAAGCGAATAAACACGCTTATTTGGCTTGCGATTGACGCCACAACACAAGCGTCTTGTTAGGGTATATATTGACGATTGCGCGAAGCGCAGTGCCCGTTGGGCGGTCGCTTCCCCTAGTTTACAGTCAATGTGCTATTTGTTATATTGATCTGGGTTTTTTTTGTGCTAATTATCAAAGACGAGGAGGGGATGCCATAACAAAGAGTTAAGTCTCTACTTAAAATCACCCATACTCTCGTATTTCTTGACACTCATAAATCGAAATGTTATCATTAATAACATAAGGCTTAAACAAAATTACACCCTTATCAGGAGGTGTTAAAAATGGTTCAATCTGGAAACGGTCAAAGCAAAAACCCGCAAATAGAGAAAGTTTTCGAGCCTCTCGAAGACGATACCCAGCAAACGAAAGAATACTGGGTGGAACACGATCTAAAAACGGGTCGGCGCGAACTAACCTCTAACGAGGAAGTCCGCGAAGAACTAGGGATAGAAGAGTCTGATGATCCTGAGTCCGACGAATAACCCTAACTAAGCTAATTACGGAAGCCCTTAACTGACACTTAGGGGCTTCCAACAACCTTCACTACAAGTTTAACAGGTCATGTCCAAAATTGTTAGTCCAGTCTATTACCGAATCTACGATCGCGTGGGGACTAAGTGGTTCGCTGTAGAGCCTAGTGGAATTTTCTATAATCCCACAGATACGTCGGCTAGTCTAACTCATATTGTTGAACAATATGGTTTAAAAGAAAGCAAAATCATCATTGAGTTGTTTCGCATCAACGGCGGTAGACCAGGTTATTACTTGGCAAATCTGCGAGACAAAAAGTACTATTACTGTGGTTCCAACTGCGAGGATGTCAAAAAGAAGCTTTTGGAATTAGGAATTGGTCGAGCCGATCCAATGGAGAAACAATAATGGCTAAATCAGGATATCAGCGCATTAAAGAATATCGCTTACGCCAATCTTCAGGTGAGCAACTTCCCACTTGCAAGATGTGTGGTCGGTTTATTAAAGGCAAATTAAGCGTAGAGCGTGGAATGTGTTCTTACTGTTATCCCAAGACAGAAGAGGGCAGTAAAGCAAGCAAGGCGGCTATGGAGCGGTATTATGCCAAGCAGCGTGCTTCTACCCAGCAGACTTTGCACGGACAGGAGGATTGAATAAACCGCTTTCAAGGGTGCCTTGCATAGCATTGAGCTATGCTGCTATGAACCCACGCTTAAAAACGTGGGTTCATAGCAAGTCTGTATCTTCACTTTTGTATCCGACGTTTTTCAACGACTATCTCTGTTCCGTCCGGTGCACCGTGTTGTTAGACTGCTGCTTAGGTTGCAATGACACCAAGTCTCTTCCGCTTGCAGCTTGCCTCTTCTGCCAATCAGCAAATATCGCTTTGAAATCGTTTCGGTTAATTAGTTATCATAAAAACCTCTGGTGCGTCCCCGTGTCACGGCGTCCCCGCGTCAGTCCTAATAAAACGCTTTTTGCTATGATTTGGGGACAGTGGTATCCGCTCCCTTGTCCAGCTATAACTGGACTAATTCCACTTGATGTGCAGTCTTTTAACACCTAGGTAGCGTAATCAAAAACAGCGAAGTGAGAAATTACTATAAGGCGATTGACTAGAGTACCGATGAAATCTTTGCTAAAACCACAACAAAAATGCGGGAACTTCCCGTGGTTGAACGCTGGAAAGTCCCCGCATCTTAGAGTGAGTTACAACACTTGCTCACTCTCTTCATTATGCTTCTACATCAATTACTGCATATTCTTTTTCTGGTAGGTAATTGCTTCATCTTACTGAGCGCCTTGATTTATCAGATCCGATACCTTCAATACCTGTGGAAACAAATTTTTAAACCACGGTCGCCGCACCAACTACGCGGCAAGGTTTCTCGCTCCTACCGGACAGATCCAAGAAACCGGAAACTGCAAAGCGAACTGATCGGCTTGCTCCGTGGTGACACTCCAACAGCCAAACGACTGCTCAAACACCAACGGCAGTTACACCCAGGGAACTCAGATAACTGGTATCTGGAGAAAGTGATCCACGACCTAGAACGCGATCGCCGTTGCTAAGTACACAGCACAGGTTAAGACAGTAAAGAGCGAAAACTTAGGGCGACGCAAAAGCCTGTCAATCACTTGCAACTTTAACGCGATCGCTTGACTCCCATGTTTTCCACCAGGTCTTCTGTGTGCCGAAGACGATCGCACTGCGACTGATCGTAGGTTATCGTACTTACCAATAACGAGTGACTGTATAATTGTCTAGCACTGCATCCACGCTAATGATCGGGATCTTTTCTGTGATTGCTTGTGCAACCAAAAGCCGATCAAAGGGATCTTTATGATGGAATGGCAGAGTCACGATCGCGGCTGCATGAGCAACTTTAATGGGTAATATTTCCAATTCGTTAACTTGGATTTGATGCTCTATCCATGTTTCAAAATTTCCAGGAATTTGATACTTACCAATACTAACTTTGATGGCAATTTCCCAATTGTTGCAGGACTGAGCAAGATGTCATTCAGGGGATCGACAATCAAATCACAGGCGACTTGACTAAGGGCGCGATCGTTGAGTACAAACCAGAGGAATGCCTGAGTATCGAGCAGAAACTTCATGGCATATAGTCGTGAAAGTCTTTCAAGTGGGTTTCGTCTTCGGACAGGATGATTAGGGTTCCGATTGCACTACCGGGCTGGCGAGGCTTGCGGGGTGGTTGGGGTTCGGCAATCAGTCTGGCGACGGTGCGATAAGCCGGAGGCTTGACGCTGCGCGTATCGCCGGAAAAAATCTGCACTTCTTCACCGGGTTGTAGACTTGCAATCAGTTCGGGTAAACGAAGTTGGGCTTCTGCCAATGGAATCCGTGTCATTGTTTTGTGCTTCAGATGCGATCGCTCTTGTTTAATTTTACAGGCGAATTCTAGCTTCTGTTTTACAATCGGGATAGAAGTGGAATTAACGCTCTTGATATTTGCTGCATGTCCAAGCCCAAACTTAGTGACGAAGAAATTACCCAACGTGGCAAAGAACTCTACGAAAATAGCATCCGTCCTCAAGTCGAAACACCAGAAAATATTGGCAAAATTGTCTCGATTAATGTTGAGACAGGCGAATATGAAATAGGTGATGATTTACTTGTAACGAGTTTGCGGTTAAGAGCGAAACAAGCTGATGCAGCACTTTGGGCTGAAAGAATAGGTTTTAATGCTGTCTACGCTCTTGGTGGTACATTGTTTAGGACGGCACAGTGATCAATGGAACTGTAGTTCGGCTTCAAGCTCAAATAGGTATAATTCTGTGTCTTCTAGAAAGTCCAAACATAGAAATTAAGTGCGTTGTGGATACAGGATTTGAAGGTTTTTTGACCTTACTACCTGCTGCAATAGCCAAACTTGGGTTAACTTATATTACCCGAATCAATGCCAACCTTGCTGATAACTCAAACGTTGCAACTGACGTTTATTTGGCGACTATTTTATGGAATGGCGTAGAGCGCGATGTAGCAGTTTTGGCTATGGGTCGTCGTCCACTTATCGGAACTGCACTACTTCAAGATTATCATCTCAGTATTGATTTTTACGAAGGTGGTACAGTTCTGGTTGATGAAATATAAGTTAATTGCTGAAAATCAAGCATAGAAAGCCTTCTGTGCTATGGGTTCATTTCCCGATACAAAACCTACTAAAAATCCGCTCAAGTACAGATTCTGTGACTTCTTCCCCCGTGATTTCTCCCAGCGCTTGAATCGCACCCCGTAAGTCAATTGTCCAAAAATCAAGGGGTAATTGTTGGTCAATTGTTGCTTGTACCTGTTCTAAGGAAGTTTTGGCGTGTGTCAATGCTGCTGCTTGCCGTTGGTTAATGGCAAAGTCCAAGTCGGCTGCTTGCACTTTGCCTGCTTGCACCGTCTCTAAAATTGCGGCTTCTAAGGCTTCGATGCCTTGGCTTTGGGCTGCTGCTGTTTTGACAACCTGTGTAATAGTTGCTGGATATTCTAGTCCTTCTGGTGATGCTATGTCAATTTTATTGATAACTAAAATTAACGGACGGTGTTGTACCTGTGCGTAAATTTCCTGGTCTGCTGCTGTCCAACCTGCTGTAGCATCGATGGTGAGCAGGACTAAGTCAGCTACACTTGCAGCACGGTGCGATCGCTCGACTCCCATCTTTTCCACCTGGTCTTCTGTGTGCCGAATGCCAGCAGTATCCAGCACTTGCACGGGAATCCCGCCCACAACTAACTGAGATTCCACCACATCGCGGGTTGTCCCTGGCAAATCGGTGACAATAGCGCGATCGCTCTGGCTCCAAGCGTTCAACAAACTCGATTTTCCCACATTCGGACGCCCAACTATCGCTACTTTCAACCCTGTGCGGAGTAGTTCCCCCTTGTCAGCAGTTGCCAAAATCCGAGTTATTTCTGCTGAAGTTCTCTCAATTTCTGATATGATAGCTTTATCATCCAGCGGGGGTAGGTCTTCCTCAAAATCTATTCTGGCTTCAATTTCTGCCAAGATATCCAAACAGTTGGCGCGTAACTGACGTATGGGATGGGCTAATTTCCCCTGTAAACCTGCTAATGCTGCTTGCACAGCGCTTTGCGATCGCGCTCCCACCAAATCGGCAATACTTTCTGCCTGAGTCAAATCTACTCGCCCATTCAAAAATGCCCGCAGGGTAAATTCTCCTGGTTGTGCTAGTCTTGCCCCATTTTCCAAACAAAGCTGCAAGACTTGCTGCACCGCCATAATTCCCCCGTGGCAATGAAACTCCACCACATCTTCACGAGTATAAGAACGGGGTCCTTTCATAACGAGCAAAAGTGCTTCATCCACCAATTGTTGCGTCTGAGGATGGCGGATGTATCCGTAGAGAATGCGGTGACTTTCCCAAACTTGACCACCAGGCGCATGGAAAAGCCTTTGGGCAATATCCATTGCTTGGACACCAGATACCCGCACAATACCCACACTACCTTGTTGGGGGACAACAGCAGTGGCGATCGCCGCGATGGTTCCAGTTGTGGCAAATATTTCTGACATCAACGTTCTTTCAAGAAACAGAGGGGTGTAGGGGTGTGAGGGTGTAGGGGTGTAGGGGGATTCATGAGGGTGTTTCTTTCATTCATAGGGGGTGGTTCGCCGCCCGTGGGGTGCTCTCAAGAAACACGGGGAGTGGGGATAGCCTGGGGTTTCAACCCCAGGAGGGAGTGGGGAGTGGGGTGCTTTTAACCGAGACATGGTTTCTATCTCTCTCGATTATGGCTTATATTAAATCATGTTAGGTTTTGACCGAAACTCATAGGGCGCAAACCCAAGGCTCGTGCTTACATGGGGTTTAGGCAAGGGGAGTGTCAACCACGCATTATGGCTGGAGAAGCTTGTATTCGCGCTTGGGCGAGTTCCGGTTTCATTGATCTTGAATTTGGTCGCCAATGGCAAAACTGTGGCTGAAATTATAGAAGACTATCCATATTTGGAACCAGCAATCATTGATGTATGCCGCATGGTTGGCACGCGAGCAAGTTTACCCAATAGTTGGTGAGAAGGCAGGATGAAATTCTTGGCAGATATGGGGATTTCACCCTTCGGGTTCAGCAGTTCCCGCTTGTTGGGAAACCCGCCTGCAGGACTGCTTCACCGCGAACTGTAAATTGGCTAAAAGCCGCTGGTTATGATGCAGTACATTTGGTTGATGAAGGTCTAGAAAGACTACCCGATGATGAAATTATGGTAAAAGCTCGCTCTTGATGGGCGAGTTTTATTAACAGTAGATTTAGATTTTGGTTATTTGTTGGCAGTGAGTGGAGCGACATTGCCAAGCGTAATTCTATTTCGATTGGGGAACGAAAGTTACAAAATAATCAATGAACGTTTGGCATCCGTATTGAATCGGTTTGAGGAGGATTTAGCAGCAGGGGCGATTATTTCTATAAGCGATCGCCATTTCCGAGTGAGACAATTGCCTATATAAGTTTTGTAAGTTACTTTCAAGTTCATTTTTTGAGCCAGTTGTTGACTGAACACCTCAGAGGATCGTGATGCAATACTTGTCGGTTAACGATAGTTGAGGTGCCAGAAACCCGGTTTCGTAAAAGTTACCGGGTTTCTTATTTTCGCAAAACCTACGCAGTATTGGATCGTGATGGAGATGAGTAACTGTGAGAGCTAATAGTTTGGTTTTGTATAGTCAAATATAGACAGACGTAGTTTTCTATGATAGTAGGACTTACGCATTGACAGAGAACGCAGACTGTGCATCACATTCTCGTTAGTGGGCTGCTGCCTTGTAATGCTCTTTGGTGGAGGCTCTGCAACCCCATTTGATGCGAGGCAGCAGCCCTCGCCTAATTACATTCTGTGGCAGCAGCCCAGGAACGAGGCAAATGGCGAAGTTTCGTTATGCACATGATGGTTGATTTATAAAGTGCGTAAGTCCTGGATAGTATAAGGCGCAACTACCTTGTAATTTGAGAAATGTTACACCGATGGTTTCACAGGGTAGTCAGCAGGTTAAAATATCTAACATCAGTATTTTGGCTTGGCTTTGGGAATTGCTGAATGATGTCTGGTAAATAAGGAACAGGTTAGCGTGGAAGAAAATAAGGTAAATAATTCTAATCCTCAGACAAAAGAACACGACAGCGCTTCCGATGAAAAATCCTATGTAGAGGCGGCTTCAAAGTTCATCCAAGAGACTTCTATAGAAAAAATGTATGAAATAGCAGAAGCAGCGCGACTCAAAAAACTCGCAGAACCACCAAAATGGGTTTTTCCCGAGGATACGTGAGAGTCAGGAGTTAGGAGTTAGGAGTTAGGAGTTAGGAATAAAAAGAAGTTTTGGTCAAATATCTAAACCGATGACTGTTAGCTCTGGTGGATGCTCGATGGTGAACTGATAATATATCTCTTGTCGTGCTTGGGGCGGGAGAGTGAAAGTCCAGTCCAAGATACCCATTTCACCAAGTTGAATTTGTGGGTTACTGCGGACTAGGCGTACTTTAATCTGTTCGTTGCGGCTAACAGGCAATTGTTCGGTTAGTCTTACATTAGTCTCGTGGTTGAGTAAGTTAGTAATGACTAAACGATAACCGTAGGTAGTCCGACGCTGGTTGCCAATAAGTTTTTTATCGACTTGACGCTCAACTAAGTCACGCTCAATTTTCAAACCTTCGTCAATCCCCAAGTTTAACTTGAACTCTTGCCCTGGTGCAATGTTATCTAGTTGAGTGGTACCGACAAAGATATTATCCCGAAAAATATTTGCTTTTCCTGGTAATAAAGTTACACCGTTGGTGCTGTTTTTGACATTTGCTTGCAGATAAGCAAAGCTTACCAGACGCGGCATAGCTACATACTCGAAGCTACAAGGAAAATCGTCCTTGAAAATCGTAATTTTATGGGGTGCGTCTTCACTGGGGATATTGCCGTTGCTACCAACTTTAAAAGTGACGATACTTCCTTCTTTGGATACTTGTGCTACACTTGTCTGAGCGGCAACGAAGTTTTCTTCTGGTATATTGGCGTCTTCATCAGAGGTCTCGACACCACCACGAGCTGCCATAGTCATAGGAGGTGCTGAGGATATAGCAGCGGGTGTGCGTCGCATACGGTACTCTGGTGGTCTTGGTAGCTCAATATACCAAGGTTGGATCTTGGGTGGGAGAGTTCCCAAACCTGGTTTGGCGGTAGAGAGGGTGAGACCAACACCAAGCCAATCTTCCCCAGTCATTTGAGTAACTTCTGCAAGGTAACTCAGCTTCAGGCAATTGTTATTGGTATCTAGCTGCAAGTCATATAATGGAGTCCAACTAGCGCGGTTAACCATGTAGGATACCTCTAACTCAAACTCTCCAGCACCGGCTGGTTCAACTGCCACAGTCAAACTAAAACTTTCTTTAGGATGGGGTGTTTGTGTTTGTTGCAACTGCTGACTGAGCACTTGTAACTGATTTTCTAATTCCTGCTGTTGGGTTTTGCACTCCCTGGTTGCGATCGCATACTCGGTGTACTGACTTCCCAGAAAATTCACAAAATCCAAAGTTTCACTCACGCTAAGATTTCTCCGTGACAGACTTTGAGCAAAAGGTTCTTGTGTCTGTTCACGCAAGCCTTCGATAAACCTTGACTGTAAAGCCAAACCCTCTATTTGAGCTTGCAAACAGTGCCATTCTGCTTCTAACTCTTCGATGTGCTTACTCAACTGTGCCAGACGTTCTGCAACAAGTTCAGTGGAGAAAATGCTAGAAGTGCTAACTCCCAGTAAGCGAACCCCTACCCTACCTGTACCACTCACCCGTACCGACTCAGTTTCTATAGTGTCTGGGAGTGAGGTAATGACTAATTCCCGTTCACATCCTGTCAGGGATACTATACCCCTTCTTGTCACTAAGGCTCGGTCAGAGTAGACGGTAACACCAACAATCTGGCTTTCTAGAGTTTCTCGCATAAATGGTCTTTATAAAAATGTAGGGAGTGGGGAGTGGGGAGTAGGGAGTGGGGAATTGTTAATGGTTGTTTGGTAAGACAAACAACCATTAACCATCAACAATTAACAAACTCATTCCCCATTCCCCACTCCCCTTCCTTATTCCCCTACTCCCCACTCCCCACTCCCCATTCCCCTTCTTCATAGTTTTGTGCGATCAGTAAAAATCTCGTATCCAGTCTCTGTCACCAACACGGTATGCTCAAACTGAGCAGACAGAGAGTTATCTACAGTTACGGCTGTCCAGCGGTCAGATAAGGTTCGTGTAAACTTAGAACCCTGATTCAAAATTGGCTCAATTGCCAAAGTCATCCCCGCACGTAGTTTAATATTCGGCATTTCACGAGTGCGGAAGTTGAAAACTGAAGGTTCTTCATGCAGGTTACGACCGACACCGTGTCCTGTAAAGTCCTCTACCACGCTCAAACCATTTGCTTTCACATGGTCTTCAATTGCCCCAGCAATGTCCAGTAAGGAGTTACCTGCTTTCACTTGTTCAATGCCTTTGTAGAGGGTTTCTTCTGCTACACGAATCAGTTTAGCAGCTTCTTTCGTCACTTCACCCACAGCAATAGTAATGCATGAGTCGCCATGAAAGCCTTGGTAATAAGCACCTGTATCTACTTTTAAAACATCTCCAAGGCGAATCACTTTCTTGGGACTGGGGATACCATGTACAACTTCATTGTTAATACTAGCACAGATTGAACCGGGAAAACCGTGATATCCCTTAAAGCTAGGTGTTGCACCCATTTCCCGAATACGTTTTTCCGCATGAGCATCCAACTCAGATGTCGTCATTCCTGGTTGTACCAGTTCAGAAATTTCTTTGAGTACAGTTGCCACGATTTTTGCTGATTGCCGCATAATTTCAATTTCACGCGGCGATTTAATTTCAATTCCTCTGCGTTGTCGTTTCTGACCGCTATCTTGACCTGGTTGAGAAAGCAAGTGACTGAGAATGTTCATTAGGAGTGGGGAGTGGGGAGTGGGGAGTGGGGAGTGGGGAGTTAGGAGTTAAGCGAGAAATATCTATACATAGACTGGGTTTTCACCTGTTTCTAACTGTCTAGTTATTTCTGCCGCCCTGTGCTAGTTGAGAAACTATATACTTAAGTTAGCTTATTTTTTCAGAAAAAAGGGATGTTAGGGAGTGGGGAGTGGGGAGTGGGGAGTGGGGAATGGGGAGTGGGGAGTGGGGAGTGGGGAGTAGGGAGTGGGGAGTAG
Organism: Stigonema ocellatum SAG 48.90 = DSM 106950; assembly: GCA_016903675.1. Taxonomy (GTDB): domain Bacteria; phylum Cyanobacteriota; class Cyanobacteriia; order Cyanobacteriales; family Nostocaceae; genus Stigonema; species Stigonema ocellatum. The sequence continues at coordinate 8,984 of JADQBA010000031.1, read as the reverse complement.
GGATTGGGGATTAGGGATTGGGGATTGGGGATTAGGGAATGATGATGAGAATATTCACCAGTCACCAGTCACCAGTCACCAGTCACCAGTCACCAGTCACCAGTCCCCATTCCCCCATTCCCCCACTCCCCCACTCCCCCATTCCCCCACTCCCCACTCCCCACTCCCCACTCCCCACTCCCCTATTCCTACACAGCCGGTCCCGCTGTCACTACAACAATTTTGTCTGGATGGAGTAACTCACGGGCTGCTTGATTAACTTGGGCTTGGGTGACTGCTTGGATTTTTTCACGGAAGGAGCGTAGTTCCTTTTCAGAAAGCGCATACACCTCATTCATCAAAATTCTAGACGCTAATTCCTCAGGCTTTGCCAAGGAAACGGTATAGTTGCTCACCAGAGTGCGTTTGGCTGTTTCCACTTCCAGTGCACTGACGCCTTGCTGATGGATTTGCTGGAGCAGTTCACGGGTGCTGGCGATCGCTTTCGGTGTATCTTCTGGGCTGGTTTGCATCTCAATCAAAAATGTCCCAGAATTTTTGCCAGCCAGGAAGTTGCTATATATTCCATAGGTAAGACCTTGGCGATCGCGTACTTCCGCTCCTAATCTACTCGATAGAGTATCGCCACCCAAAATCTGATTCAACACTGAGGCTGCATAAAACCGGGGGTCTTTGCGGTTAATGCCAGTGTTACCCATATAAGTAATGGCTTGGCTTTTACCTGGAACAATGGGGTTAACACGCACCACTGTTTTTGGCATAGATACCGCTGGATATTCCAGTTTTGGGGGTTGACCATGAGCTTTCCAATTCCCAAACTCAGCTTCGAGGAGCGATCGCACCGAAGTTGGAGCAAAATCTCCTACCAGTGTTAACACTGTAGTATCTGGACGATAAAGTTTTCTCTTGAAATCAATCACATCTTGACGCTTAATGAGGTGCAAACTCTCTTGTGTGGGAAAGGTGTGTAAGGGATGTTTTTTCGGGTAAAGAGATTGAACAAAAGTTCTTTTTGCTACTTCTGACGGGTCATTTAAATCCTCCTTGAGGGCAGTTAAAGCATGTTGGCGGCTGATTTCTAACTCTTTTGTGGGAAATGTCGGATTTTTTACAACATCTGCAAAAGTCCGAACCAAAACAGGTAAGTCTACTGCTAGACTATTACCTTGAATCTGCACACCTTCGCGGTAACTTTTAAAGGTCAGACTCGCCCCTCGGTCTTCTAGAGCTTTGGCAATAGTTAAGACATCTTTAGTTTTTGTGCCATTCATCAAGTTATCTGCTACAATGGAAGCAATACCTGATTTTTTCTCTGTATCAAATTCCGCACCTGCTTTAATGTATCCATTCAGTGTGACGGTGTGAGTACTGTGATCGGGCAAAAGCAATACCCGTAGACCGTTGGACAAAGTGAATTGCTGTGGAGATGTGAGCGTTGTAGCAGAAGCATTCGCCAAATCTACAGGTGGCAAGTACTTCTCTATCTCCAACTCAGAGACAGGTGCGCCTGAAGTAAAATGTTCAGTAACTTGTGGAGCATTTGCTTTGCCACTAATATCTTTCTGTTGGATCTGAGTTGGTTCAAAAAAGCCCAATGTTCGTGCTTCTGGTTTGAGATATGTGTTGGCTACACGCTGTACATCTGCCGCAGTCACTCGGCGAACACTTGCTAAGTAGCGATCTGTATAACGATAATCACCACTCATAGTCTCATTGCTACCCAGTAGGGTAGCAAGACTTGTGATATCAAGGTTACTTAAAATTAATGCAGCCGCTAACTGCGTCTTAGATCTGTTCACTTCTTCTGCTGTGACACCTTTTTGGGCAAAATTGGCGATCGCACTCCTGAGTACTGAGTCAATCTTTGTCAAATTTTGATTAGGATTTGCTGTCACCGACAAGTCGTACCAGCCGCAATAGCGCAAATTAACAGCAGAAGCTGTGACATCAGTAGCTAAACCTGATTCCACCAATGCTTGATAAAGGCGAGAATTCCGTCCCTCTGTCAAGATGTAATCCATGACATTGAGCGCCGCCACATCTGGGTGATTCGCATCTGGTAGCGGATACACCGCTTCCAATAACGTTCCCGCTCCTGGTTCTCGCAACAAAATAGGGGAGGGGAGTGGGGAGTAGGGAGTGGGGAACTCGGGGCCCCCTCTGGGGTAATAGTGCACTGGGGAGTGAGAAATTCTTTCTTCATTCCTAACTCCTAACTCCTCACTCCTCACTCTTCTAGGTGTTTTGCCAAATGTCTCTTTAACAACTTTGAGAGTTGATGCGGTGTGGAAATCCCCAACAATGACCAAAACTGCGTTGTCAGGAGTATAGAAGTTGCGGTAGTACTTACGCACTTGGTCAACCTGAAATTTTTCCACCTCAGCTTTGGTACCACCCACAGGAGACCCGTAAGGATGGTTGGGAAAAGCCGCCCGCATGACAGCGCGGCTGAGGCGGTAATTAGGACTATTTTCATAACCTTCTAACTCAGAAATGACTACCCGCTTCTCCTGCGCTAGTTTCTCGGCGTCAATGAGGGCATTTTGCATTCTGTCTGCTTCCAGCACTAGAAGTGCTGGAAGCTTGTCAGGTTCCACAGTGTTATAGTATGCAGTTTGGTCATAGCTAGTGAAAGCGTTTGAGTCACTGCCTAAAACACTAAACAATCTTCCAAATTGAATTGGACGATTTTTCGTACCCCTAAACATCATGTGTTCTAACTGGTGGGCAATGCCATTGACTCCTGGTTCTTCGTTACGTGAACCCACCTTGTACCAAACCTGTACTGTCACTACTGGGCTGGTGTGGACTTCTTTTGTCAAGACAGTAAGATTATTTTCCAGCACCGTCTTGCGGACATTTTCGGTTACGATATTTGGTGTTTCTTTTGAAACCATTGATATCTGAAAATTTACCCAGTTCGATACAGCCAATAGTTGACTATAAGCAGATCCACCACCAACCACCAACACAACAATCAGCCAAAAAACGAACATTAAAAATGAAAACCGATGAAAACGATATCGGCGAAATTTGTAAAACACAGACATGTTATTTGCTGATTTATCTGTAAATCAAAGTACAGAATTTTAGTATCAATATAGTTTAGTCTCTCTGTAATTTCTGTCGCCTCAGCAACACTACAGAGAAACATCAAAAAATATTTTACCGAAAAAGTAATAAAAATTCGTAGTTCGTAATTCGTAATTCGTAATTATTCTTTAGACGGGGATTAAAACCCCGGCTGAAAAATGACCATGTGTATACGCAAGAGTTCAAAACCCCTTGAAAATTAAGAATTACGGTCTACTCACTCGGGGAGATTCACATCTTGCACCAACCAGGTAGTACATCAAAAAAATAACTCAGCCCACATCCGCCTGGGACTTCAAGTCCCAGGCGCGAGTAGCATAAGTCCTCTTTTAGAGGACTGAATGTTTAAAGCAATGTCAATTTTATGACTCCTTGTTTGGTTATTTGTGGTTTCTACTTAGAGGTGCAAGATATAAGGAGACGCCAACAGAAAAGTAGGATCGCTGTCAAGACAGCGATCCAAACTTAGGGGGCAAACATAGCGATCTTCGAGTCCTCTCACTCGGGGAGAGGCAAGGAACGGGTTCCTTACGTCATTAGTAATTACGAATTATGATAAAAGGCTATAATTATGAGAGGGTTGCTAAAACCCGAATAAATTCCAAAGGTAAGCCATCAGCATCTGCAATAAAAGTCACTTCGTAGATGCGATCGCCTATCTGCTGTTGTGTTGGTTCTAAAAGCACCAGCAACGGTGGCAATGGCTCCGTGGTATTTTGGGAAGCCACAGTAAAACGTTCTTTTAAACTTTTCAACCAGCTGGGTAAATCTGGTGTTATTTCAGTTAAATCGAATGACAAATGATAATACCCAACATAATGTTCATCAGCAAACGCATCTGGCGCTGGTTTAGGTTGGGGAATTTCGATCAGTTCAATTCTGCCACCCAGCCCTTCCATCCAGGAAGCCAGGGTATAGCCTGTAGTGAAGCGTTCACAAACTCTAAATCCCAGATGTTCATAGAAGGCGATCGCCCGATGAATATTCGCAGTCCGAATAGAAGCGTGATGCATAAGAAATGGGGAGGGGGGAGTGGGGGAGTGGGGAGTGGGGGTGTAGGGGTGTAAGGGTGTAGGGGTGTAGGGAAAATCATATTTGAAATTATTTCCCCACTCCCCACTCCCCACTCCCCACTCCCCACTCCCCCCTCCCTTCTCTATTCAAACAGTCGGAAATAGGGGTAGCGCACAGGCACTCCAGGCTCTTTTTCCAGGTCAAAATTAATCACTTCCCAGCAGGGTTCTTCATCAGAATCAGGGCTAAACTCCACTGGTAAACCATAAAGTCGAGCAGATGCCATCTCAGCTTGTCCAGAACGCCAAGGTGTGGTGCGTTCCAAATAGCCACTCATCAATTCCTGATAGCGTCGGGCTACGATCACCCGTGTTGCTCGGTAGCCTTGAGTATAAAGCTTATCTAATGCTTCGTGAATTTCAAACCGAATGCCATCGGGGTGGGTATGTTGCCGATACCATTCTCCATTCCATCTTCGCCAATGCCGTCCTGACTGTAAATGAATCAATTCTCCAGTTTTGGGATTAGCTTCAAATGCGCCATGACGGGGACATAAATACGTATCTGTTAGTGTCAGTGCCGGTATGATCTGGCGGCAATGGGGACACTGAATTTCCGGACCAAACATTGGGTACTGCAAGCCTGGATTCATCATGAAGTGCGTACAAACATATTTTTGTCTTCACCAGAAACTTTAGTTTTTTTAACACTTCTGCTCCACCTCATTGGGGTACTCACTTACTGCTCCACTCACTGTTAAGTTCACACGGGAGGTTAACCCAGTTATATCCTCCCTTGAGCATAGAGGCTTAAGGCCGTGATATCCTGGTTTTGCAACCAGCCTCCAAGGTTGGAGTTTTTCCAGTGTTCCTGGGTACCATATTTATATTCTATCGTGTCTAACACAGACTACTGGTCTTCTCCCGATATTTCTCAGGCTGCCTTCGTCGCAGCCAATGCTATTGTTATTGGTTCTGTAAAAATAGCAGTAGGAGCCAGCATCTGGTATGGAGTAGTTGTCAGGGGAGATGTGGAACGCATTGAAATTGGGGAATTTACAAATGTTCAAGATGGAGCAATTCTACATGGCGATCCTGGTCATCCTACAATTTTAGAAGATCATGTCACCGTAGGACATCGCGCTGTGGTACATTCCGCTTACATTGAACGTGGCAGTTTAATTGGCATCGGCGCGGTGGTGTTAGATGGAGTACGGGTAGGTGCCGGTAGCATCATTGGTGCTGGCGCAGTGATTACTAAGGATGTACCTCCCTTGTCCCTCGTCATCGGCGTTCCTGGTAAAGTCGTACGCCAAATTTCCGCTCCCGAAGCAGCAGAACTCATCGAACACGCTAAACGCTACCAAAAGTTAGCGTTGGTTCATGCCGGCAAGGGGACGGATATTGGCTTCTGATGGGAGCTTTCTTCAGCAGGGGAGCTTTCTTGAGCAGGGGGGGCAGGGGAGCAGGGGGAGCAAATGACTCCTAACTCCCCATTCCCCACTCCCCACTCCCCACTCCTGCTGTAAACATTCTTTACATAGAACTTGGGAAAAATTGCCCAGTTCAGTTAAAAATAAAAATGAGAACAGTTGATAAAACTTTAAGTTCTAGTTAACACAGGAGTTCTAAATATGGACATTGATATGCGTGTAGCGGTGGTTTTAGCGCCAGTTTTGATTGCTGCTGGTTGGGCTGCGTTCAACATTGGTGCTGTGGCTTTAAGACAATTGCAAAGCTTTTTGGATAAAGAAGCATAAATTAGACTTAGTATTACTGCTGTTTGAGCGGCTGTTTCTTTTTGTAGGAACAGTCGTTTTTGTTGAGTTTCGTTCCCGGTGTGTCCGTCAATCTAGGCGCTATACCTGCCACTTTGGCAGCCACACGAGCCAATTCTGGTGACTATTGCCTGAATGTGTTCTAATTTAATAGTAATTTCTCAAACATCGAAACCGTTCTCGAAAATCATCCGGCGATCGCTCAAGCAATTGTCCAAACGATGGACGATGGTTCAGGAATATGGTCGGCTGGTTCTCTGGACGGATGGAGTTTGGACCACGAGCATTGGGCGGCAGTTCAATTATTGGCGTGAAATAGCTGTGGCTCTTGTCACACTAACACTCGCGTTACTGTATAAACTTTCTAAATGACCCGAAGTTCTGTATTATATAAAATAGTTATTTACCCTGACATGATATTCTATCGGCAGGTAAATAAACTAAAAATCACTCTCGTGGAAATCAACTCAAGATTCTGAAAATCTTGAGAACTAGTAGCACGTCTACCTACAAATGAATCGATTCAACTTGAAAGCACTCAAGCAGTTTTGGGCGATCGCTAGACTCTATTGGCTTGGCAATGAAAAACAAGGTGCTCTAGGTCTGCTTGTGCTTCTCGGAGTATTTTTGTTAGCAAACACCCAAGTCAAGGTGTTCTTAAATACCATACACGGAGAGATAATTTCTGCTCTTTCTGCTCATAATAGTACCCGATTCTGGCAAGATGTACTAGTTGCCTTAGGGGGGATAATCTTATGTGGTTTTCTTAATTCTATCTATGGCTATCTGCGAGAGACAATAGGCATATATTGGCGACGATGGTTGACCCATCACTTTCTCAATCAATATTTCAGCGCTCGCGCTTTTTATGAGCTTAGTTACGACCACCAAGAGATTGATAACCCAGATCAACGTATTTCTGAAGATCTTCGCAGTTTTTGCCAGCAGTCCATTCAGTTTTTTGTGAATATTATTGAATCTATCTTTGTGGTAATTGCATTTAGTATCATTCTCTGGTCTATTTCAAAAAATCTAGTTATTGCTCTAGTAATTTATTCGCTCTTAGCCTACCTGATAACTATTGGTTTCTACGGAATAAAATTAACTAACCTAAATTTCAATCAACTGAAAAAAGAAGCTAATTTTCGCTTTTGTTTAGTCCGGATTCGCGAAAATGCTGAGTCTATTGCCTTCTATAACGGAGCGAGCCAGGAAGCCAACAAAGTTAAACTTATTTTCACTGAAGTATTTAAGAATTTTCAGCGATTAAACTTATGGGCAGAGTTGTATTTAAATATATTTAAATATCCGTTTAGTAATCTCACCTTAATAATACCAGCACTGATTATAGGACAACAGATTCTGGTAGGTAAGCAGGAAGTGGGAAAAGTGACAGAAGCTATGGGAGCGTTTGGAACTGTTGCTTTTTCTGTGAATTTGATTATGTATCAGTTTGACAGCTTCACTAAATTTGCAGCTTCAATTGAGCGTCTATACGTCTTCTATGAATATTTAAAACAGCCAAGAAAAGCAATAGCTGGGAGGACTATTGATATAGTAAAAGATAGCCGTTTAGCTGTTGAAAACCTGACTGTACAAACTCCCAATTATCAAAAAACTTTATTTAAAAACCTCTCAGTAACACTGCAACCAGGGCAGGGATTACTAATTATGGGAGAGAGTGGTTGCGGGAAAAGTTCTCTGTTGCGTGCCTTAGCTGGTTTATGGAATTCAGGAACAGGTGTGATTTTTCGCCCAAAATTAGAAGAAATGCTATTTTTATCGCAGCGTCCTTACATGAGTTTAGGAACTCTTCGAGAGCAGTTAATCTATCCTAATGCCAAGGTTGATCTAAGTGATGAAGAACTCGATCAAGTCCTGCATAAGGTAAATTTGTCAGACTTAGCAGAACGATTCGGTGGTTTTGAGGTAGAGAAAGATTGGAGTTATGTTCTTTCGTTAGGAGAACAACAAAGGCTTGCTTTTGCCCGGATACTGGTGACAAAACCAAAATATGCGATTTTAGACGAGGCGACGAGCGCTTTGGATGTCAACAATGAAGAAAATCTTTATGGTCTTCTCTTAGAGACAGGGATGACCTTTATTAGTGTTGGTCATCGCCCCACTCTCAAGAAATATCATCAGATCATTGTCACTCTTTTACCTCACGAAAAAACCCAGATACAAAATATATAAATATGAGTCGTATAATAATTATCAAGACTTTTACAGACGGACAAGTTATCCCGACCTGGGGTGTTTATTTGCGCTGACCTACTTAATCAGAGGGAAGAAAGATGAAGATCGACTCTATCCTCAAACCCTTTCAAAGCTTTGGCGTCCATCTAGGACTGAATCGAATTCAAAAGCTGCTAACAAATCTTGGCAACCCTCATCATCGGGTTCCCATAATTCATGTTGCTGGCACAAACGGCAAAGGTTCTGTCTGTGCATACCTTTCCAGTGTCCTGACTGAAGCAGGTTATCGCACAGGACGCTACACTTCCCCTCACTTAGTGGATTGGACAGAACGTATTTGCCTCAACGAACAGCCTATTTCCTCAGAGGAATTGTACCAATTATTACTGCAAGTCCAAGCTGCTATTAGTCCTCATGAAGAGTTACCGACTCAGTTTGAAGTATTTACCGCTGCTGCTTGGTTGTACTTTGCTCAATCTAAAGTGGATGTGGCTGTGGTAGAAGTCGGACTGGGAGGACGCCTAGATGCTACCAACGTTTGCGATCGCCCCCTTGTCACCATCATCACTTCTATCAGCCTAGACCACTTGGAGACACTCGGTTCCACCATTACCGCCATCACAACAGAAAAAGCTGGTATCCTCAAACCCGGATGTCCTGTTGTCGTTGGACCATTACCACCAGATGCACAAAAAGTCGTGCGATCGCGCATTCTGGAATTAAAATGCCCATACATTATACCTCAACCCGCCCGTGAAATTGCTACAGGATGGGCAGAGTATCAACAAGCAGGAGAAGAGGAGGGGGGGAGGGGGAGAGAGGGAGAGGGGGAGAGGGGGGGAAAGGGAGAGGGGGGGAAAGGGAGAGGGGGGGAAAGAGAAGAAATTTCCCCCACTCCCCC
>JADQBA010000042.1 GCA_016903675.1 Stigonema ocellatum SAG 48.90 = DSM 106950 | reverse complement strand
CTTCCACTAGCTCAACAGGGGATGCGGGAAACGTGACGATTAACACTCGTGAGTTGCTTGCTCAGGATGGGGCACAGGTTAATGCTAGTACTAGTGGTGCAGGCGCGGGAGGGAGTTTGACTGTCAATGGTGTAAATGGTCCAGGATCTAAAGCAGATTCAGTGCAACTTATTGGTACTACCCCTGATGGTCTTATGTCTAGTGGTTTGTTTGTTGCTGCTGACCCAGGCGCAACAAGGGGGGCGGCTGGAGACGTCACGATTAACACTCGTGAGTTGCTTGTTCAGGGTGGGGCACGAGTCAGTGCTGTCACTAGTGGTGCAGCAAATGGGGGGAGGGTGACCGTCGATGCAGACTCAGTGAAACTTATTAGTGCCAACAAGTTTGGTACTATTCCTAGTGATCTGTCTACTAAATCTGAATCGGGCGCACAAGGGACGCCAGGACCCCTAACAATTAATACTCGTGAGTTGCTCGTTCAGGATGGGGCACAGGTTAATGCTAGTACTACAGGACAGGGGAATGGAGGGGAAGTGATGATTAACGCCAATACTTTAGAAATTAAGGGTGGTGGTCAAATTCTCACTACTGCTTCCAATAGTGGAAAGGCGGGTGACATCACCGTCAATGCTAGCGATCGCATCATCTTAGAAAATGCTAACAGTAGCATATTGGCGAACACAACCAGTAGTTCTACGGGGGATGGGGGAAAGATTACCATTAAACCTCAACCCAATCAGTTGAAGTTCCCTGATATAACAATCGCCGATGGTGCTCAGGTAGCAGTTGATAATCAGGGTACAGGAAAAGGCGGGGAAATTTCGATTCAAGCAAATACCTTGACTCTTGATCGAGGCAAACTCACCGCATCAGCCATAAAGGACGGTGGTAATATTATGCTGAATCTACCGAACTATCTGCTTCTACGTCACAACAGTCAAATTTCCGCTAATACAAATTCTCAAACGGGCGGCAATATCAAGATAGATACCCCTTTTATTGTCTCCTTTCCCTCGAAAAACTCCATAAACTCCATCACGGCCAATGCTACCACCGGAGAAGGTGGGAAAATCACAATTAACGCTGGTCTTTTTGGAATAGCCCCACTCACTCAGCAAGAGATAGACAGTTTGCGTTCTCAATCATCTAAACCACCCACTCAAAGTTACATCGCTGCCTATTCAGAAAAATCTCAGAATTTGAGTGGTAATGTTACCGTTAACTCCCCAGATACTGACCCAAGCCGCACAATAGTTCAATTACCCCAGACTGTCGTCGATCCAGTCAATAAAATTGCCCAAAATCCCTGTCAACAAGGTACAGGTAGTGCATTTATCATCACTGGACGTGGCGGGTTACCATCTAATCCTAATCAAGCCCTCACAAGTGACAATGTTCGAGTTGATTTGCTAACGCCTGTTTCCAGTAGAGACGCGATTAATCGCGTCTCTACTGTGAAACCGTCAACTACTTCCACTGTCAAACAGATTGTACCTGCCCAAGGATGGGTTTTCAATGACAAAGGCCAAGTAGTTCTTACAGCATACGACCCCACAAACACTGGCTCACAACGCCCTTGGCGAACACCTGCTAGTTGTGCAAAGCGTTAGTTTTTCTATTTTGACCTTCGTGTCCTTCGTGTCTTCGTGGTTCAAAAATATTCTTAAACCACGAAGACGCGTTCGCGCAGCATCTCCCCTTGGGAGAAGGACACGAAGAAAAACTTTCTTTTGAAGTCCAGATCATGATTTTGAGGGACAAATTATGCTATATAAACGGAAATTCCAGAATTTTATCAAAAAAATATATAATAGAGATTTTCTTTTTCTCGTAATCTTCTTGTTTCTTATTTCCGCTGTAACGCCGCCTGTTGTTGTTGCTATTTCTTCGCCAACTCCTATGGTTGAGTCTCAGCAGGATGGGGGACAGTTAGCCAAAAGTGCTACTAAATTATACCGCGCTGGACAGTTCGAGCAGGCAGCAGTGGCTTGGCAACAAACAGCCAAGGTTTTTGCTGCCAAAGGAGATGGTTTAAACCAGGCAATGGCGTTGAGCAATCTCTCTTTGACTTATCAACAACTGGGACAGTTGGATCAAGCGACAAAAGCCATTGAAAAAAGCTTGGAACTTCTGAAAACCCAACCACAAGGAAAGGAACAACTAAAAATCCTGGCTCAAACATTGGACGTTCAGGGGTATTTGCAAAGGGAGACGGGAAAATCGACGGATGCTCTCAAAACTTGGCAACAAGCTACTAAAACATACAGCCAAATTGATGAACCTGACAAATTAGCCCAAAGCAAGATTAATCAGGCTCAAGCAATGCAAGATTTAGGTCTTTATCCCCGTGCTTGCAATACTTTGTTGGAAGCTTTAAATAAAAAAATAGAGGTAGAAAGTTGTCAAGAACTAGGTCAAATTAGCTCAGAAAAATTAAAAGAAAATCTTCAAAAGGTTGCCAATGAATCTCCTTCCCCAACTATAGTCGTCGGATTGAGAAGCTTAGGGGAACTGTTGCGAGTTGTGGGTCAGAGAGAGCAGTCGGAAATCATTTTAACAACAAGTTTAACCCTGGCTCAAAAATTGAACTCTCGGCAAGACCAAGCTGCTGCCTATCTGAGTTTAGGTAACACGGCAATAGATTTAGCTAAAGACCAAAGGGTTCGCCGTCAACGCGAGGATTATGAACAAAAAGCATTATCATACTATCAGAATGTTGTCAAGATCTCCACATCACCAATCATACAACAGCAAGCACAACTGAATCAACTCAGTTTCATGCTATTTAAACTTGGGCAATTAGAAGAAGCAGATAAACCTGGGCAATTAGAAGAAGCAGAAAAATTATGGCGATCGCTCAATCCTCAACTGAGTAACTTATCTCCGAGTCGCACAGGAGTGTACAACAAAATCAACTTTGCACACACCTTTATAGAATTAGCTGAAAAAGACAACTCTACCTTCAAGGCTAACTCCCAACTGCCAACTTTCAACGATATTGACCAAATCTTAGCAACAGCAGCCCAACAAGCCAGAAGTTTGGGAGATAAAAGAGCCGAAGCCTATGCTCTGCAAAATCGTAGCAGACTGTATATACTAATTGGACCAACCCAGGATTTATCACTAGGAGAAAAATTCAGCAACCAGGCTCTAAGTATAGTTTCAACCTTTGAATCACCAGATATAGCTTACCAGGTGTTATGGCAGTTGGGACGGATACGTAAAGCTCAAGGAAATATAGAAGATGCGATCGCCGCTTACACCAAAGCCTATATTGCCCTACAGTCATTACGCAGTGATTTGGTGACGCTTAACCCAGAAGTACAGTTTTCTTTTCGCGAGAGTGTCGAACCAGTTTATCGAGAGTTAGTGGATCTAGACTTACAATCTGCTGTTTCCTTCAATAAAGCAGACAAAAATAACCAAAGCGAAAAACGGCTTACTCATGCTCGCGAAGTGATAGAATCACTGCAATTAGCTGAAATTAACAACTTTTTTCGAGAAGTCTGTGTAGAGGCAAATACCAAACCAATTGATAAAATAGACCCGACAGCGGCAGTCATTTATCCTATTATTCTGCCAGACCGATTAGAAGTTCTTCTCAGCCTACCTAATCAACCTCCGCGTCTTTATACAAAAAACATTCCTAAGCAACACGTAGAGAACATTGTCGAAAAAGTGCAGCGTTCTCTTATAACTCCTCAAAGTTTAGTGAAGGATTTTTTACCTTTATACCAAGAGGTGTATAACTGGCTGATTCAACCACTAGAGACGGATTTGGCAAACAATAGTAATGTCAAAACCTTAACTTTTGTGCTAGACGGGGACTTGCGAAATATCCCCATGAATATTCTTTACGATGGCAAACAGTTTCTAGTAGAAAGGTATGCCATTGCCTTGACTCCTGGTTTGCAGCTAGTCAACCCAAAACCGCTTGCAGAGATTAATTTAAAAGCCTTAACAGCAGGACTCAGCGAAATCCCAAAGAATGGAGCAGGTCAAGATTTTGCGCCATTACTTAACGTGCGTGGTGAACTGCAACAAATCAAGGAATCTGGACACACATCTGGGCAGCTCCTCAACGAGCACTTTACCAGCAAAGAACTCAAAAAAGAGTTAGCTGCTTCTCGCGTTCCTCCTATAGTCCACTTAGCAACTCATGGTCGGTTCAGCTCCAAAGTTGAGGATACCTTTATCCTCTCTTGGGATAGCCGCATTAATGTTAAACAGTTGGGTGATTTACTGCGAAACAACACCCTATCTCAAGGTAGACCAATCGAATTATTAGTTCTCAGTGCTTGCGAGACAGCCAGTGGAGATAAACGGGCTGCTTTAGGACTAGCAGGAGTAGCAGTGAGGGCGGGCGCACGCAGTACAGTAGCGACGCTGTGGGCAGTAGTAGATAAAAGTACTGCTCAGATCATGGGCGAATTCTATCGCCAGTTAGATATAGCCAAAGCAAAGAAGCTCAGTAAAGCAGAAGCGCTGCGTCAAGCACAACTTATCTTGAAGAAAGATGAAAACTTCAGCCATCCTCATTTCTGGGCACCTTTTGTTATGGTAGGCAATTGGCAATAGACATCTAGTAGAGACGCGATTAATCGCGTCTCTACATTGTTTTTCCCAAAATAAAACGGGCAGATGCCCGCTCACAAAAAATCGCTAAAACCCAGGAGGTAGAAGTACCTTGTCAATTTCAATAATCACACCATTCTTGGTTGCAGTAGAGGGATACTTACCGCTAGCATCATTGAGCTTAACTTCCCCTTCAGAGTCAGCAGTTATTCTAACTGGGTTTCCTTCAACAGTTGCAATTGCCCCACTATCTACATCCTTTTCAAGGACTGCACGGGAAACCAAATGATATTTCAGGACTCTAATCCGATTTTTTGGATCGCTATACCGCGTGAACACATCTTTAGGTAAAGCATTGAAGGCTTCATCAGTTGGAGCAAAAAGAGTGAAGTTAGCAGGTTGCTTGAGAGTGTCAAGAAGACCAGCTTCTTTCAATTCCTTAGCAAGATTGGCAAATTTGCTATTGTGGGTTAGAGTAGTGGCAATGTCGTTTTGAGAGCCGCGATCGGGATAGTTGTTGGAGGCAGAAGGTTGAAAAAGAGCATAGCGTGGGAAAAATTTGGCTAAGACAGGAAAACTGATGAGGGTAGTAACACCAGCAATCCCGACAAAGCAAGCTAGCTTTGTGTACCAATTTCTGGTTATTGAGGGATTTAGATTTTGATTGTGCATGAGGTAGATGAGTTTTATGTAAACTTTATAAGAAAAAAGCGATATGAAAATCCTCTTGTGCTGTTACTATTATACCCACAATTAATTCTTCCATGACCCTAGTCATGAACCTGCTGATTGCAGCACCAATTGTCGTTTTATAGGAATGCTATTTGATTTTTGAAGCCACAGGTAGGTGGGCACTGCCCACCATGTCTAGATTTTGGTGGGCAGTGCCCACCCTACAGTACTCCTACCTTTGATTGTAAGTGTCTAAGAATACATAATTCGCTACTATGTGCCTATATCTTGATTATTCTGATCCTGAATTCTGAGTCCTGAATTCTTACAAAAGCCCGCATAAGTGAGGGCATTCAATGGATATAGCTAAAAACTGGTGGTCATTCAGGCTAGCCAGTTTTTAATTCTCTCTTAGTAGTTTTGGTAGTTCTGTATCAATTTTGTCAGGGGATATTGTGATTCTGTTTGGTGAAGCTCTTAACAAATCAACATATTTGTGAAAAGCTTCCGTATCTTGAGGGTTCTGCAATACGTATTTTAGCAGTTCTGCTCGTGTCATTCTTTCAAAATTCGATGCCGTCATATTTTAACCTCCCATCAATGTCGATTTCTATTTCTATTGTCTCTTCAACAATTATGTAGATGCAACAGGTACGTTCATCTAACCGAGTCATGTTTATTGACTTTAACAAATTACTCGTTTGTACGCATACTCGGTACAGTGATTTGAGTTGAGCTATTGTTGGTTCCATATTTCCTTAAGTTGTCCCCTCCAAATTAAATTAGAATCCCTATTAGAAACCTAATCATCACCAATCTAATTAAGCCTATTGAAATGATGAGTATAGGGTTTTTATTATGTTTAGCAGCGTCTGTTAAATAATACTAGAACCAACTCGGGAAGCAACTCAAGGAACCGCTACGCCCCAGAAAGCATATCTGTGAGCATTAAAGTGTATCATAGGGGCAATCATCGGAACCCGCACGAGTTTTCCTTGAGTTGCAGAACACGTTAATCATTGGAACAGAGACTCTAGCTCCCGAACCGCCAGAAGATTACCTATAATGTAGGAAAAAGTATTACAAAAGGTGACGAGAGAAGATGATGGGTAAATATGTAAGAAATCGAAGATTCCGACTAGGCGATCGGATCTCGAACAGATGATGACCAAGTCAATACTGCACAGGTTTTGCCTAAAAAATAAAAATCTGTAGGTTGGATCGCCAGCGCTGCAAGAGGGTTTCCCTCTGTAGGCGACTGGCGTTTAAGGAACGAAATCCAACCTAAGCGCGGGGTTTGTTGGGTTTCGCAAAGCCTCAACCCAACCTACGAATATTCTTAACTAAATTTCTAAAAAATAAAAATCTGTAGGTTGGGTTGAGGAACGAAACCCAACCTAAGGGGTTTGTTGGGTTTCGCAAAGCCTCAACCCAACCTACGAATATTCTTAACTGAAAGTTCTAGTCGGCGGTATGCCGACTTCAGCTATTAGCCTAGGAATAAATTCCTAGGCGTGTGGGTTGCTTAAAATAAATACGTAACTCTCGCATCCACAGGAGTATTCAGTTGTGCACCCAGATTTAATAGGCTTGGAAATTACGAAGGGAGAACTGAGACGCTTAACTGGATTCAAACCAGATCAAGTCTTGCGCTCCTCTATTATAGCAAATCGTGAGCAGCGCTCAGGGTTTTTTAGTGATGAAATGCTTGTTATCCTGGTGCTGACCCTGATCATTGTCGGGGTTAGCTATGCGTTTATCATTTTGCCGACAATTGGTTCTTCAATTACCCTTGTCATCATTCTATTAATTATTGTACCCATTGTCCTGATAGCTGGGCGATCGCTTTGGCGGCGTTTGACCTTTCCCAAAACACTGAAAACCCTTTTAGATAAAGTCGATAAATATCATGAAATTATTAAAACGATAGATATTAATGACCAACCAGCAACATCAGGGAATGAAACTAGTATAGATGACAGAGAGAAAGTGGTCACCGCTTTGCAACTTGTGAGAGAAGATTTAGTTCAATCCCTGAAAACGGAACGAATTATGCGAGATAATAAGAAACTGCTTGCTCATAATCAAGACTTATTTGTCAATCATGTAGAGATGTTGCATGCAACGTCTTTACAAGTTAGCAGTCATGACTCCCAATATGCTCAACTGCTAAATCAATCATTGCAGATAGCCTTGGATGTGCAAGCAGAGGTTAGAAAATTACAGTCGTCCCGTTAACTTCACCATGACCACTAAACCGAAAATCATAGTCTTGGATGATGATCCCACAGGTTCTCAAACAGTCCACAGTTGTTTGCTACTCATGCGGTGGGATGTAGACACCCTACGCTTAGGATTACAGGATGATTCACCAATTTTCTTTGTGCTAACAAACACAAGGTCCCTTCCCCCGGAGACAGCAGCATCTGTCACCAAAGAAGTCTGTCATAATCTAAAACTGGCTATCGAGGCTGAAGGAACTCAGGATTTTCTCATTGTCAGTCGCTCTGATTCCACATTGCGAGGACATTACCCAATTGAAACGGATGTCATTGCCTCTGAACTCGGTCCATTTGATGCTCATTTTATAGTACCAGCGTTTTTTGAAGGCGGACGCATCACCAGTGAAAGTGTACATTACTTAATGATTAATGGTGTACCTACCCCAGTCCATGAAACGGAGTTTGCCCGTGATTCCGTTTTTGCCTACTCTTATAGTTATTTACCCAAATACGTAGAAGAAAAAACTCAAGGGCGTATCAATGCTGAGTCCGTAGAAAGATTTTTGCTTGCCGATATTCGTGCTGGTAGTCTCGATCGCTTGCTGAAACTCAATGATAACCAGTGCGCTGTGGTGGATGCTGAAACTCAAGCCGATCTTAACCGCTTCGCCCAAGATGTGCTAGCAGCCGCAAGTCTTGGGAAACGCTTTCTGTTTCGCAGTGCTGCGAGTATTTTAACAGCTTTGGCAGCATTACCTCCCCAACCCATCGCCCCAGAAAACATGGCACAGTATGTGCGAGGAGGGAAACCGGGTGTGGTCATGGTTGGTTCCCATGTTCAGAAGACCACCCAGCAGCTAGGGGTGCTGTTGCAGACAGATGGTACAGTGGGCATTGAAGTGGATGTAGCGCAGTTAGTTGATGAGACAGTGAATCAATATGCTACAATATTAGCCGATATCACTGAAAGTGTCCATGAGGCATTCAATGCGGGGAAAACACCAGTGGTTTATACCAGCCGCGTGGAACTTTCTTTTGCAGATGCAAAGACAAGGTTGCTTTTTGGGGTAAAGGTTTCAGGCTTATTAATGGACATTGTGCAGGCTTTACCAACTAACATCGGATTTTTAATCAGCAAGGGAGGTATTACCTCAAACGATGTCTTGAGTACCGGTCTGGCATTGACCTCAGCACGTTTACTTGGTCAAATCTTAGCTGGTTGTTCCATGGTGATAACTCCATCTAACCATCCCCAGTATCCGAATTTACCAGTAGTCCTGTTTCCGGGAAATGTTGGCGATGCTGACGCCCTGGCAACTATTTATAATAGATTAAGTAAAAATACTGATTGAGTATTTTCAACTTTTAAAGATTGCAATTCCAAAACGCAACTAAAAGGCAACTAACTCTATCATAAGTAATTACGCGGTTTCCATAGTTTGGCTAGTGCAGCATGACTTCTGATTCTGCCATCCCTGATTTAGAGTCAAAGAAAAACCCAAATGAAGTAGAGTCAATCTCTGCTCTTTCTGATGTGGAGGCAATTTCTACCCCAACTGATGTAGAATCTGATTCTACTATTGCTGATGCAGGGGCAAATTCAATTCTCCCTGATGCAGAGGTAGATGCTGTCATCCGTTTTTTAAAGTCAAGTTTAGCCTTATGGGATCTTGAATCCTCTGAGTTCCTCTTACTAGAAAATACGGTTAGTAACAACAATGTTCAAGTCCAGTTTAAAAGAGAGGGGGAAAAACTGTTATTAATTTTACCAACCGAATCTCAAGTACCTGCCTCGGAAAACAACTGGTATGAGATTTGGCAGCAGGTTAAGGTGCGGTTGTTTGGTAGCGAACGCTTCTTTTCACCCAACATAGCTGTGCATCTAGTAGCACAGAACCGCTTGCTGGATGGTAGACAACTACAAGAACTTGCCGAAACCTTAAGTGAAGCCCACTTCCATCTCCAATCAGTTTCCACTAGTCGCCGCCAAACTGCTATTGCAGCAGCAAGCTCAGGCTATAGTGTAGAACAATTAAAGCCAGAAACTTCCCTGAATTTAGAGACAAAAGCTGCCAAACCACCCTCAGCAGAAGCTCTCTATCTGGAAATGACAGTGCGTTCAGGTGCGGAAATCCGTCATCCTGGTAATGTAATTATCTTGGGAGATCTAAATCCGGGTGGTATCGTAGTTGCAGATGGAGATATTCTAGTTTGGGGACGACTCCGTGGAGTTGCCCATGCTGGTGCTCGAGGAAACCACCAGTCTCTGATTATGGCTCTGCAAATGGAACCAACCCAGTTGCGGATAGCAGATGCTGTGGCGCGATCGCCAGAAAAATCCCCGATGCAGTTTTATCCTGAAGTGGCTCACATGACACCCCAAGGAATTCGCATTACTAGGGCTATTGATTTTTCCCGTACCCAATTCAGTAGGATGTATCAAGAGCCATAAATCGTTATTGTTCTATATTTTCTATTAATCCCTAATCGAGCGCGTTTCTATCATGACTCGCATTATTGTCATTACCTCCGGCAAAGGAGGAGTGGGTAAAACCACATTCACAGCAAATTTGGGCATGGCTTTAGCTAAAATGGGGCGTCAAGTGGCCTTAGTTGATGCGGATTTTGGTCTGAGAAATTTGGATTTGCTCCTAGGACTAGAGAACCGCATCGTCTACACTGCCATTGAAGTCTTAGCTAGGGAGTGCCGTTTAGAGCAAGCTTTGGTAAAGGATAAACGACAACCCAATCTAGTACTCCTACCAGCAGCACAAAATCGCACCAAAGATGCAGTTTCTCCCGATCAGATGAAGCTGTTGGTCAATGCACTGGCACAAAAGTATCAGTATGTTTTGCTAGATAGCCCAGCGGGAATTGAAATGGGGTTTAAAAATGCGATCGCACCAGCCAAAGAAGCCTTAATTGTTACCACACCAGAAATTGCTTCGGTTCGTGACGCCGATCGCGTGGTGGGGTTGCTAGAGGCACAAGGCATCAAGCGCATTCATTTAATTATTAACCGCATTAGACCTGCAATGGTACGGGCAAATGATATGATGTCTGTGCATGATGTTCAAGAACTTCTTGCAATTCCCTTAATAGGAATAATTCCAGACGATGAGCGTGTGATTGTCTCTACCAATCGCGGTGAACCTTTAGTATTAGCGGAGAATCCCTCTGTAGCTGCTACAGCTTTTGAAAACATTGCTCGCAGATTGGAGGGGGAAACAGTGGATTTTCTTCAACTTGACTCATTTAACGACAACCTTTTCACCCGCCTCCGCAGGTTGTTGTGGACAAAGATTATTTAACTCATCTTTCTTTGGACGCACATCTAGTTGCAATGATTCTCGAACTTCTAGACCGACTTTTTTTTCGCAATCATGAAAACAGTCGCCATCAAGTTAAACGTCGCCTGCAATTGGTTATTGCTCATGATCGCGCCGATTTAAGCCCTCAAGCATTGGAAAAGATGCGACAAGAAATTTTAGACGTTGTTTGTCGCTACGTGGAAATTGAAACTGACGGCTTGGAGTTCTCCTTAGAAAGTAACCAACGCACGACAGCTTTGATCGCCAATGTCCCCATTCGTCGCGTGAAAGATTCTGACGCTGAACTTGAGTTAGACACCAGCGATAAATCTCAGTAGATTTATGCTTTACCATTGGTCATTGGCCATTGGTCAAACTCTCATAACTAGTTACTCATAACTAATTACTAATCACTGTTAAAAAAAATGCCCGTTGCAGGGGCGAACAGCTGTTCACCCCCAATACTGCGTAGGTTAAGAATAGTTGAGGTGCCAGAAACCCGGTAAATGAGTGCGAAACCGGGTTTCTAATTTTTGCAAATCCTACGCAGTATTGCGTTCACCCCTACATCTGGTTCACAATAATTGAAAATGTACAATTTAATTGTGTTGGCGCTTATCTATAAGCGACTGGTGGATCTGCCCAAAGTTCCGTAACTTTTTGACCAAAGGTAACAGGCTGATCTGCTTCGGTTGCCATGACAGTACTGCCATCATTGGCAACTGTTACTAAAGGCCAATTTTCTTGACCCATTTCGCCAGCACGAAACAGCACCCTTTCAGGTTGGGTTTTACTCCAACCTAACAACAGCGAAATTTCATGCTCAACTTTTTGTTTTCCGGGAGTCACACAGTGGAAGCGATTGTTTTGCGGATACCAAATGACTGCGTGATCTCTAAAATCAGAAGTGTTCATTAAACCTTCAAACTTACGTGCTAAGAAGCGATCGCCCTTTTCTGACCAGCTGACAGGAACTAAAACCCCAATGCTTCCTGAAGTATCCCTACTTGACGAAGATTCCTTGACTTTTAAGAGAGGATCGTTAATGGGAGAAGTTGTCGTCACCACCTGCAACTTCTTGGTTTGCCTATCTTCTACAAACAAAACGCTGGTGACGCGGCTATTGTACATTTCTCGTTGGACTTCTAGTTGTACCCGGCTGTAAATAGCATACCTACCATCTGGGGAAATCACAGGCACACTGCGGTAATAACGCACTCCTTTACCACCCTTAGAACTAATAGCCTCCTGCGTCGCCTGTATCCATTGCCAGGGAATAGGATAAGGACTGCCGATGGGGTCTTTCTGCTGTGCTGCTTCCTCATTAAGCTGTTCAACAGCAGCACCAGTTGCCCCATGCCTTTGGGATTCCCTCACAGAACGTGCGATTTTAGCTGCTGACAATGATTTAGCACTCACCACCTCCTTGGATAGAGAACCATCAACTCTTGTTACTGACCGAATTTGGATTTTAGCAGCTCTTAATCGTTGTACTAAATCGTGTTGACTAGCAGAAACCTTTTCTGACATAGAGTCAGATTCTATTTTTGGTCTTGCTAGTTCAACTACTGCTGATGGTTCATTGTCAGGCATTTTATTGGACAGAGGATCTTTTTCTTCTGTCCTTGGCTGAAATTCATTTTGCAATAGTTGTGATTTGGTAGTAGCAGCTACAGACATCGGTACTGAGTATAATGCTCCTACCACTGAGCTGTTTTGAACTGCTGCTTTTGATTCTTGAGTTGATTGAGGTTGGTCTACAACCGCCGTTTGGGTTGACACGGAGTCTGATTCTGTTGTCTTGGGAGTAGCTTTAGCTACTTGAGATTGTTTCGCTGAGCTAGAGTTACTCGATGCAGCCACTAAGGGTACGATTAGTGTCACAACAACAATATAGTTAAGGAATGGTTTTGCGCGGAACCATTCTGATAGCAAAAGGTGTTTAAGCATTGATTGACTCTCTAGAGGGCGGTTGCTGTGTGAGGAGTAATGCCTATACAAGAATGGAGCAGGCCATAGATTTTATTTATAACAGGCAACTAAAACGTTTCACCAAATAATTTACTGAAACTTCGCAGAATTTTAAAATTCTTGCGTATCGTAATATAACCTGTTTTTTTATGGATTTGTTGGAGAAGATGCTGACATTTTATTAACAAACACTACATGAAAAATCACTCTGTTCCGGAAAACTATGGTGTCATGAGTAGTACAATATACCCGATTTTTATTTAGTAAAAATTACTATCAGTGTATTATTTAAGACTGCTCACACTCATCTGCTGATCCCTTAGCCCGACCGTTATACTGCAACCGGTTAAAAACTCTATCTATGGGAACCCCTCTCCAAACCTCTTTGGTGCGAGTTCGGGGAGAGGCTTAAGAATTTAGTTTTCCGCTACTAAAAAGTCAATTTCCTAGCCGTTTTGAGTATAGAAATGGCAGTTGCGTGTTTCCCACAACAGTAGACGCTTAATAATTACTTTAAAATTACTAAACAAATGTGGCAAACTAACTTTGCGCTTGTTTGTAGTTGCGCTACCCTTGCGGGAAGCCGCTGACGCGTCTACAGCGCAAAAAACCGCGATTTAACGGGCGAAGACAGCGCTACTACGAACTAAGTACAGAATTGCACAAGTTCATGACGAAATGATTTTGGTGTGCCCTCATCCCCGACCCTTCTCCCTCATTGGGATTCGGGATCTAAATTCTGTTCCCTCTCCCTATTGTCCGAGGGTTAGGGTGAGGGTCAATGGGAGCCAAAACGCCACGAATTTATGAAACGCTGTACTAAGAAATTAACCGGCGCTAAAGCGCTACTACGAACCACTGGTTAGGAATATGAGATCTAAATTTAAGTGATTTTGACACTCCCCATGCCTAAAGGCAAGGGGATTCTGTAAGAGGTTTAGCCGTAGCTCTCACATATCCGACTGTCGGAGAAACCCACACATTGGCGGTGATTCCCGTAGGCGTGGTTCCTGGACTCAACCCACTTGGGATTGATAACTTCCAAGGCGTAACTTTCCCCCAGTCCGGGGGTAGGGTCATTGAGACCTGTTTGAGTCTATTGTAGCACGATGCGAGCACTCCTGTGAACTCACAGGAGTGTTCGCATCGCAAAAAAACATAGATTTTTGACGGGGACTGAAGTCCCGCACAAGCTCTACCCCATGTGAAGGTAGGGGGCTTGCGCCCTAAGAGTTTCCGGTCAAAAAACTAGGTTTGGTAGAAGCCGATGCGGTTTTTGCTGCATTATTTTCCTGTCTATACATTATAACTCTTGTTGGCAAATTTTGGCTCCACAAAACGAACCTATAATCAAAAAGGGGTGTAGGGGTGTAGGGGTGTAGGGGTGTAAGGGTGTAAGGGTGTAAGGGTGTAGGGGAAATTATATTTGAATTTATTCCCCCACACCCCTACACCCCTATTTATTCCCCCACACCCCCACACCCCCACACCCCTATTTATTCCCCCACACCCCTATTAACTGAGATGAAAATAGTATTTTTTGGCACACCTCAGTTTGCTGTGCCTACCCTGGAAAAATTGCTGAATCACCCAGAATTTCAAGTATTGGCAGTTGTCACTCAACCAGATAAACGCCGAGAACGCGGGAATCAACTTACACCTTCACCAATAAAAACCATTGCCTCCTCCCTTGATGTGCCTATATGGCAACCCCAGCGAATCAAAAAAGATGTTGAAACTTTAACTCAACTCAAACAAACAGGTGCAGATGTGTTTGTGGTTGTCGCCTACGGACAAATTCTCTCTCAAGAGATTTTGGATATGCCCAAGTTGGGTTGTGTTAACGTACATGGCTCAATTTTACCCAAGTACCGGGGTGCAGCTCCGATTCAGTGGAGTCTCTATAATGGCGAAACCCAAACGGGGATCACCACAATGTTAATGGATGCGGGAATGGATACTGGTGCCATGCTTCTGGTGGCTACTACACCCATAGGATTATTGGATAATACCCAAGATTTGGCCGAGAAACTTGCAGTAATAGGTGCAGATTTATTGGTGGAAACCTTGTTAAAACTGGAACGTCAAGAAATTGAGCCAATTCCCCAAGATAATTCTGAGGCTACTTATGCGCCTTTAATTAAGAAGGAGGATTATGGGTTGAATTGGTCAAAGAGCGCTCTTGCATTACACAATCAAATCAGAGGATTTTACCCCAACTGTACCGCCACCTTTCGCAACCAACCCCTGAAAATTACTGCTACTGCCCCCCTTGGCTCTGCTTTCGTTCAACAGCTACCACTAGAATTAAAGGAACTGGTTGATAAATTGCCTGATTTATCAATAGAATCAGCTAGTCCAGGAACAGTGGTCAGTATCGCCAAGGGAATGGGAGCTTTAGTCCAAACAGGGGAGGGTTTATTGTTATTGCGTGAAGTTCAGCTAGCTGGCAAACGTCCCCAATCAGGATGGGATTTCGTTAATGGTACACGATTAGCAGTCAAAGAGGTGTTTGGCAGTTAGGAGTTAGGGGTTAGGAGTTATGAGTTAGGGGTTAGGAGTGAGGAGTTAGGAGTTGATTCATAATTCCTCACTCCTCACTCCTCACTCCTAACTTTTCATAAAAGCGGCAAGTCTTGCATGGTCCGTCTGGATTGACTGCACAACGCATGATTTCTGAATGAGCATTGTAGCGACAGTTCGCATCTCCCACAACCCAGCGCCCTTTGACAAGACTTTTTTCGCTGGGTTGTTTAGCAGACTGTACATATATAGCAATGTCCTGCAAGCGGTAGCGCCCTGCTTTAAGCTGATAACGGTGGCGGCGTTCTAAAACTGCGTAGGTTTTTCCTTCAAGGTCGAGGTAGTTTCCTGGTTGTGGTGTCCAATCGAGTTGCACGCTACCGAGGGACTGACGCGGATGCGTCAGAATCACCTCGGTTGGTAAACAATTTGGCTCCATAAAGTTTTGTAATGAGATTTACATTACTTGGATAGTAACGCACCTGCTGGCGATCACCAATCACCACTCACCAGTCACCAACTCCCAGTTCCCACTGTTGGCTTATTAAATTGTTTAAAGTTCTGTAGCCTTTTGATTACGGACGCTAAGCCACTGCGGTAAACTATGCCTTGATTATGATTATTTCCCACCAGGAGAACACTAGTAAAGGAGCTTTTTTTTAATGTCTCATACCGTAAAAATCTACGATACCTGCATTGGCTGCACCCAATGCGTCCGGGCTTGCCCCACTGACGTACTGGAGATGGTTCCTTGGGATGGCTGTAAAGCCCAGCAAATTGCTTCTTCACCTCGCACAGAAGACTGCGTGGGTTGTAAGCGCTGTGAAACAGCTTGTCCCACGGACTTTTTGAGCATCCGTGTTTACCTAGGAGCAGAAACCACTCGCAGTATGGGTCTGGCTTACTAAGGAATTTACGAATAGCATTGTAGGGTGGGCAATACCCACTAATCTTAAGATGAGCGGGTATCGTCCACCCTAGAGAAAATGGGGAGTGGGGAGTGGGGAGTGGTGAGTGGGGAGGCAGGGGGAGCAGGGGAGCAGAGGTGCAGAGGTGATTCTTTCGCTCCCCCACTCCCCCCCTCCCCCACTCCCCCCCTCCCCCACTCCCCACTCCCCACTCCCTACTCCCCATTCCCCCCTCCCCCACTCCCCACTTTTGCCAAAAGGCTGTCTTTGTGCTAACAACTATAGAAAGTGGAATGATCCTAAAGAGGGAGTGGTGTAAGCAATGTGCGGTATCGTCGGCTATATAGGCACTCAAGCAGCAACGGAAATTTTGCTATCTGGGCTGGAAAAACTGGAGTATCGGGGCTACGATTCTGCTGGAATCGCTACCATATGGGAAGGTAAAATTGATTGCGTCCGGGCAAAGGGTAAACTCTACAACTTGCGTTCCAAGTTAGAACAACTAGAAACTCCTGCCCCAATTGGTATAGGTCACACTCGCTGGGCGACTCATGGTAAACCCGAGGAATATAACGCCCATCCCCATATGGATAGCTCGAAGCAGGTGGCGGTGGTGCAAAATGGCATTATCGAAAACTACCGCGAGTTACGGGAAAAACTGAAAGCAGAGGGATGCCAGTTTGTTTCAGACACGGATACTGAAGTTATCCCCCACCTGATCGCCAAATTATTAAAAGAATCCCCGTCTCCCTCTGTCCCTTTCTCACCCTCTCCCTTCCTGGAGGCGGTGTTGAAAGCTGTGAAGGAACTGGAAGGGGCGTTTGCGCTGGCAGTTATTTCTGCTGACTACCCTGACGAACTGATCGTCGTCCGCCAACAAGCACCCCTAGTCATTGGTTTTGGGCAAGGAGAATTTTTTTGCGCCTCCGACACGCCAGCAATCATTGGCTATACTCGTGCGGTCTTACCCCTGGAAAATGGTGAAATAGCACGTCTGACACCTTTAGGCGTTGAAGTTTACAACTTTGCTGGTGTTAGGTTGAAAAAACACCCCCGCCTACTCAATTTGAATCCCATGATAGTGGAGAAGCAGGGATTCAAGCACTTCATGCTCAAGGAAATCTATGAGCAACCAGGAGTGGTACGGGCTTGTTTGGAAGCTTACTTGAACAATGATTGGAATGCAGAAAATTCTGCTGAGTCGCCAATAAAACTTGGGTTACCTAGGGAATTATACGCTGATTTAGAGCAAATTCAAATTGTTGCTTGTGGTACGAGTTGGCATGCAGCCTTAGTGGGTAAATATGTGCTAGAGCAACTAGCGGGGATTCCTACCCAGGTGCAATATGCTTCGGAGTTTCGTTATGCACCATCGCCCCTGACAGCAAATACGCTGGTTATTGGGGTGACACAATCAGGTGAAACCGCTGATACGCTGGCGGCTTTGGGGATGGAAAAAGAACGTCGCAGCGGGAAAGAAGCAAAGTATCAAGCGCGACTGCTAGGAATTACCAATCGCCCCGAAAGTAGCCTGGGTCACATGGTTTCCCATATGATCAATACTATGGCGGGAATTGAGGTTGGGGTGGCGGCTACGAAAACTTTTGTTGCCCAACTCATAGCGTTTTACGCTTTGGCTTTAGATTTAGCTTATCTTCGTGAGAGTATTTCCCATCAGAGATTACAGGAAATTATTAACGGGTTGCGGCAGATTCCAAGAGACATTGAGGCGAATTTGGAAAGTCAAGAGCGTTATATTGAGCATTTGGTTCATGACTTTGCTGAAACTACAGATTTCATCTTTTTGGGAAGAGGGATTAATTTCCCTATTGCGTTAGAGGGTGCTTTGAAATTGAAGGAAATCAGCTATATTCATGCTGAAGGGTATCCGGCTGGAGAAATGAAGCACGGACCGATCGCTTTATTAGATGCGAAAGTACCAGTGGTGGCGATCGCTATGCCTGGTAGTGTATACGAAAAAGTGCTTTCCAACTCTCAAGAAGCCAAAGCCCGCGATTCTCGTCTCATTGGCGTAACTCCAGCTAACGACGGAGAAGCAGCAGAAATATTTGACAATATTATCCCCGTTAAAGTTGTGGAAGAGTTACTCTCTCCTATTCTCACGGTGATTCCTTTGCAATTGTTAGCTTACCACATTGCAGCACGTCGCGGTTTGGACGTGGATCAGCCACGGAATTTGGCCAAGTCTGTGACGGTGGAGTAACGCCCATAGAAATTTGCCCTCACCCCCAGCCCCTCTCCCAGGATGGGAGAGGGGTTTAATGCGATCGCGACTATCGGGCTGGTCTTGGACAGATGAAAAATGCTGATAAATATGTAGCAATAGGAGATATACTCTAAAAGTTTTTCTATGCCTAGACAATCCATTCCCCGTATAGAATATCTCAGAGTCAAAAACTATCGAGCGCTGTGTGACCTAGAACTCAAAGGAATTACTCCCCTCACTGTCTTCTTAGGACCTAATGGCAGCGGGAAATCAACCATTTTTGATGTTTTCGCCTTTTTATCAGAATGCTTTACAGTCGGGTTACGGAAAGCGTGGGACAGACGCGGACGCTTTAGAGAACTGCGGACACGAGGTGCAGATGGATCCATTGTCATTGAATTAAAATATCGTGAAAAGCCAGATTTACCTATCATCACCTATCATCTGGCTATTGAAGAAGGACCAAAAGGACCGCAAGTGGCAGAAGAATGGTTGCAGTGGAGAAGAGGTCAGACTGGCAAACCCTTTAAATTTCTCGACTTTCAAGAAGGTGCAGGAAAAGTAATTACTGGCGAAAAGCCAGACGAACAAGACGAGAGAGTATTTGAACAACTAAACTCCTCTGAACTACTTGCTGTAAGTACTTTGGGACAATTTTCTAAACACCCTCGTGTTAGTGCATTACGCGATTTTATTAGTGGCTGGTATCTTTCCTATTTAAGCGCAGACAACACCCGCAGTGTTCCAGAAGCAGGACCCCAGGAAAGATTATCACCTACAGGAGATAATTTACCTAATGTGATTCAATATCTCAAAGAACAACATCCTGAACGGTTACAACAAATTCTTAATAATTTATCGTGTCGTGTTCCTCGCTTAGAAAGAGTAGATGCAGAAATGATGCAGGATGGGCGGTTATTGCTGCAAATTAAAGATGCTCCTTTTCAGCAACCCATACTTGCTAAATTCGCTTCAGATGGCACACTCAAAATGTTAGCATATCTCTCCCTATTATATGACCCAGAACCACCGCTACTTGTAGGAATTGAGGAACCAGAAAATTACCTACACCCTCGTTTATTGCCAGAATTAGCAGAGGAATGTCGCGCAGCTTCAGCTAATACTCAATTAATGGTAACAACTCATTCACCTTTTTTTGTTGATGCTCTCAAACCAGAAGAACTTTGGGTACTTTACCGGGATGAGCAAGGTTATACACAAGCCAAATGCACTGCTGATATGCAGGGGATTAGAGATTTTATGGAACATGGAGCTACTTTAGGTTCTTTATGGATGGAAGACTATTTTGAAGTCGGTAATCCTCTAATTAACTCTGGTGGACCGAAGAGGAATATACCTCATAAAAAATAAAGTAGGAGTAAACAAACTTGCACATTGAGTTTTTAGTAGAAGAATTATCAATGAAAGAAGCTCTACAAAATTTACTCCCTAAAATTTTAGGAGAAACTATCACTTTTGATATTCACCCTTACCAAGGGAAAAATAATTTACTTTCTAAATTACCTGACCGTTTGAGAGGATATAAATCTTGGCTACCAGACGAACACAGAATTGTAATTTTAGTTGATGAAGATCGGGAAGATTGTAGATTATTAAAGGAAAAACTAGAAAAAATAGCTATTGATGCTGGCTTTAGTACTAAAGCATCGGTCGGTATAGATCAGAAATTTCAAGTTCTCAATAGAATAGCAATTGAGGAACTAGAAGCTTGGTTTTTTGGAGATATACATGCTCTTATCAATGCTTATCCTGGAGTATCACCTAATCTAGAAAATCAGGCAAAATACCGTGACCCAGACGCGATTACAGGTGGTACGTGGGAAGCTTTAGAAAAAGTGCTACAGAGGGTAGGGCATCATAAAGGAGGTCTAGAAAAGACAAGAGCAGCACGGGAAATATCGCAACATATGAACCCATCTAACAATCGCTCTAAAAGTTTTCAAATATTTTACGATGGCTTATTAAAAATAATACTATAAGCAATATAGCAGAGTTAGAACATCAGGTTATTGTGTCATTAAGTTTCGGATAACCGAAGAAGTGAGGTATAATATTAGCTCAAAAATAAAATTAGAGAAAAATAGTTGACTAATGCCGCAGCATTACCATATTTTCATCGAGACCTTGACAGAAAAATTCTAGTCTTTGATTGCTCTCTAAATCTCTCAGGTTGATGGAACTAACCATAAATGGAAATAATGCGGGTGTTTGGCTAATTACACCTAAAGCTTGGTAATTAGAATGACTGGCAACTAAAACTGCTTCTACTAGCCACGCAACCAGTCTCCTGTTATCGACTAATTGCAGTGATGTTGGTTGGTATATACCTTTTTCATTAGTATCTTGCAAGACTCCCCAATCGACAAAACAGCGTAGAACTCGTCTAGTTGCGCGTGATACTGTTTCTCGTTCGCCTAACTGTTCTTTGATGCGTCTTTGCACCGAAGCAGCTGCAAATAAACCTTGTAATCTCAGCAATCGTCCAACTTTTTCTGCAACAATCGTAAAAAATGGGTAAACAGCCATAGCCATACCCCAATGTATAACTATGTGTTGATGAGATGGGCTGATTCTCAAAAGTTCCAAAGCTTCATCTCGTAGAGGTTCTAGGTTTTTTGGGACTGCGACCCAAATTTTCAGAAGTATGGAAATGGTTTTTCTCCGACCACTAGATTTGCTTTCACTGCCAACTGAAACCTGATCTTGTAAGAATTCATCAAGTGCTGTTTGAATTTCTTGGCGTGTAGAACCAGCTAAAAGAAGGTTGGCTGTGAGTTCCAACCAATCTAGCTGAATGCGCTGACTAAAACCAACTTCTGCCCGCCTACTCATTTGGATCAAACTGAAACGTTAATAAATGGTACTACTAACTCTTCAACAGAAATACCACCATGAGCAACAATTTGTTCCCCTTCTCGAATAAAAGCTTGGCGACCTGGTGCTAGAAGCGGTAAATATTTTTCTGGTAGCCCTAAAGGTTGCCATTCAATTGCATTGGGGAATTCACTTTTAACTTTTGCCCTTAAAATAGGGTCTGAGTACACTCTCACCCTTTCTCCACGTAAATCAGCGATCGCACCTTCTCTAGGCTGTCCGATACCAGTTGCCTCAATGTTACCGTGGTCAGATGTCAGAAAAATTTTAAATTTTTGCGCCAGCAGAAGGTCTAACAAATTCGCCATCCAACCCAGTTCTGCCCATTGGCGTACTTGATTATGCATCCCCGCAGTACCAAGTTGCATCCCATGCATGATTTTATCGACTTTATCCACCACCAAACCTACCACCCGTAATCTGGGAGATAGTTTCGCTTCCACCAATGAGAGACTATCTGCTTCGCCCAGCCCTTTAGCATAGACAACTTCGGAGAGATTGAAGCCTTGACCAGTCCAGAATTGTTTCCAGAGTGATTCTTCCTGAGATGTAGTTTCTAAACTACTGGGAAAAAGAATTGGTGGTTTCCCTGCAAATATTGCTTGCCGAGAAATCGTAGTAATGGTTGGTAGCCATGCAAATACTGTTTCGTCGCGGAAGTTCAACTGAGGACGTTGTGCAAGCAGCACATCTTTCAGTACTAACCACTGGTCTAAAGCTAGACCATCTAATACGAGTAAGGCTACTTTGTCAGTTTTTGATGCTTCCAACTGCCGCGCTAGAAAACGTGGAACTTGGTGTAACATCACCGGAGGAATTGGAGGCTGACTGTAAAGTGTACCATAGCGCGAACTTACCCAGCTAAAAAAGGCAGTGTCTACCTTTGCTTGCAGGGTGAGAAACTGCCGACTAAAGTCTGATATCTTGTTTTGATGCCATAAAACAATCAACTTTGCCCAAGCTTCGCCAAACTTCAGCCAATCTTGGTGCTTGGCATCACTGGGAGGAATTAATGAATCTAGAGATTCTAATAAACCTTGTAAGCGTCTGTGTTGGTCGGCTTTCAGGTCGAAACGCAAACCTACTTTTATCCAAGGATTTAATTCCAAGTTGGAGTTCTTAATTATCACCTGATCAGCGTCAATAGGCTGGAGATAACCTTCTAGAAAAAGATGGTTGATGTAAACGCGAATATCTTGATTGTCGAAGGGTAATTTGGTTGAAGTGGCATAAGTACCAGTTGCTTCAGAAGTTTGGTTTGACTTTACTAGGTGCTGACGAACAAATTCTGGCCAAGTTTGCTGCAAAAAGGCAAAGAAGGCTTGGCGGTCGGGAATGATCGTTTCTAGGGGTAAGGTGGAAAATAATTGGCGTTCGCGCAGAGTTTGAATGAAGCGATCGCGTAAAATCTCTGGTAGTCTTTGTCCGCGATAGTGCCAACGCAAAAGAATAAGCAGTAAATCCGATGTTTGCTGGATTAAGTCGGGATCAATATTGTAAACATACCGCAGGACAAAATCCTTAGTAGCATTCTCACCTAATTGTTCTGGTTTATGTTGTGCCTGCGCTTGATAGAGTGCATCAAAATCGCTACGGTCTAGGGAATTAACTACGCTGTAGCTAAGATTGGGAAATAAACTTCCTATACTGAAAGCAAGTTGCCGTCCTGGTTGTACTAGGTCATAGGGCAGCAAGCGTAACTCTTGTGTATCCTTGTTTAGGACTATTACTAAATCTAACGCTGCACCTTGTTCTTGCTGAGGACGATATTGGGATTCGTAGATGTAGCGGAAGGCGATCGCATCCTCAAAAGTGAGAATCTCAAAACCTCTTTCTTGTATTCTTTGTAGCATTTGTGCTTCCGTCAGCAAGCCATCTGGATCTGCAACTAACGTAAGAGTTGCCACCTGTGGTGTAAATTCTTTTAAAATTTGGTCACGCCAGTTCACGAATAATTCTCCACCCTCATGATCAACAAGGGTATCAATTCCGGCGTTACCTCAGATTTTTGCTGCATCGCTTCACGCCAAGTTTGTTCCTCTTGGGTCAGCTGCGTCAATCTGTAATCTCTCACTTGAGGCAGTCCAATACGTTTGATCGCACGTCGTCTTGCTGCAAAAGCGTACATACTTTTTTCACGTTCATTCTCAAGCTGTTGGTGATGTTTCCGTAGCAGTTCCTCATAGATATTTTTACCTTGAACTAATGCCGTTTCCCAGACTATGCTAAATGCTTTTGTTGCCTCTTCTCCACAGAGGTGTTTTTGAATCGCCACTTCCTCTGTTAATAATTGTTCCCAAATATAACGGGCTGTAGGTAAGAAAACTCGTCCATCATCATTAAGAAATAGGGGCATCATCCTTTGCTGATTCCAATCTTCGGTATAGATGGCTATTCGCCACAGTGACCAAAATCCTTGGACATCTCCTGGCAAGCCTGGGATGGAAATATCAGGGATGGGTTGCCCTTCAGCGAAAACTTGTTTCGCCATGACCATACCTCGAATTTGGGAATCTTCTAAGGTCAAGTGTTGGGCATTGGCTGCGGCAATTGCCTCTGTTGCATTAAACACAGCGTTTTTTAACTGTTCACCTGTGGGTAAGGTGAGGTTCCAGGTGTCACCCTGTTTTTCAGCTATGCCACCATGCGAGAGTAAATAATTGACAGTCATGCGTTCAACCCAGTGAGGAATGGGATGATCTATGAGTTGTTGTGCAGCGGTAGGATCTAGTTCCTCGTTTGTTTGGTAGATTGCTGTACTTTCTTTGGCTACTACAAGCTGTTGTTGTACTCGACTAACCACTTCTTGGACTTTGCTATCTAAACTTTCTGGGTTGATCAGGGTTTCGATATACAAGTCGTCAAATATCTGTCCGGCTTGTGCTGAATCCAGCACATCGCCAGTTTTATCTACACCAAATTCATTAAGAATAACTGCAAGCTTTTCTTCCAGTACCTCACGGACGCGGTATTCTACCGTATCTTCAAACATAAAATTCAAAGCGCGGACGGGGTAAGTTTGTCCAATCCGGTCTACCCTACCAATGCGCTGTTCCAATCGCATTGGGTTCCAGGGGATATCGTAATTGACGACTACATGGCAGAACTGTAAGTTTAATCCCTCTCCACCTGCATCGGTGGAAATCAAAATGCGAACATCTTTAGCAAAGGCTTCTTGAACTTGTTTGCGTTCCTCCATACCCATTGAACCGTTGAGACAAACTACAGAAATACTGCGCTGAGTTAAAAATTCCCGCAGCATCTGTTGGGTTGGGACAAATTCAGTAAAAATTAGAACTTTGATGTCAGGGTCGCTTTCTTCCTGTTGCAGGCGATAAATCCAGTCAAGTAACTCTTCTGCCTTGGGGTCTGCACCTACGGCTTCTGTAAGTTTGGCAGCTTCTAGTAAGAATTCCACCTCAGCTTTTTCGTTTTTAAATGCTTTGAGTCTGGTTGTCAGCAGTGAATCGACTTGTTCCTGTCCATCCATTTCCGACCATTCCTCTGCGGCAAACATGGGGAAGAGGGTTAGTTGTTCTTCTGGTTCGCGCAGAACTTCTAACCGCCTTTCTACGGTGGTGCGAATGGCATGGGTGGAGGACGTTACTAACCGTTGCATTAAAATCATTAAAAAGCCAATATAACTTTTTTTCTGTTTTAGTGCTTGGTTGTAACCTTCACGCACGTAGTCTGTAACTGCTTCGTAAAGTTGGCGGTGTTGACGATGTTTCCCTGACCAAGACACTGGTACAAGCTGAGTTCGTCTTGATTTAAATAACGGTTCTCCTTGGGCGTTTATGGCACGGCGTTTTTCGGTACGAATAACGTAAGGTTGTAACCGTTCCCGTGTGACGCTGGAAATGTCGGGGAAAGCGACAGGATCTAACAGAGAAATGAGACGGTAAAAAGCATCAGTTTTGCCTTGATGAGGTGTGGCAGAAAGCAGTAGCAAGTAAGGTGCAGCTTCCGATAGTCCTTGACCGAGTTTATAACGGGCAACTTGGTCGGTACTGCCACCTAAACGATGGGCTTCGTCTACTATGACTAAATCCCAAGCTGCGGCGATTAAATCTTCAAAGCGATCGCGATTGTATTCTGCTAGCTGTTCTCTTGTCCAACCACGGCGTTTATCCATTGGTTTTATTGAATCCATTGGACAAACCACTTGGTTAAAGCGATTCCACGGGTTTTGGTTTTCTGAGTTGCTATACAGACGCTGCAAAGTTTTGATGTCTTCGGGAAGGATCAGCTGAAATTCTTCGTTAAAATGCAGCCGCATTTCGCTTACCCACTGGCTTACTAAACCTTTAGGGGCAACTATCAGGATACGTCGCACCATTCCCCGCAGTTTTAGTTCGCGCATAATGAGCCCAGCTTCTATGGTTTTGCCCAGTCCAACTTCATCAGCTAGGAGGTAGCGAACGCTATTATTGGAAACTGCTTTTGATAATGCTTTGATTTGGTGCGGTAAGGGAATAACGGAAGATTCAATTGGTGCTAGGAGTACATCTTGAGTCAGTGCATCGGCTATACGGGCAGATGTGGCAATGTAGGCAATACCTGCTGGAGTTGTGATTCCTGCAAGGGGTAGGGGTTTTAATTTGTCTGCGGGAACACGAACTACTGTGTCTTGGTTGGGTAACCAGATGCGATGGAAGGTATTTCCCCAAAGGGTCTGGGTTTCAATGATTTTGCATAGTTGCCGATGTTCTTCACTCCACAACCAAGTACTGACATTCATCTTAATTATTAATTAATAAGAAATATTATATAATTTTAATTGCTTAGGACTTAATCATTGACAAGAAATACCAAACAGGAGGTATGAGTTTGAGGCATTCAAATGTCCATCGGGTAATATAATCCTCAACCACTCTCTTCATAAATTGGCATACTTCTGTTATGCTTCTAAATCTAGTCTTACATCTTCTTCATATAAACTTATGGATGCATCTATGATGGAATTATCTGGCATTCCTTCCTTAAGGTCATAAAATTTAACGCTAATCTCTTCTTTCTTTTCTAAGCAGCAGAGGTCAATACTTTCTTGGTATTTACGTGCTAATATTTCAAACTGTTTTATGACAAAATAACTGTGAGTGGCTAAATAAATCTGTACTCCTATTTGACTCAATGAGAAAAGCATATTACACAAAGCAATAATGGCACGAGGATGTAAATTAGTCTCTGGCTCATCAATAAATAAAATCGTACCTTTTTTGATTGTTCTATTACGTATTAATGTAGTTAATATACTAATTTTTTTAATACTTTCAGCTACTTGAGGCATATAGTATTTTTCACGTCCTCGCTTAAAAATAAATCTTTTTCTTTCTAAAGCAAGGTTTCCTGAAAATAAATTTTCTAATGAATCAAGAACATTTTCTAAAGGTTTATCTAATTTCTTAGCAGAAGTAGGTAATCTCAAAGCTTCAATCAAATCTTGATAAGTCTGGTCAAAGCCAAAGATTTTTAATTTTTCATTAACTGCTTCTATAGCATCAAAAGCAGTAATAATTTCTTGATTAGGTAAATATAAAGCATTCAAATCAAATTGTTTATAAACTGTATCATTACATCTTGTAATAAGGTCTTTTGTATCTTTAATAAAATAAAAACTATACTCCTCACTTCTTAATCTTGTTTCAACATTTAGACGATTTAAATTACTACTTTTATTCACAATTTCACCTAATTGTCGTTTAACTGGTTGATAAACCGAAAACATTTTATCAGACAATATTTCCTTCCAGCTTTTATCGTCAGTTTCTGAGCATTTAGTATATTCTTCTACACTTTTAGCTATACAGTAAAGAATTTTTAAAATATAGGTTTTCCCTGTATCGTTTTCACCTATAATAATGTTTATTTTTTTATGGTTTTTCCATTCTAGCCTTGAAAAAATTCCTAAATTTTCTACCAGTAAATATTCAAACATTATTTTCGCCAGCCCTAGTTAAAGATTGGTCGTAGCATATCAATAGTTTAAGGTTTTCTAGAATATTTTCACAATTTTTTGTCACCTCAATAATGATTGAATAGTTACGCTTTTGCCATACTTTTCTGGAACCAGCACGAACCCCTTCTAAATGAAAATTTTCATTTGTTTCTGTTGAGATTGTCCTTATCCAAATACTATTAATTATGGAGCCTCTCTTGCCAATTCCAGTAAATGAGATTTAAGGGTGTACACTTCGGCGTTACAGTCAATCAACATCTGTTTTTGTAGAGATTGACACATGATGATTACATCATCACTGTCACTACCTGTTCCTGAAGAAATAGCAGCTAGAGTCATCCCCGCAGGAGCATTACCCAAAAGCCCCAGGATCTTTGCAGCTTCGGGGGTAACAGTAACACCTAAACGCTGTTTCCAGAAAGTATCAGCAATAATTTTTAACGGACGGGAATCAAGTTCGATGCGAAAGCGGTTGTGTTGTTCATCTGTTAGCACAATTGGAGGACGGCGTTTTGCGTTGCGCCAGACACGGGAAACTTCCCTCAAACCAGAACCACCAAGTTCTGCAAAACCAATTAATTTCAAAGCACGGGCAATTAGTGGGTTACGGGCTGTGCTGGTTCCACCATTCATCAGGTCTTTTTCTGATACTAGCGATGCACCAGCATTGACCATGATTGTACGATGTGGTACAAGTTCGATTTGTGCCACTGTGAGAAGCGGAAAGGGGAACAGTAAAACCGCGTTGTATATGGAAGGCTACCATGCGGTCAAATAATAGATAATTTTGGCGTTCAGCGATGGTTTCAGCTGTTCCATTTTTAGCGACGAATACAGGAAGTTGTTGTAAATGAGTGCGGATAAATTCCCAACAAGCTTCTTCTGTCCCTGCTTCTAGTTGAAAGCGTTCTTCTAGATTAGTAGTAGGTTTATAAGCAGAAATAATTAGGTCTTGTTTTGTAGTGTTACTGCTGCTGACTTGTTTAAATGAGCCTTGTTTTTTGTCCAAAGTTCTAACATCTGCAATTATAAAGCCAGCACGTTGTATTGACTCTTGAATGACATTCCAAACGCTATTTTTTGAGTTATGAAACTCTACTGTTATCCAACGCCCAGCTTTTAAAAATTCATAATATTCGTGAAAGCATTTTGTCATTAATACTTGATAATCTATAAGCCCTTTTCCTTGGGCTTTATTTTCAATAGCTTCTGGTTTGTTATCCGTAAAAACTTTGAGCCATCCTTCCCATAAAAAATTTAATTCTGAGTACATTAAATTACCACCAAATGGCGGGTCAGTAAAAATATAATCCACTTTATGCTCACTCAAATTTAAATTAGTACTGGATTGAGCAGATACAATACCCAGATTTTTTATTATATTTTTGGGTAATACTGTTTTTACGGTTGTTAAACGGTTTTCAAGACCGAATAAAACCCTTTTTTCAACAGATATACTCGGTATATAATGTGTTCCAGATACTCCAGCAGACACAACTCCTCTTCCGCCATGAAAATAGGCTCCAATTCTCAATCTTGTAGACTTTATTAAGTCAGGTAGAGCGCCTGTTAAAAGAAATAAATTTCGCAAAGTCAATTCAGATTGATGAAGTCTATAAAAATAAGAAGCAAGAGTATATAAATTTCGCTTTGTATAAAAATGATGTAAATGAGTTATGCCTATATCATCATTACGACGTGATTCTTCACCTTCTGGCATTCTATCTGTGGGAAACCAGTGATAAAGATTTAAATTTTCAATAGTTTCAATAATTGCGTAATCAAAAATATCTATAGCTTTTTGAAAACGTTTACTTCCTACACTATAGATAATCAAAACAGGTACTTTTTTAGCTTGTTTTATAGTTTGATTAATAGCATTATCAAACCTAGTTATCCAAGCTCGCTCCATGTTACGTTTGTTTAAATGAGCGTTACAGTGAGGACATGAAAAATTATCAAGTACCTCCCCAGCTTTTTTGTCAACAGCATATTCCCAATAAACTACCTCACCCGCACATTCAGGACAGGTAAAAACATCAGACAAAACAGTATAATTAATTTTCCCAACAGATAAACCTGAATTGTGAATATCAACTTGTGGATTATTTGAATTTTTAAGTAGTGAAACTCCTCTTTCAATCTGTTCTGCGCTGGGATTGTGCAGCGTCAAATACATCCAACCACATTCCTTTTCAACTTCATCTAGAATCCGTTTTGCTTCTTTTTCAAACTCTGCCGCATCAACAGGTGTATTGTAGTTATAAGCAATAAACGTAGCTGCTGGTGAAAGGTCATTTAAAATTGCACGTCTAGCACCTAGGTTAGAAAAAACTGTACCTTCTTCATCCAAAATAGTGCCATCAGCCTGCACTTTATAACCCAAAGATTCCACTGTTGATTTATCACCACACAATTGCGCTGCAACACCCGTCATTCCTGTTCCACAAAACCCATCGAAAACAATATCACCCGGTTTTGTGTAGTGCAGAATATAACGCATGATAGCTTTATGCGGCACTTTGGTATGGTAAGAGTGAGCATTATAAATCGGGTCGTTTTTCCCTTCACTTACATCTGCGGCGAATGGTTCCCGATGATAATCATCAGTGTCAGAAGAAGAGTTATTATCTTTTTCTTGATTCCAATAATTAATAAAATCTTCAATAAAAGGATTAGGACAGGCAGTATAGTAAGGTGGGTCAGAAAGTGCCAAAATATCTTCATCCTCACCTATAGGAAATCCCTCTATCTTGCGAAATTCTGGGTCTTGTAATTTCTCATGCAACTTTTCTATAAAATAAGCTCGGCGTTCCTCATCACTTTCAAAAGTCATGCCGAGACATTCCACAGTTTTTTCTTGTGGTGAATTTGCTTCTAGTTGAATATTTAAAGGTAACTGCTGTCCTTCCATGTGATAAATTAGTTTTGCGAACTATCTAAACTCTCAGATCGCTTCTCAATTAAAGCATCATAGTCATCAGTTTTCTTGAGATCAATATAGAATTGACGGTTATCAGTGTTTGAAGAAATAAACTGACCACTAACGGTTTTATGAATTTCTCGCAACACCGTTTCAATTTGGGAGAGTAAATCATCCGCCGGCTCACCACCTAAATCAGCTACTATTGGGTCATAGAGACATAAACTATCCCGTAGCTCATCCGGTGTTGCACCTAAAGGCGAGTAAATATCCCCTACTGTCAAACGGTGTACTGATAACGCGGCGATGATTCGCAACGCCATTGGCTTATAAATAGGACGAGTGAAAGCTTGGCGAATGCGTGCTTCTAGTACCTGGGAACAATCAATCACTGCACGAATATCGGGAACTGCGCGGAAGGAAGGGTTTTCTTTTAGGGTATCCCAGTAGCTATCGTAAGCAATTAAACCTGGTGCATCTTGCGGCACATTTTGGCTCACCAATTCTCGCATTGCTAGAGACAGAGTTTTGA
Organism: Stigonema ocellatum SAG 48.90 = DSM 106950; assembly: GCA_016903675.1. GTDB lineage: Bacteria > Cyanobacteriota > Cyanobacteriia > Cyanobacteriales > Nostocaceae > Stigonema > Stigonema ocellatum. The sequence continues at coordinate 33,657 of JADQBA010000042.1, read as the reverse complement.
GTACTTCCCGCCTCTCAGCAACGGTAATTCGCTCAAATGTATCGATATAATCCGGATGGATAGGAAAAAGACTAACAAATTCATCCATCCGCTCGTTCATACTACCGTAGAACTTAGCGAAAGGAGTTAAATGTTCTCGAATTTTTGTCAGTTGATCTGCGGTTTTCTTTAACAGACGTTCCGCAACTACATATTTAATATCTCTACGAGCAATTAGAATTTGCTCAAAACGGTCTTTAACTCGACGAATTGCATCAGCTACAAATTCAAAACGACGATTATCAAATAAAGCTTCTTGCAAACCAGCAATAATGCGGAATCTCAAGTCTTTACAAACTTCGCCCAATTCTCGCAAAAAACCGAGGTCGAGGATTAACGCTTGGTCTTTGCGACTGCGTAAATAGTCTAGGAGTTCATCCACCACAAACAGCAAACCCTGGTCAGGAAACTGTGTGTGAAAAAGCGCCATCATATCTTCAAATACACCCTTGTGATTAGGGATTGTATCCCTTGGGGGAAACTGAAATTCAATCCCCCAATCTAAAAGTGCTGCTTCTAGCTGGGAACAGACAACCTCTCGCAAATCCATTGTTGTTGAACCCAATGTTATGCGAATCACCTTGAACTTACCAGCAATGGGACGCGCACTTTCAGCAACTTGAGGATTTTGCAGATAGCTAGAAAGTTCTGTATGTTCTGCGATCGCACTTATCACTGACATTAAATGCGACTTACCAGTACCGTAGTTTCCTATAACCAGGATGCCTTTATTATCAGCAGGTCGCTCAAATTGCAAATTCGGAAAAACGACAGATGCTAAACGTTCCGCCATTTCCTGAGAAATGACATATGTGGAAACCAGTCGCTGTGCCTCAGCTAATTCACTAGCATCCTGTAAATGAATTACAGTCTCAATCGGCTCAAATTGGATTAACTCACCGTATTTCATAGCACCATTTTTGATCTAGTTATTAGCTTTGGTCAGCTTCCGTCTGTTCGATGTTAACAATAAAAAAATCCTTTACCGGATAACGACGATACTCAGGATGTCCTAGTTCAGCATAAATTAAGTTATTGTTCTCAATCTTACCGTCCCACCTAGCCACAATAGTACAATTGCGGGCTAATTTCTGGAGGCACTGTAATGGATCAAGTTTAAGAGAAGTATCAAACAGAATCTCCAAGTGTTCTAACAAATTTACCCTATGATCAGAATTACCAATGATTTTTCTTAATAACTCTTCCGCTTTTAATGGTCGCTGCCGTTGTGTCAACTCTAGTAACCCTCGACTCAATTCTAGGTTGACGTTAATGTATCGATTGTTACTGAATTCAGCAATTTGTTGAAAGTTGATTTTTTGAGTGCGATCGCATGGAACTATAATCAGCCGATAGTACAATTGTGCCACTTGAGGGAAGTAGCTGCTAATTTTAGCATATATTAATTCATATTCAGCAATATTTGCTTGTTCAGGCTGCATTTTCACTTCAGACGATAACTTTGATGATCAAGAAGGATTTCTATCCTAGCTCTCTTCCTGATCCTGGGTTTCTGAGTCTGCCAAGTGAAAGGCAGTTGACTCTCCTGTCTCACGTGTTTCTTGATAACGTTCCTCACAAATTTCCTGATAAGCACAAAAGCCGCAATTAGTGTGGGAGGAATTTGCCACGAAATGACCAGCCAAAATCTGTTGAACTAAAATTTCTGCTTCTTGGCCAGTGGTTTGCAAGTCTTCAGTGCTAAACGTGTGCAAATAGTTATGACGCAGGTAAGCTATATGGGCATGAGTGCTTCCTGTTGCTTGTGCATAAGCCCAAAGCTGAAAGCGGTGATGTTGTGGGTCTATTTCTTGGTCAGTTTTGAAATCTAGAACCCAGTCTTCTCCCAACAAATCAACAATACCGTTAAGCGTCAAACGTCCAATATTCAAATTTACAGTCTTCTCCCATTCCCCTTGTTGAAACGGGGTAAAATCTGTCACCTCATCGAATCGCTGTGCTAACTGCAAAGCCTCATCAACATATGCTTTTGGCAGACTAACGTCAAATCCTGCTAGTGTTTCTATGTCGCGGATACCCCGTTCCAAAGCCAAGTGTACCAAAGTTCCCACTCGCCTTGCCATTCCAACACTTGATCCAATACCTGGATGACCTTGTATAAAACGATATGCAAACCGTTTGGGACATAGAGCATAGTCACTTAAAGCAGTGACAGGCAATTCAAATAAACCTAACCCTACAGAATTGATGAGTAAACTATGGGGTTCTGGTGGTAAAGGTGGTTCTGGTGGAACTGGGGGTTGTGCAAATTCTGGATTAAAAGGAATAGTATTTATAGAAATTCCCGCAGCAATTAAGCCAGGTTCTAGCCTAGATAAGCTACCACCAGATTCATCTGTTGCAGTTAAAATCAGCTGATCTCGCGCACGGGTTAAAGCTACATACAGTACCCGCAAAGCCTCTGCTTCTTCCCTCTGTTTCCGCAAATGCTCTAAAAACACGTAAAGCACAGGCTTTTGAGTTTCACCTTGTTCGTCTTCTAGCTTCAAAGCAACACCGTATGCAGGGTCAAAGTAAACTGTCTCGTTGGGATGTGGTTGGGAGCGAGCTAAATCAGGAATAACTACAACTGACCACTCCAAGCCTTTAGCCGCATGGATAGTCATTAAACCCACTGCATTATTAGCTGATAAGGGTAAACGGGGTATTTCTATTTCTGCTGCTGCTAACCGCTTGAGACGACGTACTGCTGCAAAAACATCACTACTGCCATGTTCTAATTGCTGTACTAAGTCTACAAAACCCCGCCAGTCAGCTTCTCTCCGTGCTGCACCTGGTAAGTTAGTCATGACGGCGGTGTAACCAGTTAGATGATTTGCCAGTTGTAGAAGGCGAGTTGGGGGTTCTAAATTGCGATCGCCCAACAGTTGACCCAACACTTTTATTGGTCGCTGCAATTCAGGAAGATCAGATAATTTTAGTTTTTGCCACCAGTTAGGTTTCGATTTTTCGTCTTGTTCGGTGGTGTCATGTTCTTGGCTTTGGACGAAAGTAAACAAAACTCTATCACTAACTGCAAAAAACGGACTACGCAGCACTGCTACTAAAGCTAAATCATCGCTGGGATCAGCCAAAAAACGCAACAATGCCCAACAATCTTTAGCTTCCCGTGTCGCTAGTAAATTACCACCCCCAGCCAAAGCGACAGGAATTCCCACACTTTCCAAAGCTTCACCATAAACTTCCAACGGTTCCCAAGTGCGGGACAAAATCGCAATATCTCCAGGGAGCATAGGACGCAGCGTCTGAGTTTTTTTGTCGTAAACTGAGGTTTGGTCATCTAGCATTTGTTTGAGCAGCCCCGCTAGATGATAAGCTTCTACTCTTAAACGCTGAGGTTTATTGATGTCTGACTCGGCTTGTACTGTATAAACTTGTATTGGTGGTTGAGAATTGGGGCGGTCTGCACGATGAGCATTTAAATCTTGGTGTAAATTATTTAGTAATGGAGCAAATATATTGTTGATATTATCCACCAGTAGTTTATGAGTACGGAAGCTAGTGGTTAACATTTCTTCATTTCCACCACAACTTATAATGCGATCGCACCAACTACGAAATACTTCAACATCAGCACGGCGAAACCCATAAATTGATTGTTTCGCATCCCCGACGATAGTTAGTGAAGTATTTTGCGTGAGTCGTTGTAATATCTCCGATTGAACAGGGTTAGTATCCTGAAATTCGTCAACTAAAAAAGCTTTCCAACGTTGATCATAATAAAACTTTACTTGCTCATCTTGTAAAGCTCGCAGTGCAGAAACTTCCAAATCCGCAAAGTCCAAAACACGAGAATGGCGTTTTGCTTGATTAATATGTTTTTGTACTGAGATAAACGCTTCTTGCAGTGCTGGTAGCATAGTCCTTAACTGCTCATCAGCCGCAGTAAGTTCTAGAGTTATTAAACCATCTTTAAGAGCTTTTTGAACTAATTCTCGAATTTGTTTGATAGTTTCTTTAACAATTTCTAAAGCTCCCCCCGGCCAATTCTTTTTACTGCCAAAATTAATTTTGAGTCCATTTATTACTGATAGCGATTCTGGGATATTTTCTCCTAACTCTACAGCATCCATTGCTTGTAAGGCTGGTTGACGGGCTTCCACTTCCAAGCGATCGCTTGCTTGTCCCACATAAGTTAGTAATGTCATGTGTGCTTGTTGCCAAGTGGGATGCTGCAATAACTCACGAAGAGCTTTTTCTTGTAATTCCTGTGCCAATTGCTGCCATTTTTCAGTACCCTGTGTTAAAGCCTGTTCAGCAGCAATTGGGTCTTTAAGCAATGCCTGCAACACTTGTGACATCAAAGAATAAGGAATTTGTTCGTAAAGTTCTACAGGCAAAGAATCCAATGCTTCATCTAACCACTGGCTAACCCAAAGAATTCCTTCCAGTTCATCTAAAACTGTAAAATCAGGTGGCACATCCGCAGTTTGAGGATGTTCCCGACAAATTCGCATTGCTAAGGCGTGGATGGTACTAATTTGAGCCGCTTCAAGTTCTGCCAATAAGTCAGGAGGTTCTGGTAATTGCTGACTGACCAAAAGACGAATGCGCGATCGCAACTCCGAAGCGGCTTTATCTGTAAATGTAACTGCAACAATCTCTAAGGGTGAAAACTTACACACCCGCAGATGATAAAGGTAACGTTCAGCAAGCATATGGGTTTTGCCAGTTCCCGCACCTGCTATGACTGCAACACTACCATTGGCATAGGCTGCTTTTTGCTGTTGTTCAGTCAAACTCATAGGTTAGTTCCTTTACGGCTTTGGCGAGAACCTTGACGACAAACTAAATCATAAGGGCAATACTGACAGGCATGTTGATCAACATCCGGTTTAACAGGGTAATATCCTGTCTGCAAGTAAGTTTTAATTTTTTGGGCGATCGCTTGTAGTGTTTCTGGGCTTGGTTGTTTCTTAGAAAGCTTTTTGCCCTTGGTTATAGAGTAATAATAAGCTTCATGTACTGTTTCCCCAGGAAACAAAGTTGTACTAGCGAAGTGAATATATAAAGGTAGTTGAATATCTACATTAGCTTTACCGGATTCATCTTGGATACCCTTTGGTGCTTGGGAACTGGTTTTGTAATCTAATAAAACTAAACCTTGAGGAGTGCGGTCTATTCTATCAATCTGACCTTTAATATTTAAGCCATACCATTCTCCGGCAAACTCTTTTTCTACATGGAAAAACTCTGCTCCTGGTTGACAAAAGTCAGGCTGCACACACGCACGGTCTAAAACTTTTAAATGTTCCGTCCTCCGAGATTCCCAGGCTGACAATACAGGTAACTGTAAATCTTGCTCTGCTTGCAAAAAAGCAGTTTCTAAATTCTCTGTAATTCTGGATAAATCTGAAGTGTTTAATAAAGCTAGTTCCAAGCTACGGTGATACAGAGAACCTCTTAATCCTGAACTTAATTCTTCTTCAGCTTCTTCCAACTCTGCCAATTTAAAAACTTTATGAGCCAACCATTTAAAGGGACATTGACCCAAAGCAGTTAGCTGAGATGCACTAAATACTCGTTCATCCGGGTCTAATGGCAGACCAATGACTCCATCGTACTCATCATAAGGGTTTGCTCCTTCTCTTCGTTTTTCCACATTCCAAGCATGAACTGCCTGTAGTAAAACATCATCCTCTGGTAAAGTCTCACGTCGGAGATAAATTTGTCGTGCTTCTTCCAAACTAGCAACAGGTAAAGGTGGAGGTTGCACAACTTCCAGTCCCAATCGTGACAGGTAAGGACTGGGTAAAGTAGCTTCCTTCCCAATCATCTGCGGGTAAGAAAAAGTCAAGCTTTGGGTAGGAGTTTGCAGTAGCGCGTAGAATGAAATGACTTCTCCTCGCGCTGCTTGTGCCGCATCTTCAAAATCAAACCCTTGTAGGCGCAGTAGTTTACGTTCATAGAAATCCAATGTTGGGTCATCTTGTACTGGGGCTGGTAAAATGCCCTCAACTGCACCCAAAACAAAAACGTGCTGAAATTTTGCTCCAAATAGGGAAACGGGCGTATGTAATTCCACACCCCCTCTACCAGGTTGGGCAGGCACAGTCACTAGTGCTAAACTGCCCATCACATCCGCAGCAAATTCTTCTAAACTGATAACTTCCTCTTCTGGTTTCGACAAGTCTACCAGCACTTCCTGAAATTCATAAAAAGCAACAATTTCCCTAGCCCAACGTCCTGCACCCTGGCGCAAGTTAAACTTATTCAATACATCTTGCATCCGTTCTACCCAATTAGCGCGAGTATCTTCGTGCTGCCAATCGAGCAAAGAGAGGTTAACGCTCAAACTTTGCCATTTCAAAAGGTCAGATGGATGCTGTTTACGAGCTTCTTGCCAAACTTCGGCAGATAAAGCTGAACACAAAGGATGCCTAAGCAATCTAGCAGTTGACTCAAAGGAAAATTTTTCTAGGATAACTTTTAATAGTAACTCTACCCAAGCTCCCAGCCTAGTGGTGTTCAACGGTACTCCATAAAGAGCGCGTACTGGTAATTTGTACTCGTAAGCTACATCTAAGACTGTTGGACCATAAAGTGTATCATCCCTAGCTACAAGCACAATTTCATTTGCTGGCGTTCCTTGGCTGAGGAGATTTTTTACCTGGGCTAACGTGCCGCGTACCTCTGATTCTAAGTGTGGATATATGTGGGCTTTCATCTCAGGAGGAATGATTGTTCCGTTAACGAAACAATCTTGCAGTTGCTTTCCAAGTGAAGGATGAGTTTCTTTCAGTGCTTGCACTTCCCAACCCTGATGTTGTAACCATTCCACAGCTTTTTGAGTATCGACAAAAGTGCTAGACTCAGGACTTGGTAATACCATCACACTGCCATCATCTGCGATCGCATTTAAAAAGTTAAGTTGGTCAATGCGGGGATGAAAGTAGCCATAAATCAGAACTGGTTGACGTTTAGTGGTAGTACCGCTACCCTGCCAGAGAACTTCAGCAGGATCTATCATGCCCCTTTCTCGCAGCAAACTTACGTATGTTTGAGCTAAAAGAGCTAGTTGTTGGGTACGAGTACTACTAACAGCAGCAAGTGATTCCAGATTGATCCCCGCACACAATAGAGCTTTGACCGCAGAGGACAGAGCACGTGTAGTTCCTTCAACATCAGATGTTGAGATAACTCTACTTACTGCTGTATGCAGCAGGCGTAATGCCATTAGTATTGGTGCAACTCGAATACCTGCTACTACCAGACTTTGCATCGCCAGCGTTTCTAAGCTTTGGTGTGGTACTTTTAATGCTCGTGCTGCTTGTGATGTTGGCGTAATTACCCTAAGAGAGGGATATTTAGCTAAGTGCTGGATTAAGTAGTTATGAGGTAGGTTGAAGTAAACAAGTCGCTTCATTTAATAGTGATTGCAAATTTTTGAGGTTTAGTTTTGGCTTCCCTATGATGAAAGTCCATTTTCCTTAAGTTATAACCTGTGACTATGTTGTTTAGTTGTTTCTCGATTTCACTCCACTCATTGATGGTAGGTTTATTTACGCCATGCTGTGCTAGTGTTTCTAAGTCGCGGATACCCGGTTCCAAGCAACCGCGCCTTCTGGTCTTATGTTATTCTCAAAATCTCGGTGAATCTAAGTTATAATTCGGAAGACTGGTTGAATTGCAATTCTATGGAAGCTACTAAAACGATTGACACATCTGTAAGGTTGCCAATTGAGCTATACGAAGCGCTCGTTCAACAAGCACAGGCACATGGATATTCAGTTAGTGATGAAATAACAGCGTTGCTGACTCCTTTGCTCATGCAGGTACCCACTGAATTGGTTCAAGAGTTTGTGGCTTGGGAAGCAGCAAGTGATGAGGACTGGCTAAGTAATTTATCGTCCTAACCAAGAAGCAGAAGTTTTAGACTCACCCAAAAGTTTATCAGGTGAAATTATTCTACCAGGTTTTGTTTTAGATTTGCAGCCAATTTTTAATTAAAATGGTAAAATAACGTTTTTTTGCTCTGAGGACTTGACTATGGTTGCTGCTGTCCAATTCCAGACCTACACCGTAGAAGAGTTTCTGAACCTAGACCTACCAGAAGGACAGGAATATGAACTGGTCAACGGAATTGTCACACCCATGTCTGAACCTTCGGGAGAACACGAGAACCTTCGGTCTGAACTACTGGTAGAACTGCGATTGGAAAGCAGACGCCATCAGCTTGGGCTACTGGTACATCCAAAACCCGTCCTAGAACTCGGACCCAAAGATACTCGTAAACCTGACCTAATCGTGATTAACCGAGACTCTTGGAATCGCCAGACTCAGCCTGAAGCCGTATTGAGAGAACCCCCCAGTGTTGTCATTGAAATTGTCAGCACGAATTGGGAAGATGACTACCGCAACAAACCCTTATGGTATGCTGCCTTTGGGGTAAATGAGCTTTGGATCGTTGACCCCCAGTTTACCGTTGCTCGTTATCCCAAGCGCAAGAATCCTAAGATTCAGGAACCTACCATCTCCATTGGACAGCTGGTTCCCGGACGTAGTATTCTGGTGGAATGGGAATACGAATTCGAGAGTTTTACAGGGAGAGATCGTGTCAAGTCTCGATTCTTTCCAGAATTAGACATAACCGTGGAGCAAATTATTGCGTTTGGGGCGGGAATTTAGGCGTAGCTCTAATTTGGGGGTGTAGGGGTGTGAGGGTGTGGGGGTGTAGGGGGAATATGTGTTTCTTGAAAGCGCCCCACGGGCGGCACAACACCCCCTATGAATGAAAGAAACACTCTTTCCCCCCCTCTCCCCCTCCCCCCCTCCTCCCCTCTTCCCCCACTCCCCACTCCCTACTCCCCACTCCCTGTGTTTCTTTTAATAGGGAAAATGATGGCGGTAAAAAAAGTCCCAAATGGTCTTACTGGCGTTAAAACCAAGCTTATTATTGAACTTATTTACGCTCACATCATCAGAAGCACCACCAGGCCACAAATGTCCAGCACCTACCACAGCAGCAAGTAAGACCTCCGATCCGCCACTGCAATCTGAGTACCGAGAGGTTTTTACTTTGAAGCCATCACTCAGGCGAGGGTGAGGAAGCTGTCGGACTTGAGCCGATGAGGGACACCCATTATGCGATCGCCAAAAATGTATCGTCGCTGGGACAGAAATCAGTGCGCCTCTCTGCTGGGTGTCGTCATCACCTTCATAACGTACAGATCGATCATTTGTACCATTGATCATCAACATGGATACAGGACTTCGAGGCTGGCAATTACCTTTGAGTCGAACTGGAAGAGCGCCTGCTACTGATGCGAAGGCAGCAATTTTATTAGGTAGTCTACAAGCCAGAGCTTGGGTCAGTATTCCACCCTTGGAAAAGCCTACTGCATATATTCTATGACTGTCAATATTTCTAATTTCTTTTACATGATCGATCAAGGCGTCAACAAATGAAACATCATCTCTCAGGCTCCATTCCTGGTCAATTCCATCCGGATAAACGACAATAAACCCTTTTTGCTCAGCCAAACTGTTAAAGCGAGAAGTATGAGCAATTGAACGACCGCTACCACCATGCCCATGAAGCACTAAAACTAACGGCATCCCACGACGTGAATTATAAGATTTTGGAGTGTAAAGATAGAAGGTGCGTGACCGTCCTTGGTCACTTAGCTGTCCTTCACGACCACCATAAGCAATTTTTTGACTAAGTGTAGTTTTTCTTCCCTGTGCATGAATTACGTTGCAGTTTGTTACCAAGGTCGTTGAAAGTAGGCAAACAAGAAGATGCCGAAAAAGTCGGGGTAAATTCAAATAGCTCGTCACGGTCAATATAATTAAACCTGTTAGTTAGTATTACCTTGTCGGGTATGGAAAACCGGGTAGAAAATCCTCTATGGAGGAACATCCTGTGCGGCTGGAAGCTGTAAGTGGGTTGGTGCAAATAAACAGAACGGTGTGTTTATTCACGCCGACTTACTTAACAGAGGTTTGACCATGAATCACTGTGCAAAAAAACTCATTGCTTGGTACGACGATCATCATAGACACCTGCCTTGGCGTGAGACGAGAAATATCTATCATACCTGGGTGTGTGAGGTCATGAGTCAACAAACTACTCTGGCTGTTGTGATACCAAAATTCTCGGACTTTGTCAAGCATATTCCCACTGTTTATGATCTTGCGGCTGGCGATGAGGAAAAACTGCGCCAACTCTGGTCTGGGTTGGGCTATTATGCTCGTGCCCGCAACTTGAAAAAAGGTGCGCAGTTTATTGTAGAGCAGCGTGATGGTCATTTTCCGCAATCGTACCGAGAGTGGCTGGAAATTCCTGGCTGCGGTCCTTACACTGCGGCTGTGATTGCAAGTATTTCTTTCAACGAAAAAGTTGCCTGTGTCGATGGCAACGTTGTGCGAGTTGTGAGTCGTTTGCTTGCCTTATCTAAAGATGTATGGAGTTCATCCGGACAATCAGCCATTCGGGCTTATGTTGATGGTATGATTCCTGACGAACGTCCTGGTGATTTCAACCAAGCAATGATGGAGTTGGGAGCAACTATCTGTCGCAAAACGAAACCGCTGTGCCATTTGTGTCCATTGCAGCAACAGTGTCTGGCTTTCGCAGGTAATTGTATTGAATCGTGTCCTCCCAAAAAACCCAGGCGTGATACCGTGGATGTGGAGTTGTATGCTCTGGTTGTTTGGAGAACGACAACTGATGCGATCGCCATTGTAGACAGAACAAAGGGGTTTTTGTCAAACACTGTCGGCTTCCCACTACTCGGGGAAATTGAAGCATCAGAGGTCAAAACGGTTCTAAAATCCCTGCAACAGCTTCAAGTTTTTGAACTGCCCAGCAAATTTTCCCATGTTATCACCCATCATCGGATTTCTGTCTCGCTCCTTGTTGTGCAAGAGGTTTACGACCTCAGTATGACGAATGCGATCGCTCCTTGGTCTACACTTGGTTTCTCACAACCCTTTCACTGGATCGCCAGCAGTGTGATTGCTTCAAAACTCTCCACTTCCTTGGATAACAAGGTTTTTAAGCTTTTTCAGAACTATAAGCCGCATATAAATAGTTGATATCAAGAAGAGTAGCCAAATACCGTAGTCAACCGGAGTTAAGCACCATATTTGTTCACTTTTTCGGCTCCTCTGTAGTCGCTTCCACAAGCCTACGAGACGTAGTCTCAACCAGTCAGAGCGTAGTGTAGTAGGAACCGCGACGGCAGTCTACCCAAGCCTGGTACAATCAAAGTGGGAGGTCACAAATTCCCGTTCTAGTTTGATTGCACACCTATACCATTACTGGCTGAACTCGTTTGAGATAGGCTTTCTCTTGTATTTCGTTAGTCTGGTACTTTGTACCTATCCGAAATTCAAGATTAGTCTTATGTCGTAATATCGCTTTTAGCCCGATGTTTCGTGCAGCATTCAAGCCAGAGTGAGCAATGTAGCCGTTAACTGTTCCCACGAAGTTTGCTCCAGCATGATAAGACTGGAAATCAAACAATGTTACTCTTAATTGGTTATCTCGCCAGACAGGATTACCCCAAGGGTCAAGACTTGATGTATTTCGAGGATTGACCCAAGTTGTTAGGATGCCTTCGTCTTGGTAAGCTATTCGGCTTGAAAGCTGGTACACCTTGGATTTTAACCAGTAAGCTCGTTTCTGGTTTGAACGACGGGAATATTTACCACGTTTGGGCTTGAGGTTGCCTAGATGCTCGAACGAAATAACAGAGCATCCCCAAGTTTTAGCAAACTCCACAATCTGTCTTGCATATGCTCGACCAGCATCAATTTCACCGTTGTGCAATTTCTCCCACATGGTAGAGCCAAAGCCCTTTTCAACGATTCCCGTTTGTCTCATTTTCAAGGCTATTCGTCCTAAACGTCGCTTCCTACGCTTGGTATGGCTTGTTTGATTGATGAAATGACGTGCAACCTCAAACACTTCGCCCTTAGCGTTGACATCTTTGACTGAACATATAGCGATATGACGATCTAAATCCATATCAACACCCAAGACCCTAAACGAGTCCTGAGCCATGATTGTTTTAATTCCTCCAGAGGAAGGAACGTATTTCTGTAGGGGAAAAACGATTAATCGCTCATTCCCTCTCAGGACTATCGAAGGGGAGCATTTTACCCAATCGGCAGAGACACTTGGGGCTTGGTACTGAAATTTCACCCATGGACACTGCCCTTTAACCAGTATTTTGAGCATGATTTCACTGCCGTCGTCATCTTTCCACACCCCAGCATCAAAACTAGGAGAGAAGTTAAATCGACGCGGTTGTACTGGTGGTCTATGATGCTCTTGCCTTTTGGGACGGTTCAACCAATGACGATAGTTACTATTCCAAGATTCCCAAGCTCCAATCGCTTTACGTATAGCAGAACGACGAAACTGCACTGGATACCCGTCAAAAGGGAGTGGATACTGAGGATCAACTCCAATTGTTAGCTTTTCGTAAAATCTCCACCCCCCATCCTCTGCAACAGGTATATCAACACCTTCTGGATGAGTGTTAACTAGTGCAAAGTAAAAAGCAACAACTTCATTAAAAGCTGTCTTGGTTTCAGTTAAGTCAAATCCATTGCGGTCTAGTTTGCACTTGACACTTTTGGTAGCGATACTAAAACATGCTTTTCTTTTTAAGCACTGGTTAATCACCTCCGGTAAGTATTGACTGCTATATTATTAGTATAGCTATAAGAACTAAAATTATGCTACTAGGTAAAGGAAAAAAAAGAATAAAAAACCAACCCGTGTTTTACGACGAGAAGAAAGAAAAGCATATGGTAGGATTAACTCCTACAGCATGGAGAAAGTTGCTCTTCCCTTGCCATTGATGCCGACCAAGCGTGTAAGCGAGTACCTGGAACGCATGATAAGAGGCATAGACTCCGATTGACTCCACTTGACTCCAAGATTCCGTTATCTAGTACTACGACGGATACTCATTAAATACCGCAACTCTACTTTTGGGATCAAAGGAAAACACCGTATATGGGTCTTTTCGATTCCCTATCTCCATTCCAGGAGTGCCTACAGGCATTTGGGGAACAGATAAGCCTAGAACATTTGGCTTTTCTTGAAGCAAACGTTTAATGTCGTCTGCTGGTACGTGTCCTTCGATGACATATCCATTAACAATTGCTGTGTGGCAAGATGTCAAATTATCCGGCACGTTATACTTTTGTTTGACTATCTCAATGTCAGGTGTGGGAAAGTCTTTGATTTCAAAACCCTGTGTCTTTAAGTGGTCAATCCACCCGCCACAACAGCTACACTCCGGACTACGATACACAATGGCACTAGGCGCTGTTCCTTTTAATACTGTCTGTTTATCCTGGATGCGCCTGGTGGTCATTGCCAGTTGAGTATTGACTGCAACAGAGGTTGGAAAAAGAACTTGAGCATGACTTACGGGAGCATTGCTTCCCCAGATACCCAAAAGCGCTGCTGTTACACCAATCGTTACCACTACTTTAACAGCAACACGTACCATTATGGGACGCAACTGTTCTTGCCACCAATAAATAAATTGTTTCTGCGACATCTGAGAAGAACTAAGTCCTATAGACTGTATGCCGATAGCATTAATAGCTGCCTGAACTTACAACATTATTAGACATCTAGTGAAAAACAATGTAGAGACGCGATTAATCGCGTCTCTACAAGGGTTGTAGACAACGCATAATTAATTTCCACGACTATGTCTATTATAGAATGGAATGCAACTTTGGTAGATAAAGTGTACACCTTTTCAACTGTGGAGTTTTCTCATGCTCAAACTGTATCACGACCCACTTTCGCCCAACTCCCGTCGTGTCTGGATTACCTTGTTAGAGAAAAGATTGGAGTTTGAGTTAGTAGAAGTCAAGTTGGATGGCGAACAATTTAAACCGGAGTTTCTAGCGCTCAACCCTTTCCATCATATTCCAGTCTTGGTAGATGATGGCTTTAACATGGTGGAATCGTTAGCAATCTTAGATTATTTAGAGGCTAAATATCCAACTACAGCAATGTTGCCAAGCAATGCTAAAGATTTAGCAATTGTGCGGATGGTCGAGTTAGCAGCAATTAACGAGTTGTTGCCTGCGACAACTTCACTATCTCCTGTCATGTTAGGTTTACCTGTGGGAGATATAAAAAAAATTGAACAGGCAAGGCAAAAAGTTTCAACGGTACTCAAGTTTTTTGAGAGTTTGCTAGACGATCGCCCATTTTTTGGTAGTGAAAACATCACTCTTGCCGAACCAGTAGCTGGTACTATTGTACCTTGGTTGCCAGCAGGCGGTGTATCCTTGAGTGACTATCCTAAATTGAATGCTTGGTGCGATCGCTTAATAGCACGTCCCACATGGCAACAAACCCAAGCTACCCCAGAGATGATGGAAGCCTTGAGGTCGCGTATCCAAGCTATGATCACTAAAGGTGCCCTGTGAAGACCGTAAACTTCTGAATTTCAGGCAATTTTTTTGGGACTAAAATCAGTTTGGTGCTCTTCCGGTTTCAGAGTGAGATCGTCTTGCATACCACTGAGCTTGGCGTAATAACCATCAAGGGCAATTAGTTCATCATGACTGCCAGTTTCCACGATGTGCCCTTGCTCAAGTACGTAGATCCTGTCTACATAACGTGCCGCTAACATCCGGTGAGAAACCAGCACCGTGGTGAGTCCGTCCCTGACTGATCGCAATTGCGACAGAACCAAGGCCTCGGTTTTGGTATCCAGCGCCGAAAAGCAGTCGTCCAGCAGCAAGATGGGGGTCTGGCGAATCAGGCCGCGGGCTAAACTGGTTCTTTGCTTCTGTCCGCCCGATAAAGTTACCCCACGTTCGCCAATCAGTGTGGATAACCCTGCACTGAATTTGTTGATGGTTGCTTCAAGCTGTGCAGATCGGGCAGCCTGCCAGATTGACTCGGGCGATCGCTGCGGATTATCGAATGAGATGTTCTCCGAAATTGGTGCAGCGAACAGGAAAGTATCCTGGGGGACAAACGACAGGTTCTGGCGCAGATGACTTAGCGGGATGTCTCGTAGGTCTTGCCCATCCACTTTGATTTGTCCGCTATTAGGCTCCAATTGCCTGGCCAGCAACCGCAGCAAGGTGGATTTGCCAGATCCTACACGACCGATGATGGCAATCATTTCGCCAGGACTGATACTCAGGGATATCTGTTCGAGAACCAAACGCGATGGCAATCCACCACTGACTGGGTAACTATATGACAGATCGTAGACCGCGATTTCGCCCTTGATTGGCTGGGCTGATGAGCCTGCCGGAGCATCTTGAATCTCAGGTTTTTCATCCATGATCTCAAATACTCTGGTTGCAGATGTACTGGCATTCAGCAAAGTATACACTACAAAACTGCTCTCCTTGATCACCCCCAAAATCATAGCTAAATAAAAGATGAAAGCTGTCAGCGTGCCGACGCTCATTTGCCCAGCTAATACTTGGCTTCCACCCACGCCAACAACGATTAACGTCATCAAACCACTACCCAACACAATAGAGGCAGTGAGAATAGCGTTCAAATAAATCAACTTTTGATTAGCTAGCGCATAACGATTTGACACTCCTGTAAAATGTCTAATCTCACCCTCTTCCTGGGCATGTGACTGGATAGTACGGATACCCAACAGATTTTGCTGCACCGTTTCTGTCAACGCACCAAAACCCGCTTTAACCTCTGCCGATGCAAGCAAAATGCGTCCCGCCAAATACCAGCCATTAGCCACTATTACCAGCAGTAACGGAATGAGCAACAATGTCAACTGAAGCGACTGCTGCGCCATAAAAATCGGTGCAATCAACGCTACGCTGATTAGGCTCACCAGTCGATGCACCGCAGAACGAAAAAAGCGCCGGATGGACTCCATATCATTGGTCGCTCGTGCAATCAAGTCACCCAAGTGGTAATTCGCATAGAAGCCGCGACCAAGGGACTGTAAGTGTGCATAAAATGCTTGCCGTAAGTCATAGGATATGTAAATTGAAATCACCGCGTTGTTGCGGCGACCAAAGTGCAGGATCGCAAAGCGCAGAGCCGTCAAACCAAGTATTGCCAGAACCGGCAATAAGATATTCTCGTCCTGTTTTGAAATCAGATCAATGCCGACTTTCAGATAGATGGGAATGGCAGCTTCAACAACATGAACAGCCAGCAGGGCTAATACTGCTACCAACCACTGAAAACGGTAAGCCTTGAAGTAGGGAAAAATTCGCTGCAATGAAGTGAAAGTAGATAAGTCCGATTTCAATCTTTCTTGGTCGGCTAGCATAGGTATTAGAAATCTTTAGTTGGGCGGTTTGATGTATTTTGAGGTATACCCTTGTACAGTTGCGCTTCATAAAGCGTTTTATAAAAACCATTACGAAGCATCAATTCCGTGTGATTTCCAACCTCCACTAACTGACCATGGTTTAATACAACAATGCGGTCGGCTCGGCGGATGGTTTGTAATCTGTGGGCAATGATGATGGAAGTTCTATTGGCGGTGACTCTGGCCAGCGCTGCTTGGATGGCAGCTTCAGTTTCTGGGTCAATGCTGGCAGTGGCTTCATCCAGAATGAGGATTTCGGGGTCTAGGGCAATGACACGGGTAAACGCTAGCAACTGGCGTTGACCTTGCGATAGATTTTGGCCACGGTCTTCCAGTACCGTATCAAAACCTAGTGGCAAGGACTCGATGAAACCCAGGGTCTGTATCAGTTCGGCGGCATGTCGGGCATCTTCGACCGTGATGGTCGGGTTACCTAATGCGATGTTGTCATAGACTGTGCCAGGGAACAGATGAAAGTCTTGAAAGATGACACCTACGCGCCTACGGATCTGTGCAGGGTCTATCTGCATGATGTCGATGCCGTCGATGAACAAGCTATTCTCAGGCACATCGTAAAAACGACAGATGAGCCGCGTCAGCGTGGTCTTGCCTGAGCCTGTGGGTCCAACGATGGCGATGTTCTCGCCGGATGCCACATTCAGATTGAAGTGCTGGATAACCGGTTCGCCAGTTTCGTAACGGAAATTCAGGTCACGAAACTCGATACGGCCATGCAAGCCTTTGGGCAAGGGTATGGGCTGCTTTGGCACAGACAAAGACTCCTTCCAGTCCAGCAGCCGGAATATGCGATCGCAGGCTGCCGCCGCTCGGAACACGGCATTAGCTTGATCGCCCAAGGCCACAATCGGACGGAACAGCATGTCGCTGAATTGCAAGAACAACACGATTGATCCCAGGGTGGTAGTGTGGCTAAGTACATGTTGTCCGCCCAACCACAGGATGCAAGCGATCGCCAAATAAGATACGTTGTCAATGATGGGGTTGTATACGGTCTCTGCCATGATGGCCTTGGTCTCGGCCACCCGATTGTCCTCGTTAATGGCAGAGTAGCGTTTAAAGCTGAGTGCCTCCCGCCCGGACATTTGCACGATTTCAATACCCGACAAGTTTTCGTGCAAATGCTCGTTGAGGCGCGATAGGGTGGTGCGGATGACCTGATAAATAGGACCGGAATAATATCTGAAGACGATGATGACAACCGCTACAAAAAACAAAAAGGGCGATAGCTGTGCCGTGAGCATGGAATCCAGAGACAGCATTACGCTAACGGCGACAACCAGGGGAATCAATTCTCCTGCCAGCGTGCCGACACCAGTCAGCAGATCGGACAAGCTCTCGATGTCATTGGTAATCCGAGTCAATACCTGCCCAACCATAACCCGGTCATAAAAAGCAGCGGGTAGACGCTCGACATGGGCAAACAGATCGCTACGCAGATCGCTAAGACCCAACAGTGCCGAAAGCGACAACTGGGTGCGGAAGGCGTACCCAAAACCAGACCACAGCAACACCCAGAGCAAGCCGACTACGCAGGCTGCGATTATTTGCTTTGTGCCCAGCGCGATTGCCAACCAGTGGATTAACGCCGTTTGTCCATAGTCTGGCAGATCTGTGCGATAGTTGTGCATTAGGATACCGTCCACTACCACTCGACTAACCACGATTGGTACCAACACGGCGGCGGTGGCCGACAGCATAGCAAACAGCAGCGCTAACGCAATGCGCCAGCGGTACGGAGCCATCCAGTGCCGCAGTCGCCAGACGTTGCTGACAAAGGAGTTATGCGTACCGATTGATGCTTCAAAGGGATCGAGCTGGCCAAGAGTATTGGAGGTCTTTGATGATGTCATATTTTGATCACCCCAGGACTTACGCATTAACAAATTAGATAAGTCTTCTGCATGGATTTGATGACTTCTTCATAGGTTGCTTCTAGTTGTGGCAAAGGTGGTTTTTTCGTCATTGCTTTCTTGATGTATTTGCTACAGAAGCAAGCTGTATATTTCTGGTTTTATAGGTTAAAGCTCAAGCTGATATATTACGTCCTCTACTTTCTACTGCATGTTTTAGCCACTGGAATTACTTATAAACCAAAATACTGTTAATCGGTCGAGATAACGTATTGTTTATGAGGCTTATAGTCTCATGAACAAGAGTAAAAAGCAAGCAGGCATACAGCTATATAGCAATTCTCGTTATGAGAATGATTGGTTAACTGGTGTGAGTTCACCATTATTGTGGTTGTTTGTCACTATCCCAGGTGTAGAACCAACGAATAATGACGGCACGAGAGAGCAATTCGTCCGGCTGTGAGGGTGGCGACGTACCAGTTTTGGTTCTCTTTCCTCAGGCGCTTTTGTACTTTTGTTGCCAGAATGTTGACGGTAGCTACAACTCTGAGGTACGAGCAGCGCAACGTGAGAGAATTTTTGACACAATCTGTTGTTGCTGGTCTTTCGGACAAACAAGCCCCTCGTTTGCTCCCGTGCGGATCAGATCATTCTGTTGACTCACCCTCCACGGCTTCTGAGGTGTCTTACCTTCGAGTTTTCGACTCTCATCGCTATCGCTACCACTTCTTGAAGAAGACATTCTGGGAAAAGCTGTTGTGATGAGTGCGACATCTATTTTAAAGCCAGAACAATCGCGACTCACCCCTTGCACACAAAGATTTAGATAATTATTATTATTATTCTAATATATGCAACGCCGAAATTTTTTCTGAGGCTATAATTTACATCTGTCGATTTTGTGAAAGTACTGTGGATTCTATATTAGAACGATCGCACCAACTAAAACAAGCTTTAACTGATTTTGTCCTTGATGCAGAAGGTGAACTTGCACAAGCACTGGAAACCTATGCAGCGATGAAGTCTCGCCGTGGAAGCAGTGATAGTGTCCAGCAGGACTTAATCATTGACTCTTTTGTCACAGAAGGTAGAGTTGGGGACGCCTCACCACTTGATTTATTTATCCAGAGTCATCTAGAGTTGACACAGAGCGATCGCCTACTTATCAATAGTTGGCATCGCACTTTTATTGGGTTATTTGCTATCACTAAAATCCTACCCGATGGCTTTGAACTCATGAACTGGCTTACAGCCAAACACTACATCGTCAAACCAAATAATGCCCAGATACTAAATAACATGTCTCGGTTGAAAGAGGGTGAGATTTTACTAACTCGCATAACTCCTGTCAACGACATCTACTGGACATTTTCTGGTCCCTATACACAGATGGGTAAATTGGGTAAACCCAAACTGGCAGTAGCCATTGGTAATTTCAAAGAAAACTACAAAAACCACCTTTACAGCGATGCTCCAGACTTGCTAGAAGAAGCTTGGCAGTCGATCGCGCAATATCATGAGCGGTTTATTGAGTTTTTTGGTAGTGATGAAATTACACTGCCTGGATACCAGCTTAACAAAAAGATTACTGAATTACAAGAGATTTTAACGCAGAAAAGCTTGGAAGCAGCAGGCATAGATCCCTCAAAGTCTCTAGAAGAGGTAGCACAAGAAGCAGGCATTGAACAAGAAGAAATCAAAGCAGCAGCCGCAGAACTCGGTGCCGACCCAAAAGTCGTGTCTCAAATATTTGACAATAAAAGCGGCACTTCCAAAATGGTCATGCCAAAAATTGAATTACCTGCCGATCTCAAAAAAGCAGAACAGGTAACGACTTTTTCTCATCCCCGTTGGGGACAGATGTTTTTACCAACCTATAGTAAAGCAAAAGCCATTTTAGAAGCAGAGGACTGGCAAAGTATAGAAGGTTCAGAGAAACTCATCCGCCACTACCTAGAAGACAAAAATATTAATGCCTTCATTTGGCATCGTTTAGCCCAACAGTACCCAACTCCATTAGAACATGTGTTGCAAAATTTACTCCAGCGTCCTGAGTTTCGCCTTGATAGCGACTTGGAAGCACTTTTGCAAGAATTTAACAAACCCATAGAACCAGAGTTACCAGAAATTGCCAGCGTGCCTATACATCTACATAACTTATTTCAAGACGCTGTGGTGGAGGTAAGTAAATCGAAACCAAAGGGTAAGGGGCAAAAGAAGCCAGCATTGGGATTTCAATAGAAGAAATAGGGGTGTGGGGGTGTAGGGGTGTGGGGGTGTAGGGGAAGGAATGGGGGTGTGTGGGGGAATCATTTCAAATTTAATTTCCCTTACACCCTTACACCCTCACACCCCTACACCCCTACTCCAAAGTAAATTATGTAATAATAGCAACCTATATACTTGCATATTTATTTTCCATGCAGAGGCAAATAACTTTGCCAAAATGCCAGCCAGTGAATAGTTACTCAAAAATTAACAACAATCAAGAAAAAATTCTCTTCAGTCAAAATAGGAACGTGGATCACAAGTCGTTGTTGGCGCTTTTAATCTAAGACTGAATAATCAGAACCTTCAAGAGACAAATTTACCACCGTAGTCGCTCATCTCGGGCTTGACGCAGATTCTGCGACTAATTGCTCTCAATTAACCGCTATATGTAACAAAATATTGCGTGCGGT
Organism: Stigonema ocellatum SAG 48.90 = DSM 106950; assembly: GCA_016903675.1. Taxonomy (GTDB): domain Bacteria; phylum Cyanobacteriota; class Cyanobacteriia; order Cyanobacteriales; family Nostocaceae; genus Stigonema; species Stigonema ocellatum. The sequence goes on along the minus strand of JADQBA010000042.1, from coordinate 12,744 downwards.
TTACCATTATCCCACAACAGATGATGCCCTGTATTTGGAGTTCATGAATTTTTTCATCACCCGACAACTGGCAACTTGTACATGTGGTGGGACTGTCGCAAAAAAGTTAAATTCTGAGGTATCGAGTCACGTTGAGTGACTTCTCTCAATAAATCACGATCAGAATTTGAGGTTTTATTTGCTAGAAAAATGTCAAAATAAGTTAATAGTATTCTTTTTTTGTACAAAATATTATTTAAAATGGAAAAACCCTCCATAGTAAATTTACAGGGAGCAGGTAAATGGCGGTGATTGCAGTTGTAGACTACGACATGGGAAATTTGCACTCAGTCTGCAAAGGTCTGGAAAAAGCTGGGGCGACTCCCAAGATTACTGATTCTCCAAAAGAATTGGAACAGGCAAGTGCAATAGTATTGCCAGGGGTGGGTGCGTTTGATCCAGCGGTGCAACACCTGCGCTTGCGTGGATTAGAAGAACCCATAAAAGCAGCGATCGCATCTGGTAAACCCTTCTTAGGCATCTGCTTAGGACTACAAATTCTCTTTGAGTCTAGTGAAGAAGGTACTAAACCAGGACTTGGAATTATTAAAGGAAAAGTGCGGCGGTTTCGTCGAGATCCAGAAATTACCATTCCCCATATGGGTTGGAATCAACTGGAACTGACTCAGCCAAAAAGTCTTCTTTGGGAGCATTTACCGCCTCAGCCTTGGGTTTATTTTGTCCATTCTTATTATGTTGACCCAGCGGATCCCCAAGTTCGTGCTGCAACTGTCACCCACGGTAGCCAAACTATAACAGCCGCGATTGCCCGTGAAAACCTTATGGCAGTTCAGTTCCACCCTGAAAAATCCTCTAACATTGGACTGCAAATTCTGTCTAATTTTGTTTCTCAAGTTTGGGCAAAAGTTGCAGCCTAATCCAAATTAGGAGTTAAGAGTTAGGTAAAAATTAACATTCTCCTAACTCCTAACTCCGCGCCTCCTAACTCCTAACTCCTTATGAGCCTAAGAATTTATGGAAACCGTCAGTTAAAAACTTTACCTGGACAAGAAACCAGACCTACTACTGCACGGGTAAGGGAAGCAGTCTTTAATATTTGGCAAGGAACAATAGCAGGTTGTTGCTGGCTAGATCTGTGCGCTGGGACTGGAGCTATGGGAGCAGAGGCTTTGTGTAGAGGAGCCAGCTTAGTAGTAGGAATTGAAAAATCTAGCCGCGCCTGTGGGATTATCCAACAAAACTGGGAGCTCTTAGCTAATGCTGAACAGGAATTTCACCTGTTGCGAGGAGATGTGCTTCAACGGTTACCAAAGCTTTCAGGACAGCAATTTGACAGAATATACTTAGATCCACCTTATGCCAGTGGTTTATACCAGCCAGTCTTAGAAGCGATCGCTCACTATCAGCTTTTAGATAACAGTGGCGAAATAGCAGTCGAACATAGTCCCCAAGATTGGACAAATCCAGTCATTAAGGGTTGGGAAATCTGCCGCGAAAAAGTTTACGGTAACACATCTGTTACTTTCTATCGAACTGGGGAATGAGAAGCAGAAAATTATGAGTTATGAGTTATGAATTATGAGTTATGAGTTATAAGTTAAAAATTCCTAACTCCTAACTCCTAACTCCTAACTCCTCCCTCCCCACTCCCCACTCCCCACTCCCCACTCCCCATTTTTATAGACCTAGCTGATTGCCGCGTTTAAATTGCTGGTAGGCAGCGTAAAATAGTCCACCGAGAGTGACGAAAACTAGACCTAGCACAATACCGTCAAGTAGGGGTTCAACCACGTTAAATCTCCTTTGTACAATTATTCAAATTTACTGTTCTAGCTTAATTTTACCAAATAGGGCATGAATCCCATATCTGGGAATGTTTTTAGGTGAGGATTTGGGATATCAACACCCTAACAGAGTGCTTGCAGACAAAATCAAGAACTTTTAAGCTATGTGTAGGAAAAGAAAACTTTTTGTACACTTTGTCTTAAACAGCAAACCTTTTGGATAACCAGATTACCAAACCTGAAGAATTTCTGATTCAGCGGATCGCTGTGTTGGCGCTGGCGACTATGCTAGCACTCCTTTTGGGCATTTTTGCTGTTCACATCCTCAAAACCTCCGATCCATATGTTAAAAGCGTTCTATCGCTCAAAGGCGACCCAATTCAAGGACACGCGATCTTTCTAATCAACTGTGCTGGTTGTCATGGCGTGTCCGCTGCTGGACTGGTGGGTCCGAGTTTGCAAGACGTCTCTAAGCGCAAGTCTCAATACGATCTGATTCACCAAGTCGTGAGTGGCGACACGCCACCAATGCCACAATTCCAGCCGAGTATCCAAGAAATGGCAGATTTATTAAGTTATTTGGAGACGCTTTAGAAGCGCCCCACAAGCGGCGCACCACCCCCTATGAATGGAACAAACACCCCCATTCTTCCCCCTCTTCCCCCCACTCCCCACTCCCTACTCCCCACTCCCCACACAAAGTGTTTCTTGAAACTATTTCCGGTACAATCAAGTGCTGAGAACTGTGGATAGGGAGATCTGAGGGTTGTGCTTACACTTGGCGTTAACATTGATCACATCGCCACCATCCGACAAGCGCGGCGGACGGTGGAACCAGACCCTGTAGCGGCGGCGGTACTGGCAGAATTAGGCGGTGCAGATGGCATTACTGTGCATCTGCGGGAAGATAGGCGACATATTCAAGAACGGGATGTGCGCCTTTTGCGACAAACTGTGAGAACACACCTGAACCTAGAAATGGCTGCTACAGATGAAATGGTAGCCATTGCCCTCGATATTAAACCCGATTACGTGACTTTAGTACCTGAAAAGCGGGAAGAAGTGACCACAGAAGGCGGACTGGATATCGTCGGTCAAATTGCTAGAATTGAGGAGGTAGTTGATAAATTGCAGAGGGCTGAGATTCCAGTTAGTCTGTTTATCGATGCGGAAAAAGCACAAATTGAAGCCTCTGTCAAGGTACAGGCAAAGTTTATTGAACTGCATACTGGGCAATATGCTGAGGCTGGAAATGAAACAACTCGCAAGCAGGAATTAGCCGTGCTGGCGTCTGGGTGTGAGCAAGCAATTCAATTCGGATTGCGCGTGAACGCCGGTCATGGACTCACCTACTGGAACGTCCGTCCTGTGGCTTGTCTTCCTGGTATGGAAGAACTCAACATTGGTCATACCATCGTCAGTCGGGCTGCATTAGTTGGTATGGAAAGAGCCGTCCGGGAGATGAAACAAGCCATGAACGGTCAATTATGAAAAGGGGGTAGGGTGTGGGCTGTGGGGTGTGGGGAACCCCATATTTAAAAACAGGGGCTTTTACCGAAACAGAAGGGAGAGGGGAAGGCATCTGCGAAATCCTAGAAAAAGTTGGTATTTATTGATACCAATTTCACATCTTTAGCAGAGGCTTTTATGAACGCAACACAATCTAACAACCTTCCTCTTTGGGTACAGCACAGAGACAAAGTTCTTGAGGAGAGTGCTGATATTGAATGGCGCTATGGCACACCTCCAGACTATACGCGATCAAATGAAAATCTCGCAAAGGAGAGTACACGGAATCACCCAGAAGCAACACTTGAAGCGATCGTTCAAAACTTGGTAAGAACCTTTGAAATGGAAGTCTCCTTCAAAACAAACCCGCAGCAGTGGTTATCAGTTGTGAAGGAAAAGTTTCGCATGAGTAGCAATGGTGGTGTGGAATACACAGCATCAGATGTAGCTGCGGCTGGTACTTACAATTTATTTATCGGCAACACAGAACACTACAAAGCTAGTGATGAAACCTTTGAATCCTCAGGAAAACTTTTCCACACAGCATTTCCCAACGGATTTTTGTGGGAAGTCCTAGAGGTCTTCTCTGCTCCACCAAATGTTACCTTTAAATGGCGGCATTGGGGAACTTTTAGTGGTTCATACAAAGACTATGCACCTACAGGAGAGACTGTGGAGATAGTCGGCATGAGCGTTGCACGCGTCACTGATGACTTAAAAATTCTTTGTGTCGAACACTTCTTCGACAACAGTCTGTTCTTACAAAAGCTGACAACAGGTAAAAAACCAGCAACTTTTTGGGGTTTTTTCAAGGCACTGTGGAACCGTGGTGAAAAACCAGCAAATAATTTGCACCAGGCTAGTCGTTGTCCCTTTAGTGCTTTGATAAACGTGATTTAAGTTTGCTTAATTGGTAGGGGCACAGCAAGCAGCACTGCGCCCTTATCATGTTTCATTTCATTTCATTTCAATCCCTATTAGGGATTCACATATGTGACCCCTCCCAATTATACACTAGTTTACGGATAGGTCAACCAACGGATGAATATGCAAACATACTATTACGTTTTGGCAAGTCAACGCTTTCTGCTAGAAGAAGAACCCTTAGAGGAAGTTTTGCGGGAGCGTACGCGTCATTACCACGAACAAGAAAAAGAAATTGATTTTTGGTTGGTTAAGGAACCAGCCTTCCTAGAAGCACCTCAGATGGTGGAGGTAAAAGCGAAGTGTCCCCAACCAGCAGTGGCGATTATTTCCACTAATCCTCAATTTATTACCTGGTTAAAACTGCGATTAGAATACGTCCTTACAGGCGAATTTCAGGCTCCTTCTGATACAATTCCTGAAGCTTTGGCATCTCGCGCCACAGTTAATAGTTAATAGTTAATAGTCATTGGTCATTGGTCATTGGTAAAAAACACACAAATGACTAATGACTGATGGCAAATGACTATTGACAAATAATTAATTATGTATTATTAAGAAATGCTGAAATTTTTTACTTTATCAAATGTTTTGATACTAGTAGTCCACTACAGGAAGTTTGTGGGGTGCAGAAACCCGGTTTCTCAAAGAAACCGGGTTTCTCAGACTGCCTTCTGGCTTCTTGTACTAGCGTTTATAGGGTTGATGAGTGGTGCAAGTTCTGTCGCCGCCCAACAAGAAATTGCTGTTTGTCAACCTCCCAATAGTGGTGAGTATCTTTTATTGGTAATCAGTCCCACACCAGATAATCAAACCCAACTGCGTCGCGCCTTACCGCCCGAACTTAAGATCACCACCTGCAAATATCTCAAAGATATAGTAACGCGGATAGGCGGGTTTACCAGAATTGAAGACGCCAATCGTTGGGGGAGGTATGTCAAGAATGTAGCTGGGTTGTCGGCGATCGTTACTACTCGACCAAAAGATTTGGAAACGACGACTCAAACCTCAACTTATAAACCCCAACGACTAGGAGAGGGTTTTGCCATATTAGTGGATTATTATAACCGCCCAGAAGTTGTCACTCAAGTGCAGCAAGTGGTGGGAGGTGACGTAGGTTTTGTTTCCTATGGACAACGCCCTTACTTGTTAGCAGTTTACACAACCAACCAAAAACAAGCTTATAACACATTACAGACCCTAAGCGAACGCGGTTTTTTTGCCATACTTGTAGATAGCAGGAAAGTCATTTTACTACGCTCAGTTGTGCATTTACAGTAGATATAGCAATCCTATTTTAGCGAAACAAATCGTTTGGGCTGTTGACTGTTAACGGTTGACAGTTAACAGTCAACTGTTAACATAGGACTGCTATGGTTGTTGATTGTTAATTGACTAACAATAATCAACAATTAATAGGTTGCTCTAGCTAACCAGGAGATGGTTATACCCAAAGCCGAACCAGCTATCACCTGAAAGGGTGTGTGTCCCAACAATTCCTTGAGACGATCTTGGTTAAACTCTGGGTGTTCGTGAAATAATTCATCAACCACTTGATTGAGAACACGAGCTTGCTTGCCAGCTGCTTGGCGAACTCCTGCCGCATCATACATAACTATGATGGCAAAAACAATAGCAACTGCAAATTCAGGAGAAGCCCAACCAATAGTTTGCCCAACACCAGCCGCTAAGGCTGTTACTAAAGCTGAATGGGCACTAGGCATACCTCCAGTTGTGAATAAAACGCTCACATCTAGTTTACGATTTTTGATTAGCTCAACCACAAGCTTCAATGCTTGAGCAATCAAACAAGCTACCAGAGCAACCAGCAGCACCCGGTTGTCTAAGATGTTGCCTATGTCCTGCATGGTCTTTTGGGTAGGTGAGACAATGATGAATTATGAATAATGAATTCTGAAAATAGATATGAATTATGAATGATAAATTATGAGTTGTAAAGTTGGTTAGTATTTATCATTCATCATTCATCATTGGTTATTTAGTGATTGCGACTGGTAATAAATTGAGCGATCGCTGTTAGGGGCAAAGCTTTTTCTCCAAAGGGTTCTAATTCGGCACAAGCAGCCTCAATAATCTGTTGAGCACGATGACGAGATTCTTCTAGCCCCCAAAGGCTAGGATAAGTTACTTTTTGAGCCTTTTGGTCTTTCCCAGCGGTTTTGCCCAATTGCTCTTGGGTGGCGGTGATATCCAAAATGTCATCCACAATCTGAAAGGCAAGTCCGATATTCTGAGAATACCGAGACAACCGTTGTAAATTTTCGTCCGTAGCTCCTGCCAAAATAGCACCACAAACGACGCTAGCTTCTAAAAGGGCGGCTGTTTTGTGGTTGTGAATGAAATTTAGGGTTTCTAGGGAAATATCCGTTTTGCCTTCTGATTCTAAATCAAGCACTTGACCTCCGACTAAACCAGCAGCCCCCGTTGCACGTCCCAAAAGGGCAATGACCTGCAATACTCGCTCTATTGGTACATTCTGGGTGTGATTTGCCACAAACTCGAACGCGTAAGCTAACAAGCCATCCCCAGCCAAAATTGCAATATCTTCGCCATAGACCTTGTGATTGGTCAGCTTACCGCGACGGTAATCGTCATTATCCATGGCTGGCAGGTCGTCATGAATTAATGACATTGTGTGGATCATCTCCACAGCACAAGCTGTTGGCAGCGCCATGGCCGTTGTGCCACCTGTCATTTCACAGGTAGCAAGGCAAAGAATGGGACGCAGACGCTTACCTCCTGCCAATAGCGAGTAGCGCATTGCTTCGTAAATCTTTTCTGGATAGCGTATGGAAATAGCCTGATCTAAAGCTGTTTCACAAAGCTTTTGTCTGTCTTTGAGATAGGTTAATAGGTCAAATTTAGCTGACTCTGGAGTCTTTTGAAGATTATCCGCTGCTACCATCCTTAATTTCCTTGATTTTCTGTTATCTAAGTAACAATTTTAAAGGTCTTTGACAAATAATTTTGAACTATGAATTATGAATTATGAAATAATTTCTAACTCCTAACTCCTAACTCCTCACTCCTCACTCCTCACTCCTCACTCCTCACCCCCAACTCCTCACTCCTAGTTCATAATTCATAATTCATAATTCATAACTCTTTTGAATAGCTATTTACTGTATTTTGCAATAACATGGCTACCGTCATTGGACCAACACCACCAGGAACTGGGGTGAGAAATTCTGCCACACTCTTGATTGAGTCAAAGTTGACATCTCCTACTAAACGACTGTTGCCATCGGCATCAGTAACACGATTCATTCCCACATCTACCACAACAGCGCCTGTTTTTACCATCTCAGCAGTCACAAGTCCTGGACGACCTACTGCTGTAATGAGAATATCAGCATTTTTGGTTATGGCACCCAGATCGTGCGAGCTCTTATGGGCAATGGTGACAGTAGCATCTGCCTCCAGTAGCATCAATGCCATTGGTTTGCCCACCAAAATACTGCGTCCCACCACCACCGCCTGTTTTCCTTGGAGGGGGATTTCATACTCCCGTAGCAGTCTCATGATCCCATATGGAGTGCAACTGCGTAAACCAGGTTCTTGCCGTACCAATCGACCCAAGTTAATTGGGTGTAGTCCGTCGGCGTCTTTATCGGGATCAATTTGATGCAACAGCGTCACCGCATCCAAGTGGCTAGGTAGGGGTAGCTGTACGAGAATACCATCCACCCGTTCATCGTGGTTAAGTGCAGCAATAACTGACTCTAGTTCTGCTTGAGTTGTTTCCACGGGAAAATGCTTACCAAAGGAAGCAATACCCACTTTTTTGCAGGCGTTCTCTTTACCGCGTACATAAGCAGCTGACGCTGGGTCATCGCCCACCATCAGCACTGCTAAACCAGGCGGACGTCCTATTTGGGGTTGTAATTTTGTAATAGCAGCACAGAGTTCTTGCTGAATTTTTGCAGCAAGAGATTTACCGTCAAGAAGTTTGGCAGTTTTTGTTTCCATTTCTTTATCTTCTCAGATTGGTCGGGTCTGTTGAAAATGTGTTTCTCACACTGAACAACGTTGTATTAATGGGAACTCATTAGATGAAAATTCCGACGTACCTAGTACGGATGCAAAAAATCGCTCAACAGGTAGCTCTCATGCAATACCTCTCCTTTCTGTACTGGCACAGCACTGCTTTGCCCCTAAGCCTGGGATTGACCTTTTTTCTGTTAGCGGGACTGCTCAGTTGTGATAACTTAGGGCGTTATGGCGTGAATGCAATAGGTGTCAATGTCACCCCCATTCGGGAACTTAAACCACAACAAGATGATACAGCCACAGTCTACATCCAGGGTAAGGTAGAAAGGCAAGTGCCGCTTTTAAAACGGCACTTGTATCAAATCAATGACTTTACTGGAAAAATCTGGGTAATCACCAATCAAACTGGGCTGAAACAGGGAGAAAAAGTGATGATAAAAGGTAAAATTCACTACCAAAGTATTCCTTTAGCTGGCAAAGACTTCGGTGAAGTGTATCTAGAGGAGAATTAAAAGAAGGGGGGAAGGGGGGAAGGGGGGAAGGGGGGTAAGGGTGTAGGATAAGAAGGACGATTTGTTCTTTGGTTCGTAGGGTTCCCCCACACCCCCACGACCCCCATCAGACACTCCCCCACGACCCCACGACCCTACTTTTTAATTTGGCAACCAACCTGCGATCACAGCGGCGATCAAAAATACACCCATGGCTAAGCGATAGAAGACAAAAATAAAGGTGTTGTGTTTTTCCAGGTAGCTTAACAGACCGTAAATCGCTAAGAAGGCGGAAATACTGGCGGAGGTTAAGCCAATTAACAGAATCAACCAACCATGAGTATCAAGACCAGCTTTGAGTAGGACATGCAGTTCCTTTGCCCCTGCTAATATAACGGCTGGTATGCCAAGTAAAAAGGAAAATTTAGCTGCTGTTTCTCGCTCCATTTTCAGAAATATTCCGGCTGTTAATGTGGAACCGGAGCGAGAAACCCCTGGAATCAGGGCGAATGCTTGAGCGATTCCTACTATGATTGCGTCTCGCCAGGTTAATTTGCTAAAATCGCGCTCGTGGTTCCCCTGTTTTTCTGCAATAGCTAGGAGGATAGACATGACGATGGAAGCGCTCCCAATCACTGTTAAAGTCCGAAAGGGAGAGTGGCAAGCGTTGATGGTTTTGTGAACCAAAAGACCCGCCACTACTAAGGGAAGCGTACCCAGTATCAGTCCTAGTACTAGTTGAAAGGAACTAGACTGGAAGTTTTGTTCGGCGATCGCTCTTACTGTCCCGCCTGTCAATTGCTTGATGTCTTTCCAAAAATAACTAATGACAGCTGCCAAACTGGCAAGTTGCATCGCCGCCGAAAAGGCTGTACCTGGGTCTTGCCATCCCAACAAACCCGGTACTATTCGCAAATGGGCGGTACTACTGATTGGCAGTAATTCTGTTATACCTTGGACAATGCCCAAAATAACTACCTTAAACCAATCTAATTGGACAAACCCCAAGTCTACTTCACTGGGACAACTCGAATTAACGGACTTTTCAGCTATAGCGAAAAAAATGTAACTCATCATACGAATTTTTACGGTTTAAATGAGCGCTGCTACCATCACAAGACAAAGCATGATTTAACTGTTTGCTTTTAGGAAATTATCGATAACTTAACTGACATCTGTGACGTTACTGTTACCAAAATATGGCGTATACGTGACCTGTTACAAAATACTCTTCCTTCGCTATTTTTGCAATACTATTCAGAGAACACCTTGTGCAGGGGAGATTAAATAAATTTTTTATGCTTCCTAGTGTACACAGTGGATGATGGCTGTTTAGTATAATTTAGTGCTTTGTTAACGTAGTGTGACTTTTGGAGAAGAAACTTTATTTTATCTTTAGAATTCTTGGCAAGAATCTACTGTATCTTCACAAGATAAGTAAAATTTATATATTGAAAAAGAAAAATGTAGGAATTGGAAAATCCTGCTAACAATTTTATTCGGCGTTGCTGAATCACGCGGATGAATTGTGAAAATCACGCCGATGGTCTTGACGCGATTAACCCTTGTCTCTACAAGGGTTGTGGAAAATTACAAATCTGTAACTAAACGTAATTCATGACTAAATTCAGCAACGCCTTTTATTTAATAGACGATTTCTAAAATTGATGATTATATTCATTTATAGCGAAGTAGTTGATTACTAGGATTGAGTTATTAAAATTTTATTTACGCTTTCAAGTGTTGTTGTATAAAAAACTCAGGTATACTTCCGGTAGAGTCAGAATCCATTTTTTTAAAAGTTTTTGACCGAAACTCCTAGGGCGCAGAGCAAATGGCGTTAGACATGGGGCACGCGCCCGTGGGGAATTTATTCCCCTTCAAAGTCAAACAGGTCAAATGTTTCGACCCTACCCCCGGACTGGTATGTAGGGGCGTATTGTAATACGCCCGTACTTAGGATAGGGGCGTATTGCAATACGCCCGTACCAATCCCAAGTGGGTTGAGTCCGGGAACCCACCTAGGGGAATCATCGCCATGTGTGGGTTTCTCCGACAGTCGGAGACCAAAGAAGCTCAGTTGAACGAACCTCTTGGAAAATCCTCTTGCCTTTAGGCATGGGGAGTGTCAATCTATTGATGGCGTCCCTAAGTTAGGGCTATTTCATTTTTCGTCAAATTCGATGTAGAAATTGATTTGCGATGAAGAAATAACCTATATTTTCACGCATACCACAAATTTAGTCTTGTGTATTTGAAGGAGAAAGTTTATGGGTTGGTTACAAAGACTTTTTGGTCAGGAAAAGCCTGAAGATGCTCAAGTGAATCCCGAACCTGTTGCATCCTCTAATGATGAAGAAAGCCCGACGAGTACAGAAACCATTCCTCTAGAGCGACAGGGGTTAAATGGAGAGTACGATGAGAGCGGACTGGCAAAGCGGGTAGCCCTAGCTTTTGATGAAGATGGTCGGTTTGATGATGTTGACAGCGTGTATGTAGCCCAAACTGGCAGTACGGTTGTACTCAAAGGGGAAGTTCCCAGTCAAGACATTCTCGACGAATTGGTAGAGATTGCGAGGGGTGTTAGCGGTGCAACAGATGTTTCGACTGACCAAGTTACTGTTGGTTAAATAGAGTATGATCTTTCAATTTTAGCGATATCAACAGGTTATGAAACATCTATTGCCATCTCGATGGATTCTTACCATTGCATTTTTGGCTATTCTAGCAATCTCAGGTTGTGGAAAAAAGAATGATGAGACTGCTAGTACTACTCCAAGTAGTGCTCCTGCTGGAGAAAATACCCCACAGTCAACATCTACTACTCCGTCGGCACCTGTAACGGCAACTTCACCTAGTTCGGGAAAAGCAACTACGGCTACTTCTCCAACTAAGGGAACTCTTACGGCTGAAGCTCAGCAGTTAGGTGTGAAACCCCAAGGAACCGCCTGTCCCAAAAATGCTCCAGTGAAGGGCAAAATTACAGCTAAGCGAGGCAACATTTATCACACTGCTAAGTCACCAGATTTTGCAAAGGTCAACCCAGATATCTGCTTTGCAGATACAGCGACAGCCGAAAAGGCTGGCTTTAGCGCTCCCAAAGCCAAATAGTTAATCTCAAACTCACAACCCCCGGCTTGTGACCCAAAGCCACAAGAAACGGAATAAATAGCGGCTTTGGTGTTGAGTGTTGACAGTTAACGGTTGTCTATTTAAAAACAGTCAACACTCAACAGTCAACACTCAACACTCAACAGTCGGTAAATATGACTACTCAAGTGGCGATCGCTATTCTCTACCAAGAAAACAAGTTTCTCATGCAGTTGCGGGACAATATCCCCAATATTGCTTATCCTGGTCACTGGGGGCTATTTGGTGGGCACATGGAAACTGGTGAAACCCCAGATGTGACAGTAAAGCGAGAGATTTTAGAAGAAATTGGCTATCATCTACCATTAACATTTTCTGAGTTTGGCTGCTACCCTGATGAAAGGGCTGTTCGTCACGTCTTCCATGCACCACTCACGGTGGAATTAAATCAACTTGTTCTCAATGAAGGCTGGGATATGGGCTTACTGACACCGGAAGAAATTCGCAGTGGTAGCTGTTATTCAGCAGTAGCGGAGGAAGTGCGTCCCCTAGCACCAATACATCAGCGTATTTTGTTAGATTTTATCAATATACAGAGGGGAGTGGGGAATGGGGAGTAGGGAGTGGGGAGTAGGGAGTGGGGAGTGGGGGGGAGGGGGGTGGGGGGTGGGGGTGGGGGGGGGGGGGGGTGGGGGGGATGGGGAATGGTTGTTAGTTGTTAGTTGTGAAAAACTCCTACTCCTACTCCCCACTCCCTACTCCCCACTCCCCACTCCCTACTCCCTACTCCCTACTCCCCACTCCCCACTCCCTACTCCCCACTCCCTACTCCCCATTCCCCACTCCCCTCTGTATATTGATAAAATCTAACAAAATACGCTGATGTATTGGTGCTAGGGGACGCACTTCCTCCGCTACTGCTGAATAACAGCTAC
>JADQBA010000183.1 GCA_016903675.1 Stigonema ocellatum SAG 48.90 = DSM 106950 | reverse complement strand
ACCCTAAATACCACAAGTGAGGAGCCGATTGAAGAAATAGTTAGTCATTTTTGAACCAAATGAGGAATTCCACCAGCGCGAAGGATGACAGCCTATGGGCGCAGCAAGGGTATAGTCAAGGTCATCACACTTTAGCCATTTATTATCCACCCGCCAGCCTACCTGTTCACCGAAGTGCTCAATAAATTTGGTATCTTGAGCGATGGTAGTTTCAAGAGAACCACCGACACTTTGATAAATTTGCATCTGCACGCTGAAGCCGAAACGACCCTTGCTATAAGTTCTCCAGAGGCTGTCTATAACACGAAGTTCATCACAGGGAAATTGCCTCATATCCTCAGGAGTAATAGATTCCACATTTGGCTCTCCCGCGATCGCTTGAATTACCCGAATGGTTTCCCAATCCGCTTCTCGAAAATCTCCTTGAGTTAACAAATCTCGCAGCTTTTTATATTTGTAGAAATCTGCAACTACTATGAAATTATCCTCTACTCGAGCAACTCGCTCACTAAGACCAGATAGAAGCTGATTAAATTGCTGAAGCTGTGCTTCTATCCCCGCTAAACGAGTGTTAACATCTGATTCAGGCGCTGTATTAGACATTAGATTCCTCACTGAATTCCTGATAAATTCCCTAGCACAACTGGCGCATAAAACTCAGTAAAAAGCTGATAATTCTAGCAATTTATCTGCGTTCATCTGCGTACCCTTCGGGAAGCCGCCCAAGGGGCGTCTACATCTGCGGTTTTTTCATTCTTTGATATCTTGTACCGATCGCTTCTCATCCCTTTTGAAAAGTAAGCCAATAAAAATGTTGTAATCCCAGCCATACCGAAATGCCAGTAAGTAGTAGTCAGCGTGGCAGTACCTACAACTAGTAAGCCTAGTAAACTGTATTTAAACTTGAGCGGCATTTTGGACAAATTAAGTAAGTCGGCGTGAATAAACACAAATATCTCTCAGGGTGATTGGCTGTTGTTAGTTTGCTGTCACCATGTTAACAAAAGTTAAGATAACGTGGTTTATCTTATTCATGTTATTACTCTTTATTCCTTTCGACCATCAGTTCTCGGACACATTCTTGCCCAACACCCACGGTGAATCCTATACCCGCACCAATTAAGGCATATTTTTGCTGTAAATCTTGGTAGTACTCACCCTCAAATACAAGTTGATCAAAGTTACGTTGACCAATCTTAGTAGCAGCTAAACCTATAACTGCGCCCACAAAAGCAGTCATGATCCCTGAGAATATAATTAGCCTGATGTTCATAATGGCTCCGTTTTGGCACTAATCGTGCAAGAAGAAGGAGTAAAGCAGATACACAAGAGTGAGGAGAAATAAGATGTGGTTAATATAATCGTCTAAATTCCATTTCTTAAACATTTTGCTCCCCTCTATTAAGAATAACTTAGGTTGGATAGGTTGACGGTTGACAGTCAACCGTCAACGTTAAATGTGGTTCATTCGTTTTGAACAGAAGGTTGAATTTTGGAGATAGCTGGCTCCTTCTCGTTTTGAACCTGAGGCTGATCGGGCTTGTTACTACCATGCTTGCCAGATTTCAAGAAACGCTCTTCTAAGTCTTTAATGACGACGTATAAAACTGGCACTAAAAACAAACTTAAGATAGTAGAAAAGAGGTAGCCGCCAAAGAGTGCTGTCCCTAAAGACCAACGACTCATCGCCCCAGCACCTTTAGCAATGACTAAGGGCCAGAAACCCACCAGACCGGCAAAAGCAGTCATCAGAATCGGTCGCAAGCGCTCTTGGGCGGCTCGAATTGCAGCCTGAGTAATGCTCATGCCTATCTCTAACGACTGATTAGCAAATTCCACAATCAGAATCGCGTTCTTACTCGCCAGACCAATCAGCATGACCAAAGCGACCTGGGCATAAATGTTATTGTTAACAACTGGCCAAACCCCACCTGCTTGGAAAACATTTGCCCGAAAAGCAATTGCACCCAGAGCGCCCAAAATTGCTAGGGGCACCGTGATCATGATGATAGCAGGGTCAACGTAACTTTCGTACTGAGCCGCCAGCACCAGAAAGACCATGACAAAAGCCAAGCCAAAAATGATGGGCGCTGCACCGCCAGAAGATTGCTCTTGAAAAGCAGTTCCTGTCCAAGCGAAGCCAAATCCTGGCTGCAACACTTGCTTAGCAACTTCTTCCATCACTTTTATAGCTTGTGCTGTACTGTAACCTGGTGCTGGAGCTCCTTGAATTTTGATTGCTGGGTAGATGTTGTAGTGACTGATGATGGGGGGATAAGTCATTTTTTCCCCACGTACCAATGTATTCAATTGAACCAAATTACCATTAGTGGAGCGGACATAAAGACGACCAATGTCATCAGGATTGGAGCGTACTATCCCTTCTGCCTGGGCATAAACCCGGTAGAGTCGCCCACCGAGAACGTATTGATTGACATATCTCGCACCCAGGTAGGTCTGTAAAGTATTGAAAATGTCGTTGACTTGGACGTTCTGTGCCTTGGCTTGGTTGCGATCAATGGAAATCTGCATCATCGGAGTATTGAAGGTGAATTGGGTAAAAACACCAGCCAATTCCGGTCGCTTCTGAGCTGCCTCGATCACCTTTTGGGTATTCTCAATCAGTGCTTGCATGGGAAGCGCTTGTTTGTTTTGGACGTAGAATTCAAAGCCACCTGTGCTACCTAATCCATCAACTGGCGGTGCATTTACCGCAATTGCTCGAGCTTCTGGAACTTGTGCTCGCAATCCCTGATTGACCTTTTTTATAACCCCAAAGATTGACTTATCAGCACCGGGTCGATCTTTCCAGTCTTTGAGCTTGACGAAAAGGAGTCCCTTGTTGCTGTCATTCCCCTCAAACCCAAAACCTGCCAGACCGTTAACATGTTCTACTTCCGGAATTGGCAGCACCACTTTCTCCTCAATCCGCTTGACCAGATCGAAAGTGTAGTTCAGAGAAACTCCCGGTGGGGCTTCCAAAAGCGTAAAGAAATAGCCCTGATCTTCTTCGGGAATAAATCCTTGGGGGGTCACTTGGTAGATCCAGCCCGTTGCTAGCAAAGTCGCGATAAAAACTGGAATGACAAGCAGCCGAATCCGGATCAAAAATTCTACAATCTTAATGTATATCCCAGTGAACCAGTCAAAGCCGCGATTAAACTGACGAAAAAACCAGCCCAACGGACCGTGTACCTCCTGCTGCCGACGCATGATAATCGCTGACATACTGGGAGAGAATGAGAGGGCGTTGAAGGCGGAAAAAGCAATGGAGAAGGCAATGATCAGGGCAAATTGTTTATAGACGATTCCTGTTGTGCCAGGAAAAAAGGTAACGGGGATAAACACCGCCATGAGTACCACTGATGTGGCGATGATGGCTCCTGTCAGTTCCCCCATAGCATCTAGCGCTGCCTGTAGTGGCTTCATCCCCTGAGAAAGCTTGGCGGCGATCGCCTCCACAACCACAATCCCATCATCCACCACCAGACCCGTTGCTAAGATGATGCCAAACAGGGTCAACTGATTGAGGGTAAACCCCAAAACGTAGGCACACGCCATGGCCCCAATCAGCGAAACGGGAATGGCAATAGCCGGAATAATGGTGGTGCGCCAGTCCTGCAAGAAGATGAAGATTACCAAGAATACCAGAGCAATGGCTTCCGTCAGGGTTTTGAAAGCTTCATCAAGGGAAGCTGCCACGAACAGAGTATTGTCTAAACCGACTGTCGTTTTCAATCCTGGAGGGAAATTTGGTTCTAGCTCAGCCATTTTAGCTTTGATCAACTTGGCTGTATTCCAGGCATTACTGCCGGGAAGTTGGTACGCTAAGAGAATGACTGACGATGAGTTATCAAACAGATTCGTGCTGCTATAGTCTTGCGCCCCAACTTCTGCGCGACCAACATCTTTAACCCTGACTAATGTGCCACCCTCACCCGTTTTCACAACGATGTCCTCAGCTTCCTGAGGAGTGGTGAACCGACCGTTTGCCCGCAAGGCTATTTCATACTGCTGTTCCGCTGGGGTGGGTTGTTGACCAATTCTGCCTGCTCCTACCTGTATATTCTGTTCCGAGATGGCACTGATAACATCCTGCGCCGTCAAATTTCTGGCGGCGAGGGCATCAGGATCGAGCCAGATACGCATAGCATATTTACGTTCCCCAACAATTCTGGTGGAACCCACACCCTCGATCCTTTTGATCTCATCGAGGACTTGCCGATCAACGTAGTTGCTAATAAATACGTTATCGTATATGAAATTACCCTTCTTGTCCTTTTCAGAATAGAAGGCGTAGGCCAAGGTAATGGTTGGGGACTGTTTTTGGGTGATCACACCAGTTCTGGTGACTTCCTCAGGCAGTTCAGCTTGAGCGACCGCCACATTATTTTGAACCAGAACTTGGGCTGTATTCCTGTCCATCTCTGTTGGAAAAGAGACGTTAATGGTAACATCACCATTATTCGTTGTCTGAGAGGACATGTACACGACTCGCTCCGTGCCGTTGATTTGTCGCTCTAGCACGGTCGTGACGTTGTCTTCTGCTGTTTTGGCATCTGTGCCGAGATAGTTGGCAGTTACTGTTACCTGTTTGAGAGCCATTTGTGGTAGCTTATCCAGAGGAAGGAGAGGTGTGGCTATCCCTCCTATCAACAGAATAAGTACAGTACACACAGTTGTGAAGACTGGTCGCTTGATGAAAGTGTCAGCAATACTCAGCAGCATAGTTTGTGGAAATCTGTTAATTGTTAATTGCTAATTGCTAATTGTTTGTTGTCTGTCTGACATTAGCTATTAGCCATTACCCATTACCCATTACCAGCCCCGCCCTAGGTGCAAGTAATAGACGTAGGGCAGCTTACTTAGGATGTAGGCTTAATGGGAGTGCCATTTTTGAGGTTAAGAATTTGCGTTACAGCAATCTCCTCTCCCGGATTAACCCCTTCGAGTACTTGGTAGCTCTGTCCGTGAATGTTCCCCAGTTTAACGGGTCTTTGCCGCACAACTGGTTTTTCTCCTTTCTCGGCTACAAAGACAAAACTCTGTGTACCGACGGTAGATACTGCTGCTGTAGGGATTAAAATTCCCGGACTCTGGGTCCATATCACTCTCGCTTTGACAAAGGCGCGATCGCGTAAGCTACCGTTAGAGTTAGGAAAGCGAGCCTTAGTTAAAATAGACTGTTCCCCACCATTGACTTGAGGTGAGATAAAATAGATTTTCCCTGTAGCCAAAGACTTACGTGAACTCGGGTCAATGAGTTCTACCACCAGCCCCGGTCGCAGTTGCGATGAACGGTTTATGGGAACCGAGATCCGCATATCCATAAAGTCATTTTGAGTAATGCTGGTTAAGGTTGTAGCAGTAGTGGCGTAGTCTCCGATCTTGACAGAGAAGTCGCCAACCATACCCGTGATAGGCGCAAGCACCTGTTTGTATTGAACAGATACATTTGTCGCTGCGGCATCTGCTATTGCCTGCTTAAGTTCGGCGTTTGCTTGATTTAAACTGGCTTTTGCTGCTCCTACCTGTTCTTCGGCAGAGCGGAGGGCAGCAAGCGCTGTATCCTGGTTATTCTGGGCAATATCCAACTGCTGCTTAGCCTGTGCCCCTTGAGTCACGAGTTGCTCGGTTCGCCGGAACTGCACCTTCTGGAGTTTGACTTCCGACGCATACCTGACCCGATCTGCCTCTGCGGCTCGGAGCTTCGCGCTTGCTGTTTCGCGGGCTGCTCTGGCGGAGTTGGCTTTGGCAATAGCACTCGCGTATTGAGCTTGAGTTTGGTCAGGACGCAATTGTGCGATCGGCGTTCCCTTTTTAACCAGCGTTCCATTCGATACTGGAATGGAAACAATCCGACCCTCAATCTCCGGCTTGAGGTCAACTCTTTCTAAAGCTTCTAGCGATCCCACAAACTCCGAACTTTCTTCAACAGAGGTGGACTGTAGCACCTGCAATTTTACTGGAATAGCTGGCGCTGCATTTGCTTTAGCCGAGGGTTCACCTCCTTTGCAGCCACTGGTCAGAACAGAGGCAAGAAAGGCTATGCCTAGTAGCTTTGTTGTGAGTAAAGTGTTGACTTTTAGCATTCAAAGTGTACTTCATATTTACTAGGACTGTGGAGAGTGTTTCCGAATTCTCAAACACTGGCAACTGACATGAGGTTAGCCAGAAAGTTATATTTAATCCGGTTAATTACTCATCCTTGACGAATATTGACCCAATCAAATCAGGACTTTACTCGTCCACGCACGCCAAAGTTGAATTATTGAACACACTATATTTTCCTCATATTCAGTAATGGTCTTCGTTGAAGAGGCAGTCGTTAGAACAGCACGAGCACCAGATTGCTCGTAAGCGTAAACCTTCTAGGTATTTCTGAAATCGGTATATATAATATATGGGTATGTGTCTTAAAATGACTCTATCGACTGATGTCCTCTCGCTGCTTACCGTTAGGATACACTTGTCATCTAACCCATACCTATCTATCTGGGGAAAGAGTTTGGAGGGGTTTTGTTAAGCTTTACCACCACATACAAGGGTAGCCTAGTACCGCAAGGCGGAATTCGTAATTCGTAATTCGTAATTATCCTGACTATCAGGGTTTTAGGCATTTCAAATGGGTAGCTTATTTAGACCGACCCGTACAGGGCAAACGCATCTAAATTAGTCTCGACAAAAACCTTGGTTAATGCTTAAACGCAAGAATCAGAATTTATCGTTCGCTTACCCTTGGCGACCTTGAAAACAAAGTAGCAATCATTCCACCCATAGAAGGTTGATTATTTAGAGTTAATTTAGTTTACTTAAATTGCAATTTTTTAGCTTTGTAGAGATGTAAGTTCAGCACGCTTTGTGATAAAAGGTCTCAACAAACCCTCCGTTGCAGGTAATTCCCGTGGCTAAACCCGTCATTCTGACCGTTGATGATGATCCAGAAGTCTTGCAAGCCGTGGCACGAGATTTGCGGCAGCAGTATGGCGATCGCTTTCGGATCATACGTGCCGATTCAGGTGCAGCAGCGATCAAAACCATCCAACAGATCAAACTCCGTAACGAACCCGTTGCCCTGTTTCTCGTCGATCAGCGTATGCCCCAGATGAATGGAGTCGAGTTTCTAGAGCAGGCGCTAGAGATTTTCCCTGACGCGAAACGTGCGCTGCTGACCGCTTACGCCGACACTGATGCTGCGATTCGAGCCATCAACAGCACGCAAATTGATTACTACCTGCTGAAGCCGTGGGACCCGCCTGAAGAACGACTCTACCCGGTCTTGAATGATCTCCTGGATGATTGGTTCGCCAGCTTTCGTCCAACCTTTGAAGGCATTCGCGTGATCGGCAACCGCTGGTCGCCGCAGTCACACGATATGAAAGACTTCTTAGCACGCAATCAAATCCCTTATCAGTGGTTGGATATCGAGCTATCCGAAGAAGCACAGAAACTAGCGACCTTCGCCAACTGCGATCGCCTCTCCTTGCCGCTCGTACTATTTAATGATGGCAGCAGTTTGGTTCAGCCGTCAATCGCCCAAGTTGCTGAGAAAATTGGACTTCGCACTCAAGCTGAAAAGCCGTTCTATGACTTGATTATTGTTGGAGGTGGACCTGCCGGACTCGCAGCTGCCGTGTATGGCGCATCGGAGGGACTGCATACGGTCATGATTGAACGCGAAGCGCCAGGAGGACAAGCCGGAACCAGTTCGCGGATTGAAAACTACTTAGGCTTTCCATCGGGCTTAAGTGGAGACGATTTAGCCCGCCGAGCCGTGACTCAAGCCAGACGCTTTGGGGTTGAAATTCTCAGCCCCCAAGAAGTAACGGCAATGCGCGTGGAAGACCCCTACCGATTCATCACCTTATCAAACGGCAGTGAAATTAGTTGCCATGCACTGATTCTGGCATTGGGCGTGTCGTGGCGACGGCTCGATGTGCCGGGACTTGATCGCTTGACCGGGGCAGGGGTTTACTACGGGGCGGCTCAGACTGAAGCCCTCACCTGTCAAGGCGAAGATGTTTACATCATTGGCGGTGCAAACTCAGCAGGACAAGCGGCGATGTATTTCTCGAAGTATGCCCGTCAAGTGACGATGCTGGTGCGCGGCGAGTCTCTGACCAAAAGCATGTCGCAGTATTTGATTGAGCAGATTGCCGAAACGCCAAATATTACCGTGCAGACCCATTCTAGCGTGGTTGAAGCAAAAGGGGAAACGAGTCTGGAAGCGATCGTGATTGAGAACGCGATCGCGGGTGAAATTGAAACGGTTCCCGCAACGTCATTGTTTATCTTTATTGGTGCCGTCCCGCGCACTGAATGGCTAGATGGCGTAGTGGAGCGCGACGAGCGCGGCTTTGTGATCACTGGACCTGACCTTCCAAGTGGAGCAAGACGAGCGGGCACTCATCGTCCGAAAGGCTGGCGGCTCGATCGCTCTCCCTATTTGCTCGAAACCAATATTCCCGGTGTGTTTGCCGTGGGCGATGTCCGGCATGGCTCAATCAAGCGGGTCGCATCAGGAGTGGGTGAGGGTTCAATCTGCGTTCAGTTTGTGCATCAATATCTCGCGAATGTCGGAGCTTAAAGTGAAGGAGGGTGATGTTGTTTTAATTACAGCCGCCAGTAGTAGTGTCGGCTACTCAGCGATTCAAATTGCTAAAGCTGCGGGAGCAACCGCGATCGCGACCACTCGCAGCAACGTCAAAAAGCAAATGCTGCTGGATAAAGGGGCAGATCATGTCATTGTCACGAACGACGAAGATTTGGTCGCTCGTGTCATGGAAATTACGGAGGGTCATGGTGCTGATCTGATTTTTGATGCCGTTGCCGGATCGTTGCTGGAAACCCTAGCTGCTGCTGCTGCACCTGGAGCCACGATTTTTGTGTATGGGGCGTTGGATGAAACCGCAGCGACTCCCTTTCCCTTATTTGCAGCCCTTCAGAAAGGCTTGAAGGTACAGGGCTACACATTATTTGAGATCACAAACAATCCCGTGAAGTTAGAACACGCCAAAAAATACATTTACAAGGGGCTAGAGTCTGGAAAACTCGTGCCAGTTCTCGATCGTACTTTCCCACTCGATCAAATCGTGGAAGCACATCGCTACATGGAATCGAATCAGCAAAATGGCAAAATTACTGTGACCACTCGCTTCTCCTAAAGGGAGACGCGCAAGGGACGCTCGAAGTCAATAGTGTTGGTAACAAGTCAAAAAAAATAATCTGGAGGACACTGAGATGACGTTTGAAGACTATCAAGACAAGTACGAAAACTTGAAACTGGAGCGCATCTAGAAAACTATTCATCGTCTAAGGTATATCTGTTCCCAGGTCGCCACGGGTTAGGGCATATTCATCCGGATTCGGCAGACAAGATTCTTCGTGCAGCTTTTCTGGAATTGGGCATTGAGGCAGCTACCTGACGAACGGCAAGCTATCCATGGCGGCTGGCCAATGCAAAAGCAGATTGTAGAAGTCGGTGGTAAGGATATGCTAGCTCAGCTATTCCATACTAACGGATCTGTGCCTCTTTGGACTCTGAGTAACAATTCACTTCTTGGTGATGTATGTTTTGGGTAATAGTAGATGGATGCCTAGCTGTAGCGACCCCAAGTCATCGCTCATGCAATTATAATACTTTCAGTTGGATAATCAACGAAATAGCAGCAACGTGGAACTAGCCAGAAGCACGAATGTACTAATCAATCGTCTTGCAAGGGAACTGCGATCGCGATCGCCTATCGTACTTGGTCATTTTCCATCCATTTCAAATTTTCGCCAAGGCGTATTTTCGTCAAGCAGTAAGGGAACTGCGATCGCCCTTATGAAAATATGATTATACAGGTGTCAAAAGCTTAACCGATGCCGAAATTTCTGCCCTCAAAGCATTAGGTCCAGTGGAAAATCAACAAAGCTGAAATTAATCATCAGCAAACAAAGATTCTAAATCTTGACGACCACTAACTATTCGTAAAATCTCAATACCATCATCAATAACCTTATACAAAATAATATATCCATCTAGCGGCAAGCCACGCAAATCGTCTCTAATCTGAGAGTAACTACGTCCCATATTCGGAAACATCGCTAACTTCTGGCACTTTTTATTAAATTCTCGAAACAGTTTTTCTCCAGCTTCAAGATTGACCTCCAAAAAATAATCTGCAATCTGGTTTAAATCCCTACTTGCAGATGGTGAAATAATCAAATTACTCATTCTTTTTCTTGACGCGCCCTTTTAAATCTATCTAGGATCTCCGCTATCACAGTTTCCCCATCCAACCCTTCACCACGCTCAAGTTCTGCAACTGCAACATCAACTTTTTGACGGGTTTCTTCTATCCATTCAGCATATTCAGATTGCAATTTTTCAAACAATCTAAACGCTACATCAACGATTTCTTCTGCGGAATTATATTTACCACTTTGAATCTGTACTTGAATAATTTTTTCTTGCTCGGGTTTTAGCTGAATATTCATAATTTTTATCTCGCTGTTAAGTTAAACCATAAATATTATGTATAAACTTCAAGGGCAAATAAGGAAGGTGGTGCGAAAATTTATTTTCCTACTATCGATTTCACTATGCAAATTATCCGTTGTTATCTTTGACAGTAAGTCGTCAACATGACAAAATAATTTACTTTATCCAACTTATTATATCACAAGTGTAAAAGGCTGAAAAGATGCCAAAATTGCCACCATCAGAGCTGTCGATTAACCCCACGAGTCGATACTTGTCAGGGGCTGTATAATTTCTGGCTGGTGGCTGGTGGCTACACCGAACTACCCACACTGCCACTCTTGCTGACTTTTGGATCTAAAACGATTTGCGAACCCGATTTATTTACGTGGTAGGTCCAAGACTGCTTTCGCACTTGTACAACCACTTCCCAACCCTCAATTGGGTTGAATTCTTGGGTACAAATTTCGCCAAACTTAAACTTGCAGCCATTGCCAAAGGTTTTCTGTGTGACCTGGGTAATTTTCAAATCCCCAATTGCCAGTTGTGAAAGCTTAGAAGCATCGCGCAAAATCGCATTTGCGATCGCTTTAGGCAACTTGTTGGTCAGCTTCTGGGAACCTTGGGATACCTGACTAATATAGCTCCCGCCCATGTATTCTGCTCCAGGAAAAGCCGTAGCCGACTTGTTGTCAGAGAGTCCTATTCCACAGGCTAGTAAGCTAATAAAAGCTAGAGCTAACACAACACGTTAGGATACACTTGTTATCTAACCCATACCTATCTATTTGGGGAAAAAGTTTGGAGGGTGGAAACGCGATCGCACTTTGCTGGATGCATATATTAAATCCCAGCACTAAAAATCTGTTGAGCGGTTAAGTTTAACTCTGGGAACGTTAGGGACTGAATACGGTCATCACCCCGAAACAGGCTAACTTGGTACTCACCCTCAACCAAAGAGCAAACCGAGATAGTTGGTTGTTTGGGATTGCCAATGAATGATTTACCACCCAGAGCTAAGTAATCTACAATCCAATATTCGGGAATACCAATTTCCTCATATACACCACGCTTAATGTAATAGTCAGTACGCCAATTGGTACTCACTACCTCAATTACCAAAGGAATTGATGCACCCTGAGTAACAGTAGATTCTTTTTTCCAAAGTGGCTCATTTACCAGATTAGAACGATTGATTATTAATACATCTGGTGAATAACCTGATTCATTTTCAGATGGTTTTACTAATGCTGTTTTAGGTACAAAGTAAGGAAGCTTAAGGCGGTCATATTCGATTGGGAGTTTTGTCGCTAAAAAACCTGTAACTTCTTCATGATCGCCCAGCGGTTGTGTCATCTCAACAATTACTCCATCATGCAGTTCATAGCGTCCACCGTCGGGTTTCCACTGAACAAATTCTTCAAAGGTTACTAGCTTGTTTTTTGGTAAGGCTTGAGTCATATGCTCTATTTATTTGCATTTATGCCATTTTGCAATCAAAATACCATAAGAACGTAACGAAGTTTACATCATTGGCGGTGCAAACTCAGCAGGACAAGCGGCGATGTATTTCTCGAAGTATGCCCGTCAAGTAACGATGCTGGTGCGCGGCGAGTCTATGACCAAAAGTATGTCGCAGTATTTGATTGAGCAGATTGCCGAAACGCCAAATATTACCGTGCAAACCAATTCTAGCGTGGTTGAAGCAAAAGGGGAAACGAGTCTGGAAGCGATCGTGATTGACTGCTAGAGTTAGTGTAAATTACCCAAATAGAGGAGGCTACAATGTCGATGGACACGGTACTACACGGGGAGATGGGGGATTAATGACCAAAATCTTGGAACTGAAGAGCTGAATCATTGAATTTCTGAACTACCCACACTGCCACTCTTGCTGACTTTTGGATCTAAAACGATTTGCGAACCCGATTTATTTACGTGGTAAGTCCAAGACTGCTTTCGCACTTGTACAACCACTTCCCAACCCTCAATTGGGTTGAATTCTTGGGTACAAATTTCGCCAAACTTAAACTTGCAGCCATTGCCAAAGGTTTTCTGTGTTACCTGGGTAATTTTCAAATCCCCAATTGCCAGTTGTGAAAGCTTAGAAGCATCGCGCAAAATCGCATTTGCGATCGCTTTAGGCAACTTGTTGGTCTGCTTCTGGGAACCTTGGGACACCTGACTAATATAGCTCCCGCCCATGTGTTCAGCTCCAGGAAAAGCCTTAGCCGACTTGTTGTCAGAGAGTCCTATTCCACAGGCTAGTAAGCTAATAAAAGCTACAGCTAACACAACACCTCTGGGATATCTGAGGGCGCGATAAATAAAACAAGATAACTTTTTCAATGTCAATTTCATTCCTTTTTAAGCAGAGTAAGAACCGCAAGATGGGAACTTATATAGCAATCCTAAATGATTTATAAACACCTCTGGCAAGTCCTCCTTGTCCCCCAAGTCTTCCTTGTCCCCTCTGTTGAGATATCAAATAGGATTGCTATAGCGGTTTGCGAGTCAGTAGTTCTGTGGTAGGGGCACTCTTGCCTTGCGCCCCTACAATTAGGTATACCTCACCCGGCTGAAATCCGCTATAACTGCCACAGGTAGACAGTTTTTAGCTTCCAACCTGTATGCGTCTCAATTCTTGTATCAATACTTGGCAGCGTTTCATAGCTTCTGTTGCCTGTTGTCTGAATTGTTTAGCCAGTTCCTGGTTGGTTGAATACACTTCGGAACCCTTTCGCCTAAGTTCAACAGCTTGTTTACTGAGTTCTTTAATTCGAGTCATTAATTCCTCAACTGTTTTCATCTTTCCTCCAGTTCTGAAATAACAAATTCCAAATTTTCAGCTTCTTCATAAAGTTTATCTGCTCTAGTGGCTAGTAAGCTTGCGTCCTCAACGTCATTGTTTTCTAAGGCTTTATCCGAGGCTTCATACAAATTATCGATGATTTGCTGCAATTGTGCGTAAGCTTTTCGCTGAAACGGCTATTCATCCCACGTCTCACTAGAGATGGAGCGTGGGATGAATAGCCGGACAAAAATAGTGCGTCCCCTGACCTATATCGGTTCTTGGCAACTTTTGGTGATCTGGGTTGAGGTAAGGCAGCTATGCTGACGGCAGAGGGCATTCGGGAAGAAAGAAGGAAAATCCCCAAAAATCTTATGGTACAAGGGTTTCAAAACTTCAGCATAGCTGCCTCCAGCATAGCTGCCTTAAAACGCGTTTCCGTGTTGATCACCAAAATCTGACAAGAACCATTTTATGCTTCAAAAATCAGCCTCAAAGTAGAAAACCAACCTCTCCCATGTAATACACGGTTAGGGTAACCTGACGGTGTGTTACATGGGAAGGTTTATGCTGAAGCGGTTGATCAATTCAGGGGAAGTTTGCGCTTCATGACGATGATTACCGTTAAGTACGCTCTTTGAGACTGACTGATGAAACAACCTTTGGCATTGAGTATTGCCGCAGAATAGCTCTGTTTACTACTGAATTTTTTGATGTTGGGTGGCCGCCCTTATACGTGCATTCAGGGGACAAAATGCAAAGATTTGTAACAAAGCGTGCAATAACTCAAGTTTCATGATACGAAGAAATTCATTATAAAACTAAAAATAACTACATTAACCGAGTAATACTTTTGTATTTGTTACTCATTTTTCTGGCGCAGAGTACACTGCATTCTCTTCAGCTACCAGCTTTTTAATCATTTTAATGTGTAAAAAACTGTCAGCGCAATAATTACCCAATTACTTTAACTATCAGATGAATAGGAATATTCATGGGTACAAGCATTAGAGATAAAAAGTCTGCATCGCTTTCAATACAGGCTTTTCAAATGCCTAACCGTACATTCGCGCAGGGGACAGTCAGTTTTAAATTTGTCTTTCTGCTCTTATTTGTTTCCCTGATTGATTAACAATTAAAGCTTGTATATTTCCTGTAGCATCCTTTTCAAACTTAACTGTAGTATTAATTGCAACAGCAAAAAACTCAAGTTCTGAAAGTGGAAAAAAGGAAAGCGGTGATTGTTGCGCCAATTGAATAGTTATGCGACCGTTATTGCTTGTTACATCAAACTGCAACCCCGTTTCAGTAATATACATTCCTGTATATGCTGTAGTGTCTGCTAATTCAATAATCTTCTTTTCTTTTGGTAATACTTCTGGCCATTGATATTCGAGGGCAATCGCTTGCATAATCTCCTTTAATAAAGGATCTCCTTCATTTGAATTGAGCATAATCACAGCACCCTTGCCAATATTTTTATAAAAGCGTAGCAGCGCTACAAAACCCTCATTCCAACCACCATGTTCAAAGTAGAAACTTTCATCTTCACCAGTACGCGCAGCAAAGCCTAAACAATAAAACCCAGTTTCTAATTCCTCTCGGTCAGGTAGTTGAGGAAAAAGCATTGATTCGATGGTTTCCTTCACTAACAGAGCGGGTTGTTTTTTGCCATTTAAAACTTTTAGGAGTTCTACACCAGCTAGAGCTAAATCAGTTGCTGTTGTCCACAAACCAGCAGCTGCCATTTCTGGATAAACATGATGTCGTCCTAAAAGAGGGATGCCTTTCCACGGATGAGCTGTTGCAGAAGAAGCTGCCCAATCGCTTGGCAGTGGTTGCTCGTAAGTGCTATTGTTCATCTCTAATGGTTGCAAAACAAGCTCGTGCATAATTTCTGGAAATGGTTTGCCCAGCACATCTACTAACAGTTGCTGTGCAACAATTGTACCACCACCAGAATAACGGTATTGCAAACCGGGCAAAATATTTACTTCGATTTTTGGAGAATTTGCTGGTGGTTCGCCATTAAGAATTTGCACAACGCTTGGTAATGGTTCCGAAATTTGGTAGCCAAGGAAACCATGCACAGTCAGTCCAGCAGAATGGCTTAATAATTGCCTTAATGTAATGCGGGGCTGCCAGTCTCCGTTTTTTGGGACTCGCCAAGATGTGAGGTAGTTATTAACATCTTCATCTAGGTCTAACCGTCCTTCTTGAACAAGCCGCATTACGGCTAAAGCAAAAATTGGCTTGCTAATAGAAGCTGCTTGAAATAGCGTTGTTGGTTTGACTTTAAATGTTGTTTCTGTTTCAATTACACCAAATCCGCGTGCCCATTCAATCTCAAAGTTGTTGATAACAGCAATGCTTGCTCCTGGTGTATGACATTGCTCTAACCGCTCGCTTAGAGGTTTGGGAGTTCCTAATTTACCTTCAAACGCTGTTAATGGTAAAAGGTTTTGAATTACGCGCTCGATACGCTGTTCAACGCTCATAGGTTATTACCTGTAAAAGTTTTGTATAACTTTATTCAGTGCTTTGTGTCATCAACAGAAGTTATTTTGACCCTCAAGAATTGCTGGTAGTTGATAGGGATATTAATGCTTCTATCAACATAAAAAGACTTGGATTGGGACTTTTCCCAAGTATAAAAAGCCTGTTGGGGAAAGTAGTTTTTAAAACTACTGCGACAGCTAGTACCCATACGGAAATTCTGGAAATCCTGCGTAAGCTAGACACAGCGTCTAAAAACTGTGTTAATGGGATGCCAGAAGCCCACAGTGAACAGCTTGCTGTCACTGTGCGGTAGTTCACCAATATATTTCGTGTTTCTAATTTCATGCTTGTCCTAAACCTTCTCCAATCATTGCATCTCAAATGATGAAAATGGTGCTATCCTCCTCATCTTCTCTCAATCTTTAATTTCACACCGACTTACTGAGCAAAGTGACTACACACTCAGGAAACTGTCGCTTCAGCGCCGGAAAAATAGGACTTGGTGGTGAAGATTGTAAATTATCTGGTTTACTCCAAGTAAATGGCGCTTTCTGCGCCGCAGATATCCACAACAGGCGCTTTGCCCGTGTCATGGCAACGTATAGTAAACGATACTCTTCAGCAGTTTTCAGGT
>JADQBA010000167.1 GCA_016903675.1 Stigonema ocellatum SAG 48.90 = DSM 106950 | reverse complement strand
TCTTTATCAAGCTTTTCGAGAGTTAGGGCAAGTAGTACGGACTATTTTTTTACTGCAATATATCTCTGACCGGGGACTGCGCCAACAGATCACTGCCTGCACTAACATTGTGGAGGGGTATAATCACTTTCTAGATTGGTTATTCATTGGGAAAGATGGCATTATTACAGAAAATGACCCCCGATATGATCATTGTTTTTTACAGGGATGATTTTTGACAGCAGATTTTTGATGCTGTTTTCTGGTGGGATTTTCGATAACAATTGGATAAGATTTTCGGAAGCTAAACACTGATATACGGGGTCTAATTCTCCTAAAGCTAATCGATTTAATGTGGTTTGCTGTGCTTGATTTTGAATGGCCGCATTGACTTGTGATACTTTGATACCTAGTTTTCGAGCTATTTGTTTGGGTGTTAAATTCAATGCCCGTAAATCTATGATTTCTTGTTGTTGTGTTGCTGTCATGACAAATTACTACTTTCTACAAACAACCGGGAGCAGATTCCAGTTTTTCAGAAAATTATACAATCAGTCCCATGACAAGTTGCCTAAATTAGGGTAACATCATTGCTGATAGCCACAGCGCTATCGTAAATGATATCAACATGCCCCTAAAGAAGCCACTCCCACACGAAAAGACCCCACCAAGCCAAATGCTCCGCGTCCCTACCCCACTCATTGAGGCCGTCCAGGAGCTATCACGGCTACACAGGCTAGGGTATACAAATGCTGTGCTTGATGGGTTACAAGAGTTGATATCAGATATTGACAGCAGCAGCGATATCGATTGTGGGACTAATAATGAAGCTATTAAACAGCTAGCTTTAAGGCTAGAAAAGTTAGAATCCCATGACAAAAGTGATACCGATGTTGATTCGGTATTAAAATCTGTCACCAGCTTGGAACAAAAGCTAGAAGCAATTCAGACGCGGATAGCACAAATGGAAGGAGCGATTTCAATCCTTGGACAACGTCAACAAACAGGTCCCACAAGACGGCAAGCTTTCAACTACCACCCACCACAGCTAGAACTTCAACCATTCACTGAAGAAAATTTGGCGAAACGACTGGCTGCTTCTGCCTCAACTATACGCAGTCAGCGTGAAACTCAAAGTCCCAAAGAATTCTCCTCCTGGTGTCGTCAGCGAGATCCCGGTGGAATGGGGTGGCGCTATGAGAAAGATGGGTTTTATCATCCGGTGAAATAAAAAACCCTCACCAGATCAAGAATATCATTTGATTTTGGTAACAAATGTATCTTCAATAAAACTTGAACATAACTTTATCACTACATGAGCTACTTTGCAACACTGCTGCTGTACATATCATGATAAAACTAATAGTGCGATAATGGCAATTTCCACACTACTTATATATGGCTCCAATTCACCCAGAAAATGTCTCGATTCTGGAGAAATCCCTCGGACTCACCATTGGTGATAATTTCGGACTGGAGCGTGACCCCGATGTCATCGCGCAACTGATTGGCGACACGCGATCGCCAAATACGAAAAAAGCTTACGAGAAAGACTTAAGGGATTTCTTTTTGTACATCGCCGGACGACAACCAGACCGGGGTTTGGTGCTAGAATTTCTCCACTTAGAGCAAAAACACGCCGTCGCAGTGGTGCTGAAGTATAAGGCATATTTAATTAAAAAGAAACTCTCAGAAGCCACAGTGAATCGACGGTTGTCAGCGATTAAGTCCATGACAGCAATGGGACGAAAGTTAGGGGTGTGTACTTTTACCTTAGAAGATGTCAAAGGTGAGAAGGTCGAATCTTACAGGGATATAACAGGTATTTCCGCCAGTGATTATGCATCGGTGTTGGCGTTAGTGGATCGTTCCACCAAAAAAGGCAAACGGGACTATGCCATCTTACGGCTGTTGTGGGATAATGCACTGCGAAGGAATGAGATATCTAGTCTTGTGGTGGGGGACTTTGATGCCCAATCAGCCACCCTACAAATTTTAGGTAAAGGCAAGGGAACAAAAAAAGAAGTTGTAGACTTAAGCCGGAAAACAGTAGAGGCGCTAGCCGATTGGTTGATCATCAGTGGTAAAGCAGGCAAGTACAAAGAACCAATGTTTACGGTGCTGGCATACAACGGGGAGGGTAAGCCAATATCGGGAGAGGCAATTAGGAGACTGGTGGATAATCTTAGCCAAAAGGTTGGGATTACAAAGAAAATGTCACCACACCGGGTGCGCCACAGTTCCATCACCACAGTGCTGGACAAAAACAATGGTAATTATAGAGCTACCCAAAGGTTTAGCCGACATGCTAAACCAGACACAGTGATGAAGTATGACGATAACCGTCAGAAGTTACAAAAGCAAATGACGGATATATTGGCTGATTTGGTCTAGCTGTTGTGCAAACCACCATCTTGGGGAAGAGTGCTAAATATCTTTAACCCAGGCTCTCGATTGGGGACTGGCGATTGGCAATTGGCGATTGGGTTTACAGAAGCTATCACTACCGATTAACTGCTTATTCATCTGTTAAACTGTTTGCTCATCGTCTGTAATGATTATATCAACATATTATCATTACAGACGACACCCCTTGAAAAAGTTAACCCGCCTCATGATTGGCGGGTCTTTCTTGCTTAAGCAGTTCTAGCAACTGATCATGAATTTGCCTGAGAGACAGGTTTTCGTTTCTCAGGCGGTTGATTCCCCCACAAGAATTGAATTTTTCTCTTGTAGTGTCCTCTCTATGGCTTCGATTCGATGTTTTAGTTCGATGACATCTACTTTTTCCGTCTCATCAATGTAGTTGTCAATCCATTCCAAAATCACATCAGTGATTTTCTTCCCTTCAAGCTCAACCTTGCTGGTAAATTTTTGCTTGATTGTAGGGTCTATCTGCACTTGGATAAACGTCCTTTCTCGCTTTGTCATATTTCACCTTTCACACTACTTAATTTCAAACTAGCAATCTCTCGTGGTAATGACAAGTGTAGTGATTATAATCTTGACAGTGTAATGATAAAATCATACCATAAATGAAGTGGGTGATCAGTATTGATGACTTCACCCCATACAAAAAGCCCTAGTAACACTGACTGCTAGGGCATCTACAAACTATTTCAAGAGAATTCTAACAATGACACAAGTATTTTGCACTCATGAACAATTACATTCCTGCTTATCCAACGAATGTTATGTCATGAAATTTGACTGCATTTGTAACGAGCACCGTGCTGATACTTGGGCAATACTCCCCATCGACTCTACCCAGCAACAAGCTGACCAAAAACTTTCTCTCTCGTGTGGGGTAACAATTCCACCCTCCGCGTAGTATGCCACCAAGGAAGGAGACAAATGTTTAATAACAAAATAATAAGCATTACTCTTGCTGTTGTTCTGTGCTGTAGTACAATGAAACGTACTATTGCTCAACCTATACCAGTACTGGCATTGCCTTTGGTCAGCACCCCCCTAGGCTTAGTTTTTGTAGGTACTGTAGTTGTAGGGGGTGTAATTTGGTATATTTATCAAGACCAACATCACCGTAAGTTTAGGAGTAGGGTGCGATACGGTGCTCATGCACATAATCAGAGTAATAACCAGTACGAAGAAGAATTTTCAACAAGTGAAAGTGCTACTAGATGTCATGAGCTAGCAGAAGAAAAAACACGGGAGACTGGAAGAAAATGGAGGGTAAAAGTACATAAACCTGTAAGAGGTACAGGTTTGATGCACACAAAGAAAAAAATTACATGGGAATGTCTTATTACAGATGCACCACAAGGAGAAGAATAAATGTATTATCGTATGATGACAGGTGAGGGGGGGATGTTGATAGTAGTCTATCCTGATAACCAGAGAACTACTCATGACATATTTTTATTATGTCCTGAATTTAAAAACGCTCTGGATTTAATAGGAAAACATGCAACAACATCTGAGTATGGTTGGCAAACCAAAGAACAGAGTCAAATTGTAGAATTCAAAGTACCACAAAAGATAGTAGATGTTCAAATCATAGATAGAAATGAAGATACTGAATCTTATTTCGTTGAATTCCTAGAGACTAATAAAGACTATCTACCAGGTACACACATCATTAGGATAGTTAATGTTTACTGTGTATTTGATGAGACAATTGCTAACCTTACTCGAGAAGAGTTAATTGTCGATGAAAGAATAGCACAAAATGATTTTCAACAATCTGCTGCATAAAGGCTTTAACAATCCCCCATATTGGGATAATGTTCATCACTTTGACAAGTTGAAAAGACTTGCAGCAAATGACAATTTCAATGCTGCATAGCTAGAATAGGATTCTGATGATTTACTTTTAGCTTTGTCCAAAAGGGGTAGTTGCACACTACCCCTTGCTCATTCAAACTGTGTGTGATCAGCCGGCTTGCTTAGCGCTGCGCGCATCGCTCCTTTGTATCACTAAGGTATTACATATTCTCAAGAAAAAGAGCGGATAAACGTACGTGCTGCATAGGAGTGCTTTGCTGACCTACGAGTCGGGAAAACCCCGAGACTAAGTATTTCTTAATAATTAGGTTAGCAAATATTGGTGCAACTTGCAGTACGAGTTCATATTTTTTAAGGGTTTGTGAACTCATATGAGTATAACTATGACATTTTTTGAATAATTTCCGGCGATGATTACCACCACCGCCATCATGAACTGCGTGATTTATGGTAAACCATATGAAATTAACTACTGACTTACACCATCAACTAATGTTGGTTAAATATTAGAATTTTGTTGATTGGCTTTTTTGGTTAGAGGGTACATACTAGGAGCTAAATCTATGTAAAACAGAGTAGCCTGGTTTAATTAGGCAATGAGTATTTATTGGCTGACTCGGATAGCTGATTTCCAGGGCAACTCTATCAGGCTTCTGGATATTGATACGGGTATTGAATTTCTGGCGGAAGATATATTAATGCTTGTTTGTCCAGGGAGTATTGATAAAGGAGTTCAGTCATTTGTCGAAACACTACCATTAAAATTGAGGCGCAAGCGTCATATTTTTACTGGAAGTGACGATAGTAAATTACAGGATGTTGATACTTTATGTTGGTTAGCACTGAAGTACATTTTTAATTTATTTGGTTATGAAAAACATCGTGAGTTTGTGCGCTGGCTGCGTAAAGATGTTGCGCCTAGTAGTAATGAAGGCGCTCCTTTAAGCTTATGGAATGGGAAGGCAAATAATCTTAGTTTGTCTTTTGACAAGCGAATTGTCCATAGCGACTTGGTTTCCATAATGCAGCCATATCGCTTTGAGCAGACTGAAATTGTACCAGTTCAAAATGTTAGTGTTGCTGCCCGGTTGCCTGCTTCAGAACTGATTATAACTAAGCTGAATTCACTCCATTGGTTTAATATTATTACCAACTGTCAGTTGTTGTCGCTTTCAGATATGTATCTGAAGGAGCGTTTTTCCTTGGTTGGTGCGCCTCCAACGCTTGTACCAGCTATTCAAGATTATTATCAACACAATAAAACCTTGGATATAGCAGTATTAGAAGCTATCTATTTGAGCTTTTTGTACAAGCGAATTGATATTCCCTCTTTGTCTAAAACTGATGCTAATTTGTCAAATAAGCTATTACGTAAGCGTTATCTCGATTGCTGTCAATTGGTGTTAGAGAATGAGAATATATCTTACTCCGATTTGTACTTTACATTTATTACTGATACCGACAACTTGTTTTTAGCGCAAGAACTTGATATAGCTCTAATCTTTTCCTACTTCAAAAAACATTTATCCTTTCCAATATTACGGGCTTTGGAGGGAGGTGTTTTTCTACAGGCACTTGATTTGTGTGGCTTGACAGTCAGATTGGATAATCAATTAGTTTCATCCTTGAAAGTTGCTTATCTTAGCTGGTTATCAACTCTTTTATCAGAAATTATTTCCTGTACTTAAAGCTTTCAACATTTCTGTTTTATCAACAAACTGTATTCACATTGTCATGTCTCAAACTAAAAATCACAAGGGGAAAAAAATGTCTGACGATAATAACACTAACAATAACTCCTCAGAATCTACTAATAATCAATTCCAACGACGATTGGTTATTGTTACAGGTGATAAAGGAGGTGTGGGAAAAAGTACCTTTGCAAGAGGGTTATTACAGCTTTACATTAATAAAGACCTAGTGTGTCTTGCATATGAAGCCGATCAACGCAATCCTCAATTAGAGAGGCATTATGTAGATAAGTACAGACCTTTAATACGCTATGTTGATATTTTTCGCAAGGGTCAAGCTGATAAATTGTTAATTGATATAGATAAGGAAAAACAGTTTCCTCTATTTCTGTTAGATTTACCTGCTCAATCAGGTGGTTTTTTTGAAAGTTTTGTTAATGAATTGACATTTTTTGAAATGTTAAAGGATACTAATTGTCGAGTTACGATGGTTTCGGTTATTAGTAGGGTGCTTGACTCTATTACCGTGTTAGAACAATTACATAAGCTTTGTAAAGACCTAGTAGATTATGTTGTCGTCAAAAATTTATTTCATGGTGAACAAGAAAAATTTGATCGCTATAATGACTCTGAAATACGTCAGGAAATGTTATCAAAAGGACTGGTAGAAATAATGATGCCAGACTTGTTTTACCAGCCATACGATTTTATTGACCGTTATCGGTTGACATTTAATGATGCTCTTACTCATGATGAAACAAATATTGCAATTAGAGCAAGGGTTAAGCGTTGGATTGCTGATTTTGAAGAAAAAATCAAGCCGACTTTTAATCTATTAGGCTTTAATCAAGAGCCACTTCCAGGTTATTATAACAAGATGGCTGAAGAGACTAAGAAAGCTAAAAAAAAAGAAGAAAAACAAAGAAAAGCTAAAGAAAAAGAGGAGTCTCAACCAAATGCTACAAATAAAGAAAAAGAGGAGTCTCAAATAAGTGCTGTTTAATTATTTATGATATGAATAGAAAACGTTTTGTAATTACGGTTGGGGATGCCCGTGTGGGTAAGTCCACCATTTCCAGACTTCTGCTAGAATTGTACTTGAAAAATAAAATGAATCCGCGTGTTTTCTATCACGGACATCGCAATAAGTTGTCAATGTATCAAAATAAAGGTTTTGATATAAACCATTTGGGCTTTTCTAGGGGTGATTCTGATAGGCTGTTACTTGACCTAGAGATGTTACCGAATATTGAAGTAGTTTTGACTGATATGCCTGGTCAAAACTTATCAGAACTCAAGTTTTTTGATAAGGATGTTTCGCTGATAGAAAATCTCAATTGCCTGGGATATCGTGTTACCAGATGTACTATTCGTGATCACGGTGTTTTCCGCTCCCACTGTATGGTACAGTGCCACCAGAACAAAGCAATACTGGATGAGCTAGAAAAAAGTGCTAAAAAAATCGGAGAAACTTGCGGAATTGAGGAACAAACTACTGTATAGTAGAAATATACACAAGAAAAAACCCACACCAGGGAGGTGATTAGCTTGTCCGTAGTAACAATTCAAACGTTGGCTCCTGATACCGAGAAGATGCCAGAGAATAAACAGGCACTGGATTATCTAGACGAGTATGGAGAGATATTCGGGCAAGCAATCCGCAAGGGATATTCAGAACGAAACAAGATTGGTAAGACCGACAAAAAAGCGCGTGAGCTAGAATCTTTTATCTGTAAGCAGCTAGAAGAAAAGTATGGATTGTCGTCAACAGAAGCGAGGAATGCTTACAACAAAGCATCGGCTGCTTATAAATCACAGGCTGAATTGGTTGACATTTATTTAGACGAGTCCGACCACCGAGTTAGGGAACTGAGAAGGACAATAAAGAAGCTAGAGTTTAAGCGCAAGAAAGCACAGGATTTAGGGCAGGAATCCACAGTCAGAAAGCTAACGAAAAAGATTCACTACAAGCAGCAAAAGATAAATAAGGTTGAAGCTAAGATAGGGCGATTAAAAAAGTCCAGGGATGAAGGCAAGTTTAGCGTCACTTTTGGTTCGGCGAGACTATTTGAAAAGCAGTATAGGCTTTTTGAAAACGGTTATGCAAGTCATGAAGAATGGCTAGAAGACTGGAGGGAGTCACGCTCTCATCGCTGTTTTTTCGTAGGTTCAAAGAACTATCTAACGGGAAATCAACTTGTCAGGTATGATGCTAAAAATCATACTCTAACAATCACTGTGACACCTCCTCTTGAGGAGAAATATGGTGAGACTGTTACCCTGCATGGCATTGATTTCCCTCGCGGCGGAGATTTAATAGAAAAAGCAATAAAGCCAGTCTTGAGAACGTCAACCCGCCTTAGTAAAAATGATGACATTCCAGAGGATTTAGAGTCTACAAATAAGCCAGTCAAAAAGCATTATGTGGAAGAATCTAGGACTGGGAGCGAACTTCCTGTTACTTACGAAATAGTTCGTAGAGGCGACAGGGTTTACATTAACGCAACAGTTACCGCGAGGGATACAGACGTTACAACTAGCCTAGAAAATGGCTCACTAGGAATAGACTTTAATCCTGGCAGTATTGATTGGACTTTGATTGACCGACATGGTAACTTGAAGCGCCACGGTTCCATCAAAATAAATGTTCAAGACAAGCGTTCAATCCAGACCGAAGATGTTATAAGCAAAGCTGTCTGTCAAGTTACTAGAATCGCCCTTGAACACAACGTTCCTATCGTTATTGAAGACTTAGACTTTGCCAAAAAGAAAGCATCTATGAAGGAAAAAGGTGCTAAATATGCACGGATGCTTTCCAATATGGCTTACTCTCAGTTCACCCAGATGATTGAAACTAAGTGCTTAAAATCTGGGATAAAGCTGATAAAGATTGACCCTGCTTATACTTCCGTGATTGGTGTCACCAAGTATATGGCAGTCTACGGTCTCAACTCTGGTTGTGCTGCTGCTTTGGTGATAGCGCGGCGTGGTCAGGGTAGGACTGAAAGATTACCCACTCCCCTTGCATCTTACTTCAAAAAGCCAGCGGACATGTTGAAGTCGGGTGCTTGGAAACGGGTAGCTAAGCAGATTAACATCTGTGGCGGTTTTAATCGTCACAGATGGTATTCTCTTGGTATCAAACAGGTACGGACTAACTGTCTGTTGCACAGCAAGCTACGGCAAACAAAAGCCTCTCGCAGGCGTGATACTGTGCAGGTCAAAGTGACCCCTTATATCGGTCAAAAACCCCGCGCTTACTGTTCTCCCTGTCCTTAAGGGCTTAAATCCTTAAGTTTGCCCAGGTTTTAAGTAGCGCAATATCTCCCTCTTTAATGCCATAAGTTTTTTGGTAGTCTACCCCCCTGGTCGTGTGTACCCTACCGTAGCCGCGCATGGCATCGATGGTCGTGTTGACTGGTACTGGTAATTTGTACGGGAATAGTGGTTCGTTGTTGGTTTTGGCGAATAATACCTGCATCAATTATTTTTTGTACAGTACTACTTTCTTTTCTTGGCCACTGTCTTTGTGCATTCCCTTTATTTAACTCGGCTTCGAGGCGTTCGGTGTGTTGACCAATAATGCCGAGTGATTGGTCGCCAATTTTAGCAATATAAACGTACTTTTTATCAAAGGCTTTAACTGAAGTTTCTCTAAACCCTTGGTCGTGAATCTCCTGTTTTTTAAACTTTTGATTGGTAATATTAATTCGTAATAGATTACCCCCAGTTGTTTCTGCTACAGCATAGGCATTCTGTCCAGTGATGATGGTTTGAACTTTAAGCTGTAGCTGTTGTCCGTTTCCAGGTTTTTCTGCTAGCCAGCCTTGGGCGATACCCTCTTTGACTGATTCCTTATCAATATTACCTAATTTTTCTTGCTTGTTACCATTTTGAATATAAATAGTATAGTCTTCCCGGATCAGGTCAACTTTTTCGATTGTTAGCATGGTAGGTTCATTGTTGAACCTTTGAGAATTATTCCTAAACTTGTTAACTTCACCTACTTTGAAGGTGAGTTCTGGTAGTCCGGGTACTTTGGTTGTGACAGAGGCGGTATATACCTCACCTTTGGCGATATCCGCAGTTGCGGTAGTACCAATTGGAAGTCGGGCGTTACTTTGTTCGATATTTCCGAATGTTTCGTAATTACCATCCTGGTTCTGTATTTCAATTACGCTTTTTCCATTTTCTGCTAGATTAAACCGCACATTTTGAGGTTGGCTTTCATTGATGACTTCGCTACTGCGGTCAAATCCAGTGATACTAAATTCGGTAAACTTTAGTGTATCTAGCTGAGTGATAATTTGTTGAGGAAAGGCAGCGAAAGCAAAGTTTGAAACCTTTCTTTGATTATCAGTATTCTTCTCGCTACTACTTTCACGAGTGGTTGATACTGCCCAGGTAGCAGCAGCCATCGCTAGTTTCTGTTCTTCGGGAATGGAATTACAAAACTCTTCTGCTGCTTGGTAAGCTTTTTGGTAGAGAAGTTTAATTTGACCCTCACTCAGTTCAGGCTGGAAGGATATTTTGTTGGAGGTTACTTCCTGTCCTGGGGTAATTCCTATTTCTTCCAGTTTGTTTTCCTGCTCTTTAGCAAGCGTTCCTAATGTCCTAAATTTGGGTTTGCCATTCTCGGTTTCATCATTGATTTGGGCGTATACGATGTATTTATGCGGGCGGTTGCTGTTACGCTTTTCTTCAGGTGTTTCTGATAGTTTGAAGGTAATTTTATTAGCTTTCCATATGAATTCGTTGTTATACTGTAGAAGGTTAGTTACATTTACTGGGTTGCCATTAGTAAGGGTAATATTTGCAGAAGGTCCCTTGGACGTTTCTTTTTGTCTAGATAGCTGATTAGCAAGGGAGAATGATTCATCAAATTCTTTTTTGGCTACGGTGCATTGTAAGCGCTGTGAATTTGAAAATTCAACCCCTTTAAATAAATCTTGAAACTGGACGAGTTCCCGTGATTCTATCCGGGCTTTCTCAAAATATTGGTTGGTTTTAGCAATGAGTAATTCAACAGGCGAGTATCCTGTTGGTTTGATGGTTTCATCGATATAGACATCTTTCTTCTTGTCTTTAATGTAGTTGACTTCGCGGTGGAGAATCCGACTGTTGTTGCGGATAATCTCCATTTCGGGTTTTTTGGCACTTTTAAAGAGGTCAACCGCAATTTGGTTCTGGAATGCTGCTTCGGCAATCATTTCGCGGTATATTTTAGTGTTGACGCTCATTGCCTTGAGAGCGGCTTTTTGATCGAGGGGTTGTCGTGCGGTTTGGACAAACTCTTCCAAGGAAGCGCGGTACTTTTCGGGAACCTCCTTACCTTCGATACCCTTGGATTTTGCCCAGGCTTCTGTTTTGAATAAATCTTCGTAGTGTTTGGCTACCTGCTGTACGTAGTCAATTTGGTCTTTCTCACTACCAAAGTTTTTCAATATGGTAATTTCTGATTCTAACGCCTCGATTGAGGTAAGGTGATTATTGATAACACCGACGCTAATGCCATCGCTCATGTGGATAGCAATTTCTTCAAACTCAGGCTGGCTACCGTCTTCTTGGTAGAAGGACTGTTTCTTGAGTTTAACAGTTGGATCGTAAGCGTTTTCTGGTAGGTTACGCTCAAGAGTCTCTGCTGTGAGGTTAGGATACTTGCAAGCTTGCTCAAACCCGATGCAATCACCGTCGTAATCCCGTGCTTGGCGTTCTTGTTCGGACTCTTGGGGGAGAATTTCTAGTTGGTATCCAGCAGATTGAAGTTCTGAAATATACTCGTTAAACTTGTTGGTAAATTCTATTTTATCTCTAGTTTCGAGCTTAGCGATATTTTGGTCTAAGTAATTTTCAATACCTTTTAGTTGAAGACTTGTCCCTTGGGCTTCTGTCAGGATAGATTTAACTTGAGAGTTTAGGCGATTGTAGATGCGATCGCTTGTTTCATCCGAGACAGCGATCGCACCCGCGAGGGGTTTCCCATCTGGTCCAAGTATGTCATCTACGAGTTTGTTGGTTGAGACGCATAAACCATTTGAGTTGAGGAAGGGGGAACGGAAGTTAAGGACTTGTTCAGAATCCTGGTAATGGGGGATGGAGATTTCGCCGTTTTGTAGGTCTTTGGAGGGAATGACCATCGCCCGTTCAAATGTGAGGGTTTTGCCAATGGCGATTTCCTTCCACTCGTTTTGAACGAACCGGGCGAGTTCTCGCTGTACCTTCTCGGTTTCGAGAAGTTGTCCAACTCCAAGCAGGTCAGCTTTGATGAGTTTGTAAATAAATGAGTCAGTAGTAAGGCGATCGCGCAGTGTTTCTAATTCTTGTGCTACTGTTGGGTCAACTGCGGTTTCTTCTTCAAGTGCGGTTGCTTGTTCTTCAAGAAAGGCTTTCCGCTTCTCGTACTTTTCACAATAAAGTTGGGCAAGTTGCCGAGGGTCGTCCTGTGCTTCCTTGAGTTTTTTGGCTTCCAGTTCTAGCTGTTCGGTAAAATCCTTCACTCCATTGGGGAATGAAGCAAGTAATTGAGATATTGCCGTTTTACCCAGTTCAGACTGCGACTTTTCCCCTAACCAAATATTTTGCCTGTACAGTCCTGGTTGAATTTGGGGTTTGGTTGGGCCATTGGGGTTGTCTTTATCGGTTCCCTTGAATGCAGATAAGGGAAGAATGAGGTCAACCTTAGTTTGGTTACTGGGGTCTTGATAGTTAAGGATTTGGTCGAGGTTTGAAGGGCGCAGTGTCCCTTTGCCGAAGCGGTATTTTGTGTCATCCCCGTCCCGGTCAGTCCAGCCGAAGCGGTGCTGGATGATGCGGTATTGGTCGCCTTCTTGGTGTCGGGTTAGCTGATGGTATAACTCTGTGGAGATTTGTCCGTAACAGTCGCCTGTGAGTCGATATGCTTGGTCATTGTTGATGATGCTACCGTTTTCACCATTATTGTCATTAACAATTAAGATGTTTAACTCTCGGTTGATGGTATTTTCGCATGACCCAAGGAAGATAGATCCGTAAGCGCCTCTATCTTTGTTGTCTGGGCATAATTGTCTAATTGTGTCTAGACATTCTGACGGTCCATATAACAAACGGGTTTTTGATGATAGTAATAATTGGTGTCCTGAGGGGTGATTTTTTAGTTGCGAAGCTTTAGACTTTTCGTCAGGGTGCCCGAACGAAAAGGTTACTCCAGTCAAGAAATGTTCTAGTAGGGTATTATTAAGTTCTTCTTTTAAAAGAGAATCTGGATTGTTAGTATTACCGTCAGTATGAATCCATTGATTTAACCTAGTATCAAAATGTTTAGCTTGAATTGTCATATAAACAATTAAACTTATAAATTTCAGATAAATTTTTGAATTTTTGGCAATAAAATACCCTAGAGTTTGATTTTACTTCCTCTATCTCGGTAATCTATTCAACAATTTTCTAATTTATCTGGGCAAAATATGTGTAATTTTAAATACTATTGTATTTGTATTTTTACTGAAAAAATGCCTTATAATGCTGGTTTTCGGGATATAAACGTATAATTATGATAAAAAATATACAAGCTATTTAGGGGATTTATACTTA
The DNA here is from genome assembly GCA_016903675.1 of Stigonema ocellatum SAG 48.90 = DSM 106950. Lineage (GTDB taxonomy): Bacteria > Cyanobacteriota > Cyanobacteriia > Cyanobacteriales > Nostocaceae > Stigonema > Stigonema ocellatum. The sequence goes on along the minus strand of JADQBA010000167.1, from coordinate 4,405 downwards.
CCACTAAATCAGTGGTAATTTTCGTTATGTTTACTATTAAGCTCTGGGAGAAATATACCATAAGGGGTTACAGTTGTTTTTGGGTTAAAATCATGGTCGGATACTTCTGTAGAACTTACCGAAGAAAGGCAGAGGGCAGAAGGCAGAAGGCAGAAGGGAAGAAAAATTTTTGATCTGCCGTCTGCTACAGGGTTTAAAGCCCCTAAATTTATTTATGAAAAAATAAAGAAATATGTATTTCGAGACGCATAGCGCAAGAAATACTACGTCCTTATTAAAGCCCCTAAATTTATTTATGGGGATTCCTTCTGCCCTCTGCCTTCTGCCTTCTGCCTTCTTTACGCGTTAATTTCTGCTCTATTTATGCTTCAGAATTTTTCTCATATTTTGATTCAAAGCACACGGAGAGTGCGATCGCATGACCCCTGTCACGAAATCGCTCTCATTTTGTGATCAGACTGAAAGTGCTAAATGGCATCTGGCAGCTCCTCTTCCACTAACCGCAAGCGAGGATATCGGTAAGCTGCAACAGTTACGAGCATAACAAGAACTTCCATCGTGATAAATAGTAAACCAATGCCGCGACCTGGTCCCACGCCAATGATTTGTCCGATACTTCCGGCCAAGAGACCGTTAGCTGCCATTAAAGGCTCGAAAATTCGGTCGGCTAGAGGACCAGCAACAACATAAGCCAGAGGGATGGACGAGAAACAAACCATATTGATTGTGGCAAAAACCCGGCCTTGAATATATGGAGCCACTTTTCGCAGTAGGATAGCATCGCAATAGCCATTGACAAAAGGCACGCAGAAGAATAAGAGGAAGTTAGCCAGAGCGAAAAGTGGGGCGCTCGTGCGTAATCCCAATGCTAAAATACACAGTTGACTGAGAAACACAAACCCAAATATGCCACGAATTAAAGGTCTGGGTCCTCCCCAAATACTCATAACCACGCTGCCCATCAGCATCCCCGCACCGCCGAGTGATTGAATGGTTCCGAGAACGTTAACATTCGTGAATGTTAATACCAGCGGTGTGAATAAAGCCTCAATCAGTCCGAAAACAAAATTATTGATAGCGAATAAAATTAGCAGCGCTAAAAGTCCAGGTCGAACGGCGATATAAGTCCAGCCTTCAATTGCCTCGCGCCAAACAGAAGCTTTTCCCTTTTCTGAAACCGCAGCAGTTTTAGCATCAGGAAACTGCACCAATAATAGAGTGGTTAAGGCAAACAAGAAACTAGCAAAGTCAATAAAAATGACACCACTTAGCTGGACAACTCCAAGCAAAACTCCTGCCAGCAGGGGCGAGAATAGTTGGGCGCAGGCTTGTCCAGATTGAACCATGCCGGTGGCGCGAGATAGATCTTCTTTCGGTACTAATAAAGAGGTCGAAGCAGTGTAGGCTGGTAACTGAAAGGCTTTGAAGATGGCACTGAGGCTGACAGCTAAGTAGATGTGCCAGAATTCAAGGTTTCCAGTGGCAATTAATACGGCGATCGCAACCGCAGTTAAACCTGCCCCAGAGTCAGACACAATCATACACCACCGCCGATTCCATCGGTCAACTAAGGCACCTGCTATCGGAGAAATTAAGACAGTGGGCAGCATGGCAAATAGCAAAATTAGAGAGAATTGGGTGACTGAACCAGTGCGCTGGTACACCCACACTCCCAATGCAAAGCTAGTCAGACCCGACCCGGTTAGGGATACCAGTTGTCCAAACCAGACGAGAAAAAAGATACCCATTCCACCTGTAAAGGGTCGAAGGTTCTTGAGACTATTCATACTTTCATTAATTTGTCAATTGATGATTACCGCTATTTGGCGTTTATTTTGGCTCGAACGGCAATACATAGCCTTCACAATGCAAGTCGGCTGCTTGAAAGCCCAACTTTTCTAAACCTTGATAATGCTGCACACAAGTTTCTAGATTTAGTAATCCTACAGTGGGTTCCATATAGTCAAATCGAGTTGAGAGGAGACTGGACAAAACACAACCCATTATGTGAAGGGAATTGGTTGGAAGATATTCTTTCCACAAAGTTTCATTTAGGTTATTTTTTATGAATTCAGGTAGATAAATGACCGTTTTTATCGGGTGAGATGCTTGAAGAACTCCTCCTTCGGTAAATAGAATATCTTTCTGTTCTTCAAAGCGATTAATCGCTTGTTTTGGAGAGAAGCAATGCGGACCAGAATCATCGACAATGAGAGTGCCAGGTTTCACCCGGTAGATATCGAGAATGTCTGGTACATTGGTAGCGCCAATTATGAAGGTAGCGTCGTAGATTTCCGGTGGAAGTTCTGATGTTGATGTCGCTATTTGTATGGAACCTCGAAAACCTAAATCAAGGATAATTTCGCGTTGAATATTTTGGATTGATTCCAGTTTACTGTAAACATCGCATAGGATAATGGACTCCGGATGGGGTAAGCATTTTAACATCAAGCGCAGGGTATTAAGACCAATCGAACCTAAACCGATGAATCCTACTTTCTCTTGCTCTAAAGAACGGTTGCTAAGGAGCAAAATTTTCTTTATCGTCAAAACAACAGCAGAACAGGTCGTAGCGTGTCCCGTAGTGATTGTTGGTAAGTCGGTACGCCCCGAAACAGCTTTGAGAATCGCATGACCGTAATCTGTGGCTGAGGGAATTAAACCTGTTAAGGAAACGGTTTTAGCACCTAGCCGCCCTGCCATTTCTAAAGCTTCAACAGTCATTTGTACGAGTTTTTGTGGGTCGCTGTATAGTTCATCCTCGAATATAGGGAGGGTTAAGCCCGCTATTCGACCCCATTTAGTCTCCATAACAGCATCCCACATCGGCATGTTGTCATAGCAACTTTGAAGGATTTGATTGCGAGTCAAGCTGCTTCCTTGTAGTAGAGAGAGAGGAATATAACCCAGTGCGGCTGAGTCAACTGGTGCTATTTTTCCTACTGCAAACAAGGATAATAAGGAGCGCTGTTCTAGTTGGAAAAACGGAGATATGTCTGTATTTTTGGTTAAAGATGCGGTCATAGGTTCCTCAATTTTCGCTTGGGGTTTTTCTGGAGCAAAAGATGTATTTTGGGTGGACAATTGATTGAGTGCTTTTGCTAATTCAGCTATAGTGGGGTAACTAAATAGAAGCTTGACTGAAACTTTAAGGTTCATCTGTGCTGAAATCTTAGATATCAGTGAAACAGCTTGCAGTGAATGTCCTCCCAGTTCAAAGAAATTATCATTAATGCCCACTTTTTTTAATCCCAAGACTTCAACCCATATAGCAGCTAGTTTTGTTTCAGTAGGGGTGCGCGGTGCGACAAAATTATCTTCTCCTTCCTTGTCGAAGCTCTCCAGTGCGGGTAAGGCGCGATGGTTTATTTTCCCGTTTGGAGTTAGGGGTAGTGCTTTCATTAGTACAAAAGCGCTCGGTAGCATATGCTCGGGTAGCTTTTGTTTTAGGTAGTTGCGCAGGGAACCGCTGAGTGCGCGCTGTAAAGTTTTCCACAAACCTTGAGTGTCCAACTGATAGGTTATACTTTGGTCAACTTTAGCCTGTTCGGAAAATGTAAGATTAAAACTAACCCCGACCTGTGGTGGACGCAACCACGCTACTGTTCCAGGAAGCCAACTCGGTTCGCTTTCTCCAGGCAGCAGCAGATGCAGGCGGACGTGTTGACCTTCAGTAATAGTTAGCGTTGGCATACCCACTAGAGCAACACCGCCGTTGGAGATATTTTCTGTGTGGAGTTTTATGGAGTTACCGTCTATTTCTAGTTCGCATTCACTGTGATAGGGGATGCGCTCTAGGATGAGGTTAGAGACGACATAAGCGACGAGGCGCTTGTTGCCTAGTGTGTCTTCTCGGCAAATGACTACTGTTTGGAGTACATCTGGGTGTTGTGCTAATAGTGCTTCAACTTCTCCCAGTTCGATGCGGAAGCCACGTATTTTTACTTGGTTATCGATACGACCGATAAATTCGATATTACCATCTGGTAAATAACGTGCCTTATCCCCAGTTTTATAAAGGCGGGAACCGGGTTTGTTGCTAAAAGGGTTGGGAATAAATTTTTCTTCAGTTAAATCAGGTTGGTTTAAGTAGCCTCTTGCTAATCCATCTCCACCAATGTACAATTCTCCTGGAACGCCAATCGGTACAGGTTGCTTTGACCGATCTAATACGTAGGTTTGAACATTCCGAATCGGACGACCAATCGGCACTACTGTTGATGCTGTTTTGGCTGCTGATAAATCGTATATTGTTGTTCCTATATGTAAGGAACTGCAAACAAGAACGCTTCAAACCGCAAACAAGTCAAAATTGAAACCACATTAGCTGCAAATAAGAGGGGTCTCAAAACCACATTGGGTGCAAATGAAACCACATTATTTGCAAACAAACCACATTAACTGC
>JADQBA010000281.1 GCA_016903675.1 Stigonema ocellatum SAG 48.90 = DSM 106950 | reverse complement strand
ATGTCAAAGCACAACCGATGCTTGGATTGGTGGTGGGGTCATGAACCCGAAGGAATTGATTGTACAAATCATGACTTTCTCTCGCTCCTGGTCGGAGTGGGTACAATCACAAACTAACCAACAACTCAGCGTTATAGAAGCACGGGACATTGCTGCTGTTATCATCAAATATGCCCCATTCCCTACTGCACCTCTGGAACAACTCCGCCAACAATGTAAAGTCCCCAGTTGGGACTGGAAGGCGATTGTTAATGAACTGCGACAAGTAGAGTCCAAAGGTCAGGTGAGTGCTACAGAAAGATTACGCTTAGAAATACAACGCTATGCCACAGAACCCGACCCCATAGCCAAAGCCCTACTGAAAAGTGAAATTTGCTCCCACTACCGTATTAGTGAGAAAAATCTCAACCAGCTTGTAGAAGTCATCAATCAAGCCAGTAGTACAGCAGCACCCAAGCTGTACACGGCGGCGGAATTTATGCGGCTGGAAACTGGGGGAGTAGAGTGGCTGTTCCCTGGCTTATTGTTGGGTAGGGGTGTAACGATTCTTGGTGGGGACCCTGGAATTGGTAAGACCACCCTTGCCTATGACGCCGCAGTGTCGCTGCTCCTAGGTGAAGAATTTCTAGGGGAGACACCAAACAAACGAGGGAAGGTGTTATTTGTAGCCAGTGACGAACTCCCCTGTTTTGTCCAAGATAAGCTTGCTACCCGTGGTGCATTTGCTGCTGATAACTGGGCTGTGCTAATGGATTGGGATGTCAGCCAGTGGCAAAGACTAGAAGAGGTTATCGCTGATCTAAAACCCACGATGGTGGTGATTGACAGTTTTTCTTCCATCCACAAGTCCCAAGAGTTTGACGAAAACGCGGCTGTTGCTAAACATGCTGTTAGCCAGCTAGAAGCATTATCTAACACCTACGGGTTTGGGTGTATTCTGATTCACCATAATAATAAGAACAGGGATCGCAAGGGAGTTTCAAAGTTACGCGGCAGCAGCGGTATTGGTGCAGCTGCCTCTGCCATCTGGATTTTAGAGGGGGACAATAATAGCCAACTCAGGAGACTTAGTAGTCCCAAAATCCGTAGCGCTGCGCCTATTGATTTGATGCTTAAACTTAACCCTGAGTTTGGACGGTGGGAGGTGACTAGTGAAGTTGATGTGACGACTAAGACTTGCGGCGATCGCATTATCGAACTACTCTCGAAAATTCCTGAGAATATTGCCTTGTGTTGTGCTGAAATTGCGCAGGCGATCGGTTGGGGAAGGGAGGCTATTTACAAAGCTTTACAAAGACTTTCCCAAAGGGGAATTCTGACTGTGCGCCCGTCTACTACAGACCCACGACATAAAGTTTACAGATTGGCGGTAAACATGGGAGACACTCCCCCACAAGCTGAAACACAGTTGTCCAATATAATTCCTGAAATGGTTGAACAGCTTACGTTAGACCATATTGGACAAACGTTGGACAATGGTGTTGGACACTCTAGAGAGAGTACACCAGAGTTGTCCAATCAACTCGAAACTACCGTGACTACCGATATTGGACAAACGTTGGACAATGGTGTTGGACAGCCGTTCGAGAGTACACATACAACCACTGATGCTGGACAGACGTTGGACAATCATGTTGGACACAATTCGCTGAGTATAGAGCGTCAAAGTGATGAAACAATTGCTGTCACCGACATTGGACAGACCTTGGACAACCACGTTGGACACCAGGGGGAGAGTGTGGATGGTTTGGATAGGTCGGCAGTGACTAATCAAGTCCTGATACTTAGCGACCCGCTTCTAGATGCGGAGGCGTTGGAATATTTGACGGCTGGTTGGACGACTGAATTTAAACAGGCGGTGTATGCGCAGCTTAGTGAGGAGGCGCTTCGTAAGTTGAGGGAAATTGTGGGCAAGAAAGAGTGAAGATTGGGTTGTGGGGAGCGATCGCTCTTTAGAATGAAGATTGGGTCGTGGTGGCGATCGCTCTCTAAAATGAAGAGTGCGTCGTGGTGGCGATCGCTCTTTAAAAAGAAGAATGGCTCGTTGTGGCGATAGCTCTTTAAAATGAAGAGTGGGTCGTGGTGGCGATCGCTCTTTAAAATGAAGAGTGGGTCGTGGTGGCGTAAGCACTGTCTGACCACTCTCACGAACACACGCTTTCGACTGGATTCCCTTTACCAGATCGCTTGTGCAAACTCTTTCAATAACATTACATAATAGAATTGTCATTCACTCTCATACATTGCTGTACGGGATTAGAGTATGGCTTCACCCCAATTCAGTATCCGGCTTCCAGTCAAGTTGGATGAACGGCTTAACACTTATGCTCAGCAGACTGGGACAACAAAAACCAAGGTCATGCTTGATGCTTTGGCACATTACTTAGGCTGTAGTGATGATGTGCCATTAACACGCAGGGTTTTTGAACTTGAGGAAAGAGTAACAGCTTTGGAGGCTCAAGCAGAAGGCAGGTAATAGGAGCAGCAGAGATTGTCGGAGTGCTTACCTAAATCAGAAAAACTAATTTATATGCAACAATAATGCTAACTCCTCCAACTCCTCAACAGCGCAAAAAATTAAGAGATGCCCTAATCAGTGCTTTTCCTGAACGGTCATCGTTGGAGCAATTATTATATTTTGAGCTAGACAAAAATTTAAATCAAATTACTAAAGATAGCAATTTAAATGTTATTGTTTTTGAATTAATCAAAACCGCAGAATCTGAGGAATGGCTTGTTGACCTCATTGACGCTGCACGAAAAGAAAACCCCAGAAACTCGCAGTTAGAAGTTATTGCCAGTACACTCTTATCACCATCCACAACTTCAGCCAGTACATCTGCTCCCACTGCTCAAAGTCAACTTATTCAGCAGAGAATCCTAATTTTAGCAGCAAATCCTATTGGTACTAGTCAGTTACGATTAGATGAGGAGTTACGTGAAATTGAACAAGGTTTGCGAGCAGCAAGACAGCGGGAACAGTTTGAAATTAAGTCAGCGCTAGCCGCCCGGTTACGAGATATTCATCGCTCTATTTTAGATTTTAAACCACAGATTGTCCACTTTAGCGGACATGGAGCAGGGCAAGATGGTTTAGTCTTTACAGATGAAACAGGTGAGAGGAAGCTAGTTGATGGTGCTGCTCTTGCAAGATTATTTAAGCTGTTTAAAACCAGTGTCAATTGTGTTGTACTTAATGCTTGTTATTCAGAAATTCAAGCAAGGGCGATCGCACAGCATATAAATTATGTCGTTGGGATGAGTCAGGCAGTTGGAGATAGAGCAGCAATTGAATTTGCAGTTGGGTTTTATGATGCTCTGTGGGCTGGAGAATCTATTGAATTTGCACACGAACTTGGTTGTACGCTCATTCAAATGCAGGGAATTTCAGAACAACTGACTCCTAAACTACTCAAAAAACAGTTGGATTTAGAATCAATAACTCATCCTAATTTTAATGAAGTTAACCTGCCTTCAAATGAAGTTGTTGAACCTCGTAGCCCAACAAATGAACGAAATGATTTGGATGACGATTTAAGTAGCGAAGCTAATGTAGACTACACCCGACTCCGCGACTTGTTAAAAGCAGGAAATTGGAAAGACGCCGATTATGAAACCTATTTAGTGATGCTCAAAGTTGTGGGTCGTAAGGAAAATGACTGGATCAGGGATGAAGAACTCTTAAATTTTCCCTGCACCGACCTACGCACAATAGACCAATTATGGGTAAAATACAGCAATGGACGCTTTGGCTTCAGCGTTCAGAAGAAGATTTACCTTGAAGTCGGCGGTATACCCGACGGCGAATATCGTAAAGAAGCCTGGGAGAAGTTTGGCGATCGCGTGGGATGGAGAGTGAAAGAAAGCTGGATTAGCTACACGGAAGTGACCTTTGATACTATAGCCCAGGAGGGACACCTACCACTGGTATTGGTGTGTGTGGGGTGGGTGGGGTTGGGGTGGTTTTGGTAGAATTCCTTCTCTCGCATCGAGACTTGTAAAGTGTAACCTGTAGGCGTTTCCGAATTTTATTAAGATTTGTTACAGCGTCCCCGCCCTTCGGGAAGTCAAAAGTCAAAAGTCAAAAGTCAAAAATGAATACATTAATACATTAATAATTAGATTATTTTAGCACTTAAACATACTAATTTAGACTTAGTAATTATCTAAATTCCTAATACAATTAGACAAGAAAATTGAATAAACTTTTGACTTTTGAGTTTTGACTTTTGACTTCCCCGAAGGGGTGCCTGGCACCGATGGAAGAAAGCAGTTGGCTTGAATAAATTTTTCTGCTACATCCCGCACCTCAGTACTCTCCGTCACTCTCTGTTTGTTCCAAGGCAAACTCATTTGTCCTGGTGAAAATTTTTTCGACTTTCCACCCTTCAATATTGACGGCAAAAAGGTACTCCCCCAGAAACTCTTCTTCTCTGATTTCCCCTGTGGCCGATATTTTTGACAGAATTTACGATACTTTGCTGCACATTCTTCCAAAGTTCTCCCTAATTGTAAAAACGCTGGATGCCACTGTGTAATCCCGTCCGAAGTCAACCTATCATGAGTCCCATAATTGCTGAAGTCATAGAAAAACCCCTGCTGCATATTAGCTGCCTTTGGGTTAGCATGAATGTAGCGGAGCGTATTTAATGCCCTTTTATAATCGGTTTTCTCAAACCCACTGCTGTGATATCTTTTCTCCCAGAAATGCCCTGCGCCCTATCGGGAAGTCAAAAGTCAAAAGTCAAAAGTCAAAAATGAATATAAGCACCTATTTTTTTTAGGAATAAATAAAATCTTTGAACTGAGTGGAGAATACCATAAGGCTCAATGCGTCTTCGTTATTTGCTCCTAAATTTATTTGTATAATTCTTAATTTTGACTTTTGACTTTTGACTTTTGACTTTCCCGAAGGGGCGGGTCTTCCGGTTGTGCTGGTTCAATTAGGTAATGGACATGATTGCTCATAATGCACAACGCGTAGAGTTTAAAATTGAATTTATCAGAAGCTCTTTTAATTGCGTAGAGAAAAACTTCACGACATTCATAACGACTTAATTTAAACTCACGGTTGTTGCAACGTACAGTAATGTGGTAGCAATAGTTGGGTTTGAGTTCTCTTGGTGGGCGTGGCATAGCGTGAGCGTAAAACATTTTTGACAAGAATATGTTACCAATGAAGCGCGATACATCGAAGCGTTAAGCAAGCGGGCTTATCGCACCCCCAACCCTCCCCTCAACACCCAACCCTCTTCCTGGATAGTTTGTAGGAGCAAAAGCACTGCATAAAGCACTGCCCAGTAGTGCGTAAGCATCCAGTCAAGCGATAACAGGGTAGTATGCTTCGAGTCCCTGAGTGCGATCGCTGCCAATTCTACGCCCACGACCCTCACATAGTCTGCGCGTTACATCCTGCTGACCCTGGAGGCAGCACTTGCCTTGACTTTCGCTCTGACCTAGATTTAGAGGCGTTTCATCGAAAGGAGATGCGATCGCTTAAACCACGCAAGTCTTAAACAGCAGGGGTTTCGGCAGGAATTCCGTGATGGGAAAGAACTTGTTGCAGTTTTGCCTCATCATCTTTGGACAGGGAAGTACGCAGAACTTTGCATCCATTGGGAGCGATTTCTGCTAAGACTTTATCTGGAGTTGCTTTACGCACTAAGACAAACAAGGCTGAAGTACCAGGCTGCATAGTTTCGCCCAGTTCCCGCATAAAATTATCAATCGGCGGCAGTGGGATACAGACGGACGCCCATTAACCTACCGTAGATCAATGAGCTTAATTGAAGCCAAGCAGATAGAGGTAGCAACATGGATCACCCATCGTTATCATTCTCTTGAAGCACTGTCCCAAGCCTTTACCACTGACCACCAAGCTAACGATTACATCAAAGGTGTATTTGTGTTAAGCTGTTCGGCATCTAGTTTTATAGGGTAGTCTAAGGCAGCAAAGGGGTTCAGGCTATAAATTATCAAATTTAGATGCGCGTTAGCTTACCATCCTGACTAGCTTAACAATAGAATAGTGAATATTCACGCACCTTAACTCAATACGCTCCTCATGATTCAGAGTCAGCGCCCTGGACTACTAGAACCAAACTATAAAGGAATCTGTTTATTTCTCGACACTGCTGA
>JADQBA010000185.1 GCA_016903675.1 Stigonema ocellatum SAG 48.90 = DSM 106950 | reverse complement strand
AATTACCAAATTATTGTTGTTAATATTTCTTACATACTTAGAAATTTTCCTGCCGACCTACTTACTAATTCCGCCGTTTGCCTCGTTCCCAGGCTCTGCCACAGAATGTGATTAAGGGAGGCTCTGCCTAGGCTGTTGACTTTGATGTAATTTACTCGTTTATGCCTCATGCATTTTCCTGATTCCCAGCCTCAGGCTGGGAATCCATTATTGGAGGCTCTGCCTCCAGTTTAGAATCACAAAAACTGCATGAAATTTTCCCCTCGAAAAAGGCACAAAATCAACACCCAAGGCTCTGCCTCCCCTCCAATCGGGAGGCAGAGCCTCTTTTGAAGAGCATTACAAGCCTAGGCTTGTAACGAGAGATATACATAGTTTATTCTTTTCGTCAATGCGTAAGTCCTATAACCAACAGTTGCTCTTCTAGAGTGAGGGAATTTTGGCGAAGGTGTAGTGGTGTTAGCAGGTAGTGCAGTCGCATTAGCCAGATAAATCGGCTTTTTTGGTTTGGTTGTCCCCCACTTGGTGAGGGGAGTTATCGCCGATCGCAATAATTATTCTATATTTTCATTATCGAAATCATCAAGCTCTAATGTATATTTTAATGCTTCCCTGAGCATCAGTAAGTAATTGGGAGAAAGAGTCCCCAATTTTTTCATTAATCTCTGCTTATCGATAACAACAATTTGATAACAAAGCACTACAGATTCTTGCGTTAAGCCACCTTCACCTGAAGGTAAAATTATTGTACCTGGTATTTTAGCACGTCGCAGATTACTGGTTACAGGAATTACTACTACTGTTGTTGTGAATCGATCAAGTGTATTTCTCTGAACAATAATAATTGGTCGAATTCCCGCTTGTTCTGAACCTCGAGGAGGATTCAAATCCCCTAAATAAACATCTCCCCGCATCAAACTGTATCCTCTTGCTGGAGCAAAGGAAGATAATCAGCTAAAGCCGCTTGTACAAAAGCTAAATCCTCCTCAGCAAACTCAGTTTTTAGCGCCGTAGCTTCTTCATCAGAAATAGCATTCCATTGCTGAGTGAGTTTTTTCTGATGTAGAGAAATAGTGAAGTCTAAAACTTTTTCTTGCCAAGACAAAGGCAATTGAGACAATATTTCCAGCAATTGAGAGTGAATAATCTCTGTTGTCTTTTCTGTCATTGCCGCACTTCCTAAAGCAACTGAGCGATTCTTTACTTTCATTTTCTCATGATATTGCGTAGACAGACATAGAATTGAAGAAGACACGGAGACAAAAAGACGCGGCGACGCGGGGACACCCCATGTAAGCACGAGCCTTGGGATTCATGCAAGGAATACTCTTCTTCTGGTCCACGACGAGCGAGTCGGGGGCTTGAACCATCCGCTTCACTCCGGTTGACATAAGGAATCTGGGCATCGCCGCCTCTCCCTTTCTGGGCGTCCTCCTTGGGTCAGAAGCTCTCAAAGAAACACGGGAGTGGTTCGTCTTGGAGTGGGGCAACCTCTTCTATTGTATCCCCCTGAGTCACCACAGAAATCTCTACAGATTCTGCTTTAGAGAGACACTGGTCGGAGCGCTTTTTATCAAAATCAGTAAAATTGCTGTACTCAAGAAGTTTTCATATGTTTTAGCTTTGAGGTGTGAAATTTATTTACCTCCAGGCTCCCTATGTTATTTTGGCGCACGTACCATCACGTAATTTGGGCAATATTATGCCAACCCTTTATTACTCCTGAACGTGAATGTCGGGCTAAACGCTCAAACCCACGTTTCGTAGCTTAGTGATCGCTCCAAGGAATTTTCGCTCTTTTCAGCCTACAAATGCGAATTTAGCGATACCTGAGGAATATGGGTTGAAATTTAGTCGTCGTGATTTTGGGTAATTTTAGTTACTAGCTGTTAGAAAGTGATTGTTTGGGGAATCCTTTAAATAGGATCTGGCATTAAGATTTAGCCGCCATGATTTATTGAATGTTATTATAAGCTTTAATATATGACACAAAAGTCAGTCGATTTGCAATTAAGTTTATCTGCTATAAAAGATAGCATTTTTCATATAAGTGAACAGCTATCCAAGGCTAACAAAGAATTACAACATGCTTTAATCCTTCCACCTGCTGAACTGCTAGAACAAATTGTTACCTGTCGCACACATTTTGAAGAACTCCGTAGCAGAGTTCTGGAACTAGCAGAATCTCTTGGGGTTCCGACTCCACCACCTGATGAAATGATTTCGGTCAAAAATATTGAAACTTTGCTACAGACTGTTGCAGAGATCCAGAAGGCAGTAGATGACGAGGTACAGCAGCGTGCTTTGGAGATTTTAGATCGGATTTTGCTGATTCGCTACAGCGATCATATCGATTTTCCACCCTTACTGGAATGTCAAGCACAAGCCCGTAAATTTCACGGTGCTGTTTCGATTTTGCAAGATACTAACCTATATCCAGTAGTAGAAGCATTGGCATCTGGTGAGCATCCCATGGCAAAACTACTCACACTAATTTCAGAACGGGAGTCTCCAAACTACCAGCGTTTAGCAGAATTGCAAACAGCCGTAGCCCAAGTATCTGGAATGCCTCTAGCTTTGGCTGCATTGACTGGAAAACTGATTTTTCTCTCAGATTCAGAATCAATAGCTATCGAAACAAAGGTAGAAGATACTAATAAGGTGGCTTTTGCTGTTGACATTGTTGAGCCTGAAATTTCCACTACTGTTGATTCGTCACAGCTTGAAAGAGATCCCTCAGACACAACCAGGGTAGAGGCATTTTCTAGTGCTGCTCATTTTGAAGCAGAGGAAGAACCTGTTAACCAAGGACAGCAGATTTTACGCCAGAAAAAAACACTGCTTGATACACCAGCTAAAAAACAGACAGACGCTCAAGAAATTGCTGTATCAATCTTGAGCAGCAATCTAGAACAAAGTCGTACTGCCCTTCAATATTTAATTTGGCAGCTTATTTGCGAAGACAAACTAAGTCTTGCCTTTCACTTGGCACGTTGTTTTGAAATTCAATTTCCAGAGGTTCAACCTCGACTTCCTCCATGGATAGTTCGAGCAGTAATTTTAGGTTGCCATGTACGTTATGAAGTAGGATTTGGAGAGATTGCCAACATTCTAATGAATGACTTCACGAATTTCAGTGAAAGTTTGTTAGTTCATGGGGCAAATGAGTGGAATCAGGCAATCAGTTTACTTTTGGCAGCTTCTGCACTACGTCCTGCGTTGCTAGCGCCAAATACTGATGCTTCGCAAATTCTTCTCTCTCTTCGACTGGGAGAAGGTCTCAACCTACTTTATGAATACTGTCAAATTATCGCTAAGTATGGAGACCAGCATCTTGCATTAGATACAAAAGCTATTAAGACTGTTAAGAGTCAGGAGGAGTGGAAGATTGAGATTGCTTTACTGAGTCAAGAAGTTGACTATTGGTGGTCGCAAGCTTCCGGACTATCACTAAAAACACAGGCACGAAAAATTTGGAAGAAATGGCTAGAATCAGATGGATTTATTTATGAGATATTATCTCCTATAAGGCAAAAAGATTCTGTTTTAATGGCAAACACATCAAGTCATGTTCAAGTGTTCAAGCAAAAATTTAAAAAATTGTACGAGCAAGATGAAATAAAAAGAAAAATTGAGTTTACGAAAGAAAATCTGGATGCAAATAAGAAGAGAGATATTCACAAAGACGATATTCCTAAACTATACAGGTATGTCGGTCAAGCTGTTGATTTTTGTCGGCGGTGGATTGATTTGCAAGAATCTTGCTTAGACAGGAGTAATAAATTTACTGAAAGCCAGGTAAGGCAAGCCGAGCAACTGAAAAAAGACCTTTCAAGTCTTCACAACGCTGTTTTGCAAGAACTGAATACTTTTGAGTCAAGAAACTCCTCAATATTGATACTGGCTGGAATTTTCTGTTGCCGAACCACTGTAGCAGACATTCAGAAGCTTTTCGATCCAGATGCTCCATTACCAATAATAGAGCCAGATCCGAGACACCTACTGCATGCAGAACTGCTAAAAATTCCTGCACTCCCCATGGATAAGGATTGGAAGCCGGAAGTTAGTAACCAGAATAGACTAGTCAACGGTATTTTTGAATTGGTTGCCCAGAATGACTTCACTTGGTCACAAGCATTTGACATACACTGTGAGAAATGTGACCATGAGGCAACCGAGCGAATTATTGAATATCTTCGTACTCTTCCAAAAGATACCACTAATTTTGAAGAGCTTGAGCGTGTACGAGAAGAAAGCATTTGCGAATGTCGAGACAGTTTACAACGAGACATAAAAGAAACAAGAAACAAAATTGAAAGTGCCGTAGCTTTGGGAATTTTGAAAGAAGCTGACCGAGCAGACTATGCAGCGGTAATTGTGGAGATCGAAAAGGATATCCAGAAAACATTTCGGTTTTATCAAGAACACAATAAACTAGAAACTATTAAGTCAGCAATTGATGAAAAGAAAAAGCTAGCAATTCAGAACGTAAGACAAAGGCTGACTTCGCTATCATTAGGATTAGAAAATTCTAATCATATAAGGATTATCGAGCTTTTAGATAAAGGGGATGTCCTGACGGCTAACGAATATATAGATATGCTTGAGAGGGGAGACACTATTCCAGAGCCAAAAATAGATTTGGATGATTTCAGCGACTTTTTTCCCGAAAAAGTTGCTGAATTTGACAAATTTATGGAGGATATCTCAAAAAATCCTCTAGTTGTTATTCAAAAGGTACAAAAGCGAGAAAGTTTTTGTGGTATTAATTTAAAACGACCTCCTGGTGCTGCAACAGATAGAGCAGCTGAAATGTTAACAGCTTGGTTTTCTGCTAAAAGGTCACGTTCAATAGAACAGAAAAATATTCAAGTTATTCTGGCAACCCAAGGTTTTAACACGGTACAAATTCGTGTCAATCCATGTGGAGGTCGCACTTGGGTCAACGTTACTACAGAAGTAATACGAAATAAGGAATTGTGTCCTGTTGCTGCTTACGGTTCAGCTGCACACGGACAGTATCGCATTCTTTGTGTATGGGATAGACCTACTGTAGAAGATATTCTCAACGCAGTTGGAGAAACTTCACCTCATCCGGCTTTTGTATTCTTTTTTGGACGGTTGACAACACAGCGACGTAGAGATTTGGCATGGATATGCCGAGAGCGGCGTCGCACCTTCGTTCTTATCGATGACATATTAATGTTGTATCTTTGTGGCGTAGAAGAGCCACGACTGCCTACATTATTTAACTGTGCTCTGCCTTTTACCTTTTTGGAACCTTATGCAGCTACTGCTGGATTAGTTCCACCAGAAATTTTCTATGGACGCAAGCAAGAGCGGGACTCTATTATTAACCCTATGGGTTCTTGCTTCATTTATGGAGGGCGACAGTTAGGGAAAACAGCCCTGTTGCGGTCTGTGGAGCGGGAGTTTCACCCACCGCAGGAAGGAAGAATAGCATACTGGCTTGACTTGAAAGCTTGCGGGATCGGTGTCACCAGACCTATCGAAGATATTTGGAGTCTGCTTGCAAATAGGTTTAAGGAGTTGGAAGTTGTGCCACGCAGTGTGCCTACTAACGTTGGTGTGGACACACTGTTGCGCCATATCGAAAACTGGCTTGCACAGAACAAGAGCCGTCGAATTCTTCTATTACTTGACGAAGCTGATAAATTTCTTGAATCTGATGGAACTCTAAGTCGCAAAAACAATAAAGCTCAAGGATTCATTCAAACCACTTATCTAAAAGGGTTGATGGATAGGACAGAGCGCCGTTTCAAGGTGGTATTTGCTGGCTTGCACAATGTTCAGCGTACTACCAGATTGGAAAACCATCCTCTGGCTCATTATGGGGAGCCAATTTGCATCGGTCCCCTGTTGGATAATGGAGAATGGCGCGAAGCAAGAAACCTAATCAAATGCCCCTTGGCAAGTATCGGTTATGAAATATCAGACGATTTAGTAACGCGCATTCTTTCTCAAACCAACTACTATCCCAGCTTAATTCAACTTTACTGTCAGAAGCTTCTTAAAGATGTTAATGAAAATCACTTAAGAAAATTCGATTCAAAAAATACTCCACCTTATCAGATTACGGATAGGCAAGTTTATGAGACTTATCAAAGCCAAAATTTCCGCGCTCGCATCCGCGAGCGTTTTATATGGACACTGCAACTGGATCAGCGTTATGAAGTCATTGCATATTCAATTGCTTATGATTCTCTAAATAATCACAAAGGCATGGTTGATGGATTTTCTGTATCCTGGGTTAAGGATGAGGTACTAACTTGGTGGCCGGAAGGTTTTCAAAGTAAATCTACAGATGAAATCCGTGCCTTGCTAGAAGAAATGGTTGGCTTGGGTATTTTAAGAGAAACCAATGAAGGTTGCTTCGCTCTGAGAAGTCCCAATGTTGTCTTGCTTTTGGGTACTGAAGTAGAAATTGAGGAGCAGCTATTGAAAAGTCGTGAAGCACCTCCAGACTACGATCCTGAAACTTTCAGATCGGCTATGCAAAATGACTCATTCTGGCGCAGTCCCTTGACCGTGCAACAGGAATCAGCACTCCGGAGACGTGAGAATGGCGTTTCTATTATCTTTGGTTCCCTTGCTGCTGGGCTAGATGAATTGAAAGATTTCTTACTCTTAGCAGTAGGTCAGGAATTTTTATTTCATATCGACAGATAAATACACTTATCTTACTCATGGGTTAAACTACTATCTAAATGTTTCTTCATTTCCTCTTTGTCTGTCTCTCTAAAACGTTGAATTTCATCTAGGGTATCTTCCCAAAGTTCACCAGAGAACTTGCCTGCAAGCTTTGCAAGAGGATGTTTGGGAATCAAGACTTTTTTATCCTTGTTTTTAGGTAGTTTATTGGTTGTCATATATGTTGACTTTTGTTTAATATCTACTATTATATAGCGAGAACGTAGATACGTCTTGTTCTTTCGTCTAAACGCACTACATTAATGGATTGAAACAACAAGCTGTGTACAGACAAACACCAAACAAAGCCCGGTCACGGTCAGATTGCAATCCTGAGAGTAAAAAGTAGCTGTATCTCTGACTGGGTAAGGATTTTGACTTTACCGTGTCGATTGATTTTCATAGCCTGCGTTACTGTCTCATGATCCACAGGCTACAACAATCAGGTACCCTCACCCCTCCCATTTGGTCTTTCTCTAAAAAGGTACTCTAATATTTGTTCAATCCTTCGGTTGTTGTTGGCTATAGCCGTGTTTTGTGCAGCAGTTATTCTCAGAACTTCTACCAAGGTCGTGCTTAACTGCTGCTGCTGTGTTGCTAGGTTACTCATAGCATTTTCCAGTTCGTTGAACCGTTCACCATGCTGATACTGCTGTGTTGCTAGGCTACTCATAGCATCTTCCAGCCTATTGAGTCGTTCCTGAGGGGGTGACACGCAAGCCCAAAACCATACAGGTTAAGCATTTGAATGCGATGAGCTTTAAAAAGATGAAATTCGTTGAACTGCAAAGTTTGACCAAAAATGAGGTTTCTAGCTTTTGTTTATTGAGAACAGGTTCAATAACCGCCTAATTCCCATTGTATCTTTTTATGTCTTTGCACCCTCTATTCCTTACAGAGCAAGGGTTTGAGAGCGCATGTCACCCCCCCAGGCTGGAGACAGAGGTAAAACGTCGAGGCATTGATACCAAGTATGTTCCTCTTGGTTGTATCAAAGAAGAAATTGACCCTGTTACCAAACGACGAATAGCCGTAAGTCATTACCAACAGGAAGATGGTTGGATTGATGGTTACATTGATGTTTGGCTAGATGATCCAGCTAAAGAGCATATCTCAGTTTTGGGAGAGTTTGGCACAGGTAAAACTTGGTTTGCCTTCCATTATGCCTGGAATGCACTGCAACGCTACCGGGATGCTCAAAAACGCTGTGTGGAACGTCCTCGCCTGCCTTTGGTCATTACGCTACGGGACTATGCAAAAGCACTGAATGTTGAGAACGTCCTAGCAGGTTTCTTTTTTACTCAACACAATATCCGCTTAAATAGCGACGTTTTTGACCAACTTAACCGCATGGGCAAACTCTTGCTGATTTTCGACGGATTTGATGAAATGGCAGCTAAAGTTGACCGCCAACAGATGATTAACAACTTTTGGGAGTTGGCAAAGGTGGTCGTTCCCGGTGCTAAGGTCATCCTAACATGCCGCACTGAACATTTTCCAGAGGCGAAAGAAGGAAGAGCATTACTCAATGCTGAATTGCTGGCATCGACTGCCAATTTAACTGGGGAAACACCTCAGTTTGAAGTGCTGGAATTAGAGAAATTCAACGACGAGCAAATCTGTCAAGCACTTTCATTTCAAGCTCAATCCACTACAGTAGAGCAGGTGATGGGCAACCCGCAACTGTTGGATTTAGCCCGTCGTCCAGTCATGACTGAGTTAATTCTAGAAGCACTACCAGATATTGAAATAGGTAAACCAGTGGATATGTCACGGGTTTATCTTTATGCAGTGCGGCGGAAGATGGAGCGCGATATTAAAGCGGAACGTACTTTTACTTCTTTGGCAGATAAGCTCTACTTTTTGTGTGAGCTGTCTTGGGAGATGGTTTCAACCGACCAGATGAGCCTCAATTATCGCCTGTTTCCTGAACGCATTCGTCGCTTATTTGGTTCTGTGGTGCAGGAGGAAAAGGACTTAGACCACTGGCATTTTGATATGATGGGTCAGACGATGCTCATCCGCAATGCTGATGGTGATTATACTCCAGCCCATAGGTCTTTGTTGGAGTTTTTTGTGGCGTATAAGTTTGCTGCGGAGTTGGGGGTATTGGCTGAGGATTTTACTGAGTTGGCACATTTCCAGTCATGCTTAGATAAGAGTGCTGCACCTGTTGACTACACTTGGTCTGGTTACTTTGCTCGTCAGTTAGATCAAAATAGGGGCTGTATTGCGATCGCACCTTTGAGGGCATTCACAAGTGAGCCATTGGAAAAGTTGAAAGAGACATTTGGGCGATCGCCACTTACGCAAGCAGTGATGGATCTGCTTTTGCCGATGTTAGCTGATAGCCAACGCCTGATCAATATTATTGAAGCAATACGCGGCAAGACTGAAGATGAGGTAGGTTATGTTGGGGGAAATGCAGCGACTTTGGTAGTAAAGCTTGATAAGGCGGCATTAGAAGGCAAAAACCTCTCCTGTACGGTCATTAAAGCTGCTGATTTTACTAATGCCAGTCTACGTCGAACCAATTTTGTTGAGGCAAATCTTAGTGATTCTATTTTTACTAAAATTCTGGGTAGTGTTTGGTCGATAGCATTTAGCCCAAATGGTAAACTTTGGGCTACAGGTGATGGTGATGGCATAGTTCGTGTATGGGAAGTTGATAGTGGTAGAGAGCTTTTTACTTGTAAAGGGCACACCAGTTGGATCTACTCCGTAGCATTTAGTCCAGATAATAAGACTCTAGCCAGTAGTAGTGGCGATAAAAGTGTCAGGTTATGGAATATCCTGACAGGAGAATGCTGGAAAACATTGCAAGGGCATACCACATTTGTACGCACAGTCGCTTTTAGTCCCAATGGTAAGATTCTTGCCAGTGGCAGTGGTGACACAACTGTAAGACTATGGGATATCCCTACAGGGAAATGCATCAAAATTTTGCAAGGACATCACAGTCGAGTTCGCGCAATTGCCTTAAGTTCTGATAGTCAAACTCTTGCTAGTGGCAGTGCTGACACAACGATAAGACTATGGGATATCCCTACAGGGGAATGCATCAAAGTTTTGCAGGGTCACACTGGTGACGTACGTTCAATTATCTTTAGTTCTAATGGTCAAATTCTTGCCAGTGGTGGTGATAAAACGGTGAAGTTATGGAATGTTAGCACTGGTCAATGTCTAAAAACATTAGAAGAGGACATGAGTCAGGTAAACTCAATTGCCTTCCATCCTGACGGTCAAATTCTTGCCAGTGGTGATAATAAAACGGTGAAGTTATGGAATGTTACCACTGGTCAATGTCTAAAAACATTAGAAGAGGACATCCATTGGGTAAACACAATTGCCTTCCATCCTGACGGTCAAATTCTTGCCAGTGGTGGTGATAAAACGGTGAAGTTATGGAATGTTACCACTGGTCAATGTCTAAAAAAACTACAGGGACACACCCATTGGGTAAACTCAATTGCCTTCCATCCTAATGGTCAAATTCTTGCCAGTGGTGGTGATGACGCAAAAGTTAGATTATGGGATATTCGCGCTGATCAATATCTGACAATTTTACAGGGTCATATTGCTGGTTGGGTTCGTTCAGTTGTCTTTAGCTCTTGTGGTGAAACGCTTGCAAGTGCTAGTGATGACCAAACGGTAAGGTTATGGGACACCCGTACTGGTCAATGCTTGAAAGTTTTGCAAGGACACACTGATACAGTACGCACAATCGCCTTTTATGGGGATGGTAAATTAGCTACTGGCAGTTATGACCAAACAGTGAGACTGTGGAATACACACACTGGTGAATGTTTACAGATTTTGAAAGGGGATTATGGTTCAGTCTCTTCAATTGCTTTTAGCCGAGATTATAAAATTTTTGCTAGTGTTGGTTCTGACAATACTGTAAAGTTATGGGATACTTACACAGGTGAGTGCTTGAAAATTTTGCACGGGCATCACAACACGGTACGTGCAGTTACCTTCAATCCCAACAGTAGAATCCTTGCCAGTGCTGGTGACGACCAAATCATAAGGCTATGGGATATTCACACAGGTGAATGTTTAAAAACTTTGCGGGGGCATCACAATTGGGTACGTGCAATTGTCTTTAGTCCAGACGGCAAAACTCTCGCCAGTGGTAGTCATGATAAAACAGTGAGACTATGGGATATAGAAACAGGTGAATGCATAAAAATATTGCCAAGGCACACTGGTTGGATACGTACAGTTGCCTTTAGTCCAGATGGTACAACTCTTGCTAGTGGTGGTGGAGATGGCACAATTCAGCTTTGGGATGCGAAGACTGGAGAGTGCTTGAAAACACTAGTAGAGGAAAAACCTTATGAGGACATGAATATTACGGGTGTTAAAGGTTTAACAGAAACTGTGAAAGCCACACTCAAGGCTTTAGGAGCAGTGGAAGGGTAGTTACTGTTACTCCCGAATCCGCGTAAGATTACTTATGAGTAGTGGGGTAAGGGTAGAGGGTAAGGGTAAGGAATGTCTACCCTTACCCTTACCCTGAAACCGAATCGGTATTCTTCGAGCGGTACAGGAGTAAGCGATTCTTTACTTTTACTTTCTCCTGATATTGCGATGGCGGCGATACGCACAAGTCAGCCCCTTCTCCCAAGGCAGGGCTGTTTCATTCTTAGAAGAAAAATGCTTCAATTAAACCTAGGGTAACAAACTTAAGCGTGGCGCGGCACAGCCGCGCCCACGCGCCAATAAAATCTTCGACTTTCTTGCCCGGAGGCATCGATGACAGCAAGTTTAATTGAAGAACTAAAAAAAGTAAAGGATGGACGTACTAAACAGGGACAAAGACATCCATTGTGGTTTGTTTTGTGCATTTTCAGAAGCGAAAAAGTTGCTGCAAGGGCTTTTTTGTCTATCCCGGAGCCAAATTAATATAAAAGAAAGAGTGCAAGATGACAACCTAATTAGCTCTCACGGATGGGGTGGTGTAAAGCTAGTTGGGTTCACAGGGGTGACTTCAGAAGCGTAGCGGTTAAAGTCCCTAACGTTGAAAGTTAAGATATGGGTTAACCTGTTGACTAACATTGAGGCTACAAGCCTAGCATCGTGGACATTTACCCCCACTACCCCATACTGTAAAATTAATCGCTTCCACTCTGGATAAATCTCAGGTACATCTTCAAGTACCAAGAACAAACCTTCTAAACGCTCCAGTTCCGTCCTAGCTTCAGCTATGGTTAAGCCTAAGCCGTTCCTTTGGGCAGGTCGTGTTGCACTTCGCCAAAACTCTATGAGGTTTTGCGAGGTAATAAAAAGCTCTGATTCGGCTCCTCGTAAAGTTGAAATTGCGTTCAGTGTATCTGCATACATTGGGTGGTGTGGCTGTACGCTTAGTAGCAATAAGTTGGTATCGACAAGATAAGTCACTTAAATATCTTCGGACTCCTCATCATCGTATATTCCTGCCCGACTTAAAGCATACTCTGATAGTAAGGGCGTATCTCGTCTATGGCTCTCTGCCCATTCCCGAAAAGCTGTTATCCACTCAAGAGCCGTTGCAGTTTTGTAAAATGGTTGTTCCTGTTTTGATTTCATCAACTGCTCAAGCAATGCATCCAAATGTGGCTTAACCACTTCAACAGGGAGCTTAGTTACATTTGCTAACACCTGAACAACGCCTTCTAACTCTTCTCTGTCAGCCTCTCTTGGTAATGGTAGTATTTGATTGTTATTGTTGACCATGCTAGTAGCTCTCCATAAATAATACTGAAATTACTTCCTAGTTTAATTATCGCTGCGATCGGGCATAATCGCTTCTTTGCAGAACTGTTTTAAATAAACATATATTTTTTTCAAAAAAGCGCAAAATAAAGGTTTTTAGCCGGAGAAGGCAGGCTTTTTTTGTGTAGCCTCACCCTTATAGGGTGTAGGTGCAAGATATGAGCGATCGCAATCTTCACCTTTAAAATTTTGAATTTTGGATTAGGAGTCAGAATTGTTAAGTATTTTTACGAGCATCTGATTGACAAGCAAACTGGTACTCCGGCTTGTACCCTCATCCGCTGCTTCAAGACGTACCCTTATGGGAAGTTAGATGCAGAACTGGGCGAGTCCGTCCGTAGCGTGTTGGGCTATACCCCACCTTCGACCATGCAGTGCTTGACTCTGCTGGCAACATGTAGAAAAAATCCAATTTCGTGGGAGCGATCGCTAATCCTGAATAGAACGATTTGAGGATAAATCGGTTATTGTTGGGTCGCACAAAACTGATACAGTATGTACAATTGCTTTCTGCTGGGATGGTAAATTAGCTACTGGCAGTTATGACCAAACAGTGAGACTGTGGAATATTCACACTGGTCAATGTTTACAGATTTTGAAAGGGCATTATGGTTTTTCGAGATATTTTTTCAGAAGAAATCGGTCAACTTTTACTGAGAAGAATGGATTTACGAATGATTATATTTAATCAACAAAAAGAGGAGGTTGTGCAATGGATACACTAGATTTCTATCGCAATACTATTGAAAGGGTTCTGAGAGAACATGCATCGATTCCCTATAAATATGGGCAGATTGACCAACATGTCATTATTGATTCCGAAAGAAATCATTTTTTATTGGTAAATGTTGGGTGGAATGACATTGAACGAATTCATGGTTTTATTGTCCATGTGCAAATTATTGATGGGAAAATATGGATTCAACGGGATGGAATTGAAGATGGAATTACTGGAGAATTAGTTGCAGCAGGTATTCCGAAAAACAAGATTGTCTTGGCGTTTCATCCATCTGACGTGCGTCCTCACACAGGGTATGCCGTTGGTTAAATGTTTGGCTTTTGTGAAAGTGTGGAAATGCGATCGCTCCGACGAATTTTAGCCCTGCGGATTAAATGAGAATGAAATAGCCCTGGATGCGATCGCACTTCTAAAAAACTCTAAATTTATTACTCAAACAAGGACATCTCTATTGTTCTGAACCTCGAGGAGGATTCAAATCCGCTAAATAAACATCTCCCCACAAGATATGAATTATGAAAATCACGATTTTTGTAGAGACGCGATTAACCCTTGTCTCTATAACGGTTCGGCGAAGTTACAAACCTGTAACTAAACGTAATTCATTACTAAATTCAGCAACGCCATATTTTTTATTTCTGTCCCCCGGCACATGACTGAAAACATGGACTGGGGGCTTAACTAAAAATGTTGTTCTTTGTCATGCGCTAGTCTGAACTCCAGTAAGGAAACTCCTGGCACAAAATGAGATTCTCTGTAGCTTTACTGTCCAATGGCTCAGAAAAAAAGTATCCTTGTGCATATTCACAGTTCAACTCTCTAAGTTGTGCCAGTTGTTCAGATGTTTCCACCCCTTCCGCGATCGCATCCATGCCTAAACTATCTGTCAGCATGATGATTGCCCTAAGAATATCTAAGTTTTCGACATTAGTACGTGTCTGAGAAATGAAGGTGCGATCAATCTTTAAAAAATTAATCGGAAAGCGACGCAGCCGACTTAAAGATGAATAGCCAGTCCCAAAATCATCAATGAGTAATTTAATTCCCAAAGTTTGGAGTTGCCAAAGTAAATTTGTGACCAATTCTCCATCTTCTATGAATGTATCCTCGGTAATCTCTATATTTAGACTTTGAGCAGGTAAATGGGTTTCTTGCAAGATTTCGGAGACTTGTGCATATGTCTGAGGGTGAACAAAATGTTGACTGGAAAAATTGACTGTGAGCATCAAATATGGATGATCGGGTTTTGCCAGTTGCCATTGACGCATTTGCTCACATGCTTGGCGCAGCACCCACAGATCAAGGGCTATAATCAGCCCAATTTCTGCTGCTACTGCCAAAAATTCTGATGGCTCTAACAATCCCCGGTGTGGATGTTGCCAGCGTACTAGAGCCTCGAAACCAATAATTGTCAAGCTTTTGAGTGCTACTATCGGTTGATAGTAAAGTTCAAACTGTTGACTTTCAATCGCTCGGTGTAAGTCATTCTCTAACTGCAAGCGTTCTACTGCTTGAATATACATCCGAGTATCAAAAATCTCGTAGCGTGCTTTGCCAAGACTTTTGGCATGATACATAGCAATGTCAGCATCACGTAAGAGATTTTCTGCTTGGCAATTGCCATTCACATTCAAGGCTATGCCAATACTTGCTGTGATGAATATTTGTTGCTTACCTATAACTATTGGCAATCGCACTTGTGCTTGCAAACAATCAGCAACGCGGATGGCGTCGCTGATATCATTAATATCTTCCAGTAGGATGGTGAACTCGTCTCCTCCTAACCGTGCAGCAGTATCAGTAGGGCGTAAGCAAGTCATTAATCGGTGAGCAATTGTGATCAACAACTGGTCTCCAAAAGTATGTCCCAGGCTATCATTAACCATTTTGAAGCGGTCTAAATCTAGATAAAGTACAGCCAACAGATCATCATTTTGTCTGGTGACTTTTTTCAGTGCTTGTTGCAAGCGATCCATAAATAAACTGCGATTGGCTAAACCCGTCAGTGGATCGTAAAATGCTTGGGCTTGCAGTTTCGCTTCTGCATGCTTTTTTGAGGTGACATTGGAGACAGATATACGCAAGGCAATAGGTTTGTTTTCCCGGTTACGGATGGTTAATGCTGTTATAGCGGCATCAAATACTACATTCTCACGTGACTGCCATTGCATTTCCCATTCCAGAATCTGGTTAACTTGCTGCAACTGTTCCAGATGTTGATAAAAAACACGATGCTCTGATTGAGTAACGAAAATAATCAGCGGTTTACCAATCAAAAACTCGTGTGATATTTTGAGCAACGTACTGGCGGAACGGTTAGCTTCCTGAATTACTCCATTGAGATCAGTCAGGAAATATGCCTCTGGTGCAAACTCAAATAAATCTTGGTAGCGCTGGCGTTCAGCTGCTAATAATACTAACGTATTTTCCAAATCCTCCTCTGCTACCTTCAGTTCTTCCAAAGCGTTTTGCAGCTCCGCGAAAACTGCTAACATGATATGTGACTGTGCATTTGGTAACGAGGAGGCGCGTTGTAGCACTGTGACAAGCCGTAAATTTAAGGCTTCTATGTCCTGGGAAAACTGATATATGTCCATTTCGCACTTTTTACTGAGTATTCGCCTAAGTAAACGGGCAATAAAATTTACAACTATATGAAAAAACACTATAGCTGTTTTAGTAAAAATTAACGCCTTGCCTACGGTGGGTTCCTCTTTTTCCTCTAGCTTCAACACGATCAATTACGGAGTAGAGACCGACGCGGAGTTCGGGAGACGCACTCCTTCGCGGAGATTTCTATCTTACAGACATCCCCCCGCCCCTTTGGGGAAGTCAAATTATATAGATGTAAGTGAAATCAACTTATGCACTGGCGAAAGATGAACGTGAATTGTAGATCGAGTAAAGCATTTTGCCGCCACAGTGCAATTGATCCAAAGAAAAGACAATGCTTCCACGCGATTGCACACGTTATGCAT
>JADQBA010000437.1 GCA_016903675.1 Stigonema ocellatum SAG 48.90 = DSM 106950 | reverse complement strand
TCTTTATCAAGCTTTTCGAGAGTTAGGGCAAGTAGTACGGACTATTTTTTTACTGCAATATATCTCTGACCGGGGACTGCGCCAACAGATCACTGCCTGCACTAACATTGTGGAGGGGTATAATCACTTTCTAGATTGGTTGTTCATTGGGAAAGATGGCATTATTACAGAAAATGACCCCCAAGAG
Organism: Stigonema ocellatum SAG 48.90 = DSM 106950; assembly: GCA_016903675.1. Lineage (GTDB taxonomy): Bacteria > Cyanobacteriota > Cyanobacteriia > Cyanobacteriales > Nostocaceae > Stigonema > Stigonema ocellatum. The sequence continues at coordinate 834 of JADQBA010000437.1, read as the reverse complement.
CAAGAAAAGCGAGTTAAATACCTTGATTTGGTAGCAAGTGCAGTTATTCTCCAAAATGCCTATGATATGTCAAAGGCAATTCAAGCTTTGAGTATAGAGGGATACCCCATTCACCAAAAGGAAATTGCCACTCTCAGCCCTTATGTTACCAGACACCTCAAGCGATATGGTGACTACGTAGTAGATTTGCATAACATCCCACAGCCATTAGAGGGAGCAATACTTCTCCCTATCGAAATTGTTGAAAGCTAGATATAGCAATAGTTTCCAGCGAAGTGGCACTTTTTTACACGTATCTCGGCTCAATCCCAACAATGCGCGAGCTGCCAATTCTACGCCCACGACCCTCACCTCGTCTGCGCGTTACATCCTGCTGGCCCTGGTGGCAGCACTTGCCTTGACTTTCGTACCCACCCAGATTTAGATGATAAGCAGTTTGTGGATTTCTTGGGCATAAGTGAGGAGACATTTGAGAACCCCAAAAGCCTAAGCCACAACCAAGAGCAGTGGGAACCAGAGGGAGCCAGTTACTACAATGGGGAATTGATTGTGCAAAGATAGACAACGTTGGACACAGGAGCAGCAGTTGGAGTTGTTGGATAATCACCCGATGTTTACTGGTAAATGTCCCAGTTGTGGTGCTTTCTTTTAGAGTCGTCCCAAGCTAACGATTACATCAAAGGTGTATTTGTGTTACCATCCTGACTAGCTTAACAATAGAATAGTGAATATTCACGCACCTTAACTCAATACGCTCCTCATGATTCAGAGTCAGCGCCCTGGACTACTAGAACCAAACTATAAAGGAATCTGTTTATTTCTCGACACTGCTGA
>JADQBA010000303.1 GCA_016903675.1 Stigonema ocellatum SAG 48.90 = DSM 106950 | reverse complement strand
GAAAGTAAAGAAATGCCCTCTGTCACAGGGTTTAAAGCCCCTAAATTTATTTATGAAAAAAGAAAGAAATATGTATTTCGAGACGCATAGCGCAAGAAATACTACGTCCTTGGTAAATCCCCTAAATTTATTTATGGGGATACATAGCTGCCCTCTGCCTTCAGCATAGCTGCCTTCTTAAACGCTCGTTACGGGGAAAACACTCGTTATCACAAGATGTTTCTGCTTCTCGTCGTAAGCACCGAGAAAGTGATGTTTGGCAACGCCGCTTTTGGGAGCATACGATTCGTGATGAGCTTGATTTACACAGGCATTTAGATTATATTCACTATAATCCGGTTAGGCATGGTTTGGTGTCTTGTCCTCATTTGTGGGAATATTCGAGTTTTCACAAATGGGTGGAGCAAAACAGGTATCAACCGGATTGGGGGTGTTGTTGTGGGGGGAATTTACCACAAGTTCCAGATTTTCCTGATTTAGAAGATCGAGTAGGCGAGTAGGGTGGGCAAATGCCCAGAATTTCTCAATAAATTGTCAAAAAGCGGGAATTTTGCCCACCCTACAAGCTCCTGGTACAGTGGAGTAGGGTGGGCAAATGCCCAGAATTTCTCAATAAATTGTCAAAGAGCGGGAGTTTTGCCCACCCTACACGAGCGATCGCACTCCACGTTGTTTGAGCCATCTTTTGAGTGAGATAGCACATTCTTGACAGTGAAGCAGAGGAAATCGGATGACAATATTGCCTATGGCTTCGTAAATTTCTGTAATGGCTGCATCGCACTACAGGTTCTGTCAGGCAAAGCACCTCCTGAACAAAAAGTTGGTTTTATTGTAGCGTCTGTGCGATGTCTGACGACAAAAACCAAAGCTTCTACGCATTTTTGGTGAGAATGGAGAGGGCGATCGCTCTATACTAGAGGGCAACACCTTTGTTGTTGGAGTATGGAGTACGATTTTCAATGGGACCCGAATAAGGCAAGATCAAATCAGGGTAAGCATGGCATCAGTTTCCAATCAGCAACTCAGATATTCAAAGACCCAGCGATGATGACAGTGTTTGATGAAGCGCACAGTTTGGATGAGGATCGCTGGATTACTTTGGGACAGTCAGCAAGTGGGCAATATGAGCGTGGTGGTGCATACGTTTGAGCAAGTAGAGGAGAACAGAGTAGAGATACGGATTATTTCAGTGCGGAAAGCGACTCGACAAGAAATTCAACAGTATGAGGGAGGAGTATGATGGAGCCTGAGTATGATTTTTCCAGAGCGGAGCGAGGAAAGTTTTACCGTGAGGATGTGATATTTAAGGTGCCTATTTATTTGGCTGATGAGGTGGTGGAGTTTTTTGCCAAGCGGGCGGAAGCGAAGGGGGTTGAGTTGAGTGAATTGCTTAATGATGTGTTGAGACAGGATATAGCATTGCTTGAAAAAATGCAGTAGAGAAAGCGACTGGGGAATATCCAAAAATTTGTGTTGGATAGCTCGCCGACGATTAGTGGTTAAAGCACAAACAATTACGGTTCTAATCCCAGAACGGTTCAACACATCATTTTGGATTACAACATAAGGATGAATATATGCAGGTTCTGACCCAATCGGTTGCCCCAGATCAATCCAATAAATATCCCCCTGGTGAATCATTCCTTCTCCAGCAGTTGTCGTTGGTGTCGCCGCATTCCTTCTAGCATTGCCTGTTCGCTGTCATCCAGACCATCGGCATAGGCATCATTGATGCTAGTAAGCAATTTTTGATTGTGATGGCGGTGTAGATATTCCTCAAGGGCTAACGAATATAATTCAGAGGGGGAAATTTGCATTTCTTGTGCAAGATTAGAAGCCTGCTCGTAGAGAGAATCCGGGATTGAAATCTCTTGAATCATGGTTATCAAGGTTTAGGAACCAATCGGTTGGGTACTTCTAGCTTACCCGATCGCTCTGGTTTGTGAGGTAGAATGGGTTCTTGGTGTGGATATCTCAGAATTCAGGTGATTGGGGCATTCCAGCGATCGCACTCTTATTTTATCGTCATAGCAGCGATCGCACTCACAAAAACACAACAGGCGATCGCACTACAAGAGCGGCGATCGCATTTTTGGTGAAAATTGAGAGAGCGATCGCACTTCGCACTTCACACTCTACAAGATCAGGCGATCGCACTACCATATCGCCCTGACGTGATAAGCTTAGTAAATGTTAATAGGACATACCCATTGACAGAAATCATACTATATGCTAATGGCATTTTTAGCGTCTCAACGTTTGATTTTTCCACGAATGAGAGTGTTCCCGTCCAGCGTAGGGGCGCAAGGCCGCCGCGCCCCTACAAGTCTGAAACCACCATTATCCCTTAATACACATAATGTTTAATTTGTACAGTGCGTAAGTCAAAATTATTTGTGTGGAATCAGCCTTCTAGTTTTTATGACGACAAACGATTCTCAACTGCAAACCCAAGCTCGGGAAATCCTGGATGCAATCGCTTTCACTCCTTTTGAGCAATGCTTAACCTTGAGCCGTGAATTTAGCAAAATTACTGCTCGTCCTGGTATTTATGCAATCAGACACAAAACCGATGGGTTGCTTTACATCGGTAAAACCAAGAATCTCCGGGGTCGCTTCAGTGGTGGACACAAAGCTTTTTTGTGGGCGTGGCTCGACAAATATAGCGACGAAGAGGTTCGTATTGCTGTACAGCCAATTTCTTATTGGGGAAACCCTACGCTATTATTGGAGCTAGAAGCAATCATTTTGAGAGCTACCGAACCTCCTTATAACGTCAAGATCCCAAGTGAACGGTAAAGCTATGCAAGCAAAACTTTTGGAGCAACTTTCCTCCGCTGATGCGGAAGTTATATTGGAACGCTTACCTGAACGAATTCGATCTGCCCTAATTGCCCGTGCGACTGAAATTGACTATCCCGTTGAAGCAGTTATTGAGATGGCGATCGCTAGCTTTCTCGACACAGAGGCATTAGGTTTTGCTGATTGTATACCAGGACGTGGACAATAAAACCATGATAGCAATAAGCCAGAGGCTTGATGCTATCGCGTATCGCACGCTTATTAACCGAACTACATAAGTAATCGCATTCCTTTTACACTGTCACGACAAGAACTTGTCAGATGAGGCGATCTCTTAACTTTTAAGATAGCCGCTACAATAGGAGCGATGCCTGGGTTGGGCGTAGCCATGGCAAGATTTCCCGTGACGAGTTGAAGTCCCTGTTATAATACATAATGTTCGCTCAGCCGTAATTGGGCGCGATCGCTATGACACAAGCTGCTCCTAAACTCCTGACATTCGATGATTGAGTCAGATTGTACTATGGTTGGTGTAGCGACAGATTTATGGTTACCGTTTTTACCTAATATGAAAGATATAACAATTAAGATGGAAGGTTTGCGGGAGATGCAGCTATGAATAACGAACAAACTCTCTTACAAGCGAGTGCAGTAGAAATTACTAGGTCTCTGTTACCAGATTTAGAAAAACTTTCAAAATGTGCTGGAGAACCAGTAGCCGCTGTTTTTATTGATAGCTCACTACGAAAAATGCGCTATCTGCACGATACCTATATGGACGACCCCTATACAGAAGTGGTAATGGCATTACATGATGCACTTGCTTACCAAAATCACTGGATTGACTACACCAATAGCCAGTATCAAGGTGCCTACGACCTATTTGTTTATTTAGTTAATCAAAAAACAATTACTAATACTGAAGTTGAAAACTCAATTATCACGTTAGAAAGTTTAGGTTTTGACACTTTGCCTTTTGGCGTAAAACTTGAGGATGATTCTGTGGAATTAGACGAAGAGGTCTAAATAGGTATGTCAATTCCATCAGTACAAGCAATACAAGAAAAATTTTTAGACACCTCAGTGATGCGGTCGTTATTACTTGCAACACAAGCATATCAGCAGTATCTAAAATCACAATTAAGCAATAGTGAAGTTTATATTTCTAATTATGTCAGAATGGAAATAAAGCGTAGCTATATAATTAATATCATCTCTTTTTATTTTGTTCTACGCTTAGATGGCATTAACACCATAGGGGATGCCATCACTTTGTGGAGCAATAAATTCAAAGGAAGTGAGCTAAAAGCTATTTTACAAGTAATACCTCAGCTTTTTAGTACCCGTCAACTGAATTTTGCGAGTCCCGAAGATAAACAAAAAGCTCTATCACTTTTAGCAATATACATCAAACGTTTTGATTTAATAATAAAAACAAAGTTTAATTATAGCGAAGATTATACAGTCTGCGCTCGCGCTCTGGTTCCACTTAATATTGATTTAAAAAACCCAGCAATTGGCTTAAATAAGTTTGTTTTGAAATTTGAAGATACAAAAACTTGCCGAAGTCAATGTAACATTGACCAGTTCCTTTTAATACAGTATCGTTACGAATTAGAACAAATAGTTGAAATTGCTTCCCAAATACCTAGAAATACAAAGACAAGGGGATTTCTTAACATTGCTCATAATCTGAAAGAAATATTAATTTCTGGTGCAACAGCTTGCGATTGTAAACGTTGTGAGAAAATTGGAGATGCTGTTATAGCTTTAAATACACCTCGTAATTTACAATTAGAGCATACAGACAATTCATTTGATTACTTATGTCCCCCAATTAAACAACCTCACCAAAAGCATTCCTCAGAGAATGAAATATTAATGAAAATATCAGCATCGCTAGGATAGTTAAGCATCAACTCCATGAAAATGGTTTGGCATAACAATCCATACATCCAATTTTATTTCTCGACGTAGATTAGGCGATCGCAGCCATTCAATGGCGACAATTTGCCCCAATTCATTCAACTGCATCGCCCTAACGGCTTGTTTCAGAGCGAATTTCTGGTAAAATATCTGAGATTTCTTGTTCTGATTGAATATGCCGTGCGAGGACTTGAGCAGTTGCCACTAGTACACCGTAAGACAATAACTGGGCTCCGACTTGTCGTAAACCTTGCCCACTATAAAATTTGAGTACGGCAACTGTCGTCATATCACGATTCTGGGCTATATTTTTGAGGGAATCTAAGGTATCTTTTGGGATTTCAAGAGAGACTGTCTCTTGAGTGCGGGGGTGTAGTTGTAATGTAAATTCTTCTTCAGGCAAGTTC
>JADQBA010000096.1 GCA_016903675.1 Stigonema ocellatum SAG 48.90 = DSM 106950 | reverse complement strand
ATCCGCATGGGACTTGAAGTCCCATGCTAATAGCATAAGTCCTCTAAAAGAGGACTTTTGGGAGTTTTGAAATCACTGTCAATTTTATGACTCCTTATTTGGTTATTTGTGGTTTCTATTTAGAGGTGCAAGATATAAGTTTAGCTAACTCTACGAGCAAGTCAATTTTTATACGTTGAATTTACTGCATTTCTATCTCGTTTTTAGGGTAAAAACCGACGGAAATTGACTGACTTATTTCCTAAATGGTTCAGCTAAAATTCCGAGAATTTTTTCGAGTTGTGCAATGAAGTATTCTGTCCTGTCAATTTTTAGGGTTTGTGCCTCGAGTGTTAAAAACTTCCACAGGGTACCAGTTGATACTACCCCATATATTTTCTGTGATTGTCCTTTGCGCTCATTAAAGATTTGAGATGCTACCATTTCAGCCACGCATTGTCCTAAACCCAGCTTGATGTCATTGTCTTTGGCTTCAACGATTGTGATGACTGGGGCAGTAATTAACAACTGGTTTTCTGAAGCGCTAAGAATAAAATCGCATACACCATTGAGTCCTCTACTTTCATCTACGTTAAATGAAATTCCTGAGAAATAACCAATTTTACATTGAAATATTCTTCTAATTTCTAGAAGAATCGGAGTGATAATTAATTCAGACCTTGCCTTTTCGGTACTGATGTTAGTAGCTAGCTCTAGGGTTTCTTCCAGAGATTCTTTCAATCTTTGAGATGGTTGGACTGGAGCAATTTGAGCAAATAGATTATGACTCTCTTCAAGAGTAAGGTTCAAATCGTTAATTGCTTTATCAAGAGTTTTAAAATCGCTGTATGACATCGTTTTTTTTGTAAGCTTTTAGCGTTATATAAGATTACTGTAACTGAAATTGGAGGTCCATTCATTACATAGTGGATCCAATACTGCGTAGGTTTTGAATAGTTGAGGTGTCAGAAACCCGGTTTCGCCAAAGTTACCGGGTTTCTAATTTTTGCAGGTTCAATCCCCATCAATTGACTCCGCGTCTCCCACTCTCCCCGTCACCGCGTCTCTTCCTTGAATTACCTGTAACCAAATTTCTAAACTGACCAACAGCCAAAGCTTAACGCCATAACGACTCCAGGTATCCCCCCGGTAGTCTAGCCAGTTGCGGATTACAGACTGGTTGAGGTAAGGAGCGATCGCCGCTTTTCGGCTTAATAGTAATCCCCTAGCTTCTCGCTGCCAGAACTTGCGAAATCCCAACTGTACAGGCACCATCATCCCACTTTTTGGACGATGGATAATCGTCTCCGGCAGGATATCTGCAACAGCTTGTTTGAGAACCGCTTTTTCTTCAACTCCAGAAAGTTTGTATTCTGGAGGAATTTCCATACTCAAGTCAACCACTCGCTGATCAAAAAGGGGCGATCGCCCGTGCAATCCAGCAGCTTGCGTCAAATTATTCACCTTCGTTAGAATCTGATCTGCCCCCTTAAACTTAATATTCAATGCCATCAATCGATTCAAATAACTAGCATCCGCATTCAAATCAGCAGAAAACACTGAGGGTTCTGTTTGTACCCCTCTCCAAACTTCTGGCTGTAAAAGTTGCGACAAATCTGTGGCACACTTTTGAAAGGAAATCAGATAAGCTTGCAGCGAATCCTGTTGATTGATGGAACTATATAAACTATTGATCAGCATGGGCTGATTTTTTGGTCCGCCAAAGCAAGGATCGCCTCCCTCCCCATTCAACACAACCTGTACACTCTCTCGTGCGAGTTTTCCAACTAGCAAATTTGGCACTGTCAGCGGATCGCCGATGGGGTCATCCAGATAAGCCATCGTCTCTGGTAAGCGTTCCCACATATCCCGGAAGGTAATTTCGAGAATATGGTGTTGTGTCTGGCAATGTTTAGCAACGAGACTGGAAAACTCCAACTCATTGGGACATTCGGAACCAAAATGAATGGAATATGTGTGGACTGGTGCTTTGTGGAACTTTGCTGCTAACGCAGTGACACAGCTAGAATCCAAGCCACCAGACAGGAAAACACCAACAGCTTCATTTGGTGGTAAATATTCTTGAACAACTTGATTGAGCAAAGAACGTAGACGATCGCCATGCCATACCAAAGGTTGCTGTTCTGCTGTCATCTTCTCATGGAGTTGCCAGTAATTGTGAACCCTCTGTGAGGGTAATTCCATCACCGTTCCCGGACGCACTTCCCGCACCTGCTTCCAGAGTGTCCGTTCTCCTGGTACAAAGGCGCAACACAAATAATCCCGCAAAGCTACCAAATCCAAATCGGCTGAGTGATAACGCGTCAGCGATCGCAACTGAGGAGCAATCCAGCGGGTGGAACCTGTGGTAGTGTAATAAAGCGTACGAGTACCAACGCGATCGCGCCCCAGCCACAATACCTGCCGTTGACGGTCCCAAACCACTAACCCAAACATCCCCACCAGTAGGCTGAGACATTCCCACCCCCATTGGTCCCAAAGTTGGGCAATCAATTGGCAATCAGTCCCTTCCCAGTGAGTCGGATCAATACCCAATCGTTGTAACAACTCTACCCGGTTACTTACCCACACATCCCCAACCACAACAAATTGTTCAGTGGGACTGAGTGCGAATTGTGATGTATCCTGTATAACAATAGCGAGTTGGGTGTCACGCCAAACTACATCCTCTGTGAGGAAATCTAATTTTCCCCATGCTACATTCCATGTAGGGGCGACTTTGATGGAGGCGATCGTAGATTTAGGAATTTTATAAGTATTAAAAAGCATTTTTTACGGTCGTATTTTTGCTGGTAAAGGATGGCTTTTTTTATGTTACTCTCGTTCTACTATCTTCATAGGAGACTGCTTTCAATGCTCGATTCCGCTAATTTCCGCTAATCCCTTTTTCTCTCATCAATGGCGAAAAAATAAACACTAACCCGAATATGAAGTTTTGGATGTATTGGGTCTCTAGATTGATACGGTTTTAGCGATATCGAGGAATTGCTGCAAGATGGTGGATGACTGATCATGTCGCCAAACAGCTGTTAATTGAGTAACGGTCGTTTTTTCTTGAATTGAGCGATAAACTACTCCTTTGCGTCGAAGATTCTGTACGCTGGATGGAAGAATACTGATACCAATTCCGCTTGCGACCAACCCCAAAATTGTGACCATGAAGACAGCTTCTTGAGTAACTTTAGGAACAAATCCAGCTTGGACACACAGATAGTAAATTTGCTCAGACAGCCCAGATACAACTGGACAATGAGGCATAACAAATTCTTCATCCGCTAGGGCAGTCAGCGAAATTTTGGATTGGGTGGTTAGCGGATGTTGTTCGGGTAAAACGACAACAAGTTTTTCTTGTAACAGAGGCATCACTTCTAAATCATTGGCTTCAGCAAAGTCATAGTTTTGATAGACAAAGATGATATCGGTTTGGTGATCGCGCAATCCCTGAATTTGGAAAGCACTATTTTCTTCCCGCAAAATCAGTTTCACCTCTGGATATTGCTGTCGAAAGGTTCGCAGAATATTGGGCAAGACACCGTTAGCAATCGAACTTGTAAAGCCGACTGTCAAATAGCCTAATTCCCCTTGATGGATGCGCTGTGTTTTGTGTACCGCTTGTTCTAACTTTGTGATTGTTGATCGCGATTCTTCTAAGAACGCCTGTCCTGCTAGGGTTAGCTGGAGTGGGCGTTTTCTGCGATCAAACAGCTTTACACCTAATTCAGCTTCTAATGCTTGAATTTGCTGACTCAAAGGCGGTTGAGCAATCTGCAATCGTTCTGCCGCACGGCTAAAGCTGCGTTCATCGGCAACCGTAATAAAGTAGCGAAGATGGCGAAGTTCCATAAATTCAATACTATATTTTTTAAATATATTATTGCAGTGAAATAGGTATTGGACATATAGTGAAAACTTCTTTATGGTAGGCATAACGGGCACAAAGGTTTGAGTACTCAATATTTCCGAGGGAGGTTCGTCCATTATGCCAAGCTTGATTCGACGAGTTGCTATTGTCGGTGGAACCCATGGAAATGAGTTGACGGGGATTTACCTGGTCAAGAAGTTTCAGCAATTCCCACATCTGTTACATCGGCAAAGCCTTGAATGCATGACCTTATTAGCCAACCCCGAAGCGGTAGCGGCAAATCGACGTTATATTGATCGTGATTTGAACCGTTGCTTTGCCAACGAAGATTTGTCTAATCCAGCGTTAACGGGTTACGAAGACAGACGCGCTAAGGAGATCGCTGCACAACTGGGGCCAAAAGACCAACCCAACGCTGACGCGATCATCGATCTCCACAGCACTACTGCAAATATGGGATTGACGATTTTACCGTCCAGTAAACATCCATTTAATTTGCGATTAGCGGCCTATCTGAATGAACTACATCCTTTGGTTCGTGTTTGTTGTGGGGTGAAGTGCGATCGGGATACTCCAATGTTGCGATCGCTCTCACCCTTTGGCTGCACGATTGAAGTTGGTGCGATCGCCCACGGCGTTCTTAATGCTGATTACCTTCAGCAAACTGAAATGCTGGTTCATGCCATTTTGGATTATCTCGATGCAATGAATCAGGGAAAAATTCTGCCTGTTCCACCTAGTTTGACTGTGTATCAGGCGATTTCATCTGTAGATTATCCCAGAAATTCATCAGGTGAACTGCAAGCCGCCATTCACCCCCACCTCCAGTTCAAAGACTATGAGCCTTTATGCAATGGCGAACCGATGTTTCTCACGTTTACTGGAGAATCGATTCCTTATCGAGGAGAAACCATCGTTTACCCTATCTTTATTAATGAGGCAGCCTATTACGAGAAAAAAATCGCAATGACTTTGACCGAGAAACAGCAGGTTAGGCTGGAAACTATGTAAATTTCCTCAGTGCAACAGATAGATAGATTAAACAACGATTCTTAGCGCCTAGGAGTAAAGCGTGAGGCACACTCATACTTCAATGTCAGCTACGCTATATCTGCCCCTATTTGGTTCAAATCTTGTAACACTGCTGCCGCTGATGGGTAGCGATCGCTAAAATGATAACGCACCATCTTATCCAAAATCCCCGCCAATTCAACGCTGACTTGCGCCCATGGACGCCAAACCACAGTCCCTGTATCAGCATTTGGCTGGAGTTCCTGCGGCGATATCCCAGTGATAGCTTGAATAGCAATCATTCCCAAGGCGTAAATATCACTACTCAAACGGGGATGACCGACAAATTGCTCTGGTGGTGCATAACCCCGCGTCCCAATGGCTATAGTTGCTAATTCTGTTTGCTCAGAAGTTGGTGGTTGCATGAACTTAACTGCACCAAAGTCAATGAGTACCAGCCGATTATCTGTAGCAGATCTTATAATATTACTTGGCTTAATATCTCGATGAATAACACGATGCTCGTGAACAAATGCCAAAACTTCTAAAACTCCTCTCAGCATATCTATCACCCAAGATTCCTGCTGCATACCAGTAACAGGTGGTAATTCGTCACTCAAAGCATGTCCCTCAATATACTCTTGTACTAAGTAAAATTCATTATTTTCTTCAAAATATGCCAGCAGTTCCGGAATCTGATGGTGTTTACCCAAAACTTCTAAAATCTCAGCTTCGGCATCAAATAATCTTCTCGCAACTTGTAAAAATTTTGTATCCCGACGGGCTGGCATCAGTTGTTTTACGACACACGTAGGATTTCCTGGTCGCTGAGTGTCTTCTGCTACATAAGTTTGACCAAACCCACCTGAACCGAGGACTTTGGTGATTTTATAGCGTCCGCTTAACAGGAGGTCTCCAGTTGCCTTTTCTGGTGTAGCAATTTTACCAGCAAGGTCAAGATGTTTGTCTTGGATTGCAGTACTTTCTTTGAGGAGAGTATTTAACTGCGCGATCGCCTCTTGTTGTTTTTCCACCTGTACAATAATGAGCTTTGTTTGCTGCTGAGTCTGGTAAGTGGTGTAAACCATGACACTGACACCAGTCATTACCAAGGCTAAAGCAGGCGGGATCATTGGTACCCAGCCTGCTTGCAGAAACAGGATGTAGCAGACTCCCGCTAAAACGAAGAGCATACCCCCACCAGCCAGAACCAAACGCAAAGGATGTCTCAGTCGCCAAGCTAAAACACCACCCGCCAAGGACCAAGCCCACACCCATACACCTTCAGCCCAGTTTGACCAATACCAAATGAGGGGTCGTCCATCCAGGACATTACTGATGATTTCACTGGCTATATGTGCATGAATAAAGACAGGCGGCATTCTGGGTGGTTGATCTGGCAAAGCGCTGTAGGGGGTGTAGAAGCCGGAATTAACACTACGGGCAGTTGTGCCGATGATGACGAGACGGTCTTTAACTAAATTGGGGTCTAATTGATTTGTGAGAACCTGTGTGAAGGTGACTTGCTTGACAAAATGATGGGGGTCATGGTAGTTTATGAGGATCTGGCGACCTCTTGAATCGACATGTTCATAGCCCCCTGAATCCTCTGTGAGGGTGGGGAAGAGAGTTTTACCCAGTTGAAAATAGTGTTTGTTGATGGGATGTAGCTCAATGCCAACTTTATTCAAGTAACTCTTTGTCAGTAAGGCAGCAAGGGAGAATTGTGAGTTACATTTTTTGTCTTTAGCGGAACGAGCAAATAATAAACTGCGGCGGACAACGTAATCGTCATCAGATACCACATCGCTAAAGCCAACATTAGCTGTTGGGAAATCTGGCGGTGGTGGGATTTCTTCATCACCTGTGCTACTGAACGTACAAATACTGATGATGTTGTCACGCGGTAGACCATCTGCCAAATTTTTCTGCTTTGGTCGGTAGATATCTAAACCAATAACACGCGGTTGATATGACTCTAGTTTAGCCAACAGCCTATTAATTGTACTGTCTGGTAGGGGCCAATTCTCTCGCTGGATATCTTCTTGAGTGATGGTAACCACTAAAATACGTGGTTCAGGTGGTTCGTCCGGACGTAACCGCAGCATTTGGTCGTAAGCATTTAACTCCCATGACTGCAACCCTTTCAATTCCCGAACTCCCAGTACTATGGCGGTAACTCCAACAGAGGCGATCGCCACAGTTTGCAGCCAGCTTGGAGCGATCTTATCATTTTTGCGCTTATCCTTCACCCATGGGACGCGGAGTTTTTGCAAGAGTTCAGTAATCATGGTGTAGGGGTGTAGGGGTGTAGGGGTGTAGGGGTGTAGGGGAATAATTTAAAATATAAATTCCCTCACACCCTTATTCCCTGACACCCAATATTTTGATTTTAACAAAATTCGCGGCATTGCCCTCCCTCTAAGCGAAGCGTAGAGAATCCCTACCTTCAGCCGTTCGCGCAGCTTCTCCGTCAGGAGAAGGTAAGGTAGGGTCAGTTAATTTGTCATTCAGCTTTAGGACAGGGGACTGAGTTTGTGATTGACATACCGATACAGCTTTTGGCGTTGCTGATCTCAAGTATGACAGGACTACGCAAAGGCGCAAAGACGCAAAGAATTGTTGTTTAGCCATCTCGAAAAATGTCAATTCATACTCTGATTCAGCAACGCCCAGCTTTTAGGTAACACCGTAGTGATTTAACTCAGGAACACATTTTTCCCCTACACAGAATGAAACTACACCCCTACACCCCTGTGTTCCTTATAGTTCTAGAGCATCCACTCGAAAACAATGCTGACTCGACTATCTTTGCCATGTCTAGCATTTTGTTTTTCAATATCAGTCCCTAAGCGGAGGTTGTGGGTAAGAGCGTAACCAGCTGATAGGGTAGTTAAACCAACTTCTTGATCAGTACCCAGATTCACCCAACTTTGAGTTAAAGAAATATCAGCAGCACCGCCGCGAGACAACACCAACAGCAGCCTCCCACCCAGATTCACCCCATCAGTTGAGTAACGGTTTGTTTGTAGATGCTTGTAGCCCACCACAGGTGCAACATTGACGTAGCTACCCAAAGGACGCAAATAGTAGCGTAAATCCGCACCGTAAGCCTGACGCTGACCATGAAATGCTCCCTGATACTCACCACTAACTGTCAAGCCACTGCGACCAATAAACACATCTTTTACACCAAAATTTACCCCAGCTGCTTGCCCTGTTGAAGGAAACTGAGAATAGCCCAATCTTACAAGAGTGCGAAAACTGGGGTCATTCTGAATATCCTCCAACACATTCGGGACTCGCAAGCGCCACCGCTGCAAAACTGGACTACCTTTAATAATTTCTGGACTTAAATCCAAATCCTGAACAGTTTTTGGCTGAGACTGACACCAACCAGGGGTAGCTGTCAAAAGCACACTCGTAGCCACTCCCAAGCACACAGTCCCAAGAAAAACGGGAGTAGGGAGTGGGGAGTAGGGAGTGGGGGGAAGAGGGGGAGTGGTGGTGTTTGTTCTATTCATAGCGGGTGGCGATCGCCTGCTTGGCACGGCATTTCGTAAAAAAAGTGGCTCTGCACTCAGCAGAACCACTTAATTTTTTAACTGAGTTTTGCTCAGTTAGTGTACAGTGCCTTCCATAGTGGCAGCATCAATGGGTTTGAGCAGATACAGCCTCAAGCACTGCCAGCCACTGGAAATGTAATAGGGTACCTTCTGGAAGAATTGCAGGAATTTGGGAGTGTTGGAGTTGGCGATCGCCGCCAATTTCTCGTTATTGTTTATACAAACATCCAACCGCTGATAAAACTCCGGATTTTCCACATCCAGCATTACTGGAAAGACTCGTCCGGCGGTTTCATTAGTCTTCTTAATGACATAGATATCGTAGGAGCGTGCATCCAGCCCAATAGATGCATAAAAGTCCGAACGCTGGATATCGTTGAGATACATTGTTACAAACACCGACAGCAGGAAGAACCGACACCACAGCCGTGCTTTCCAATCATTCAACGTCAGTGGCTGAGCTCTCATAATGGCATCGAAGAAATCCCCATGACGGTTTTCATCCTGACACCAGTTCTCAAAGAACCGGAAAATTGGATAAATCCGGTTTTCCGGATGTGCTTCCAAGTGACGATATATCGTGATATAGCGCCAATAACCAATCTTCTCCGAAAGATAAGTAGCGTAGAAGATGAATTTTGGCTTAAAGAAAGTGTAATCGCGGCTCTTGGTCAAAAACCCTAAGTCTAGCGACATATTGAAGTCTGACATCGCTTTGTTCAAGAAGCCTGCATGACGCGCTTCATCACGGGACATCAAATTGAAACACTCTGCTAACACAGGGCTTTTGTCCTTCAAGCGCCGACCGAGTTCTTTGTACAACAAAAACCCAGAAAACTCTGCTGTACAGGAACGCTCTAGAAATTCAATGAACAATCGGCGAGTTTCCCCGTCAATATGATCCCAGGATTGTTCAAACTGAGCATCCCGAACAAAATGATGGCGGTTGTAGTCAGCACGAAACTCTTCGAGAATGGCTTTCAACTCGTCTTCATTGACGGAGATGTCCATCCGCGCCATTTCATCAAAGTCAGTGGTGTAGAAACGGGGTGTTAGCAGGGTTTCCTTGGCTGGAACTTTAATCCCTGGGCGCAATTCTTCAAAGCCAGGTTTTTTAAGGGAATCTACCATGTTTTGATTGCCATGAATGTCTTGTGATTTGGAGTATCTATATGGTGAACTACCTACACCGCCGCAAGCGGTCGGTGTAGGCTTCTAGCGTTCCGAAGAACTTCTAGAACTTCCTTCGAGGTACTAGCTGTCGCAGTGGCAATAATTACCACTTTCCCTCTACGGCATTTTATTGTGGGGAACAGTCCCAGCCCCACACGCTTAATGTTAATGGATGCATTCACATCACGATCAACATTAAGCAATTCTTCTTGGTCAAAGTAATTCCTGATTGAACAATCCGTGAAAATGAATTCATCACGGTATGCAGTAAAGTCAGCGACTCCCTCACGAGAGCCGCTGCTCTCCAAAACCGTGCTTGATAGTTTCCCATCACACGGCTCCTCAGTATCCCAGTGTTTTGTCACACATACCGCATTACCAACATATCCTCTTCCCAGAACCATTTGGGGGTTGAGGGAGGCTTAGGCTTGACGTTGTTACAGTCAAATTGTGTGCCCTTACTGCCGTCTTTGGTAGTTTTTGAGTCGTGACAATGTTTGTGAAGTAGTTGCCAGTTTTCATAACAATCTTTTCCTCCAAGGGAGGTGGGGATTATATGGTCAACTTCCATCACGTCGTCTTCACGGAAGTACAATCCACAGTAAGGGCATTTTCCTTTTTGCATTTTCAGCAGTGTTGCCGTTCGCTTCGGCATTTCAGGATTCTTGCCCTTTCTTGAACTCCAATAAACCAGGTTTCCGTCGTATGGAGACGATTCGCCTTTAACTTTGGCATGGTCAATCATTTTTGTTTGTCCATGCTTGTGTAATACAAGGGGATTTGTATTTTCTTCCCTTGTGGCGAATACCCAGTTATCATCGCCTATTGTTTGCCAATATTTATCTGACACCCATTCCCCGGATTTATTCGAGTGGCGACGTTTTGCCCAAGCTCGAAGTTTTTGATACACCAAAAAGTCTAATTTGTAGAAGACTTTGCTGCTAGGAACCGCTCGATAATAGTTTGCCCATCCTTTTATTATTGGATTTAACAATTTAATTAAATCCGCTTGAGGTTTTGCTTTATGGCTGTCAATTACCTTGGCAATTTCTTTAAGGTGTATCTTAACCTTGTCTTTGCTTGGGGTGATGATTGTGCTAAAGCCTAGTAGTTCTCCTTGTGTAGTCTTTCCAGACGTGTACTTTCCGCAAGGATATTGCCTAATATTGAACCCCAAAAAATCCAATCCTGGTGGCTCTTTGTCAAGACTATTCAGCGTGTGAATTAACCTTGTTTTGCTAGGCTTTAGCTCCAAGCCCATGTCTAGTAACCATTCAGAGATAATTTCTCTGCACTTTTGGACAACGGTTAAGTCTTCGTGGATGATTACGAAATCGTCGGCATACCGAATAAGTTGGGCAGCGTTATAAAATACTCGCTTTCCCTGAATAGTGGTATCCCTTTTGGGGAATTCCTTTTTTATTCGGTTTTCCATCCCGTGGAGGGCAATGTTGGCTAAAAGCGGCGATATAACGCCACCTTGCGGTGTACCCTCAAGTGTCGGAAACAACTGCTTTCCATCTATCACTCCCGATTTAAGCCACGCAAGTATTTGGCGGCGAATCAACGGAAATGTATTCAGTTTTAAGAGCAGTGCTTCATGGTTGATTTTATCGAAGCAAGCTGCAATGTCAGCATCCAACACATATTTGGCTTTGTACCTAATTGCGTTAAATATTGCTCCGATGGCATCATGACATGAGCGCCCCGGTCTGAACCCGTATGAGTTAGGCTCAAAGTACGCTTCCCATTCTGGCTCTAATACCAGTTTGACGAGCGCCTGTAATGCGCGGTCATACATTGTAGGTATTCCTAAAGGTCGTTTCTCCTTCTTTCCGGGCTTAGGAATCCATACCCGCCTTGTTGGACTGACCTTTGAACCCAATTTTAGTTCTTTCACTAGATCGAGACGTTGCTTTGGGGTTAGTGATTTCTTACCATCCACACCCGCCGTCTTACGTCCAGTGTTGTCTTGGGTTACTCTACGAACCGCTAAGCATTTTGCAGCCCAGGACTTCACCAACAGCTTTTGGAGTCTGCGAAGTGCCTTCACATCACCACGACTGGCGGCTTGATAGATTCTCTTTTGCAGCTTATAAACAATTTTCTCTAGCTTTCGCCAGGGAATTTTGTTCCATTCATACATCGGTTTTACCGTGTTCATGACATTGTACCGCTACTTACGACCCTATCGAACGAGACACCGTGGGTCTGTCAGCATATCTTTCTCATTACAAGGAAGCATTCGCTTTTGACCCAATCTTTCCTTACCATTGCATACGGTTAGCACCTTCTCCGAGAATCGACCTTCTTTGGAGAGCAGATGGTAGGTTACTTCGTTCCTGTCAATCTTTGGTATGAGTCTTTAGGGTGATACTCTCCACCGGGTTTATTATGGGATGCCTAACTGGTCGAATATCGAACCGCCAGTCCCATGATAGGATTGGGTTGAACTCTCTCCTATCTAATCCTTGCCCTTTTTGGGACTCCCAGCGTATCAACCTTTTTTCGCTGGTTATCGCTCACGATGGTTCAAGTGTACCTTTGCTTACGCTACCCATAGACTCTTGCTCAACGGGATTCTGAAATAGGTTTTCCAGTTACCGCCTTTTCACCCCGCTTCAGGCGTTGATGGCTAGTCGCGAACCTGGGGGTGATGCTGTCACCACAGCATCAGTGGGGTGGGACTTGAGTAATGCTCTCACCCACAAGATTGGCAAGTTGTCATCTAATAAGGGATTAAAGTGCGAATTCAATCCAACTGGGATTACCTTATTAGAGCCTGGAATCCTCCCATTTCTGGGTTTCTCCAGAACGAATCGCACCAATAATTGCGAAGTGTAAGCAGGATTTACCTTCACTACAACTGCTCCAGCTTTTCCAGCTATGTAGTCCAGTGTAGTAAAGAACTGACCGAAGGCGGCATCATTCCAAGACAGATTTAGACCTGACTTGGCACTCTGCCCATTTGGAAGAAACTTCCCGTCCAAATCGATTTTCGCTTTGTTGCGCTTAGTTAAACCCCTCAAATTCAAGTCTTCAACAAAGAAAACTTTCTTGCCAGTGCGTACTACTTTGTGAGCGGTTTTGTAAGCGTGGTCTTTACGGGAACGCGCAATACGTTGATGTTCTCTTGCTTCCCGAAAAGCTAATTTCCGACGATTTCTACTCCCCTTTTTCTTGGTAGCTTTTCTCCGAGAAACCTTGGCTAATCTATCCTTTGATTTCCGAAAAGATTTAACTGATGGCAACTTTTCGTTTTCGGAAGTAGCCAAGTAATCATCTTCATGCAATACCGCGTCCATTCCCAATGAATTCTCCCAGGTTGGGGTAATTTCATCTGGGTTAAACACTGGTAATGTTGAGTCTTCCACAGCGATAGTTGCATACCATCCATCAGCTTTTTTGGTGATCAAGATGTTCTTGAGAACAAAGCCATCGGGCAAGGGTCTATGCAGTCTGACCTTCGCCCATCCGTCAAGTTTAGAGATTGACAAGAACAACCAATCTTTCTCTTCCCGCTCAATGGTGAGGGCAAGTCCTTCTATCTTGATTGTGCGGAAACTAGCGGCATTCTTAAACCGTGGCTTCCCGCTTTTCTTGCCATTACTGTCACCCTTCAAGAATCTTGAAAATGCTATGTCAACCCGTTTTGAGACATCCTGCAATGTCTGAGAAGGTACTCGCGTAAAGTCCAATTGCTCACCGCTATGCCAAACACGAGTTAAGTCTTGCTTGATTGTTGGTAACTGCGCCTTCTGGTTGTAGTAATTAGGCTTTGTGTCAAACAAAGGCGGAAACATCTCTTTCCACCAAGGAAAGGATTTGAGTTGCAAATTATTGTCTTGCCACCATGTAAATCTTTCTCCTAGTTGCCGATTGTACCAATACTGGCAAACTCGCAACCATTCATTTAGTTCCAGTTTTTGACTGGTGTCTGGATACATCCGGTATTGGTAGTTTAGCAGCGTAGGAATCACCTCCTTTTTTATGAGTGTTACTACTATAGTATACAGTGATTATTGTTAACGCGGTTACATGCCATCCTTGAAGAATTATTAATTAAGTGGGACTGCAAGCTGATTGAATTTAACGGTGAAGCTGACCATGTACATGCCTTGCTCCAATACCATCCAGACTTGCAGCTAAGCACATTGATTGGAAACATCAAGTCCACAACTAGTAGGAAGCTTCGACAAGAGTTTGGCGAGTATTTGAGCCGTTTTTACACAAAAAACGTATTTTGGAATGGCTCTTATTTTGTTGCTAGTTGTGGAGGTGCTACCATCACAACCTTGAGGCAGTACATTAGTCGTCAAGACCGTCCAGAGAATGGCAACTCAGACGCGACCACCTGCCCTCAGTAGCCACAGGCCAGTATTGGTTGGCGGTCAATTCGTCGTTGCCGCGCCATTCATCCCACACTGCCCGAAGGGTCAGATGTGGAGCTTCTGTCGAAAAAAGCTAAGAGACCCGAAAATAGCATAACATTGTATAAAAGTCAGTCTACCAAGGCGCAGGGTCAGTACTCTCGTGTAAAACGTTAAGAGTTGCAACAATGTGTTCAGAAGCACGGGCAAGTTTAACATGGTATCGTAATCCTGATAAATTATGTAATTTTTGTAACCAAAAAATCCAAAAATTGTTTATAACTTGGTTATTGTAGAATTAATAACTATTTTTAAACTACAGCAGTGCCGAAAATTGGGTGTGGGGATAGCCTGGGGTTTTAACCTCAGGCAGGAAGTTGGTAAGAAAAATTTTCATGCTTTTGTTGTCAGGAATGTCTGACGGTAAGCTGCTCCCTCTGAATAGGTTCATAGGGCGTCTGTCTACTAGATGAAACAAAACAGAGTAGGAAAACCATCTTAATGAATAAGAGTCAATCCAAGGTTGGAGCAAGATGAATTCTGAAAACAACACGAATAAAGACCGTCTTCTGGTGTCCTACATCTTAAATGCAGCCTGGTTTGCCGGCTTTGGCGGACTGCATCGTTTATACAATGGCAAGATAGGGACAGGTTTGTTGTGGCTGTGTACCTTTGGTGTCTTTGGTATAGGGCAGTTTGTGGATTTGTTCCTCATCCCTAACATGGTTGATGAACACGAAATGAAACTCAGGTTAAAAGCAGGCTTGTCCCCCTTGGGTATGCCTTTGAATCCAGTAGTACTGACCTCTGAAGTTTACCCAAGTCGTAACCAACTGATGGTTAAGCTCATTGAAGTCGCCGAAAGCAGGGGTGGTCTACTCACTGTAACTCAAGGTGTTAAGGCAACGGGAGCAACCTTTGCTGAAGTGGAAGCAGTACTCACAGAGATGCTAAAATCAGGCTATGTGAGGATAGATAACGACCCCGTGAGTGGAGCCGTTACCTATCATTTCCATGATCTTTAGTGGGGAGTGGGGGAGTGGGGGAGTGGGGGAGTGGGGGAGTGGGGGAGTGGGGAGTGGGGGAGTGGGGAGTGGGGGAGTGGGGAGTGGGGGAGTGGGGAGTGGGGGAGTGGGGGAGTGGGGGAGTGGGGGAGTGGGGGAGCTTTCTTGAGCAGGGGGAGAATGAGTTATAACCAAGCATCACCCAACACCTAACACCCAACACCCAACAACCAACACCCAACAATCAACACCCAACACCCAATTAATTTCTACCTAACCACTTTTGACCATTCAAGCGCTGCACTACTCCAAACACCATGAGGTCGAGTGTGACTTTGCGTTCGTCAATTAAGAATGACTCAAGAGTGCTGGGTTTTTTGCCTTCGTTACAGGAAAATTCTTTTTTCCCTTGAATATCTTCGTCCGGAAAATATAGGTTAAACTGGCGCAGACCGTTTTGCCATTTTCCCATGACTTGCCAGCATTCTTCGGCTGTTTCAAAGCCAATAACAGGAAACTTCTGCTTTGCAAAAGACAGATGTAAATCTTGGACTCCAACTTTTGCGATCGCCTGCTGCAAAGCAGGTAAGTAATCTTGCTCCATAAACTCTACAAACGGTTTATCTTCAACTGCTGGGGCTTTTTCCTTTTTTGCTGCTTTAGCTGCTGGTGGTTTTTCTCCATCTGCGGCTGCTGGTGGCTTTTCTTTGTTGTGTGGAACAGCAGTTTGTTTAGCGGCATTTGGTTTAGTTTTTGGATTTGCCGCTTTCGCATCTGGTGCGTTTGCAGTGGGAATGTCTGTTGCTTCAGGTGAGTTGGTACTGGGAGCGTGTTCTTGAGACACACTAGGAGACTGCTTGTCAACAGTGCTGGGAGCTACCTCTCCCGCTTCATTGTGATTGGTTTCTTCTGCCATTGCTCAGGTCAATCCTTTGTTTACCATTAGGAGCTGATCGCTCACCTTCAGGTTTCTGCCATTTTCATTGTAAACTACCTGGCGCTGACCCTATGGGCGATCGTCATAAACTCCTGAATATCGCTGAGCAATGCATCCATCCTTGATTGGGTTGTGTTCCAAGAACACATAAAACGGACTCCTCCGACACCAATAAATGTATAAAACTGCCAATGCTTTGCTTGTAAGCTTTGAATAACCTGCTGTGGTAGTTTAACAAAAACAGCGTTTGCTTCTCTAGGAAACATGATTTCAACGCCTACTATGTTTAACAGTTTATTTTCTAAATATTCAGCGCATTGATTAGCGTGTTGTGCATTTCTTAGCCACGCTCCAGTTTCTAATAAGCCCAACCAAGGAGCAGAAATAAACCGCATTTTTGACGCAAGCTGACCTGCTTGCTTGCAGCGATAGGCAAAATCCTCTGCTAATTCTTTATGGAAGAAAATAATAGTTTCACCTAGAGCCATTCCATTTTTCGTGCCACAAAAGCATAATACATCAACTCCACTTTTCCAGCTAATTTCAGATGGGCTTTTATTTATGGCAGCAACTGCATTTGCAAACCGAGCGCCATCCATGTGAATTTTTAAGTTATACTTTTTAGCAACTTCTTTAATTTCAACAAGTTCTTCTGGCGAATATATAGTTCCTAATTCTGTCGATTGAGTGATACTAATAACTTTTGATTTTGGATAATGAATGTCATTACGCTTAGTAACAATTGCCTCTATAGACTCTGGGGTTAGCTTGCCATTTTTCCCTTTAGCAAGTAGAAGTTTCGAGCCATTGGAAGCAAATTCTGGTGCCCCACATTCATCTGTTTCTATGTGAGATGTTTCATGACAAATAACACTGTGATAGGACTGACAGAGTGCAGCTAAAGACAAAGAATTTGCTGCTGTACCGTTAAAGACAAAAAATACTTCGCAATCAATTTCAAAAAGTTCTCTAAAATAATCTGTAGCTTTTTGAGTCCATTCATCATTTCCGTAGGCTGGGGCGCTACCTTGATTTGCTGTAATCATGTACTCCAGCGCTTCCGGACAAATTCCAGAGTAATTATCGCTGGCAAACTGTTCTAAGCGGCTAATCATAATCTCCACTATATTTCCAGCCCACACTGTATTGCTTCTTAGCAATCAGTGTTGGGTCGTTGACTTTTAGGGGCGAAGTGCAAGATGTAAACCACCAAACATGGCAATGGTGGGCAATGCCCACCCTACGTCTTCCTAACTCCTAACTCTTGCTCAACCACCAGCCACAGCGGGGACAATACTGACTTCATCACCATCCTTAAGGGGTGTCTTTGTCCCATCCAAAAAGCGGATATCTTCGCTATTGACGTACAAATTTAAAAAGCGCCGTGGTTCTCCCGCCTCATCGCACAACCGTGACTTGATACCAGGACAGGTTGTTTCTAAGGAGTCCAAAAGCTCAGCGATACTGCTACCACTACATTGTAGGGTAGCTTGGTTATTGGTGAATTTTTGTAGTGTAGTAGGAACTAAAACTTTTACAGACATTGTTGGTTGATGGTTGATGGTTGATGGTTGATGGTTGGTAGTTGGTAGTTGTTAGTGGCGAATTACTCATTTTCAGTTTTCTACTAAGCACTATCAACTAACAACTCACTATACAAGGACTTGCTGCCATTCTAGGCGATCCAGTGTCTGGGAGCGTTCTAGTGCTCGTTCAAAGCTATCGAGTTTTGCCTCAATTGTCAGAGGTTCACCAATATAGCCTTGCACAGCTTCTTGGGTTTTCAAACCATTGCCAGTAATGTATACCACAGTGGTTTCATCTGGGTCAATCTTGCCAGATTCTACCAACTTTTTCAGGACAGCAACGGTTGTGCCACCTGCTGTTTCAGTAAAGATGCCTTCAGTTTCTGCTAGCAGCTTGATGCCTTCAATAATTTCAGGATCAGTTACTGATTCTATATTGCCGCCAGTTTTCTTAGCTATCTCTAAAGTGTAAACACCATCTGCTGGGTTCCCGATCGCCAGCGACTTGGCAATTGTATTCGGCTTCACTGGCTTGATAAAGTCGCGTCCTTCTTTGTAGGCTTCGTAGATGGGTGAACAACCTTCAGCTTGGGCACCGCTGAAACGGACATTCTTCCCGGACACTAAACCAACTTCTACAAATTCGTTGAAGCCTTTGTATATTTTTGTAAACAGCGAACCTGATGCCAGGGGTGCAACAATATGGTCAGGTAATTCCCAACCAAGTTGTTCTGCCACTTCAAAGGCTAGCGTCTTGGAACCTTCAGAGTAGTAGGGACGTAAATTGATATTGACAAAACCCCATCCATGTGTATTAGCAACTTCACAACAGAGACGGTTGACTTGATCGTAGTTACCCTTCACAGCCATGAGGGTTGGACTGTAGATGAGGCTACCCAGAATTTTACCTGCTTCCAAGTCGGCTGGGATGAACACACAGCAGTCTAATCCAGCGTGTGCCGCAATAGCCGCAGTAGAATTTGCCAAGTTACCCGTGCTGGCACAAGAAACAGTAGAGAAACCTAACTCCCTCGCCCGCGAGAGGGCGACTGACACCACCCGATCCTTGAAGCTGAGGGTGGGCATGTTGACCGCATCATTTTTAATGTATAGCTTGTTTAAACCGAGGCGACGTGCCAAGCGGTGAGAACGAACCAAGGGAGTCATGCCAGTGCCCACATCTATAACATTGTCAGTGGCAACAGGCAAAAACGGACGGTAGCGCCAAATTGAATTTGGTCCGGCTTGAATAGTTTCACGAGTAACGGTGCGACGTAGGGCACTGTAGTCAAAGCTTACTTCCAAAGGCCCAAAGCATAACTCACAGACATGAGTTGCTTTGAGTTCATATTCTGTGCCACATTCCTTACACTTTAAGGCTTTAAAGGTGGCAGTGGTTGCTTGGGTGTGGATGGTTGTCGCCTGAGTCATAAACTAGCTTTCCCTGAATCTCTCTCAACTGTTGCCTGATACTATCACGAGTCCAAATGTCTCGTCAAACATACCCGATAAATTATATCGGGTATGTTAAGCTGCTGCCTATCGCATCGAAGCCCTAGGGGAAATTACCAAAGGTATTCAAGTGAGCAACTGTTTTCACCCGGTTCTGTTGCAGTTCCTGATAGCAAAGTTGACAACTCTCTGACAACAATTTCAGCAGGTATTGGACAACGCATTGGTAAAGCCAATATAGATTTACACTGGATTCATCGTCAGCGCGAAGACCGCATCCCCACCAGTGCCTTGAGTAGCAATTCCGATAAACTGCGATCGCGTTTCACATACCCCCTGACAAATCACCTCACTTTCCAAGCACAAACAGAATAATAAGCATTCCAGTAATTCTTTTGCGGTCATTTTATCCTTTTAGTGACATTTAAGTACTTGGTTATGCTTCCAGACTCTGACAATTTTTGGGTCTAGTTACACCGAGTCAGGTAACTGTTGAGTAAAAGAATGAAAGTTTTATGTCCCTAAAATTACTGAAAAAACTTTGCAATACTAACTGCACAATGGTATCGTATTTAGTGGCTTTGCTTAAAAGCGTCACACTAATTCGTAATTGCTAATTCGTAATTATCCCACGCATTTATGTGGGGGCTTGAAATAAGGAGCCAAGCGATTTTTGTTTTCTATGAATTCAGGGGTTTGTAACCATTGATTACGAATTACGAATTACGAATTATTCGGCCACAAACCTAAGGAGTACCTGAAAAAGGTAAAGTATATGTATGACAAATCCAACTTTTGGCTCTACCATCCGGGTGTCGGTCGCCGACAATGGTATCCAGGGTAATAATAGCTCCAATAACCTGGTCATCTCTGCTGATGGGCGCTTTGTGGCGTATGATTCCTCTGCCAGCAACCTAGTAGCAGGGGACACCAACCAAAGTACAGACGTCTTCGTTCGCGACCTCGATACGAACACCACTACTCGAGTGTCTGTCGCCAGCGATGGCACTCAGGGAAATAAAAGCTCCTCGAACCCCGCCATTTCTGCGGATGGGCGCTTTGTAGCGTTTCAGTCTACTGCCAACAACCTGGTAGGAGATGACACCAACACCACTACAAATGCCAGCACCCCGCAAGCACTGAACACCGCCACCGCCACCGCCAACGCCGCCATCGTCAACTTTGACCTGAACGGCTTTTTGCTGTTTACTCCTATAAATACAAACATCTTCCTTCGCGACATCCAGAAGGGTACTACCACAGAGGTCTCCGTCGCCAATGATGGCACTGAGGGGAATGGCTTGTCCTCTAAACCCGCCATTTCCGCTGATGGGCGCTTTGTGGCGTTTCTGTCTAATGCCAAAAACTTAGTACCAGATGATACTAACAACAGTAGCGACATCTTCGTTCGCGACCTCCTGACGAATACCACCAACCGGGTCTCCGTCGCCAACGATGGCACTGAGGCGAATAGTAGCTCCTCTTACCCCACCATTTCCGCTGATGGGCGCTTTGTGGCTTTTCAGTCTACTGCCACCAACCTGGTAGGAGATGACATCAACAACACTACAGGCATTGTCACAACACCGTCGTTTTCACAAACCTTCGTTCGCGACCTCCTGACGGGTACAACTACCGAGGTTTCCCTTACCGACAATGGCATTCAGGGGAATAATAGCTCCTCTATCCCCGCCATTTCCGCCGATGGAAGCGTTGTGGCGTTTCAGTCTACTGCCAACAACCTAGTACCAAGGGACACCAACAACAGCAGCGACATCTTTGTTCACTTAACCAACAATAGAACAAACAGCAACGACAGCTTAGGGACGGTAGCACTCGGGACTAACACCAATGACATCAGTCTTAACGATTTGATAGGTGGTTACACTCAGCCGACCTTGAGTGGTGTTGAATACTACTACCCTCAACCAGAGTAAAGTCACTACCTTTAAGTTAATTTCATCTCTAGGAATAGTTAATTTCTAGAGATGTCTTTTGTAGAGATGTTGCATGCAACGTCTCTACATATGTGAAATCATGTTCGGATAATCACTACTGATCGCAAAGACAGCGCAACTACGAGCAATTTAATTTACAAGTACTTCCCCCACTCCCCACTCCCCACTCCCCACTCCCTACTCCCTACTTTTTCACCCTCCACTTACGGGAGGAATTAACACGACTTCGTCGCCATCTTGCAGGATGGTATCTGGTTCCACAAATTCCAGATTAACCCCAAAGCGAGTAACATCCCGCCATTGGGCAAGTTGGGGATGGAGGGCAATTAGGCGATCGCGAACAGCCGCCACAGGTGTATTTTGGGGAAATTCCCGCACCAGTTCAGGGACTCCATAAGCTTCTTGATAAGCAGCGAATAACTTAACAGTGATAGTTATAGTAGATTTACACATATGAGCAGTACACCCTGAAATGATTCATGAACAGCCCTGATTTTTAGTTGCTAGAAGTGGTCAAAATGTCTACTCAAGCCGGAGCAAAAGCCCCTCCCGGAATCGGCACAAGCTGATGGGTTGCCAAGCAGGTTCCTTGTCTGTACCAGATGCCTTGAGCCTCGAAAATCTCGAATTGGGTTGTGAGGATTGCCCAAGTTTGCTCGTTTAGTCCACCAGAGTAAGTCCAGGTGAATCGGCTGGAGTGCCTTAGTCGTCGTTCCAGTTCCGCCAAATCTTCTCTTAGCCAAAATTGAGTTATGACCCTTTGAGTGGCAATCTCAGGGGGTGTCTGTAACATCTCAGACATTGGCTCGTTAATAATGATTTGCTTCTGGTTATCTTGTCTAACGATACTAACTGGACGGTCATTTTCAGCAGCAGCAACCATTCGGCGCAACAACTCTACTGGTAAGTCCAACTGGCTGGAAAATACCGCACCCCTAAAAGGTAATATGCACTCAGCAGTAAGGGCGGGTGTCGAAGGTTGCTGGGATGTCATCCACCCGTAAAACTCAATTGGGTGCTTGCAGCGTTTCCACCCTATCTGCACCTTACCCTGAATTTTTGCCGCTGTTTGCGAGAGCGCATATCCGTAGCTTTGGGCAAAGTTTGTGGCATCTTGCTTTGTTGGGGCTAGGATAGAAACTCCCTCGTGGGAGAGTTTATAGTTCCAGCCTGATTGGTTCAGAATTTTAAGAATGCTCTCACTCATCTTTTTTTTACGCCTTTAGAAACACACCAAAATGAAGAAATTCCGAGGGAATCGCACGTAGTGCTTTTTTCGGTAGATTTCCTGTCTTTTTTCGGTAGATTCCCTCTTTTCTATTTGTATTGTAAACTTATGTGTACGGCTTAAATCTAGAAATTTTCACCCGTGTGCCCCTTCTCACAGAGACACGCAGATGCAAGCCTTTGACAGAACAACCAAGGTAAGCTAAACTAACCACAAAAAACCGCACCCCTAAAAGACAAGGTGCGCTGGGCAGTAAAGGGAGCATATGTACCCTATCCGCTCCTTACCCTTGATTTTTGCTCCGGTTTGTGCTAATGCATATCTGTAGCTTTGGGTAAGGTGGCTTGATATCCCTTTGTAGGGGCAAAAATAGATACTCCCACGCACGTGAGTTTATAGTTCTACCGGCGTTGGTTTAAGATTCTAGCAAAATTCGCACTCATCTTCTTTTACACATTTAGAATCCTCGTACAAGGAAATATGAAAAGTTTCTTGCCAAATCATTTTTTGCTCCTCCTCAGGGATCCCCAAGGTAGAGGTGATAATGGCGAAGTCCCCCAGTGTAGGTAGGACTTCCCCTCTGGCAAGGGCTTGCAAGTTTTTTACCCCAGAACGCTTAAGTTTTGTCATGTTAACTCGAACCAAATCGGCAATTGTTCTTGGACGAACTTGTTCAGGTTTTGAGGAGTTGGAACCTATTCTTTTGGTTATCCACTCACAGAGCATCTCTTCTAGTGCGTCGCTTTGGGACACCCCATCGCGTGCGCAGATGCTTTTGAACTCTCTCGCTACCTCTAGTGGAACATAGCCACTGATTTGTTTGTAATCATCTGATCGCCTTCTATCAGTCATTGTTTTGGACTGTTTATCTAAAGGTGTTCTTTATTTTCTATCATGCTGTCTATATTATCAGACATTATTTTTAGTCAATCTTCAAAGAAAGATTGACATGAAAAAATGACAAGTGTTAATATGAAGGCGTGGGTTAAGAAGCAACTAAAAAATAAAGAAGGGTAGATGACCCTAGCTGAGATGTTCCTGGTTAAGAAATAGATCACCCTGATACCTAGCTTGTGACTCGAGACTAGGATTTGAGGAGTTTTTTACCCCTCACTTATTCAGTATATATCCTCGGAAGCCATCCAATAAGGTTCCGGTTAGATATCAACAAGTGTTCCAGTAGGGTGGGCACTGGTAACCATTAGTTGGTCACTGGTGCCCACCCTACAAAATTTACATATCCGAGTATTGGTAATTCGTAATTGATAATTATATTTCTTTACGGTTCAGTAGAGACGCGATTAATCGTGTCTCTACAAGGATGGAAGGTAATGCATAGTTATTTTCTGGACAAATCAATTATTAAGGTTGCTTAATATTAAGTTCTTGCAATGGTTTAGAGGACTCCTCTAGTTTTAAGCTACCAGCCGATTTACCATTCACTTGGAGGGTGTAGTTACCTTGTTGCAAGCCTTCGAGATAATACACTCCTGCACCGTTGGTGACAGAAAAGCGCCGTTTTCCTGAATGTTCTACAGCTTCAACCCTTGCGCCTGCAACGGCATTACCTTGGGCATCAGTGACAACTCCTGAGATGGTATAGGAGCGAACCAGTGGTATCATGACAGTGGTGTAACTCCCAGCTACCACATCCACGGCTAAGGCATCAGTTGTAGCTTGCCAGTCGGGAGGAAACCCAGATGGATCGAGGTCGAGGCGATAGGTTCCAGGTGGGAGACGTACTCTAACGCCACTGCCCCGGATTTCCGGTTGTAAAGACTTAAGAGATCGATTATTAATCACCAGCAGCGACTCAGCATTATCCGTATAAACTTTTTCGCCTGCGTCACGTTTGCCATTATTATTGCGGTCAAAGAAAGGCTGAATCAATAAACCACCTTGGGTACGGAAGTAGTCAGAACGGCGATCGCCTGCACTAATACCTCGTTGCAAGTTCAAGCTAGAAACTAAATCTATGCTGTAAGTTGCTTCCTCTGTAGTCAGCGATACACCTTGATAACGTCCCCGCAACATCAAACCTGGTAGGACTGTTGTTCCCATAGAAGCAATTATCCCTGAACCTCTAGAACCAATCCCATAACCCACCTGTATTTCCCACACATAGTTACCATCAATTGCCCGTTGTTGTGAACGATAGCGCCAACCCAACGTCAGTAAGTCGTCACTACGATTTTGACTGCGGGTTTCGTAATTTAACAGTAACGAGTTTCCTGAATCCAAAAAGCTGCTTCTCTCCAAGCCGTAGGTGAGTTCCGAGAAAGTACCGATTTCGTTACCTTGCTGTGTCAGTTCTAATGTGCCAACACGTTGCAGCAAATTCCACCGCAAGCGATTTTCAGTATCCAGAGTAACACGGGCAAAGGTAAAAAAATCTCTACCGCTCAAGTTAAGTTGTACCCCGCCAGATGTAGCATCGCGACTGTCAGTAGTGGCAAATAAGCTGAAGTTACGAGACATATTCCAATTGACGTTAAAACGATTGGAAAGGCGATCGCTTGTAAATGCAGCACTGAACTGGGAGGATGGATCGTAGCGGACATCTGTGATAGCATCCAACTTATTCCCCATCAAAGCTGAGACTGCCACCTGCAAAGGAAAATTTGTGGGACGATAGAATAGTTCCGCCAATCCCTTCAAAGAGTCGTCATACACAACACCATTACCTACCGTCAGGTTTTGCGACAAACCCCAACGTCCAGCAATTCCACCCCGAAAGCCGGAGAATTTTCCTAACAGACTATTCCCAGATAATTCCCGTCCCCATCCACCAGAGACAACCCATGCAGAAGCACCCGCAGGAATTTGTCCTGGTACTGAGGAAAAAGTAGCCAGACGTATTTCCGGTTGTGCTGTCAGTCGTCCTTGGGGATAGAGGAAGACGCGGTAGTTGCTACCAAAGGATTCGTTACCAGTCTTGATATTTTCAAAGCGGTAAATCCCAGAGGAATCAACCAACACTTCAGCAATTACGCGATAGCCATTAGCCTCCGAAAGCCGCACTAAAGTTCCCGGTTCCGCCCTACCACTAATGGTCCGTCCAATAGAAGCTGCTTGCAACCGTTGGCGAGGATCTGAAAAACCACCACCGAAAGATTGAGGAGGCGTAAACCCCTGTCGTTGAATGACTGTAAACCCCCAATAGTCGCTTGTTCCTTGACCTTGCCAAAAAGTTGGCTGGGAACCAAGAAAATAATCAGCTTGATTGGTTTGTCGCAAAAACTGAGCTTCGGCAATATTCCAAGTTTGCTGATTTTGTAAGTTTGGTTGTAAAGCGCGGATGAACCACGATCCACCGCCAACTGTACCAACAGCCAGGAAATCTCCTCTGTAACTTGGTGACGTGCTTGCAGTACCGCTGGCATTCACCTTTTCTTCAACTGCTGCCAACTCGAATCTTCCTGGTTTGAGGTGTGGCAATCCTTCTAAGACAATGGGAGTTTCTTTTTGCCCAACCTGAGTACTTGACTGATTCAACCAAGGGACTTCCAGAGTAATGGCGTATTCTGCGATGTCAAATTTTGCCTCAACTCCAAACAAAGTTTTTAAGTCTTGAATTGAAAAAACCAGACCTAGTTCTGGATCGGTACTCAGTTTTTTGGGGTTGAAGCGAGTGACAATACCAGGCGATCGCACTTCCAACTGACCGTCTGGTAAAGTATTTACATTTAATTTCAACGCTTGTATTACAGCGTCATAGGGCAAAAGCCAATTTTCAAAATTAATTGCCTGGGTTCCATCTTCTTTCCCGCGCACCAAGATGCTGGGAATTACATTGCGTTTTCCCACATTCAACCCTACCGGAAATACACTCTGTTGTTTTGTATTTTTTGGTACCTCAGAAGAAGTAGTTGAGGTTTCGGGAGGATTAGCCGCTGCTGGGATGGTAAAAAGTAGGTAAAACGCAAAAGGTAAAAGTGAGGTCAATTGCCACGCTGTCACCCGAGAGCAAGAGGCAAAAGGTAAAAGCAACGCTGTGAACCACCTGCGATTTAAATCGCAGGCTAATAGCCCAAGTCCTCTAAAGAGGACTGTATAATTAGTCCACTTGAGTGGACTTGAGCTATTAGCCTGGGAATTTATTCCTAGGCGAGATATCCGGTAGGTAAAAGATACCAATAAAAGGTGAAAAAAGATCTGCTTCACTTTTTTACCTTCTTTTACTTTTGACGAATGACTTCGGGTGAGGCAGCAGGAATGGTAAGATTAACCTTGAATGGCAGCTTGCTCTTGTTATTATCTTCACCCCATACCAACTCACCATTCAGTTGATATGTACCTGGAGTAAGGGCTGGTTCATTTTTATTAGAGATGGAAACTAATAAGAAGTTGCGATCGCTCTGGGCTACCACAGCATTAGCCTCTACCTGCCCATTTTTGACAACACTTTCCCCACGCCTGAGTGTCCAAGTTAAACTGGGGCGGGCAGTTGCTTGACCACTATTGCGAACTAATAACTCAATCTGTTTTTGCTGTGCGTTGAAGCTAGCGCTATCTACTGTCAGGTTGGGAGAAAGGTTGCCTTTTCTAAGGTAGAATGTCACCCCAATTCGCGCCACCAAACTAACTTTATTGCCAGAACTATCCTTGGAATCGGTGAGAGTTTCATTAAACACCACTGCTCGATATTCGCCATCAGCCAGATTAGGCGCTAATCGACTGATCAGGCGCACCCGCCGACTTTCTCCTGGCTGGATAGTCATTTCACGGGGAGAAAATTGCAGATATGGGGTGAGGTCACTTGGACTTTTAGTTGGTAAGGTTTGAAACCCTGTATCGCGGTTATAGGTGAAAGGTTCAGCGTAGACGCGAACGCGAGAGAGAGTATTGCTGGTATTTGTAATTGTGATGATTCCTTGAGCTTGTCCGCGAGAAGCTAAGGCTTCAATCACCAATGGAGAGACGCTAACTTGTGCAGAAGCTTGACCTGGAAACAGAAGTAGAGTAGATAAACAAGTGCTAAAAGCGGCTAAAGAAAACCAATTATTGCGAACCATATTTACGGTATTATTGTAAATTTAACTCCGTATTTATAGTTCCCAGGTTTGAGTAGACTTCCTTTATCTACAGACAAATTTATCATCAGTGGAGTGGTTCCCAAGTAGGGTGGGCAATGCCCACCACCACTGCTATGGTGTAATTGTTAAGGTGACTTTGTAATTGTAATTTCCTGGCTGCAAAGGACCATTAGGACCACTTTGTACTCCCATCTGAACAGCTAGTGG
Organism: Stigonema ocellatum SAG 48.90 = DSM 106950; assembly: GCA_016903675.1. GTDB lineage: Bacteria > Cyanobacteriota > Cyanobacteriia > Cyanobacteriales > Nostocaceae > Stigonema > Stigonema ocellatum. Next base: position 7,887 of record JADQBA010000096.1, on the reverse strand, counting down.
TGTAGCACCAGGAGGGAGAAACAGAGGACCAGAAGAACCACCGCTCAGACTACCAATAGAAGAGCCCGAGCTTGTCTGACCTGCGGGTGAATCGACCCTCGCCCCTGACATACCTCCTGAAGGTCCTCCTGTCTGAATGGGATTAGATACTAAAAGGTTGGCAGGTTGGTTGCAGGTGACAGTAACCTGACCCGGTGCGCCTCCAGGAGCTAGGGAGCTGATCATATAAGTACTAACAGGTCCTGATCCACCGTCGGCTGCCAAAGTGCCTCCTGTAGGAGTGTTAAAGCTACATCGACCCTGCACAGTTCCAGTAAAGTTGATATCAACACTTTGAGCAAAGGCACTCTCACCAACAACAGCGCTACCAACAAGTATTAAAGCAGCAGTCAATAAAGAACGACGAATCATTTGTAAATCCTTCTTAAAAAATTAAGGTTTAACAGAATCATCAAGCATGAAAACCAGTTATGGCGTAATGGTTAAAGTGACAGCGTAGGTATAGTTTCCTGGCGTAAAATTTCCAGGTCGCTGTACCAACATATCCACCTGTAAATTGGTGCTACCCGCAGGCAAACTTCCAGTTCCACCGCCAACATCACTCCTAAGATTGGTCGAACCGAATTTTAAAAACCCGATTTGGTTTGTCCCACTCGGATCAGGGGTAGGACCAGATATAAACTTGGGAGGAGAAACAGTGATAGTGGCAGGGGTAGTGGACTGAACAGCGCTCGTCGCAGGAGTTTGCGATTGAAACGTGTTCCCATTCATACCAGAACTGACAGAAACTTTTGCTTCTGCAGTACCGGGGGTAGGAGTGCTAAAAGTAGCTTGAACTGGAACATTTCCAGTAAAGGGAACGTCTACACTTTGAGCTAAGGCAGATTGCTCCATAGCAATGGCGCTTGCTAGCATTAAACCTGAAGTTAACGCGAGACGGTAAAACATAAGGAAATCGCCTTATTACTCAGCGTTGTCGTGCATCAGTACCTTTTTACAGACTACCTGTCAAAATAGACTAGGACTAGAGTACTAATACGGAAAGTGAGAAAGGCGAATTAAACTGCGTTAAGATACTTATTTTTAGAGGATTTGTGTAAAATCTTAAAAAATCTCCTCCAACCGCTGAAAATCGCGCTGCACCTCATGCCAGAGAGTCTTGTTGTTGGGGTCTGTCTTGAGGGCTTTCTGAAGATAAATTCTAGCTTTCGGCAGCTGGTTTTGAGCAATCAACGCTCGTCCCCAAATTTGATAGGCAATAGCTTGCCACTGGCGAACTTCCCCATCTTCTGGTAAACGTTGTGCTAAAGCTTCCACCAAGGCGATCGCTTGTGGAAACCTTCTCTGTTTCAAAAACTGCTGCAACTGCTCATAAGTTCTCCACTTCAGCCCCTGTTCTATTTCCAACCAATGAGGCGGCTTTGACCTTGGCTGTTGCTGTGGAGTCTCTTTTTTTCCGGGTGGTTTCTCAGGTTCAGATGCTTGCGAATCAATTGACTGCTGGACTATTTCTGCTGGCTGCACCACCTGCAAGAGCATCTTATATGCCTCAGTCAAGGCAATAAACTTTTCTTTTGCTGTTTTATCATCTGGATTGATATCCGGATGATATTGCTGTGCCAACCGACGGTAAGAAGCTTTGATATCGGCAAAACACGCCCCCGACCTTAAACCCAATAAACGGTAGCAATCTCCAAGATCCATTTTGATCTATTAGAAGCGCGAATATCAGCTATCAGCTTACCTTACGGGAAGTCACCAAAGGGTGTCTACAACTGAAAGCTTGGAGTCTTAATCATAAAGACTAAATTTTTTCTTGAAAGTTCACGCTTCACCTATTAATGGGGAGTGGGGAGTGGGGAGAGGGGAGTGGGGAGTAGGGAGTGAGGAGTGAGGAGTGAGGAGTGAGGAGTAAGAAAATAACACTTTTAAAGTAAGTAGTTAAGTCCTAACTCATAACTCATAACTCATAACTCCCCATTCCCCATTCCCCATTCCCCACTCCCCATTCTTATGGACGTTCGTCAATCACACGGTCAATCAAACCGTATTCCTTCGCTTCGGCGGCTGACAGGAAAAAGTCGCGATCCATGTCTTTTTCAATCTTTGCCAAAGTCTGACCTGTGTTTTGAGCGTAAATATTATTGAGCTGGTGACGAATCCGCAGAATCTCCCTTGCCTCAATTTCAATATCGGTTGCTTGTCCACGGGTACCACCAGAAGGTTGGTGAATCATAATCCGTGAGTGAGGCAATGCTACCCGTTTGCCTTTAGTACCAGCAGCCAGCAGAAAAGATCCCATGGAGGCTGCTAAGCCAACGCAAATAGTCACCACGTCTGATTTGATGTGTTGCATGGTGTCATAAATTGCCAACCCAGAGGTGACCATACCACCGGGAGAATTAATATATAAGGATATATCCTTACCAGGATCTTCTGAATCCAGATACAGCATCACGGCGATAATTTGGTTGGCAATTTCATCATCAATGTCTCGCCCCAGGAAAATAACCCGTTCCCGGTAAAGACGATTGTAGATGTCAATCCATTGTGTATATTGCTCCCCTGGCATACGGTAGGGAACCTTAGGAACGCCTATAGGCATTTTTGCTACTCCATTTATAATTAACTGGGGGATCAAGGAGTTAGGAGTGAGGAGTTAGGAGTTGGTAATTATAAATTGTTATCTTTTCATTCCTAACTCCTAACTCCTAACTCCTAACTCTCTTTAAAGGATTCCGGCGGGTAAAGGGGGATTGGCGAGTTCTTCTTTCTCAAAAACTCGGTCAATCAAGCCATATTCCTTAGCTTGCTGAGGAGTCATATAGAAGCTGCGGTCCATATCCTTCTCAATTCTTTCCTTAGACTGACCTGTGGTTTCAGCTAGGATATCTAACAAGGTCGCCTTATTCGCCAAAACTTCCCTAACACGGATTTGAATATCTGTCGCCTGACCTTGGGCGTAGCTCTTAGGTTGGTGCAGGATAATGGAAGAATTGGGTAAACTAGCACGGCAACCCTTTGTGCCTGCACTCAGAAGCATCGCTGCCATACCCATCGCCGAACCAATACAGATGGTGAAGATGGGGGGTTTGATGTATTTTATTGTGTCATAGATGGCGAAGGCTTCAGTTTCAAAGCCAATGGGGTCGCCACTGTAACCGGAGGTACCAGTAGAGTTGATATAGATTTTAATTGGTTTTTCCGGATCATCAGACTGTAAATACAACAGTTCAGCAACGATCAGTTCGGTGACAGCAGGCACCAGTGGCATTCCAAGATAGACAATTCGCTCCTTCAACAATAAGGAGGGTAAATCTGGTGGCGGTGTACGGTAGAAGTTATCGCCATAGTAGGGGGCTTGAACAGCCTTGATGGGGGAATTGTCCATAGCAACTGTTGCCTGTATAAATGCCGTTAACTGTAATACATCCTAGCGCGATGCTAGCACTGTTGGAGGTGTGGATTTCTCGATCCTCGACCTCTCCCCGATCGTCGAAGGCAGCGATGCCGCGCAGTCCTTTCGCAACTCGCTGTCGTTGGCGCAGCATGGCGAAAAGCTCGGCTACCGGCGCTACTGGCTCGCCGAGCACCATGGCATGCCGGGCATCGCCAGCGCGGCCACGGCGGTGCTGCTGGCGCACGTGGGCGCGGGCACCTCGACGATCCGCATCGGCGCCGGCGGCGTGATGCTGCCCAACCATTCGCCGCTGGTCATCGCCGAGCAGTTCGGCACCCTCGAGTCGCTCTACCCGGGCCGCGTCGACCTGGGCCTGGGCCGCGCCCCCGGTTCCGACCAGCGCACCGCGCGCGCGCTGCGCCGCAACCTCGAATCGGACGCCGACCAGTTCCCGCAGGACGTGATCGAGCTGATGGACTTCATGTCGAAGAACCCGCAGCAGGCGGTGCGCGCCGTGCCGGGCGCGGGGCTCGAGGTGCCGGTGTGGATCCTCGGCTCGAGCACCTTCGGCGCGCAGCTGGCCGCCCACCTGGGCCTGCCCTATGCCTTCGCCTCGCACTTCGCGCCGCAGCAGATGATGCAGGCGATCCAGATCTACCGCGAGACCTTCAAGCCCTCGGCGCAGCTTGCCAAGCCCTACGTGATGCTGGGCTTCAACGTGTTCGCGGCCGACACCGACGCCGAGGCCGAGTTCCGCGCCACCTCGTGGCAGCAGGCTTTCGTCAACCTGCGCAGCGGCCGGCCCGGCCGGCTGCCGCCGCCGGTCGAGGGCTACCGGCAGAAGGTCGGCCCGGCCGAGAACGCGCTGCTCGACTCGGTGCTGTCGTGCTCGGCCGTGGGCTCTCCCGACACCGTGCGCGCGGGCGTGGAGGCCTTCATCGAGCGCACCGGCGCCAACGAACTGATGATCACCTCGCAGGTCTTCGACCACGCCTCGCGGCTGCGCTCCTACGAGCTGCTGGCCCGCATCCGCGACAGCCTGCGCGCCTGAACGGGCGCCCCCGATTTCCCCCACGCCGACCCCGCCTCGCCGGGGCTGGGACAATGTCGCCCCTATGGCAAAGCAACGGATCGTGGTCGGGCTGAGCGGCGGTGTGGATTCCGCGGTGACCGCGCACCTGCTCAAGCAGCAGGGGCACGAGGTGGTCGGCATCTTCATGAAGAACTGGGAAGACGACGACGACAGCGAGTACTGCTCGTCGAACATCGACTTCGTGGACGCCGCCAGCGTGGCCGACGTGCTGGGCATCGAGATCGAGCACGTGAACTTCGCGGCCGACTACAAGGACCGCGTGTTCGCCGAGTTCCTGCGCGAGTACAAGGCCGGCCGCACGCCCAATCCCGACGTGCTGTGTAATGCAGAGATCAAGTTCAAGGCCTTCCTCGACCATGCGATGCGCCTGGGCGCCGAGAAGATCGCCACCGGCCACTACGCGCGCGTGCGGCTCGACGAGGCCACGGGCCGGCACGAGCTGCTCAAGGGGCTCGACCCCTCGAAGGACCAGAGCTACTTCCTCCACCGCCTGAACCAGGCGCAGCTGTCGAAGACGCTGTTCCCGGTCGGCGAGCTGCACAAGACCGAGGTGCGCCGCATCGCCGAGCAGATCGGCCTGCCGAACGCGAAGAAGAAGGACTCGACCGGTATCTGCTTCATCGGCGAGCGGCCGTTCCGCGAGTTCCTGAACCGCTACATCTCGAAGGAACCGGGTCCGATCAAGGACGACCGCGGCCGCAGGCTCGGCGAGCACCAGGGCCTGAGCTTCTACACGCTGGGCCAGCGGCAGGGGCTGGGCATCGGGGGCGTGAAGGAGAAGGGCGCGCAGCGCGGCGCGGGCGACCATTCGCCGTGGTTCGTGGCGCGCAAGGACGTCGAGAACAACACGTTGTGGGTGGTGCAGGGCCACGACCATCCCTGGCTGCTGTCGACCTCGCTGCGCGCCGACGACGCGAGCTGGGTGGCGGGTGAGCCGCCGCTGCCGGGCGCCTATGGCGCCAAGTCGCGCTATCGGCAGGCCGACGCGGCCTGCGAGATGGTGGCCGGCGACGAAGCTCCGCGCGACGATGCCTTTGCATTGCGCTTCGGCCAGACGCAATGGGCGGTGACGCCGGGCCAGTCGGCGGTGCTGTACGACGGCGAACGCTGCCTGGGCGGCGGCGTGATCGTCTGAGTTTGCTCAGCGCGGCTCTTGCCGCACCGAATCGTCGACGTGGATCAGGTCCAGCGGATGCCGCTGGCCGGCCAGGTGGTCTTCGACGCACTGCAGCAGCAGCGGGCTGCGATGCCGCGCCACGCTGGCGCGGATCTCGTCGGCCGTCATCCAGAGCGTGCGCACGATGCCGGTGTCGAGTGCCCGGCCCGCTTCGCGTTCGCCGAGCTCGCCGCTGAAGGCGAAGCGCATGTAGGTCACGGCGGGATCGTCGGCCGAACGCGCGAGATAGATGCCGACCAGCGCGGTCGGCACGAAGGCATGGGCTGTTTCCTCGAGCGCCTCGCGCGCGCAGCCTTCGGCCGGTGATTCGCCGGGATCGAGGTGGCCGGCCGGGGTGTTGAGGCGCAGGCCCTGCTCCGTGCGCTCCTCGACCAGCAGGAAGCGGCCCTCGCGTTCGATCACCGCGGCGACGGTGACGTTGGGTTTCCAGCGGACGGTGGTGTTCATGGGGATGGATTCCTTCGACGCTCGCGCGGAAGGCGGGCCATGGGCTGGCACGCCGCCGCGCGAATCATCCCCGTATTGGACGCGAACCCGCTCAGGAGCTGCGCGCTTCGCCCCCGCGTGCGCCGAGCTGGCCGGCTTCGACCGTTTCGAGCCGGTAGCCGAGCCCGTAGATCGCCAGCAGCAGGAAGCCGTTGGCGGGCCGCAGGTCGAGCTTGGTCCGCAGGCGCGAGATGTGGGTGTCGAGCGAGCGCGAGAGCGCCTCGACGCCCAGGCCCCATACCGCTTCGTGCAGGTGCTCGCGCGACAGCAGGCGGCCGAGGTTCTGGAACAGGAACAGCGCCAGTTCGTACTCGCGGTTCTTGAGCTCGACCGGCATGCCGCGCATCTTGAGCGTTCGCGAGGGTGGATAGAAATGGTAGGGGCCGAAGACCAGCTCGGTCTCGTGCTGCGCGGGGTACGAGCGCCGCAGCAGGGCGTTGACGCGCGCCTCGAGCTCGGTGGCCTGGATCGGCTTGCTCATGAAGTCGTCGGCTCCCGCGTTGAGCCCGGCGACCATGTCTGCGTCGTCGTGCCGTGCGGTGACGAACAGCACGGGCAACCGGCTCTTGAGGTCGTGGCGAATCGTCTTCACCACGTCGAGGCCGCGGATGTCGGGCAGGTGCCAGTCGAGAAGCAGCAGATCGAAGGTCTGTCGCCGCATCGAATGCAGCAGCGATTTTCCGTCCGCGTACTCATGGCACTCGTGCCCGAGCGACGCCATGGTCTGATGAATCAGTTTTCTCTGATGGGCCTCGTGGTCGAGGACAGCAATGCGCATTTTTTTACCCCCTTACTTCCTCCCATGGGCCGCCTCTGTGTACGGCTCCAAGTGAGGCGAAGTGTATCTATCTGCGTCTAAGGTAAGCAATCTGCCCTGCAACTAATGCACATGAACCCTTCTTTTAAATCAATCCATGGAAGAATGATTACAAAGGCCTACATCTTTGTCCTGTAGATGACACGAAGTTCGTGCAAACGCCGGCGTTGTTTTTGCGCCGCACGATGCCGCCGCGCCGGCGCCGCCTGAGACCGGTTTCCTTACAGCGCGTCAGAGGGAAAGGCCTCGATCCATCACCAATAAGCTATCAAATGGATAGCTAGATTTTCAGCAGCCACGGACGTTGGAGCATGGATACTTCGCCCCTTGCGCGACAGATCGGGCCGAATGTCTTGCTGTAAGCTTCGCCCGCATTTCGCGCTGCACCTTGCCCTGAGGAGAACTCTATGCTGATAGGCGTGCCTGCCGAGACAACGACAGGCGAAACCCGAGTGGCCGTGACCCCGGAGACGGCGAAGAAACTGGTGGCGTTGGGGCACACGGTGCGTGTGCAGAGCGGCGCGGGCGTGGCGGCCAGCGTGACCGACGCGGCCTATCAAGCGGCCGGTGCCGAGATCACCGACCAGGCCGGCGCCTTCGGTGCCGACATCGTGCTCAAGGTGCGCGCCCCGAGCGACGCCGAATGCGCGCTCGCCAAGTCCGGCAGCGTGCTCGTGGGCATGCTCAATCCCTTCGACGCCGCCGGCCTGCAGCGCGTGGCCGCCGCCGGCCTCACCGGCTTCGCGCTCGAAGCCGCGCCGCGCACCACCCGTGCCCAGAGCATGGACGTGCTCAGCTCCCAGGCCAACATCGCGGGCTACAAGGCCGTGATGATCGCGGCCGACAAGTACCAGCGCTTCTTCCCGATGCTGATGACCGCCGCCGGCACCGTGAAGGCCGCGCGGGTCGTGATC
>JADQBA010000408.1 GCA_016903675.1 Stigonema ocellatum SAG 48.90 = DSM 106950 | reverse complement strand
CAATTACCCACTGACCGCCCTCGTCCTGTGGTGCAAACTTACCGGGGTAGGACTCAAAGTTTTACAGTAGTTGGGGATTTAAAACAGAAGTTGCAAAGCCTATCTCAAGAGTCGGGTACGACCTTATTTATGACCCTGCTGGCGGCTTTTAGCACCTTATTATATCGCTACAGTGGTCAGTCAGATATTTTGGTGGGTACGCCAATAGCCAATCGCAACCGCAGTGAAATAGAGTCGCTTATCGGCTTTTTTGTGAATACTTTGGTGTTGAGAACCAGTTTTGAAGCGAATCCCAGTTTTGAGAGTTTACTCTCACAAGTCAGGGAAACCACACTGAAAGCTTATGAACATCAGGATGTACCTTTTGAGGTGGTAGTAGAAGCATTACAACCACAGCGTTCTTTAGCTTACTCACCCCTATTCGGTGTGATGTTTGTATTGCAAAATGCCCCGATGAGTGAAGTTGAATTACCTGGTATAACTTTGACTCAGTTAGATCACCAAAGCACAATTGCTAAGTTTGATCTTACCTTATCAATGTCGGAAACTGACCACGGGTTGGTGGGGTCATGGGAGTACAACACTGACTTGTTTGATGGGTCAACGATTTCGCGCATGGCTGGTCATTTCCAGAACTTGTTGTCCGCAATTGTGGAAAATCCGCGACAAACTGTGGGTGAATTACCCCTGTTGAGTGCAGCGGAACGCCATCAGTTGTTGGTGGAGTGGAATGATACTGAGTCTGAATACCTTACTGATAAATGTATTCATGAGTTGTTTTCTCAACAGGTGGAATTGACACCGGATGCGATCGCACTAGTTTTTGAAGACGAAGCACTAACTTACTCTCAATTAAACACCCGTGCGAACACAATTGCACATTACCTCCAGTCACAAGGTGTGCAACCAGATGTGTTGGTGGGTTTGTGTGTGGAGCGATCGCCTTTAATGGTGGTAGGGTTGTTGGGTATCCTCAAAGCCGGGGGGACTTACCTACCACTAGACCCAGCCTACCCAACTGACCGCTTGCGCTTCATGATAAAAGATGCAGAAGTAGCATTAGTGTTGACTCAACAGGACTTTCTAGACTTACTTTCAGAACAGACTGTACCGATTGTCTGCTTGGACAATGGCGTTGCTGAATCACGGTATGAATTTGCCTCACGCAAAGTCGCAAAGGCGCAAAGAGAAAGAGTTTTAAAATACCCGATTTTTTCATTTCATACTTCAATTCAGCAACGCCTGGACAATCATGCCGAGATACCTAGTGAACAAAGCCTGACAAATCCCGTCACTCAAGTGACACCTGACCACCTAGCTTATGTGATGTATACGAGTGGTTCCACAGGTACACCAAAAGGGGTTCCCATTTCCCATCATTCACTCGCTACTCATTGTCAGCATATTCAAAAATATTATGGGATTGATTCAACTGACCGAGTCCTCCAGTTTACTTCACTCAACTTTGATCCTTCCTTAGAACAGATTTTTACCACCCTGATTGCTGGTGCGACGCTGTTTGTCCGAAACACAGAGGTCTGGACAGCCGCACAGTTCACATCTATTTTATTGGCAAATCGGCTG
>JADQBA010000032.1 GCA_016903675.1 Stigonema ocellatum SAG 48.90 = DSM 106950 | reverse complement strand
TCGACTACATCACGTTCGGTCTGTTGATTTCCAAAAGCCTTGGCTTCTTGGATTAAAGCTTCGTCGATTGGGATATTGATATTGACACTCCCCATGCCTAAAGGCAAGAGAATTCTGTAAGAGTTTCAGCCGTATCTCCTACATATCCGACTGTCGGAGTTTCCCACACATTGGCGGTGATTCCCGTAGGCATGGTTCCTGGACTCAACCCACTTGGGATTGATAACTTCCTAGGCGTAACTTTCCCCCAGTCTGGGGGTAGGGTGCAAAATAATTGACCAGTTTGGATCTACTATAGCACGAAGCTCGCACTCTTGTCAACTGACACTCCGTGCGAAGCTCTCGCAAAAAAAACATAGAATTTTGACGGGGACTGAAGTCCCCAAGAGTGCTTACCCCATGTGAAGGTAGGGGGTCCCGGCCCTAAGATTTTCGGTCATACACTTGCAAAGGACAAACGGTTGGGTCTAAACGTGTAAAAATCTGCTAATATGGCAAACTAACTTTGCGCTTGTTGGTAGTTGTGCTTAGGCGCAAAAAAGCCGCGATTTAACAGGCGTTGACAGCGCTACTACGAACTAATGCGATGTAATCGGCGAAGACAGCGCTACTACGAACTAATGAAGAAATGCGAACACGAGGGAAAGGTGTATGGGATTGAGGCTTGACCAAGTTGTTCCTTGGGGACGTTCTCTCCAAGAATACATTCAGATGTTTGACCTCACTGCTGATGACCTACAACGCAAAATTCTGGATTGTGCAGGTGGTCCTGCTAGTTTTAATGCTGAAATGACACAGCTTGGGTATAGTGTCATTTCTTGCGACCCAATCTACCAGTTTTCAGCAACTGAGATCGAAAGGCGTATTGAGGAAACTTCCTCCATAATTTTAAAGGGTGTAGAAGCTAATCGGCAAAACTTTGTGTGGACGACGATGCAGTCCCCTGAACATTTGTGTCAGGTTCGCTTAATGACAATGCGCCAGTTCTTAACAGACTTTACCCAAGGACTACAGGAGGGACGTTACGTTATAGAGGAACTGCCAAACTTGTCATTTCATACAGGACAGTTTGACCTAGCGCTTTGTTCTCACTTGTTGTTTACCTACTCAGACCAGCTATCAATGGAATTTCATCTAGCGGCGATCGCCCAGATGTGTCGGGTTGCAACAGAAGTTCGCATTTTTCCATTGCTGGTGAACATGACAGGAGAAACTTCACCTTTGCTGCAACCTGTAATGCGGGAATTAGAAGCCCAAGGTTACGCAGTCGAGATTAGACAAGTTCCCTATGAGTTTCAGAAAGGTGGAAATAAACTTTTGCGGGTTATATGAGTAAGGGGTGTAGGGGTGTAGGGGTGTGGGGGTGTGGGGGTGTGGGGGTATGGGGGTAGAGGCTATTGAAAGATGACTCGCAGAGTGTGAAACACAGCCACGCGAAGATTTATGTTGGTACTTTCCCCGTCTCCTTTTCTTCTTCCCCCACACCCTCACACCCTTACACCCTTACACCCTTTCTTCTTCCCCCACACCCTCACACCCCTACACCCCTACACCCTTTCTTCCTCCCCTACACCCTTTCTTCCTCGAAATAATCTCCAGATTTCCCACCAGTCTTACTTACCAAACGGATCGATTCAATTTGAATGGTTTTTTCTAAGGCTTTTGCCATATCGTAAAGGGTGAGAGCAGCAACAGAAACGGCAGTGAGGGCTTCCATTTCCACGCCTGTTTCGGCTTTGGTTCTGACTGTAGCGTGAATTTGATAACCTGGTAATTGTGGGTCTGGTGTCACCTCCACTTCTATTTTGTGCAATGGCAAAGGATGACACAGGGGAATTAAAGACGCCGTATTTTTGGCAGCCATAATTCCAGCTAGCCTTGCAGTTCCCAAAACATCCCCTTTGGGTACGTTACCGGCTTGGATAGCCATATAGGTTTCAGGCAACATGCGTACTCTAGCAGCGGCTACAGCTTGACGGACAGTGGGCGCTTTACCAGACACATCCACCATCTGGGCTTGCCCCTGATTATCCAGATGAGTTAAATTGGTTGAGAAAGATTGAAAATTATCTTGCGTCATTTGTTTAGGATGTGTTAGGATAGTTTTCTAGTAAGGGCGTGTAGCTCAGTGGACTAGAGCACGTGGCTACGGACCACGGTGTCGGGGGTTCGAATCCCTCCTCGCCCGTTTGGGAAAGTTAGGAGTTAGGAGTTAGGAGTTAGGAATGAACTTCTAACTCCTAACTCCTCGCTTGTTTAAGGCGTAGGTATCTTGACCGCGACCGAGAGCAAAACGCAGGGAACTAGGTAAGTCTTTGCTGGATTGGGTGAGGAAGATCAGCAGCGCTAAGAGGGTGAGAATGGCAGCAGAAGCAAACATGTAGCGGTAGCCAACTTGTTCAGCAACAAAACCGAGAACAGGACCTGCGATCGCAATACCAACATCAAATCCAGCGATGCACAAAGCAAAAACTCGCCCTCGTTCCCGTGGTTGTGAACGTTCTGCCATCACACTGGCGATCATCGCTATCAGCGTCCCACCACCAGATCCTTCTAAAAGTGCGGCAAACAAGAACGACATGGCGCTATTGGCTTGCCAAAGCAGTACCATAGCTAAAGTGTAAGCAACTAGGCTAAAAGTGATAAACAAACCACGACCCCAGCGATCGCTTGCTCGAGTTGCAAACACCCTCACACTAAAACTAGAAATTGCCCCAACAGAATAAAACAACCCAGCATTTAAATCCACTCCAGTGGATTTCATAAATAACGGCACAAAGGTACTCAGTGTACCATAAGCCAAACCAATTAGCAATAATACCAAAGCTGGGGCTCTGACTTTGGGACCGACCAATATTTGCCAAAATCGATGATCTTTCGGACTACTTTGCGGCTGTGGTGGAACTGGTGGATTGATGATTTGTAGCGTACCTAACAGCGCAACTAAAGCGAATTCAGCAGCTATCAGAAATAGAATTTGGTTCCCAAACTCTGCTTGTAAATAACCCCCCAAAGCAGGTCCAATGGTCATGCCAATTGGATTTACCAAACTCATGTTACCGATAATTTCACCACGCTTTTGTGGAGGAGCCAAGTCCGCCACCAATGTGGTGAAGCCAGTAGAAAAAGCGGCGAGGCTAATGCCATGAAAAGCACGCAGCACTAGCAACACGGGAATAGATTTAACCACTAAGTAGCCCAGAGGTGCTATCACAGCTGCTAAGGTACCAATGAGCAACACAATTTTACGACCCCGCTCATCCGCCAACCTTCCCAAGAAAGGGCGGCATAGCAACAGTCCAAGGGCAAAACCGCCCATCACAATCCCAATTTGCAGCTTGGTTGCGCCTACACCATCGAGGTAGAGCGGCAAAGTTGGCAGTAACGAAGCCATGCTGCACCAATATAATAACCCTGTTACGAATAAAACCAGTAGGTTGCCACGCCACAACTGGGCGAAAGATGCACGAAATACTTGCACGATAGATGGAAGTTTATTTAGGTGTTAGGTGTTAGGTATTAGTTGTTGGTTGTTGGTTGTTTGTTGCTGGTTGGCACCAAACAACAAACACCAAACACCAAACAACTATCCACTATTGTTCCATTACTGAACGCTATTTGTAACAACCTCGCGTACACGATAGATGGGACGTCCTTGGGACTCATGGTAAGTACGCATCAATAACTCTGCCAACAGACCAAAGCAAAAGAGTTGCACCCCAGTCACCAGTAGGAGAACCCCCAAAATCAGTAAAGGACGATTGCCAATGTTCTGACCCAAAACCAATTTGACCCAAGTCAGGTAAATTCCGATCGCTGTCCCCAAAACCATAGAAATTAAACCTAACAACCCAAAAACGTGCATTGGGCGTGTCAGGAACCTTTTCATAAACAAAATGGTTAACAAATCCATCAATACCCGGAAAGTCCGCCACAAGCCATATTTACTGCGACCAAAGCGACGGGAGTGGTGACGCACGGGCATTTCTGTAATTCTTGCCCCTTCAATGTACGCTAAAGCCGGAATAAATCGGTGCAGTTCCCCATAAAGGTTCATATCTGCCACCACTTCCGCACGATAAGCTTTCAGCGAACAGCCATAATCATGAATATTCACCCCAGTGGTATGCCGAATTAACCAGTTGGCAATTTTAGAAGGAAGTAACCGCTTCACGGCACCATCTTGCCTATTTTGCCGCCAACCACTGACCAAATCGTAGCCAGACTCCAGCTTTGCCAACAGCATGGGGATATCCTTAGGGTCATTTTGAAGGTCAGCATCCAAAGTGACTATCGCTTTACCTAGTGCATAATTAAACCCAGCAGCCATTGCCGCAGTTTGACCGTAATTGCGACGCAAAATCACTGCCTTTAAATCACTACGTACAAGCGCCTGTTCTTTAAGAAACTCTGCTGAACCATCAGTTGAACCATCATCTACACAGATAATTTCATAACTCAACTCACTCGCAATCAAAGTTTTGGCGATCGCCTCAAGCAAATAAGGCAAACTTTCCACTTCGTCATGCACCGGGATCACAATCGTTACATCGACATCTGCCCACATTGCCCCATTTTGCTCACGGGTTCCACTCTTAACCAACCCATTCGTCATATTTTTTCTCTCTCTTCATGGCGTTTTGGCGGTTCATAACTCTTCACAACTCTTCCAGCACCACGTAGCTGTCGATAATATGACTGACTCACCGCATCTCCTTGTTCCGAAAGACAGTCAATGCCAATACCGTTACGTCCCTGATCTTTCCCAGAACTATGGATATAACAACCATCTACCAAATAAAGTCCCACATGAGTTGCTTTTTCAGAACTTCCAAAAAATACCAGGTCGCCTGGTTCTAACTTTGACATAGCAATAGGACTGGTAAAACCTTCCTGCTGATAGGCATCTCTAGGTAACCAAATACCCACAGAGGCGAACGCCGCCTGCATCAATCCTGAACAGTCATAATTTGGTTCTACTGTCCCACCCCACAGGTAATAATTTGGTTGTTGCATGGCTTTGTGGGTAAAATCGATGACCTTACTCAGCAGTTTTTTAATCTCAAATTCGGAAAATGATCTAGCCTGATAAGGTATAGTGCATGGTTCTAATAAACTCAAATCTGAAACTGACAACCACCCTTGATAATCATCCTCACACAAACACGCCTGTAGAGACGTTGCATGTGGGGTATCTACATCCTGAGAATTTGATCTCACCCGTAAATGTCGCCTAGCAGCGGCTTGAGTTGCCAAACGGTGACAGTGGGGAGAATCATATAAATTCAGGTCAGCTAGACACTGATACTCATCCCATTTGGGATTTGGGATTTGGGATTTTAGATTAAAGGACATCCTTAAACAACGATGATTTTTTTCAGTCAAGACGAACAACTCGAAAATCTTGGTAATGGCATTTTAGAAGCAGTTTGGGCAGAATTTCCGACCTTAGCTTCCAACCAAATTGCTCTGACTTGGATTGTCTACGATCCGCCTGTGCTAGTAAATACGGGTGGTGCGCTAACTCCAGATGCCTTTTGGAACCACTCTAACCGTGGTTTTACTTATCGCGGTGTTGAGCGAATTTACCCTGCGAGTGTGGTAAAGCTATTTTATCTGGTGGCTATCAACGAATGGTTAGACAAGGGGATGATTCCTATTTCCAAGGAGTTGGACAGAGCTATCCGCGATATGATTGTTGACTCCAGCAATGATGCTACCAGCTTGGTGGTGGATATGCTGACTGGAACCACTTCCGGGCCAGAATTACCAACCGGACCATTTGATACATGGAAGTATCAGCGTCATATTGTTAACCGCTATTTTCAGTCTTTAAGATGGTCGGAAATGGAGACGATTAACGTCTGCCAAAAAACTTGGTGCGATGGTCCTTATGGACGCGAACGAGCGTTTGTGGGAGAGTTGCTTGAAAATCGTAATATGCTAACTACAAATGCCACCGCTAAGTTGCTGCATAGTATTGTAGGTGGGGTGGCGGTGTCGAGCTCAGCTTCGCAAGCCATGATGGCTTTGATGAAACGTACTCATCGGGATTCATACACCACAGATACAACACCACAAGATGTTGAAGAAGACCAGGTGACAGGCTTTTTAGGCGGTAGTCTTCCCAAAGGGGCAATAATTTGGTCAAAGGCGGGTTGGACCAGTCAAGTTCGTCATGATGCTGCTTACATAGAGTTACCAGATCAACGCCCCTACCTCTTAGTGGTATTTACTGAGGGCAAAGCGCACGCTCTTAACCGTACTATTTTGCCTTTTATCTCTAAGTGTGTTGCCGAAGCAGTTACTAGTCTAGGATCTTAATAATTCGTAATTCGTAATTCGTAATTCGTAATTAATGGATGAATTACGAATTACGGTACATATATAATTCTTGTCATCTGTCAAGTTAAGGATATAATATTTAGCTTATTGGTGCTAAATCTGATATATATCCCCGATAAATTATGGATGTAGGTTTTGTATTTTGGTGCTAAATTTTGATTGTTGCCAGAAGTTGCCTAAAAACAACGAAATCCATGGTCTATTGCGGCAATATTCTTTGTAGGAGTGAACGTGAATACTATTGTTTCTTGTAAGGGAGTTTTTTGGTTACTGAGTTTCTCCGCTCTAGCAGTCTTAGGTAACAGCTTATCTGCTGTAGCTCAAACTGCGGACACCACAAGCAGTTTTCAGTTAACCCAGACCAACGCAACGGAAGTGTCTTCCAGCAACGTAAGTGCCTCGCTTGAGACCTCCACCCCATCCGTATCTCCTCAAACTCCATTAACATCAACCGTCCCAGAAGTCAAGCCACCATCACTAGCATCAAGGTTAGTTCGATGGAAGCAGCAGTTCTCCACAAGCGCTCAACAGGAAACCGTTAGTCCCGTGGTTACACCAGTTCCAGGCACAACAGCCCAGTTCCCCACAAGCGCTCAACAGGAAACCGTTAGTCGCGTAGTTACACCAGTTCCAGGCACAACAGTAACGTCATCTGCGGCGTTCTCTTCCCAGTCTATAGAGCCTACTTCTCAACCATCTACTCCTAGTGTAGCGCCAACGGTTAAACCATCGGCTCATCATGTAGCTCAAGCGGATATTAATGTAACTCCAGGTAGAGTGACACGTGGTGGGGCAAGTTATGTCGGCATAGCTGGAAACATTGGTCTATCAGGTTCTGGTGGTTCAGCTTTGGGCGATGGTAACTTTACTTTAATCAGCAAAATTGGACTAACAAATAGCATTTCCGTCCGACCATCAGCAGTGCTAGGGGATAATCCAGTGGTTCTGATTCCTGTCACTTATGACCTTAACCTGCGATCGCTCGCAGATCCATTTAGCGAACCATTGCCCATCGCCCCTTACATCGGAGGTGGTGTAGCTATTGACACTGGCAACAGCGGTGATGCTGCTTTCTTAGTAACTGCTGGTGTGGATGTACCTCTCACTCGTCAATTTACGGCAACAGTTGCTGTCAACGCGGCATTTTTTAGTGACCCCGATGTAGGATTGTTGTTCGGAGTCGGTTACAACTTCCGAGGCTTCTAAGAGTGGGGAGTGGGGAGTAGGGAGTGGGGAGTAGGGAGTGGGGAGTGGGGAGTAGGGAGTGGGGAGTGGGGGAACTCGGGGCCCCCTTTGGGGATTAGGGGGCAGAGGGGGAGTGGAGGTGTTTCTTCCATTCATAACGGGTGGTGCGCCGCCCGTAGGGCGCTCCTAACTCCTAACTCCCCACTCCCCACTCCCCCCCTCTTACTTAGGGCTAACTTGGTCGATTGTCTTAGTTTTACCGTCTTCTACAACTGTCCAGACATCGTAGACACCAACGACATCGCCGTTTTTGTCAATATCTACATTACCGCTTGCTCCCTGATAGTTAATTTTTTTACCTTCTTTCAATAACTTTAGACCCTCACAAACATCGCTAACTTCTATGCCTGGGGGATTGGCTACCTCACGGATTTTGCTTGCTATGCCAACGCCGGTGTTGTTCTTAGCGGCTTGTGCTGCTAGTACCAACAAGGCTGCTGCGTCCCAAGCGTGGGGAGTGTATGGTGCTGGTGGTACTCCTTTTTTAGCTTGCCAAAGCTTGGAAAAACCTTCTAATCCTTTGCCATTAGAACCAGGTACTGTGCCAAGAGACCCAGCTACTATATATTTACCATCAGGGGTTTTGCCAACTTTCTCAGCAAAGGTATCTGACTTTTCGCCATCTGTAAACAGAAGCTGCACCCCCTGACTGAGACCTTGCTGGTAAGCAGCCTTTAACAGCAAACTTGCAGTTTCTTCGTAAGCCACTGCTAGCACTGCATTTGGCTTACCAGCAAAAGCTGCTCCGGCTTCGGTTTCAAAGGTGGTAGCTTTGGGGTCGTAGCGCACGGGGTTGTTTTTGTTGACTACAGTTCCCCCCAATTTTTCAAAAGCTTGCACAAATTGTTTTTCAAACCCCACACCATAGTCGTTGTTAATGACGACTGTGGAAACTCGCTTGTAACCTTTTTTATGAGCAAGTTGGGCTAAGGCTAGTGCTTGGTAGGTATCTGGAGGGGCAGTACGCGCCCAAAAACCTTTAAAGTCGTCTTTTTGCGCCTTTTCGGTAAACACGGGGCTGGTGCTACCAGGAGAAATGAGCATGACTTTATTTTGTGTAGCAATTGAAACTGCCGCAGTGGAGACGCTGCTAGCAAAAGAGCCAACTACACCAGCAACTTTATCCAAGGTTGCCAGTTTACTCATGCCAGCGGCACCAGCTTTAGGGTCAGTTTGGTCGTCTACTGACACAAGGGTGACTGGTGCCCCATTCACGCCACCGCAGGCGTTAACGGTATCTACGAGCAACGGAACAGCACCCGCCATCTGCTGTCCGATGGCTGCTAGGTCGCCTGTTGTTGGTAACAGGGAACCAATTTTCAGCCCTTTGGCGCTGCTTGCTGTGGTAGTTGTATTTGCTGCTGGGCTGGCGTTACCGCCATTGTCAGATGTGTTATTGCTGGTAGTGTTTTCACAAGCCGCTGCCAGAAAACCTGTGAGCATGGTAGCCAAAGTTAGGGCAAAGGCTGCACGAACTCTTTGCATATATTTCTTTCACTCCTCCTATATATAGAGTCTAAAATCCAGATTTCTACTTAATTAGATATAAGTTTAATCTTTCATCGTTCCAAAGGAGTAAATTACTTAGGAGTGAGGAGTTATGAGTGAGGAGTTATGAGTTATGAATTATGAATTAATTCCTAACTCCTAACTCCTAACTCCTAACTCCTAATTCCTAACTCCTAACTTTCAAAAACGGAGAAGGAGGGATTCGAACCCTCGAGGGGATAAATCCCCTAACAGATTAGCAATCTGCCGCTTTCGTCCACTCAGCCACCTCTCCAAGGTGATGATAAGTAATCTTATCAGACTTTAAAGTGGATGTCAATAGTTAATTTTAGTAGTACGGGCGCAAGGCATTGCGCCCCTACTTGTTGATTATCAACAACCAACAACCAACCACTAACAACTAACAATACTCATAACACTTGCGATCGCAGCCAAGCCGCTGGGAGACTACGTAACTTTTGCCACTGAGGTACGTAGGCACGTTGATTGAACACATCATAATCATTGCGTTCAATTACGCTCAAAATGCGACTGTAATGCATCAGGGATGCCCACACGGGTAAACGGGCATCGACAGATAGGTAACTAATGCCCTTTTCTGACTTGGTATAAAATTGGCGTGCCCGTTGGATTTGGAAGCGCATCAGAGAGCGCCAGCGCTCATCCACTATTCCTTTGAACAAGTCTTGCTCGCTATAATTGAATCGCGCCAAGTCTTCTAGGGGTATATAAATCCGCCCCCGCCGTGCATCCTCCCCCACATCCCGCAAGATGTTAGTGAGTTGATTAGCAATTCCCAGGGTAATCGCTTCTTGACTGGGAATATACGGCGGTTGATAGCGATTCCACGGAGCTGTGTTTAGGGAGGTATCGATGCCCATCACCGCCGTTGACATCAAGCCGACAGTGCCTGCAACGCGGTAACAGTACTGGTATAACTCTTCAAAGGTTTCGTAGCGACTCCGGTATAAATCCATACGCTGACCAGCAATCATATCCCGAAATGGCTGGATGTCCATTGGGAAACGCTGGATGGTATCTACCAAAGCTACATCGAAATTATCTACTGGACGCCTTGCAAAAATGGATTCCAGTTGCTGCTCCCATAGGTCTAGGGTTTCTGGTGTAGTCATAGTAGCAGCAGGACCATCCACGAGTTCATCTGTACGGCGACACCAAGCGTAAATGGCCCAAATAGCGGGACGTTTTTGCTTGTTGATCAGTAAAGTGCCGACGTAAAAAGTCGTGGAATACTTTACTATAAGCTGACGACACAGTTGGTAAGACTCGTCTACAGAAATCGGCGTTTTCATGCATGGGGGGGATTCAGGCAGTTGCAGCATTCGTTGCAGACTGAAGGGTTTGCATTTGCAGGCTGGAAGCATTTGCCAATGGGTATGCAACGGCGATCGCCTGCGCTGTCAGCTTACCAGAAAGTACGGCACCTTCCATACTTCCCAAGAAACGTTGCATAGTGTAACTTCCTGCCAAATAAAAATTAGCAATGGGGGTTTTCTGGTCAGGACGCCACTGTTGACAGCCAGGAGTTGCTTTGTAAACGGAACGCGGCGTTTTCACTACATGATATTTCAGCAATTTTGCTGGATTATCTTCCCCAAAATGTGTGGGGAAAAGTTTTTGCAACTCCGCTAGGGTCACCTGTAAAATTTCTGTTTCGGATTTTGAGATCCAATCTTGTGCTGGTGCGAGAACCAATTCCAACATTGAGCGATTTGGGTCTGCGTATCCTCTACAAGTATTACTCATATCAGCATAAACACTCAGCAAAGACGAGCGGGAAAATAATAACTGATCAATATCTGTCAGTTTCCGGTCAAACCACAGTTGTAAGTTTATCACTGGTACACCTTCCAACCCTTCCAGTTTTTGGAAATACTCCATGTGCTTCCAAGCTGGTGGTAGCATGACCTTCAAGCAGTCAACTGACATTGCCGAGATGTACAAGTCAGCCGTTAACACTTCATCTTCTGCTCCATCTAACCCCCGAATCAAGAAGCCGCTAACTGTGCCATCAGCGTCTGTCAAAATTTCTTTCAATGGCGCTTTTAATCGGATTTCCCCACCGCGTGCGGTAATGTAATCTTCTAGCGGACTACACAATCGCTCCGTAGGTGAACCATCCAGAAAAGCCATTTTTGAGCCGTTTTTCTCTTGGAGAAAAGCTCTGAGGGCGGTTAGTAGAACGACCGCCGAAATCTCGTCCGGATTAATGAAGTTAAGCGACTTGGATGCAGCGATAAAGATATCCTGTTGTACCTCATCGCTGACGCCTTGGTGCTTGAGCCATTCAGAAAATGTGTATTTATCTGTCTTTTCAACATACTGTTGACCCCGAATCATGGCTGGAAGCAATCCTTTAGCCAACTGGATTTTCTCGCTCCAGGTCAGCATATCATTGTTCCGCAAAATTGCCACGATGCCATTCAATGGTGCTGGCAAGTCGGGAAAATCAAATCTACTGTAAGTTCCTGGTTTTTCCGGTTGATTGAAGATCATAGTGTGTTGTTTCCACTGTAAGCGATCTTCAATACCCAATTCTTTTAAGAGCTGCAACATATTGGGATACGCCCCAAAAAAGACATGCAGCCCTGTTTCGTACCAGTCTCCGTCTGCATCTTTCCATGCTGCCACCAGACCCCCCAGTGTGTCTCGGCTTTCCAAGACAATGGGGGTATGACCTGCATCGGTAAGATATTTAGCACAGGAAAGTCCTGCTAAACCCGCTCCCGCGATCGCTACTCGCATTTAACCTTACTGCTCTTCAATATTTCTTAATTGTTTTCTCGTTTTCATTATACGTTGCAATCTGTTACATTTAGCAGTGGTTGTAAACTCGCTTCTCCAAATAACTTGATTATTGACAAAAAAAATAGCATACAACACGTCGTAGGGGCACAGCAATGCTGTGCCCCTACAAAATATCAGGATAATACGGTCGGATGATAACCCCCGCGTTTCTAACCGGGGGTGGAAATCCGACTTCTCGGTTTTAACCCGGAGTTTACCTGATTTTTATTTCCCTCGCTGATTCTCGATGTACCTCTTCACCACTTCGCTACTCACTTGACCTGTTGATGCTACAAAATAGGTCGGTGTCCATAAGGCTGGTAGTTTCAATAGCTCTGGGAATTCTTTCCTTAGATGATGTGATGCCCGTCCTTTTACCCATTTAGCTATTTGAGCTGGCGACTCATCCGTAGGCGTGTTAAGAAACAAGTGTACATGGTCTGGCATGATTTCAAGTGCAATCAACCTCCAATTGTGTTCTTTCACTAATTCAAAAATAATCTCTTGCAACCTTCTAGCTACATCCTTAATTAGTACAGGTCGGCGGCGTTTAGGTATAAATACGAAATGATAATTGATTGAAGAGACGGAACTCTCAGTACGTCTGTACTCATGATCTTCTGGTGATAATTTAGCCATTTCCTCTCAAGACCTGTTGACAAGGGCTGTTGCTTCTACTATTGTATGAGGAAGGAGGAAAGACTTGGTGCTTAGAACAATAACAGTAAAAGCTAATTTCACAGATGAAGAAAAGGCATTCTGGATTGACCAATGTCAACACGCCAATAGTCTAATCAATTGTGCAATTTACGAAACAAAACAGAAATATTACTCATGGCTAAAAGAGCAAGAAAATGCTTTTACAACTTATTGGCGTGGTGACGAGCTTCGGCAAGGTTGGAAGATTTACAAATCGACTACAACCTATCCCGAACTTGATAAAATCCTAAAGGATAACCCGCACTATAAAGCAATGGCGGCTCAGGCTGCTCAACAGACTTTGAAAACTGTAGCTGAATCTATTACTGGTTATAATGGCTTGGTCAATCTTTACTATCTCTTAGGAGGCGATAGACCGTCATTACCACAGTACAGAAAAAAGGGAGGATTGGCTGCTGTGACTTTTCCCTCTCAACTCTTGAGATACGTTGAAGGGTACATAATTCCTCCTATCAGTCGAGAAACTAAACCAGAATTGATTACAGATGTTAAACTTTTTCTACCTGAATTTATTGATTCTGATTGGATAAAAGAAGTAACAGTCAGACCCAACTTCGGTGAGTTATGGATTGATTGGGTGATTGACGATGGTAAGTCGGTAATCGTTGTGAACCCAAATCTTGATTACACCCAAGCTTGGAGTTTTGACCACGGCGGAAATAATTGGTTAACAGGTGTTTCTACTTTGGGCGAAAGTTTCATCATTGATGGAAGACGGCTTAGGTCAATGAACCAAGGTTATGCTCGATTAGTTGCCAAATATAAGCAAGGTAAGCCTGAGTTTTACTGGGATTCTAATCTAGACAGAATCCAGCTTAAGCGCAATAACCAAATGCGTGATGCGATTAACAAAGCTGCTAGATTCATTATCAATCGTTGCCTTAATGACCGCATAGGTAACATAGTAATTGGCTGGAACAAAGGACAAAAAGACGGGATTAATTTAGGGAAACGGAACAATCAAAACTTTGTTGTCATCCCGACGGGAAGATTGATTGAACGTCTCAAGCAACTTTGTCCTGAGTATGGGATTAAGCTAACAACAACAGAGGAGTCTTACACCTCCAAGGCGTCTTTTCTGGATGATGACTTCCTACCGAAATATGGTGAAAAACCCACATGTTGGGAATCGTCAGGTGAAAGAGTTGAACGCGGTTTGTTCAAAACCAAAAAAGGTTTTGTCGTGAATGCAGACTGCAATGGTGCAGCCAACATCGCGAAAAAAGTAGCCACACAGCTAGGACTTGTCCTAGTTAAGGTGTGTAGGGGAACTTTGACTGTCCCGCATCGGTATGATTTATTTCATGATCTAAAGAAAACATTTCGTAGAAAGTTACGAAGTGTGTCTTTAGACCACGTAGTAACATCCGTTTAGAATCCCGGTCTTTTTAAAGCCGGGAGAAGTCAACTGTATTCCACTCAATGAAAAACAGCTATGATAAAATAGCCATACTAACTCTGGATCATCTGCCGCACTTTTTGCAGGAGTGTGGGATCTTGTCTGACAGTGACAAGAATTTGATTGAAGCGTGCTGGATCTAGCCCTTCCTTCTTAACGACTTGCTCCATCTTTGACTGACCCTTTTGCTGAATCTCTCCCAGTTTGGTGAAGGTTTTCTGAAATTGCTGCTTTTCTTGTGAGGTAATGGCTGTTTTTGGCTGAGTTGAAGGATTTTTCTGTGCCTGATAGATTTCAGAAAATCGTTCTTGGCTCATTCCTGACTTACTGACGACTTGTGCCATCTCCTGATTTAGCCCCTTTTCTATTGCTAGCAACTGTTTTAAGCTTCGCGCAAATTTTTGGAGTTCGTCTGGACTAATCTGGGCTTGAGGTTGAGAAGATGGATTCCCTTGGGGTGCTGTTGGCACTCGAGGTTGAGAGGATGGATTCCCTTGGGGTGCTGTTGGCGCTTGAGGTTGAGAGGATGAAGATGGGGGTTGTGGTACTTGCGCTTGAGCCGAAAGGCTGCCGGCTAGCAACAAAACAAAAACATAACTACCTGTCAGAAGTGGCTTTAGCACGTTGAGTTCCTCCTTAGGATGACCAGCCCGACCTGAGAATTAGTCTCATGTCGTCGGGTTCGATTGATGCGTTAAACATGTCCTAAGGCAGCACTAAAACAGCAAACAAGGGTTGCTGCTGCTCATCGCTAACTGCTCCAGGTATGCACTGTTAAGTATTTTAATATATATTAACCAGACTTAAGTTATATCTATAGATATTTTTTTATGAGTGAATGGGTGCTTTATTTCTACACCCACTGTACTATAGCAATCCTATTTAAGATCCGAACTTGGGGGACAAGGGAGAGAAGGGGGACAAGGGGGACAAACCGCTGCGCGGAAGTCAAAAGTATCAAGTCAAAAGTCAAAAGTATTAATTTTGACTTTTGACTTTTGACTTTTGACTTTCCCCGAAGGGGGCGGCGGGTGTTTGTAATTCCTCCACGGATTTCTATAGCTGAAAAATAGGTACTGAATTGGATCAGCAGACAACCAAAAATCAACTTTGCGTACAAATTAAATCGCGAGATAAAAAATCACATACAAAAGGGTCTTATCTCAGTAAATATTACAATGGATATGCAAAATCTGCCTAAGAACTTCTTGGCTGTCGCCTTATTCTTTGGGCTTTGTCTTCTGGTGCTAATATAGGAATCTAGGACTTACGCATTGACAAAAAGAATAAACTATGTATGTCTCTCGTTACAAGCCTAGGCTTGTAATGCTCTTCAAAGTGGGCTGCTGCCTCCCGTCAAATCGGGAGGCAGAGCCGGACATAAGACCATTACAAGGCAGCAGCCCAGTAACGAGAGGTAATCCACAGTTAGTTATGTCTGTCAATGCGTAAGTCCTAAAGTATTTGATACATCACGCTTGGACTTAGAAAACATCCTCTTAAAGGGTATGGCATGACTAATGTGAAAGTTATACTCAAAACGGCTAGGAAATTGACTTTTTAGTAGTGAAAAACTAAATTCTTAAGCCTCTAGAAAGCGAGTTCGCTTAGAGGTTTGGAGAGGGGTTACCATAGATAGAGTTTTTAACCGTTTGCAGTATAACCATTGGGGATTTAGGTAGCAGTTTCTGTAGGATAAAAAAACTAGAGTTGTGTATGTCAAAGCCTATGTCAGAAATATGGACTAATTTTTTAAGCTCAGGACCGTTTATTCCACATGGACATTGCTACCTATGGAAAACTGACTTAGTTTTGCTACACTTACTCTCGGACGCGCTCATTGCAATAGCTTATTACTCTATCCCAACGACACTATTCTACTTTGTCCGTAAGCGGAAAGACCTACCGTTTCATTGGATTTTTCTGCTATTCAGTGTATTTATTGTAGCTTGCGGCACCACTCACCTAATAGAGATTTGGACACTTTGGCATCCAACCTATTGGGTGTCAGGGTCAGTCAAAGCCATAACTGCAATATTATCTTTACTGACAGCAGTAAAGCTTGTGCCTTTAGTTCCACAAGCTCTAGCACTTAAGAGTCCTGCTCAATTAGAACTAGTAAACCAAGAACTTCAAATACAAATAGCACAGCGGTTAAGCATCGAGGAGGATCTAAGAACATACCAGAATCATCTCGAGGAGTTGGTCGCTGTGCGCACCAACGAGATTACCAACACTAACGAGCAGCTACGACAGGAAATTGCTGAGCGTCAGCGAGTTTTAGAAGCGCTACGACAAAGTGAGGAGCGCTATCGTTACTTGACTGAGGCAATTCCCCAACTCATATGGACAACGAATGCTGAAGGTAAATGTGATTATTTTAACTACAAATGGTCGGAATATACTGGATTAACATTGGAGCAGTCCTTGGATTCTGGTTGGTTGTTAGCATTGCATCCAGATGACGTACAGCCTGCTTATGAGGTGTGGATTAGTGCCGTAAAAAGTGGTACATTATACGAAAATGAATACCGCTTCAAACGGGCTTCTGATGGTTCCTATCGCTGGCAACTAGCGCGAGGCTTACCGCTCAAAGATGAGCAAGGTCATGTTGTCAAGTGGTTTGGAACCTGTACGGATATTCATGAACAAAAACAAATACAGCAAGAACGTGCGAACCTGCTGGAATTAGAACAAGCAGCACGAGCTAAAGCAGAAACAGCCAATCGAATTAAAGATGAATTCTTCGCCGTACTCTCCCACGAACTACGCACCCCACTTCACGCCATACTCGGCTGGTCTAAGTTGTTGCAAAACCCTAGGATTGACCAAACAAAGGCTGCTCAAGCGCTCTCGACAATCGAACGCAATGCTAAGCTACAGGCTCAACTCATTGATGACTTGCTGGATATCTCCAAAATTTTACAAGGCAAACTGACGCTGAATATTACCAATGTCAACTTAGAACCTATAATCTTGAGCGCACTAGAGACAATAAGTTTAGCGGCAGAAACCAAGTCGATTCAGGTGAATACAGTATTTGAACCGCATGTAGGACAAGTTATGGGTGATTCTACCCGCTTGCAGCAAGTTATCTGGAATCTCCTTTCCAACGCCGTCAAATTTACACCTCATGGTGGTTTGGTGGAAGTGCGACTGTCAGCAGAAGGGAGTGGGGAATGGGGAGTAGGGAGTGGGGAAGAGGGAGTAGGGAGTGGGGAAGAACGATCGCTCGCTCCTGCTTATGCTCAAATCACAGTTAGGGATACAGGTAAGGGGATTAGTGCTGAGTTTTTGCCCTATGCGTTTGATTATTTCCGACAGGCAGATAGCAGTACTACCAGAAAATTTGGTGGATTAGGACTGGGACTAGCAATTGTCCGCAATATAGTGGAAATACATGGTGGTACCGTCAAAGCAGAAAGTCTTGGTGAGGATCAGGGAGCAACATTTGTCGTCAGGCTACCGCTGCTGTTGAACACAGGAGTAGGGGAGCAAGAATTGGACACGGGGACACGGGGACACGGGGACACCCAAAACGGATCAAAACAAATCTCCGGGTCATCTCCCTCTGACGCTGTGTCTATGCTAGAAGGGTTAAAGGTTTTAGTTGTTGATGATGATGCCGATTCGCGAAATTTTGTTGCTTTCGTATTAGAGCAAGAAGGCGCTGAAGTCATCATGGTATCTTCGGCATTTGAAGCATTACAAGCACTAGCACAGTCAAAACCAGATGTGTTGATCAGCGACATTAGTATGCCTGATATGGATGGCTATGCGCTAATACGTCAAGTGAGAACTTGGACACCAGAACAAGGTGGACAAATTCCCGCGATCGCCTTGACTGCTTTTGCTAGAGATTATGACCAGCAACAAGCACTCTTATCAGGGTTTGGGATGCATTTACCTAAGCCGCTTAACTCATCCGAATTAGTTGCAGCCGTGTTAAATTTGATTGCCGTTGTCAATGATAGTAACCGTTCAGGGGGTTACGAAGTTAATAGGGTTTGAGGCACCATCAAACCCATAAATTTGAGGTTCTGTGGCTAAATCATCCGATAAAATCGCCTGGAACCCTCATTCTCTCGTTACACCCCTCAAAATGTCTTGGGTGAAACAAGACAGGAGAATAGTTCAACTTCAGTTGGTTTCAGAGTTACTTTTGAAGTCATTGTGGGAATTTTAAAATAGAGTAGGATTGCAATACTACGCTGGTTTTGGTTTTTTTGATGGAAATCCTGGTTGTAGAGACGCGATTAATCGCATCTCTACAGGGTTTTGAGATCAGGATAATTATCTTAACCGAGCAGTATTGAGTTGGATTGTATAGGAATCATATAGGACTATTATTTTATTTTTGAAATATACGTAGGTGGGGCTATGCCCTACACATCCCGGTTTTGTAGGGCATAGCCCCACCTACAGATACTTAGATTTTTTCAACCTGAATTTGTTAATTACGAATTACGAATT
This sequence comes from Stigonema ocellatum SAG 48.90 = DSM 106950, assembly GCA_016903675.1. Lineage (GTDB taxonomy): Bacteria > Cyanobacteriota > Cyanobacteriia > Cyanobacteriales > Nostocaceae > Stigonema > Stigonema ocellatum. Next base: position 51,925 of record JADQBA010000032.1, on the reverse strand, counting down.
ATGAATTACGAATTACGAATTGGTATTACCCTTATTTTTAATAATTATAAACTTCCGAAAAAATGACCAATATAATTAGTTACGAAATTCAAGAAAAAATTTACGAAACTTTAAAAATTGTCGTTTATCGGGGTCAGAGTGAACGAACAGAGGCAGTTATTATCAAAATCTTGAAAGCAGATTATCCTCCTTTCAAGGAGTTAGCAAAATTTAAGCACGAATACGAAATAGCTAAAAATCTTGATTTAGAAGGTATTGTCAAACCTTATAAACTAGAAAAATATAATAATGGTTTAGCTTTAATAATGGAAGATTTTGGAGGAAAAAATATAAATCAAACTCTTAAATTTGGTGAGATAAACTTAGAGTATTTTCTGATTTTAGCTATAAAAATTTGTGATATATTAGGGGATTTGCATAATAATAACATTATTCATAAAGATATTAAACCTGAAAATATTATTTTAAATCCTAAAACTGGACTATTAAAAATTACCGATTTTTCTATAGCATCACTTCTTGAGAGTGAAAACCAGATCATCAGCAGTCCTAATTTTCTGGAAGGGACATTAGCCTATATGTCACCAGAGCAAACTGGTAGGATGAATCGGGCAATTGATTATCGCACTGATTTTTACTCTCTTGGTGTCACTTTTTATGAAATCCTCCTCGGTGAATTGCCTTTTCCTACCACAGATCCCATAGAGTTGGTTCACTGTCATATTGCCAAACAGCCGATTCCGCTCTATAAATTAAAACCAGGCATTCCGAATGCAGTGTCTAACATCGTAATGAAATTATTAGCCAAAACTGCTGAGGAAAGATATCAAAGCGCCTACGGAATCAAAATGGATCTAAAAGCCTGTCTCACTCAGTTACAAGCTGATGGTGAAATTAAAAACTTTCTTCTTGCTCAACACGATGTATCAGCAAAGTTTCAAATCCCGCAAAAACTTTATTGTCGAGAACAGGAGATTCATAACTTAATGACTGCCTTTGAGCGGGTTAGTCAAGGTATAACCGATATCGTACTCATTACTGGTTATTCAGGTATTGGCAAATCAGCATTGGTCAATGAAATTCATAAACCAATTATACAGAAAAGAGGTTATTTTATAGCTGGGAAATTTGACCAATTTAAACGAAATATTCCTTATGAATCGCTGATTCAGTCTTTTCAGGAATTAATTCGACAGCTATTAACCGAAAGTGAAGCACAGATAAAAAAATGGAAAGATAAAATATTAGAGGCTATTGAACCCAATGCTCATATAATTATTGATGTCATTCCAGAGGTAGAGTTTTTAATTGGTGAACAGCCTCCTGTTCCTCAATTAGAACCTACAGAATCCCAAAATCGGTTTAACTTAGTTTTTCAGAAATTTATTGGCGTTTTTACCAAAAAAGAACATCCGCTTGTTCTATTCCTAGATGATTTACAATGGGCTGATTCAGCCTCCTTAAAATTGCTCCATCTCTTGGCATGTGCTGATAGCCAATGCCTGTTACTGATTGGAGCATACCGTGATAATGAAGTTAGTCCGACTCATCCGTTGATAGGAACTTTGGATAAACTTCAAAAAACTGGTGTTTTGGTAACTACAATTACTCTGCAAGCTTTAGATATTGGTTGTGTCAACGAATTAATTACTGATACGCTTCACTGCAAACAAGAAAGAACTAAACCTCTGGCGGAGCTATTGTTCAATAAGACAAATGGAAATCCCTTCTTCTTGACGCAGATGCTCGCATCCCTTTACCAGAAAAAGCTTTTATCATACGACGTAAGTGCTGGTTGCTGGCAATGGGATATAGAGCTTCTTCAAAACATAGGAATTACCGATAATGTTGTTGAGTTGATGGTCAGCAAAATTCAAAATCTTTCTGAGAATACGCAGAATTTGTTAACAATAGCTGCCTGTATTGGGAATACATTTAGTTTAGATATCCTCTCTATAATTAATGAAAAACCTCTCTCAGCTACAGCCGAAGACCTTTGGGAAGCGCTTCAATCAGGTTTGATTCTACCCCTGAGCAATGCCTACAAAAGTTTTCTATTTGATGAGCCAGATGTAGCATTCGCTGGTTTGGGTAAAGAGTTAAGGGTTGAGTACCAGTTTGTGCATGACCGAGTGCAGCAAGCAGCTTATAGTCTCATTCCAGGAAACCATAAAAAAGCAGTTCACTTAAAAATTGGTCAACTGATGCTAAAGAATACCAATTTAGAAGGAACCAAAGAAAATATTTTTGAGATTCTTAACCATCTGAATAGGAGTATAGAGTTAATTATCAGTCAGTCTGAACGAGAAAAGCTAGCTCAATTAAATCTGATAGCAGGACGAAAAGCAAAGGCAGCAAATGCTTATGAACATGCTGTTAAGTATTTAACGGTAGGTTTAGAAATTCTGCCAGAAAATACCTGGCAAAGCCAATATGAATTGACAGTGTCTCTTTATTTAGAAGCTGTGGAAGCTGAATACTTAAATGCCAACTTTGCGCAAGCCGCTACTCTAGCTGACGTTGTTCTACGACAATCTACCAATTTGCTACACCGAGTGAAGGTATATGAGCTACAAATTCAATTTTATATGGCTCAAAATCAGATGAGCAAAGCTATGGATACCGGATTCTCTGCACTGAAGCAGCTGAATATCTCTCTGGCAAGTTTACCTAGCGAACGCAGTGCGCTATTTGCCTTACCCCAAATTGAAGACTTAGAAAATCTTCCTATTATGACAGATCCGTATCAGCTAGGTACTTTGCGACTCCTTATGAGTTTTTCTTCTATCGCTTTTCTGACGAAGCCTGAGATTTTTCCACAAATTATCCTGACCCAGGTCAATTTCTGTATTCAACACGGTCATTCAGCTCTAGCTGCTTACGTGTATGCTCAGTATGGCTTCATCCTATGTGTAGTATTAGGTGACATAGATACTGGATATTCCCTTGGCAAACTGGCTTTAAAGCTGTTAGATAAATTTAACGCCAGAGAGTTTAAATGTAAAGTATATGATTTGTTTAATGCCTTTATCAGACCCTGGAAAGATCATATTAGAGAAACCATTGCACCGTTACAGGAAGGTCTTCAAAGTGGGATTGAAACAGGAGATATAGAATTTGTTGGCTATTGTGTTATTGCCCATTGCAGTAATGTGTTTTTGATGGGAGAGCGACTAGAAGCTGTCGTTCAGCTGCAGCAGCAGTACCTTGATTTATTATTGAAGTTAAAATTGGATTACCCTATAAATTGTGTCAAAATATCGCAACAATTAACATTAATTTTAATAGATGATTCACAAGATAAAGAGATTTTCATTGGCAGCATTTTTAATGAATTAAAAATGCTGCCAATTTTCATCAAATCCAATAACCTCGTTTTGCTTTTTAACACTTATCTCGCCAAAACTATTCTCCTGTATCTTTTCAAAAATTATAAGCAAGCTGTCGTCAACGCATATAGAGCAGCCGAACACGCAGAAGCTATGATGGGAGCGAATACTCTTGCTCTACACAACTTCTACTATTCTCTGGCTCTTCTCGCTCTCTATACCCAGGTAGAAACCAGTGAACAAAGAAAATACCTCAAGCAAGTAGAGGAGAATCAGTCCAAAATGCAGCGATGGGCAGAGTATGCTCCTGCCAATTATCTACATAAGTACGATCTGGTGCAGGCAGAAAAAGCGCGTATTTTGGGACATATTGGAGAAGCAATGGAGTATTACGATCGCGCAATTCAAAATGCCCGAACACAGGGATATATCCAGGAAGAAGCCCTAGCAAATGAACTAGCAGCGGAGTTTTATCTCTCACTCGGTAGAGAAAAAATAGCTCGGCTTTATATGACTGAATCTTACTACGGATATAGTAACTGGGGAGCAACAGCAAAAGTCAGAGATTTGGAATTAATGCATCCACAGTTACTTTCCCAAATTTCCACACTTGCAACAAGTGTAGAGCCGGTTCCCAGCACCACTGCCTCTACCAGTGGTGAGAATGCAGAAATCCTAGACTTGACAACAATTGTGAAAGCATCCGTTGCTCTTGCTAGTGAAATCATTTTAGATAAATTACTGGAGAAATTACTAAAAATTGTGATGGAGAATGCTGGGGCAACCGCCAGCTGCCTGATCCTAAAAAAGGATGAACAGTTGCTGCTAGAAGCAACTGGTACTATGGAACCATATGAGGTTGTGCTGTGGTCATCGGCTCCAATTGAAACTATAGAAGCATCCCATGGTAAGCCTCTGGTGCCTTTGTCTCTTATCAATTATGTCATGAGAACTCAAGAAGATGTGCTTTTAAATGATGCCAATCGTGAAGGAAGATTTGCTAACGACCCTTATATAGTCAAATTACAACCAAAATCGGTTTTGTGTATGCCGATTATCAATCAAGGAAAACTTATCGGTATTTTATACTTAGAGAATATTTTGGTTGCAGGTGCATTTACTATTGAACGAGTGGAAATTTTAAGAATTTTATCTTCACAAATAGCAATTTCATTAACAAATGCACTTCTTTATACAAATCTGGAAGATAATACTGAAAAGCTAAAACGAGCTAAGGAAGAGTTAGAAAACTCTAGCAGAATTCTAGAAGTAAAAGTAGAGGAGCGAACTCAGGAATTAAAAGAAAAAAATACGCGACTGGAAGAACAAGCCACTCAGTTGGAAAAAACCCTCCTAGAACTAAAGCAAACCCAGACTCAACTGATTCAAACGGAAAAAATGTCCAGTCTAGGGCAGCTAGTGGCAGGTGTTGCTCACGAAATTAACAACCCTGTTAGTTTTATCTATGGCAATCTTACCCACACAAATAATTATTTCCAAGACTTGTTGAGATTGCTGCACCTCTACCAGCAGCAATACCCCAATCCAACGCCAGAGATTCAAGCTGAGGCAAAGAATATCGATTTAGAATTCTTAATCTCAGATATTCCCAAAGTGCTAGATTCGATGCAAATGGGAGCCAACCGTATCAGTCAAATCGTTTTGTCACTGCGAAACTTCTCCCGCTTAGATGAGGCGGATATGAAACCCGTGGATATCCATGAAGGCATCGATAGCACTCTATTGTTGTTGCACAATCGACTTCAGTTGGATCATGGTGTGATTGACCTGATTAAAGATTATGGCTCCCTGCCATTGGTAAAATGCCGCGCCGGACAACTGAACCAAGTGTTTATGAATTTGTTGGTAAATGCTATTGAATCCTTGAAAGAGGCCAGCAAGCAGCACACGGGAGGAAATGTGAGCTTCTCGCCGTCTATTTGGGTTCGCACTTGTCTGTTGGACGGAAATCAGGTAGAAATTCAAATTGTGGACAATGGTATTGGGATGAGCGAGGAAGTAAAGCAAAGAGTTTTTGACCCCTTCTTCACTACCAAACCTGTGGGATCAGGCACTGGCATGGGGTTAGCAATTAGCTACCAGATTGTAGTAGAACAACATGGGGGTGAACTGACCTGTATTTCAGCACCAGGACAGGGAGCAACATTTGTCATTAAGATTCCTCAAGAAACATAGGGGTGTAGGGAGTAGGGAGTGGGGAGTGGGGAGTGGGGGAACTCGGGGCCCCCTCTGGGGATTAGGGGGAAGAGGGGGAAAAGACAGTGTTTCTTTCATTCGTAGCGGGTGGTGCGCCGCCTGTGGGTTGCTCTTAATAATTTTTAACGTGTAATTTTTCTAACGTAGCAAGCAACACTATAAAACAAAATTATGAAGGAAGATGGGGAAAGGGAACCCCATATTTAAAAATAGGGGTTTTAAACATGGATGCTGATATTTATCGCACGAAGTGTCATAAAAATATTATTTTTCTTTCTACGTAATTAAATATGTTCTTTATTTCTGGTCGGGAAAAGGTTTTTCTTGTTCTTTTATCCCTCCTGGGTAAAGCCTCTACAGTATGGAATTTGAGTAATTATACAGAAATTAATTAGTAAAATATTTTTCATACAGACTTTTGTAATTACTGATAAATTCAATGGTTCGTAGTTGCGCTTTAGCGCTAAAGCGCAACTACAAACTTTACAATTGCTTTACAACTGCTTTATAGTGACAACATGTTCTACTTAACTTGAGTTTTTAAATGAAGCTTCTACGACTTACGCACTTTACAAATTGAGCCTTGTATGTGAATACCAAGCTTATTAACCTAAAACTCTTGCCCTGCCTCGTTCCCAGGCTCTGCCTGGGAATGAGATCAAGGAGGCTCTGCCTCCGTTAACCCAGGAGGCAGAGCCTCCTACAAGAGCATTACAAGGCAGAGCCTTGTAACGAGAGATGATGCACAGTTGATTCTCTCTGTCAATGGGTAGGTCCTAGCTTCATTTCTATCAGCTTTGACTTAGCAAGCCTTGTCGCTATCTAAGAGATCGTAATTCGTAGTGACGCTCGTTCGCATGATCGCGTCTCCCCGAGTAAGTAGACCGTAATTCGTAATTATTACCCCATGCATAAATGCAAGGTCTTGTAGTAAGAATGCTTCTCTACGAGATGCTTTGCAAACGCATTTTTTCCAAATTAATAATTAAAATTAGTTGCTCTGTCCCTCAATTAATTATTAATTAATTCATTCATTATTCAGTAATTTTTAATTACGAATTACGAATTATTCCGTCACTTCACAAAGGCAGCAAAAAAAATGAGTAATTTCCCCCTAGAACCGAGTTATCAAGATTTCTGTATCCACGAGCTATTTCAATCTCAGGTTGAGCGAGTCTCCTCAGAAAGAGCTTCCCTCAACCCTGATGTCGTTGCAATAATTTTTGAAAATCAGCAACTAACTTACCATGAACTGAACTGCCGCGCCAATCAACTAGCAAACCATTTGCAATCTCTAGGTGTAGGACCAGAGGTGCTGGTGGGAATCTATATGGAGCGCTCTTTGGAGATGGTGGTAGGGCTGCTGGCTATCCTCAAAGCTGGTGGTGCATACGTCCCACTAGATCCGGCTTATCCTCAGGAGCGCTTAACCTTTGTGTTGGAGGATGCCCAAGTACCCATGGTGCTTACCCAACAGCATCTCACACAATCGCTTCCCAAATCTCAGATACGCATCATCTGTGTGCATCGGGACTGGGAAGTTATTGCCCAACAAAACAAGGAAAACCCCATTAGTGAAGTCACTCCCGATAACCTAGCTTATACAATTTATACCTCAGGCTCTACTGGGAAGCCCAAAGGAGTTCAAATTCCGCATCGCGCTGTGGTCAACTTCTTAAACTCCACACGCCTTTCGCCGGGAATGACAGAACAAGATAGATTTCTTGCCGTCACCACCATTATCTTTGACATTGCAGCAGCCGAACTTTTCTTGCCTCTGATTGTGGGTGCCTGTGTGGTCATAGTAAGCCGAGAAGTGGCGTCTGATGGGGTGCAGTTGGCAAGAACACTGTTGGCATTTGGTGCTACGGTGATGTCAGTCACGCCAGCTACCTGGCAACTACTTCTAAAAGCAGGATGGCAAGGGAGTAAGCAATTAAAGGCACTATGTGGTGGTGAAGCTCTGCCTCAAAAACTTGCAAATCATCTCCTAAAAAGCTGTGCTTCTCTATGGAACCTGTACGGTCCTACAGAAACCACGGTCTGGTCAACTATGTGTCAAGTTGACTTAGGTAAAAGCTCTATGTGCATTGGTCGCCCCATTGCCAACACGCAAGTTTATCTTTTAAATGCTCAAATGGAAAGGGTTCCTATGGGCGTTGCTGGAGAAATATACATTGGAGGCGCTGGGTTAGCTAGGGGGTACCTCAACCGACCTGATCTGACTGCGGAGCGGTTTATACCTAACCCTTTTAGCGACGAACCTAATGCTCGCCTGTACAAAACAGGAGACTTAGCTCGCTACTTAAGTGACGGTAACATTGAGTATGTTGTTCGCATCGATCACCAAGTTAAAATTCGTGGCTTCCGAATTGAGCTAGGAGAAATAGAAACAGTTTTGTGGCAGCATCCTGCTGTTGAGAATGCTGTGGTTATTGCACGGGAAGACATTCCAGGCGATAAACGGCTGGTTGCTTATGTTGTGTCCAAATTGCAGCGATCGCTCTTTAGGAACTTGCGTAGCTTCTTGAAGCAAAAACTACCCGAATATATGGTGCCCTCCAGCTTTGTGTTCCTGAATGCCTTACCATTAACACCAAATGGCAAAGTTGATCGCAAAGCGCTACCGATACCCGACAATATCAGACCCGAACTGGAAGAAGATTTTGTCGCACCTTCCACACCCGTTGAAGAAGTCTTGGCAGAGATTTGGTCCCAAGTGTTGGGTTTGAAGCAAATTGGCATCAACGACAGCTTCTTGGAATTAGGCGGACATTCCCTCTTAGCCACTCAAATTATTTCCCGCGTGCGCCATACCTATCAAGTAGAGTTACCCGTCCGCGAACTATTTGACCGACCTACAGTAGCTGGTTTAGCCCAAAGCATCCAAACAATGCTTTTAGAAAACCAAAACTTGCCAGTTTCCTCTATTCAACCCACTTCCCGCAATTTCGCTATGCCTCTCTCTTTTGCCCAAGAGCGGTTGTGGTTCCTCGACCAATTGGTGCCAGAAAATCCATCTTACAACGTTACAGAAGCCATTCGCCTGACTGGTTCACTCAATCTCGCCGCTCTAGAGAAGAGCTTTAATGAAATTATCCGGCGTCACGAAACTCTGCGAACTATCTTTGCAACCGTGGATGGGCAACCAGTTCAGGTGATTCACGATCCTCCTCATTTCAAGCTGTCAGTAGTCAATCTCCAGGAACTTCCCAGGATTGAGCGAGAAGCTTATGCTCAACAGTTAGCTACCGAGGAAGGTCAACAGATTTTCAACTTAAGCCAAGGACCACTGCTGCGAGTTACCTTATTGCAACTAGATGACCAGGAGTATCTCCTGCTTCTCAACCTGCACCATATTCTTTGCGACGATTGGTCTTTGGGGGTGTTGTATAAGGAACTGACAGCCCTCTACGAAGATTTCTCTACTGGCAAACCTTCTCTGCTTCCAGAGTTAGTAATCCAGTATGCAGACTTTGCTATCTGGCAGCGGCAATGGCTACAGCAGAAGGTATTAGAGAAACAGCTAGCTTACTGGGGGCAGCAACTGGCGGATCTTCCCGTTCTACAGTTACCCACCGACCGTCCGCGTCCACTAGTTCCAACGTATCAGGGGGCGCTTGAGCCTCTTTCCCTACCCCCAACCTTAACCGCAGCGCTCAAGGTTCTGTCCCAGCAGGAAGGCGTCACCTTATTTATGACATTGCTAGCAGCGTTTCAGACGTTGCTCTGCCGCTACACCAATTCTGAAGACATTCCGGTGGGATCTGCGATCGCCAACCGCCACCTGCCCAATGTGTCCGGGCTGATTGGGTTTTTTGTCAACACTGTGGTGTTGCGTACCAGTGTTTCTGGCTCCCTTAGTTTTAAAGAGTTACTAGTGCGGGTGCGGGAAGTAGCCTTAGCAGCCTACACGCACCAAGATCTACCCTTCGAGAAACTGGTGGCAGAATTGCAGCCGGAGCGGAATCTCAGCCGCCAACCATTATTTCAGGTGGTATTTGCCCTCCAGAATGTCGCCCCAAGTGAAGATTTAAAGCTTTCAGGCTTAAAGACGAGCTTTATGACAATTGATAACAAAACGGCGAAGTTTGATTTGTTTCTACAACTGTCAGAGACGTCCAACGGTTTAACAGGCTGGTTTGAATACAACACAGATTTGTTTGATGCTGCCACGATCTCGCGCATGGCGGGGCATTTTCAAACTTTACTTGAGGGTATTGTCGCTGATCCAGAGCAGTGTCTGTTGGACTTACCACTGCTGACTGAGCGTGAGCGATATCAGCTATTGGTGGAATGGAATAACACTCAAGTAAATTACCCACAGGATGCATCGTGTATTCATCAGTTGTTTGAGGATCGAGTAGCAGAAAATCCTGACGCTGTGGCAGTGGTTTTTGAAGATGTAGAGAAGTTGCATCTAACTTCTCTACATCTCACCTATGGTGAACTCAATTGCCGAGCGAACCAGCAGGCACACTATCTGAGGACTCTAGGCGTAGAACCAGAGGTGCTAGTGGGAATTTGCGCTGAGCGGTCTTTAGAGATGATTATTGGGATTTTGGGCATTTTGAAAGCTGGCGGGGCTTACGTGCCTCTAGATCCTGCTTATCCAAAAGAGCGCTTAGCTTTCATGTTAGAAGATGCTAACGTTCTGGTTTTACTGACTCAGGAGCAGTGGGTCGAACGTTTCCCATCTCATAAATCACAAATAATTTGTTTGGACAACAATTGGGAATTTCTTGCTCAAGAAAACGAAGATAATCCGAACATCGACTTGACAGCCAACAATCTTGCATATGTCATCTACACCTCTGGCTCAACTGGAAGACCTAAAGGGGTTCGGATTGAACACAGAGGATTGTTAAATCTTACTTACTGGCATCAACGAACGTTTGCAGTTTCACCGCTTGATCGGGCAACACAAATTGCAGGAGTGGCGTTTGATGCTTGTGTGTGGGAGATTTGGCCTTATCTTACCGCTGGAGCTAGCATCCACATCAATACTGCTGAAACTCTGCGCTTGCCTGAGCAACTGCGAAATTGGTTAGTATCAACAGCGATAACAATTAGCTTTCTGCCAACACCAATAGCCGACCAAGTTTTGTTATTGGAGTGGCCTAACAATGCAGCTTTACGAATTTTACTTACAGGTGGAGACAAACTTCTTCAGTATCCTTCGGCATCTCATCTTTTCCAAGTTGTGAATAATTATGGGCCAACAGAGAATACTGTTGTGACAACTTCCGGTGTTGTTCCTGTTAAGAATCAAACGGCAGTCCCCACAACGGGAAGGCAGTCACAACCCTTGGGGAGACTCCCCGACCACAGTACTGGTTCGCGCTGTCTCGCCAATGTAGTACCTGCGATTGGTCGTCCGATTGCCAACACTCAAGTTTATATACTGGATCAGCATTTACAGCTTGTACCCATCGGTGTTTCAGGAGAAATCTATGTTAGTGGGGCTGGTTTAGCAAGAGACTATCTAAACCAACCCAATCTCACTTCTGAGCGGTTCATTCCCAACCACTTTAGTAACAAACCAGGCGAGCGACTCTATAAAACTGGCGACTTAGCTCGCTACCTGAGCGATGGCAACATTGAGTTTCTCGGTCGCATTGACCAGCAGGTAAAGCTTCGCGGCTTTCGTATTGAATTGAACGAAATTGAGGTGGTACTTCGCCAACACCCCGCCGTGCATATGGCTGCGATCGCAGACCGGGAAGACATACCAGGTCAGAAGCAGTTGGTAGCCTATGTAGTTCAGAATCCACAATACAAAAGAACACCAGACGCCGCAGCAGATTCGGAACCTCAGTTAGCCCAGAACCTCATTCCAGAGATGCGGCGTTTTCTACAGGAAAAACTGCCCGACTATATGGTGCTCTCCGCGTTCGTACTGCTAGACGCACTACCAATGACCCCTAACGGCAAGCTGGATCGTAGTGCACTTCCAGCACCGAAAAGCACCAGAACCCAACTAGAAGAGGATTTTGTGGCGTATCGGACTCTGGTGGAAAAACAAATAGTCACCCAATGGATGAAAGTTCTCGGCATTGAAAACATTGGAATTAACGAGAATTTCTTTGAGCTTGGTGGAAATTCCCTCAAGGCAGCTCAGTTAATTGCTTATATCAGAGAAACTTTCTCAGTAGAACTGCCGGTGAGATGCCTGTTTGAGAAGCCGACTGTGGAAGGACTAGCTCAGAGTATTCAAACATTGCATCAAGAGGGAATTTCCGCCATAACTAGCGTTATTGACTTTAAGGCAGAGGCCGTTCTCCCACCCGAAATCTTTCCTCAAGGCACCCCTATTGATGATCTTAACGAACCGCGTCATATTTTTCTGACGGGAGCCACAGGTTTCGTGGGAGCATTTTTGCTCCATGAACTTCTTGAGCAAACTCAGGCGAAAATTTACTGTCTTGTCCGTTCTCCTAACGAAAATGAAGGTGCAAAACGGCTGCAAAAAACCCTTGAACAATATTTGCTGTGGAATCCCAACCAAAGCTCAAAAATTATTCCAACCATTGGAGACTTGGAGCAACCTCTTCTAGGACTTTCTGCTGAACAATTTGAAAGATTAGCTCTTCAGATTGATACTATCTATCACAATGGGGCGCAAGTGAACTTTGCGAAACCCTACTCTACCATCAAGGCTGCTAATGTGGGTGGCACTCAGGAAGTTCTCAGACTAGCGTGTATGGGCAAAGTCAAGCCAGTCCACTACATTTCAACAGGCGGTATTTACGGACCAATCAGTTACTTTACTGGGATTGAAGTCATCAAGGAAGAAGACGACATCGATATTGCTGAAGACTACCTTTGTATGGATATCGGCTATACTCAGAGTAAATGGGTCGCTGAAAAAATTGTACATATTGCTAAGTCTAGGAAACTACCAGTCAGCATCTACAGGCTCGGATTAGTCATGGGAGATACGAGAACAGGTATTGGCAATACCGCTGATTATGTGTCCAGAATGATTAAGGGCTGTATCCAACTGGGCAGTTATCCAAATTTAGTAGCTCAGAAACAGGAATTGGTTTCTGTAGATTTTGTAACCAAGGCTATTGTACATTTATCTAACCAGAAAAAATCTTTAGGAAAAGCCTTTCATTTAGTGCCTCCACCCAGTCAAAATATCGACTTTATCAATTTTTTTGAATTGATATCTTCCTTTGGATATGAACTTAAAAAGGTACCTTATACCCAATGGAAAAATGAATTAATCAAGCAAACCCAACAATCCCAAGATAATGCTCTTTATCCTCTTGTTCCCATGCTGGCTGAACAAGTCTATCAAGATTCTCTTAGCATAGCTGAGTTGTATCAAAATACACCTGAGTTTGATTGCAAAAATACGCTGGATGGACTGGCAGGTACTTCAATTGTTTGTCCACCGATGGATGATAAATTGCTTGAAACTTACTTCTCATACTTTATTAGGAGCGGTTTCCTTGCATCCCCATACCAAAATTATGAATTCTGAATTATGAATTCTGAATTATCTTGACTTCTGGTGTTTTTTAGGTTATGCTTTTTTTATAATGGGAAAATGTGCGCCCATATATTCCCCCTCCAAATCTCTCTTTGTTGGTAGTAGCGCTTTAGCGCCGGCTAAATCGTCCTTTTTTAGCGTTGCTAAATTTAGTAATGATTTTCGTGTGCCCTCACCCCCAACCCCTCTCCCAAAGAGGGAGAGGGGAGCTAAATTCTGTTCCCTCTCCCAAAGAGCTATCCATTACCCACATCTTTCTTTACAATCCTAAAATCCTTGTTTTACAAGCATCGCGAGTGATAAGGGTTCAGGCATACTTGACAAATCGCCTCTTAATCTTCTCGCTAAAAATGCGTTTTTATTGAGAATGAACAACGGTCGAATCAGGGTTGGATTAGTCATGAGCGATCGCTATGATAAATGTTAAGAAAGATCCGGGTAATGGATAGCCCAAAGAGGGAGAGGGGAGCTAAATTCTGTTCCCTCTCCCTCTTTGGGAGAGGGTTAGGGTGAGGGTCAGCCCCTTGGGAGAAGCGACGTTGTCCCTTTTTTCACTTTTGAATGCGTGAATGCGTGACTTTTCGCGTCCCTTGCGCTTATCTCCTTGGGAGAAGACAGGTCTACTACGAAGGAAATGCAGGCGTTGACAGCGCTACTACGAACGAACTCCTAACTCCTAAATACCATGACTTTTACCAATAACCCAATGACGCTGGAAAAAACGGGCTAAAGCAGACTCCTCCAAAGATAGATAAATAGGACGTCCGTGAGGACAAGTGCGGGGATTGCGAGTGCGTTGCCATTGGTCTAATAATGTTTGCATTTCTTGTACGCTAAGGGATGTACCATTGCGAATGGCACTGCGACAAGCGACGGCTACTTGAGCTACTTGTAAATCGCCTCCCCAACTGAGTTCTAAAATAGCATCTGCACAGTCGTCTCTTGCTTTTAAAAGTGCAGGTGCGCTGCGAATTGCCCAAAGTTGCTCGCCAAAGGGTTCAATATCCAAACCAATGTGTTGCAGTTGGGAAACTTGAGCCGGAGACAATTGATAAAGAATGACTGGAGGTTCGATAGGAATAATTTGCCAATTGTCGCACAATTGCTCATACAAAACTCGTTCATGAGCAATGTGCTGTTCTACCAACCACATTCCACCTGGATGTTCCGCCGCAATATAGGTGTTATTGACTTGACCGACAGCTTTGAGAGAGTGGGGGAGTGGGGGAGTGGGGGAGTGGGGGAGTGGGGAGTGGGGATAGCCTGGGGTTTTAACCCCATCCGGGATGGAACGGTTAAGGTGGTAGCCGCCTTTTTCTTCTGCGGCTTTGAGTAATTTACCAACTCGGGTTGTGTGGATAGCTTCGGTGAGGGTGGTAGAATTGATGCGAAGTGCTTGGTCTATGGCTTGGGTAACTTGTTCTTGCCAGTAACTGAGTTCGTTGAGATAGATTTCTGCTTTTGCTGGATGGCGGTTCCAGTTAATTTGGTCAGGAGAGATACACAGATGCAGAAAACACACTGGATAGCGATCGCGTGGTAATGTTCTGTGAAATGCTGACAAGATAGTATGTTCCAGTTCCGGCGACTTGACCATTCTTCTGTTCATCGCTACCCGCACCCAGTCTGGACGATGGCGATGACAGCGATCGGGCAATCCCATGACCAAAGAGAGGGAGTCTTGCTGGGAGTTGGGTATTTCTATTTTTAACTCTTGCAAGTCACAAAGTCGTACTTGATGTATAATCTGAGGCAACAGTTGTGCGATGGTAGCAGCAGGACTGAGGGTGAACCATTCACGATCATTTTGCCAAACTTGCCAAGTCACATGAGGATGACACAGAGCAATTTGTTGAATTGTTCCTTGCACCGCCTTCATTTGCTGTGCTACTGTGGGCAACCCAAGACGACGTGCCATCCAATTACCAAATAGATTGGAAACCGTCACCACTGTACCGGGGGCGATCGCTGTCGCTTCTACCTTTACCGCTTCCCCTCCATAGCCATAGACAACCTGCCAACCTAACTCCCCCGCCGATGGACGACTCAAAATTTCCAAATCTGCCAAAGTCGTCAAACTGTGCAACGCTTCACCACGAAACCCCAAACTAGTAATTTTCCATAAATCCGCACAACTACGAATTTTACTAGTACTATGGGCAGTTGCTGCTCGCTGCAAATCATCCAAGGTCATTCCACAACCATTATCTGCCACGCGCACCCGCCATTGCTCAGGCCATAGACAAACTACAATCCGTGTTGCACCTGCATCCAGGGAATTTTCTACTAATTCCCGCACCACAGAAGCTAAAGAGTCAATCACCTCTCCTGCTGTAATCAGATGTACAACTTCTGTCGGTAAAGCTTGAATAGTAGAAACCATATCAATAAATTATGAATTATGAATGATGAATTATGAAGGTAATTTTTTTCCTAATTCATCATTCTGATGGTCAGAAAGCTACAAATGGTTATACTACTGAGTAGTATAATATATAATATTTGACTGGTACGTTGAACCATAGTCAAGATTTGGTTGTAGGAAAGTTGATGTTTTTGGATGAGAAAGAAGGCAGGAGGACTAAATATGTTGGGCAGTATCCGGCTGAGTAACAGTCTGAGAAAAAAGTTGACATTCCACAGGCGTCCGCGAAGAGGTGCTTGATTATACTGCCACGGGTAAGCAAATTGGGCCAGAGGTATCAAGGCTTTTACATCAGGGAACCGTAAGGATTCGTATAGAGGTAGCGCTTGAGAGAGATCATCATCACTTTTAGAGAGTGCCTCATTAAGGATACACACATCCTCCAATGCTGAATTTACACCTTGTCCGATATCTGGAGGAAAGCTATGGATAGCATCCCCTAAGAGTACTACCCCAGCAGAACACTGGTCGCTATCGCCTGCTTGCTTGTGTTTCAACAACCAGTGCAATCCAGAACAGTATTGAGGTGTGGGGAAGTAACCGCCTTCGCTTTTCGCAAATTGATCAGCTTCTTCAGGCGAGACTATTTGACGTATAGGCAATTGTGGGAAGGCTTTCTCAAAAAAGTTGTATACCGCCTCACTGTTTTTCAACTCCCATACCTCATTGTCTGGTCGTGTAATAATATTTGCAGTACGGAATGCATCTGGGTTTTTGAGGGGTAGTAAACCAAGAGATACAGATCGCTTGCGGTTTCGGAAAGCCCCACGGATAGCGTATGCCATATTGCTCACGGCATGTTCCTGACCACTATGATCGAGAGGGAACTTTGGTTGTAGCCTTAACACTTTATATCTCAGCCCTGAACTTGGTGAGGGGAAATACTTCATCTCAAACCTGTTTGAACCAGATTTGTCCCATTCTTTGAGGGTGTTTCGGACAATGGACTGAAGACCATCACAACCAATCAGAAGACAAGGTTCAAATCTGAGAATACTGTCGTTCTCTGTGTGGGCAACAATTTCAAGCTTTTGTGAATCTCTATCAGGGATGGAAATGATTTGGACACACTTTGTATTGAACAGCACAGTGATGGAGTTTTGCCAATTCCGTTGAATTTCCTGGTATAGCAAAAGGATAAATTCTCTGCGTGGTAACCAGTAAGCGGTTTTCCGGCTTGGATCTACT
Organism: Stigonema ocellatum SAG 48.90 = DSM 106950; assembly: GCA_016903675.1. GTDB lineage: Bacteria > Cyanobacteriota > Cyanobacteriia > Cyanobacteriales > Nostocaceae > Stigonema > Stigonema ocellatum. Next base: position 35,265 of record JADQBA010000032.1, on the reverse strand, counting down.
ATAGGCAATTTCAATGTTTTGCGGCTTCCATTGGGTTTAATCCGCGTCAAGTAAAATTCCGTATTAGGAACGCTGATTTGTGAGAGTTCGTGAGTAAGCCCAAGGAAGTCGGTGAATTTTTGACCTCGACCATCAATTAAATAGTTGAATGACTTGTCAGGTTCATAGTAATCAGCCGTGGGGCGTCCTTCCAAAACTGTAATATTTGTCCAACCACGTTTTGCCAGCATTAATGCAGTAGCAAGCCCTGCTGGTCCTCCACCGACAATCAATACGTTTTGATGAGAGGGGTTGGTTTCCTGTGTGAGTAAGGATTTTTCAGTCAGCATATGTTCGTAACAGAAGTAGGGGTGTAGGGGTGTAAGGGTGTGAGGGTGTAGGGGAAAAATGTGTTTCAGGCGCACGACCCACGGCGGCGTAGACGCAAAGAGGCGATGCCTAAGGCATCGCCACCCGCTATGAATGAAAAAAATACCACCACCTCCCCAAAGGGAAAGTCAAAAGTCAAAAGTCAAAAGTCAAAGGTTTTGATTTTTGACTGAGCGAATTTTGACTTTTAAGCAGCGAGTCACTCCCCCTCTTCCCCCCTACACCCCTACACCCCCACACCCCCACACCCAAGTGTTAGTCCCTCATTGCCAACACCTTAGGCGGTTCAGGGTTCAGCAACCCATTCAACAGGGAAACTGGACGTTGACCATAGGGCCAAGCAAAAGCATGACGGAAAGCGGCATCCTGACAAGCTTGCAACTGGTCAAAGTTAATGATGTCGTAGGTCAAGAGATTTTCATACTCAAAGGGCAGACGTACATTGTGTAACCCTGCGTTATCAGTACAAATAGCGATGTCTACTCCTGCTTCAAAACAACGGTCAAACACCAACTTGAGTTGACGGATATCCTGCAAAGTACCTGTTTTCAGGTAGGTTGTGGGACAAACCTCCAAACACTGATCGCGCCTAGCGACATCTTTAAGTAACTCTGGATACAGCAGAGGAATTTGGATGCCGTGACCAATGCGCATCAAGTATGGTAACAGTTGGGGATAACAGCCTGCTGTGGTTTCGTACAGGTGTCCTGTGGTTTTAATGCCAAGCGATCGCGCATACTTATACAGTGCAATCCATTCATCCATACGTTCAGCGTAGTAGCTATCTCCCCCAGCCACGTCTATGGCACAGACATAATGCCTACTTTGGGCTGCCAAATCAACAATCGCCTTATTTACCTCATAGGGTAGACGCGTGTGCATACAGAGAATTTGGCTCGTGACTATTGGATATTCCGATACCTTGCTTGCTCTGCCCACAACTTCCACAATTTCCGTCATTTTGTCAATTCTTTCTGACTGACTCAGATAGTCGGGTGTCCGCAAATATGGGGTGTAGCGCAGTTCCAGATAAGCCAAATTTTCAAAAATGTATGCACCCCTGAGGAGGCGATAGATAAAGTAAGGTAAAGTCTCTACAGTTTGCACACTCTCCACTAAGGTGTGCAACTCCAGATACTCATCTAAGGTGTTGCGCGGACGCGTGTAAAACTCTTCAAATTCTTGATAGTCAGCAAAGCGCGAAATTTCAACAGAGGAATGGCGCTCAAAGTATCGCCACAAAACGCGGGGGACAACAGAACCGCCCAAATGCCTATGTAGTTCAGCGTATAAAGCCATAGTAGTCTTTTTACTATAAATTTTAAATATTATTAACAGTAACAAATAAAAAAACAACCCATACCAGCAAGAAATTCTGTAAGATTCTGTGAACTCCCAGTTGTGGTAGCTTTCCTTCTGTGTAATAAATCCTTTGCTGTCAACGGTTTGAGCAAAAATTGCTTTTACTCCCATGTCTTGTGTTTTGGCTATCTTTTGATTTGAACATGGTAATATTTTTAACATCAAAACTTTTTTTTAATAACTGAACGACAATAGTAATTTCACACACAACTGTTTACATTGAGATGGTAGTAGGCATTTTTTTCTTGCGTAAGTAATTCCCCTATTTTTGTTTTTTATATACATGTAATTGCTAAATTCCCAAAAAAGATAAATCTTCATATAAATTAATCATCTATCCTCAATAGGGAAAAACATACGGAGTCTTAAAAAAGACCATACTTAAGGACTCTAAACTAAATAATCTTGCTGAATAAGCTTGACAAAAAATCCCTATTACAATAAAGTGATGGTTTGTGAAAACTGTAGCTTATAAAATAAACGCTTGGCTAACGTCATTGTCATAGGCGCCCAATGGGGCGATGAAGGAAAAGGTAAAATAACAGATTTGCTCAGCCGCTCCGCAGATGTTGTTGTACGTTACCAAGGGGGTGTCAATGCTGGACACACGATTGTAGTTAAGGGTCAGACCTTCAAGCTGCACTTGATTCCCTCTGGTATTTTGTATCCAAATACCGATTGTATTATCGGCTGTGGAACAGTCATAGATCCAGAAGTTTTGATCACAGAAATCGACCAACTAGAGGAACTTGGTATTTCCACTCGCAACCTGCTAATTTCCGAAACCGCTCATGTCACGATGCCTTACCATCGATTGATTGACCAAGCATCAGAGGAGCGAAGGGGAAGCCATAAAATTGGTACCACAGGTCGAGGTATTGGTCCTACCTACGCTGATAAATCAGAGCGAATTGGCATTAGGATATTAGACCTAATGGAGCCAGAGGGGCTACGTGAGCAGCTAGAGTGGACGATTAATTATAAAAACGTCATTCTGTCCAAACTTTACAACTTGCCACCGTTAGATCCCAAAGAGGTAATTGACCAGTACCTGGGATACGCAGAACGGCTGCGTCCTCACGTTGTGGATACCTCCGTAAAAATATATGATGCAATTCAGCGGCGACGTAATATTCTGTTTGAAGGAGCACAAGGCACGCTCCTGGACCTAGATCATGGAACTTATCCCTATGTCACCTCCTCTAACCCAGTAGCAGGGGGGGCTTGCGTTGGTACAGGGCTAGGCCCGACAATGATTGACAGGGTGATTGGAGTAGCGAAAGCATACACCACCCGTGTAGGGGAAGGTCCGTTTCCCACCGAAATGCATGGGGAATTGGGAGAATTCTTATGCGATCGCGGTGCAGAAATTGGCACAACCACCGGACGCCAACGTCGTTGCGGCTGGTTTGATGCGGTTATCGGTCGCTATGCCGTCCGGATTAATGGTATAGATTGTCTGGCGATTACCAAACTAGATGTTCTTGACGAGCTTGAGGAAATCAAAGTTTGTGTCGCTTATGAGATAGATGGAGAACGCTGCGAACACTTTCCCCGCAACGCCCGTCGGTTTACTCTATGTCAGCCCATCTACAAAACCCTCCCAGGATGGGGCGTGTCAACTACTCACTGTCGCTCCCTAGAAGACTTGCCACGGCAAGCACTAGATTACCTCAAATTTTTGGCAGAATTGATGGAAGTCCCCATCGCCATCGTCTCTTTAGGCGCTAGCCGCGATCAAACCATCATCGTAGAAGACCCCATCCACGGTCCCAAACGCGCTTTGTTGCCTGTCGAAAGCACCTCTGCTTCTTTGCTTAGTGCCTAAAAATGGGGAGTGGGGAGTGGGGAATGGGGAATGGGGAATGGGGAATGGGGAATGGGGAAGAATAATTGTTTTCTCCCCTATCTCCCCACTCCCTACTCCCCACTCCCTACTCCCCACTCCCTACTCCCCACTCCCTACTCCCCACTCCCTACTCCCCACTCCCTACTCCCCACTCCCCACTCCCCACTCCCCACTTATCTACATCATGGACCTCACAATCGAATGTCAAAAGCGACCAGACAACAGCAAGCCCAATGCTTTGCGTCGTTCTGGCAGAATCCCCGCAAATTTGTATGGTCATAAGGGTACTGAGTCAATTGCGATCGCCCTTGATGCTAAAGTCGTTGAGCAACTGCTGAAGCGGGGTTCGGTTAACAACACCTTGATTGATCTCAACATTACTGATATGCCTTGGCGTGGGAAAACCCTGCTGCGGGAAGTTCAAACTCATCCTGCGAAGCGTACCCCTTACCACCTCAGCTTTTTTGCTGTCGCAGGTCACGGCGACACTGATGTGGAAGTCACTCTACATTTTGTCGGAGAACCTGTGGGTGTGAAGCTAGAAGGTGGTGTGTTAGACACCCAAATAACACAATTGCAGGTACGTTGCTCCCCGGAAAACATTCCAGACAGTATTAATATTGATGTGTCTGACATGCACCTGGGAGATAGTTTGCATATTGATCAAATTGTCTTGCCTGAGGGTGTGGTATTTCAAGGTGAGCCTGGGCAAGTGGTTGTGACAATTTTACAGTCGCGAGGAAGTTCTGATACACAAACAGAATCAGGGTCTGAAGCTACTTAAAGTTTGTTATAGTTACCGTTGAAACCAGAGGTAATCCTCTGGTTTTTTTTATATTTGAACCGCAGAGGAGGAAAGATGGCAGTTTCTGTTCCAGCTATTATTCAGCAGATGTTGCAGCCTGGGTTTTATCCTCATGCTGTACGTTCACCGATTCAGTTAATTCAGACACACATTTCTTATGTGCTGTTAACTGGAGATTTTGCCTATAAGGTGAAGAAGCCAGTGAATTTTGGCTTTTTAGACTTCTCGTCGTTGGAAAAGCGGCAACATTTTTGTCATGAAGAGTTGCGCTTGAATCAGCGGGGAGCATCTCAACTTTATTTGGAGGTGTTACCTGTAACTCTGGTGGGGGATGAGTACCAACTAGGGGGAACGGGAGAGGCTGTGGAATATGTGTTAAAAATGCGTCAGTTTCCTCAGGAGGCGCTGTTTAGCTCGATGTTTGAGCAAGGTAAGTTAACGGAGGCACACATAGAAGAGTTGGGACGGGTGGTGGCTCAATACCATGCTAACACTGAGACGAATGATTACATTAAAAGCTTTGGAGAAGTGCCGCAAGTGCGGGCTGCCATTGATGAGAATTACGAGCAAACGATGAAGTATATCGGTGGTCCCCAGACCCAGGCTCATTTTGAGGAAACTAAAGCATACACCGATCGCTTTTTTGCGGAACGTCCAGAACTATTTGCAAGTAGAATTGAAAATAACCATATTCGGGAATGTCATGGGGACTTGCACCTGAGAAATATTTGTCTGTGGCAAGACAAAACTTTGGTGTTTGATTGCATTGAGTTTAATGAGCCTTTTCGCTTTGTCGATGTGATGTACGATGTGGCGTTTACGGTGATGGATTTGGAAGCACGCCACAGTAAAGATTTGGGTAATGCGTTTTTGAATACCTATGTTGAGCAAACTGGTGATTGGGAAGGTTTGCAGGTGCTGCCTTTGTATTTGAGCCGTCAGGCTTATGTCCGCGCAAAGGTGGGTTCGTTTTTGTTAGATGACCCAGGTATCCCAAGCGACGAGAAGGAAGAGGCGGCAAAAACGGCGGCGGCTTACTACAAGCAAGCTTGGGATTATACAAAGCCTCGTGAAGGGCAATTGATTTTGATGTCGGGGTTGTCGGGTTCTGGTAAGAGTACCACGGCGCGTTACTTAGCTCGTAAACTGGGAGCAATTCATGTTCGTTCGGATGCAGTGCGGAAACATCTGGGGGGAATTCCCTTGTCGGAACGTGGTGGTGATGATTTGTACACAGCAGAAATGACCCAGAAGACTTATGCACGGCTGTTAGATTTGGGAATTCTGCTGGCAAATATTGGTTTTCCTGTGATTTTGGATGCTAAGTACGACCGACAGGCGTTGCGGGAGCAGGCTCTTGCCCTCGCTACGGAACACCAACTTCCCTTTGACATTATCCACTGTACGGCACCACTTGAGGTTTTGAAACAGCGACTAGAAAATCGCACTGGTGATATTGCTGATGCTACTGCTGATTTACTGGCATCACAAACCGCACAAGCTGAAGCTTTCACCGAGAAAGAAAAACCAAGAGTCAAGATTTTGGACACAACTCAACCACTAGATGCACAATTAAAGGAGACCAAGTTGCTTCGCAACAATTCGTAATTATTACCCCCTGCATAAATGCAGGGTCTTGAATAGTGATGCATTCGCATTTATTTATTTTATCATTAAAAAGTTAAGGGGCTTGTACCCTAAATTTATTAATTACGAATTACGAATTACGAATTACGAATTATTCGGTCATTCCCCAATAGTTTTCACCTTATGGCAGAACCAAAGAAAAACTCTCTGTTTTCCGTGTCCTTTTCCGGAAACTTCCTAACTCAACTGCTGTTTGGGTTATTTCTATCACTGGTGTTTGGGATGACGTTGGGGAACGCATCCCTGAGCATCTTTTTGGGTGTATTGGGTGGTGTAGCCTTAGGCTGGTTTACAACGGCAACCACCACTAATCCCCAGTCTCAAGCTGTAGCTTCCTCTGAGGGTATTGATGCCGGACTGAAATACTGGTTATTTTTCTTACTTGGCTTTGCGCTTTTGGGGTATCAACCATCCATGAGTATCTTCCTCAGTGGTATCGCTGGTGTTGCTGGAGGTTGGACTATTGCTTGGTGGAAAAGCAGGGAAGAATCTAGAACTCAACTCCCAGATAAACTTTCAGAAGACATGGAAGCCGAGATAAATGAGACAGGAAGTACTAGACGTCGCGCCAAAAGACGAACCACTCGCCGCTACCGTCGCGCCCCCGGATTCCCCAGTTTTAGGTTTTGGAAAAAATAATATTGGTTTGTTGTTTGTTGTTTGTTGTTAGGTGTTTGTTGTTAGGTGTTTGTTGTTAGGTGTTTGTTGTTAGTAGAAAACCCAACCAACCACCAACCACCAACCACCAACCATCAACCAACCAACCACCAACCACTAACCACCAACTCTTATGTTTTTATATCTCTCTAAGTTGCTACCGCAGTTTTTTTACCCGTTGGGACTAACCTGCATTAGTTTGCTCTTCGCACTGGTCATGTTATGGAGGAAACGACCACGGAGGGCGGCGATCGCCATCTCGGTGGCACTCATTGTGTTGTTATTGACCAGTAATAGCTGGGTTGCTAACTCCCTTCTGCGATCGCTGGAATGGCAAAATATCCCATCTGGCGAAATCCCAAATGCAGAAGCCATTGTAGTTTTAGGTGGTGCAACCAAACCAGCTCTTCCACCAAGACGAACTGTAGATGTCAATGAACATGGTGGTCGTGTCATTTATGCTGGTCAACTCTACCGCCAAAAAAAAGCTCCTTTCATTATTCTTAGTGGTGGTCGCATCGATTGGTATGGCATAGGTTCCCCAGAGTCAGCGGATATGGCAACCATTCTCACCTCTTTTGGTATACCAAAAGAGGCTCTTATACAAGAATCTAACTCCCGCAACACCTATGAAAATGGGGTGAACGTCAAGAAAATTCTAGAGTCTCGTGGCATTCATCGCATATTGCTTGTGACTTCCGCAATCCACATGCCGCGATCGCTCCTTATTTTCAAGCATCTTGGTATTGATGCCATTCCTACACCTACTGACTTTATCCTCACTGAGAGTGACATCAAAGAATTTGCCATCACTCCCAAAGCCCTGATTTTGAATTTGTTTCCTAATCTAGACAATATCAATCATTTTACTGCCGCTGTCAAAGAGTACATTGGTATTATTGTATACCACTGGCGCGGTTGGTTGTGAAGAGGAGTGAGGAGTTAGGAGTTAGGAGTGAGGAATAGAGTTAGGAGTGAGGAGTTAGGAGTTAGGAGTTATTTATTATATTTATTAAGTAATAATGAATAAGGAACTTCATGATTATTCCTCACTCCTAACTCCTAACTCCTAACTTTCTTTGTCACTCCTAACTCCTAACTTTCTCCCTAACTTTGTGGAAATTATGTCTAAAAATTTACCGCATATTATTATTTCTCCTCAACCCCAAGCTGAGGAAACCTTTGCTGCCTATCAAACAAGCCACCAGTTTTATCAGGAAGTTCAGGTACGGTCTGAATTCAAGCGTCATTGTGAGTGGTATCATACCACAGCAGAAAGCCATCGTCAAGAGCTAGAAAGAATGCGCGGCGAAGTGAATATTTTTCGGTGGTTTCGCCGCTAAAGAGGGATTTAGATCAGTTCTAACTCATTCTCACGTAAGTGGGCTTTAAATTTTTTACTAAACTGGACTTGAATGGGGAAGTTAGCGCTAACAGGACGACCTTGCCATTGAGTGACAATACCCGTCACGTCACCTTCTGTGCCTTTGAGGTCAAAAGCCTTACCACGATGCTCTGGATGATGGTAAACTACTACGGAATCTTTAACACGGACGCGATCGCCAATTTTCATATCAACATTTACACCTAGCTTCTGCTTTTCCTTAAGTGTCTCCACAGCCATTCCTCACTGAACTTACTTTTTTGAACAATAGACTGCTTGGACTCATTTACTGGTTGTGTTCTAGTCAGTACAGACTGACTGAAGTTTTAATCCTTGCTCCGTAAGAAGCTAATGATAACGACCTAAGCCGCCACTCAAACTTCTTACTGTTTGAAGCCTGTATATCTGTTAGATAAACAAAGCCTGCCCACGCAGGCTCTAATATTTATGAATCAGTCCTCCTCCGCACCCGCTGTATTTTCCCCGTTTACGGGGAAAAGAAGGGGAATCAGGCGACATCAGAGTCGCCTAGTACTTTGGCCAGAGGTCTAATCCTTTTATCTTCACCCCATTACGTCACGAGCGTCAATTCTTTCACCAATTCTCTATTTTCGTGGCAATTGCACAAATACGCCTTCGGTTAGCTTGCTGCTTTTGCCAGAGAGATTTTTGCGTCTCAAAACTTCACTGATAGGATGGAAGAAGCCTACACTGACCTGAGTCAAGTTACGGTGTCGGTAGTTCAGTAAGGATTTAAGTATGTTCAAGCGACGCTTAGGTAAATCGGACGTGGAAATCACACCCATCTTGATGGGAACTTGGCAAGCAGGTAAAAAAATGTGGGTGGGAATTGAGGATGCGGATTCGATTAAAGCCATCCGGGCAGCGTTTGAAGCTGGGATTACCACCATTGATACTGCCGAGGTTTATGGTGAAGGACACTCTGAGCAAATTGTTGCGGAAGCTCTATCTGATGTGCGTGACTCTGTGGAGTATGCCACAAAAGTTTTTGTCAACCATCTCAAGTATGATCAGGTGATTGAAGCTTGCGATCGCTCCCTGAAAAACCTCAAAACCGACCACATCGACCTTTACCAAATCCATTGGCCCTCTGGCTCTTTCAAGAATGAAATTGTGCCCATAGAGGAGACAATGAGCGCTTTAAACCACCTGAAAGAGCAAGGGAAAATTCGGGCAATAGGAGTTTCCAATTTTTCTCGTGCTCAACTCGAAGAAGCCGCAAGGTACGGACGTATTGATAGCTTACAACCTCCTTACTCTCTGTTTTGGCGACAGGTGGAAAAAGATGCAACGCCCTATTGTATTGAAAATAACATTTCTATTCTTGCGTACTCGCCTTTAGCTCAGGGATTGTTGACAGGGAAATTTGAACTAGGTCATAAATTTGACCCACAAGATAACCGTGCTAAGAATAAGCTGTTTCAGGGAGAAAACTACGAACGCGCCCAACAAGCTTTGGAAAAACTTCGCCCAATTGCCGATCGCCATCAGTGTACTCTTGCCCAATTAGCCCTGGCGTGGTTAATAGCCCAACCCCAAACTCAGGCGATCGCAGGTGCGCGTCATGCCGAACAAGCAACATCAAACGCACAAGCGGCTTCTGTCCAACTTTCTGCTGCTGAACTTCAAGAAATTGACGCCATTGGGCGTATCGTTACCGACCATCTAGACGATAGTCCAGTTATGTGGGAGTGGGGTTAATTTCAGCAACATGAAGAAGTTCAACAACTTGTAAACATCAGTAAACAAAAGATTGCTACTTCTCATTACGGTGATAACTTAATAAGTAGGACATCTTTAAGACACAACCAACCCCCAAAGGGCAAATGACCTGATGTCTCCCTGTCATCAGCCCAAGCAAATCTCAGCATAGCACCATCAAGTGGCACAACGCCAAGAGTAAGAAGGCGATCGCCAGATCCCACAGCGGAAAAACATGAATATGCTGACGTTTGTTGATAGTCCTGTTCACCTTAGTTGTTGAATCTTTGTATTTTTTTAGTTTTACCACTCGAAATCTTAATCGCTTTAAAAAAACCTGGTCCCCTTTGACCAGGTTTTCGCGCTTTGATAAGGCACGTAGTTGCGCGTTTCTTGCCTGCGGCTTGCCGAAGGCATCGCCCCCAGCGGGATAGCAAGAGGCTCATATCTTGCACCATCATCTTATTGCAAAAAAAGCAGCCTAAAACCCTTATTATTGCGTAGGGTGGGCACTGCCCACCAACCCTCCCGCAAGGGAGGTGCACTCTGGTCAGCTACCCTTTACACCCTATTTTTGTAAACATCAGTGAATGAGTTGATATAGGAATCCTAAATCATTCATGAAAAATTTTAAGTAGTGTAGGGTGGGCACTGCCCACGACAACCCGAATCTGGTGGGCAGTGCCCACCCTACGTATATTTCAAAAATCAAATATGATTCCTATATTAAAAGTCAACATAATTCGTAATTCGTAATTCGTAATTATTACCCCATGCATAAATGCAGGGGCTTGAATATTGATGATGCATTTATTTATTTTTTCATTAATAAATTAAGTTGCTCTGCCCCTTAATTTATTAATTACGAATTACGAATTAGTAATTATTCTGTCACAGTGTGTGAAAAGAATCTGATTGATGTTTTTGACAATCTGATTAGTGTTACCTCTACGAAAAAAAGGGAAATGTCCCTTAGTAGTAATGAGGTTTGAATCAAAATTTCCATCTTTCCATCCTACGCTATTGGCAAAGTTGTCCCATTCTTGTGAGTCAGTTTCACCCACCGTCCCCAGTCTATTTCCTGTAGCCAAGTAAATGCGTTTTTGGACGCTGAAGCCAAAAATTCCATCTGAGTGTTTTACCCAAAGCTGGTCAATTTCTTTGAGGTTTGAGCAGGAGAAATTGTTGAGAGATGTGGAGTCCAGCCAACCTTGGTTTGTTCTTCCAGCCAATTTGAGCATGACAGCAAATGTTTCTGTGCTGGCTTCTTTCCACTTCCTATCTTTGAGAGTACTATCTAGGTTTTGGAGGTATGTGGGGATTGGTGACTCAGTGGGAGTAGGTTGAGAATCTTTTGGTGGCTCAGTGGGAGTAGATTGCGAAGGTTTTGGTGATGGGGAAGGAGGAGGAGAGGTATTGGGGATCATTCGAGTCAGGTTGATTGCAATCCCAATTGCTATTACAGTCAACCCTGCTCCAATTTTCCATTGTGGTAGCTGGAGTCGTGGTGGCTGTTTTACAGAGAAGTTTGGGGGTACAGTGGTAGTTGGTTGTTGCTTTTGATTCAAATCCAAATCCGGAACGACTTCAGATGCGGATTGATAGCGCTGAGTATGGTCTATTTGCAGTAATTTGCTCAGTACCTGTTCCAACTCATGACTAATTGGATACTTCAAATGTTGCTGCCAACCCTGAACCCAACCATATCCCTGCGCTTCCCACAGTGACTTGGGATTCATTTGAGTCAGCAGATGAAAGCAAGTAGCACCTAAACTGTACAAATCAGTTGAGGGATAAGCGTTACCCTCTTGCATTTGTTCTACGGGTCCATAGCCAAAGGAGCCGATAATTCTCCCTGATGTACCTATGGCTGTTGCTACCTGTTTTGTTGCTCCAAATTCAATGAGTACCAATTTGCGATCGCGTTGACGGCGTATCAGGTTTTCTGGCTTTATATCCTGATGAATCACCTGCTGAGAATGCACAAAGTGGAGAATGGGTAACAAATCATTTAACAGTTCGCGAATTTTTACCTCATTAAACGTTCCCTGTTGTACCAATTCTTGTAGCAGGTTTTCACCTTCAACAAATTCCTGCACCAAATAAAAGTGGTTATTTTCTTTGAAGGAGGCATATAACGTAGGAATTTGGGGATGCAATCCTAGCTGTTGTAAACGCCGTGCTTCTTGCTCAAACAACTCAGTTGCCTTCTGGAGTGCCTCGCTATCTTGAACTCCTGGTGTTAGTTGCTTGACTATACAACGCTCATTCAGCTTGTCTAGATCCTCTGCTAGATAAGTGTGACCAAATTCACCACCACCCAATGGTTCGATAATACGGTAGCGACCCCTTAATAGCCGCACTAAACCGGTTCCACAATGTAGACAGAAATTTGTCTCATCTGGATTTTCAGGCTTTGGGCAATTGGGATTCAGACAGTAGATCATGTTGGGGTCAAGACCAAGTTTTGCAGATGATTAATACTGTTTTATAACCTACTTAAATAAGTGAGCCAAAATAAAAGCAGCTGTCGCTGCTAAGCCACCAATTAAGGCAGTTTGATAACCGGATTTTATGGGTTTCGTACCCGTAAAGCGTCCTTTGACATAACCAAAACCATAGAGTGCCGCCAAAGTTGCGATCGCAGAAACTCGCAAAGCAATGACAGAGCTACTGAACACCATGTAGGGAGCGAGTGGAACCAAGCCCCCAGCAATATAGGAAGCAGCAATCACCAGCGCACTTCGACTGGCACGAGAGGGTTCTGGTGCTTCTAATCCAAGCTCAAAGCGCATCATAAAATCGACCCATTGTATCGGGTTCGCTTGGATTGCCTTAACCACTGGCATCACCTGTTCATCAGAAAGACCATAGGTACGGAAAATGTCTGCCACTTCTTGGGCTTCTTCACCCGGCATTTCACGAACCTCCCGAAATTCCCTGCGGCGTTCACTTATGTAATGTTCAGAATCGGTTTTTGCAGCCAAGTAGCCTCCCAGACCCATTGCTATTGAGCCGGCAATAATTTCCGCTAACCCTGCCGTCACGATAATGCTTGTTGAAGTGATAGCCCCAGATAGTCCAGCTGCCAGGGCAAAAGGCACAGTCAAACCATCTGACATTCCAATGACAATGTCTCGAATCGTTTCTGAGCCAGTGAAGTGTCTTTCTGTATGAGGTGTTAAGGGCATATTCAGTGATCCTTTTACCTTTTATTTTTATAAAAATAAAAATCAGTAAACCAAAAAGTTTTTTTTGAAGAGCGATCGCATTGTTCCTCGATTTGGGCGATCGCCCTTCAAGCTACTTTTTCGATCATAATTAAAATTAGTTGCTCTGTCTCTCAATTAATTAATTATTAATTAATTCATAATTCCGGAATTTTTAATTACGAATTACGTTAGCGTAGCGAAGCGCGAGTACTCGAGCGTCATTACGAATTACGAATTATTCTGTCACTTGGAGATCGTGCCTGCCTTGCTCTTGCCCTCAGTTTGAATTTGCCCGCTTTTGGGCCCTAGCATTTGCAGGTCTTCTTCAGCAATATATGTTGATGCAAGGATTCGAGAAATTAGAAATTTAGTGACTTCTAGATTTTCAATTTCTGAAACTTGCCGCGAACTGTAAACTGCCGGAAGTTGCTCGGATAGTATGGATAATTCAGCGCTAAAAACCTTGAATTCTTGAGGTGTAACATAAAAGATTACTCCTTGTTGTGGTGCTTCCCAAACAACCCGCGAGATAATTTCTTCAAGTCCTGCTAGTAAGAGATTTGAGGTGACGCTATATTTGGAGAGAGCCACAGTAACCATTCGCGCTTCAATTTCTGTAGTTATTTCGTCAACGTTGTCTGGCAAGATGGGAGGCCAGCAATTAGCATTCCTTTCAAACTCTGGTACAAACACCACGCTGAGTGCGTGATTTAAGGTGACATCGAAAATTCCTTGGTAAAGCGGTGCTACCTCCGGTTCTTCTTCCCAGGTTTGACGCCTGACTGAAACCGGGAAATTATACTGCGGTGATGGCTTCATAGTTTTCTTGCTTTAGGATTTGACGGATTATTTTTAGCAGCTTTTTCTTTACAAGCCCTTTAAGTTTGATATACTATAATTCTAGAGCAAAGCCCACAGTGTCTTTATATCGGCTTTCAAGAGGTAGAATATCAGGAAAATGTTTCTGCACCCACGCTTGGCGAGTTGGGCTTCTTCCACCTTTGAGTCCTTTTTCCCGATACTGCGCTCTCCAATGTCTAACGCCTCGTGCGTGTTCTCTTAACAATTCAAGATTGGCACCTCGCTCCTGGAGGCGAAGGAATTCGACGAGGCGATTGTGATATTCAGTAATAGTGTTCTGCCAGTTGGTCAGCACTTCACCGCGAGCGCTAATATCTTTAATGCGACCGTCCACATACTCGATTACCCGCTCAGTAGCCAAGGGTTTTTCACCGAACCGTTCGGTTAGTTGTCGTATATGTCCGAGTTCGTGTTCGAGATCCAGGTATCTCATGCCCTCCTGAACGTAAACTATCTTTTCGACTCGAATCACTTCTGTTTCTGGATTTAACACTTCTCTGACTGCTACGTAAGGTCCGCTCTCACCCCGAGTATTTTTGATTTCAAATTCTAAACGCCTAATCTCTGCGACCGCGCTTTCATAATTTGGATGCTGTTCCATTCGGACTGTGCCTTCACGAATGGTATCGGGCGTCGGGTCAAGACCAAGTTTTGCGACTGTTGCGAGACGCCGAGGGGGTTGCTGTAGGTTCAAAGCTGGGACACAACAAGACAATATGGCAAAATTGTGATAAACTATTTGGCGTTGCTGAATGAGAGTATGAATTGACATTTTTCGAGATGACTAAACAACGATTCTTTGCGCGGCAGTTCAGATCGCCGGAGGCCGGCGCTCTGCCTGCCTTGCCTTTGCGTGAGGCTACTCCCGAACCGCCACAAGATTACCGACGTTCTTCTCTTCTTTCTTCGCGTACTTCTCCCAAGGGGAGACGCGCAAGGGACGCGTCGAAAGCGGTTCGTTAAAATAGGTAATCTTAGACAGGTTCGGGAGTAATTCATACTTTAAATCAGCAACGCCATCTATTTTATGGTTATACTCGTAGCGATTCTACAACTATTAAGCCGCTATCAGGAATGCTATCCCTGCGCTCAGGAGGTGGAGGCACTGGGCAATTGTGATCGCGCAAAGATTTCTTGGCTAAGACTCTATTCTTGCGATCGCATCCTCTGGCGACACATTACCATAAATCACCGACATAATTCCCGGCAGATATTGATCCATCATCGTGACATTAGCGTAAACCAAACGTCTAATCAGTGCGGAACTGAGTCTGTCGCCTTCTACATCAATACTGGTTTTGTAGCTAATCTCGCCGTCGGCAAAGTCTAGCTCAAAGTTGCCAATCATCATGCCACAATTAGCTCTAGTTAAGTACTCTGCTATATCCAGTTGCTTGTCTTCTGGTGCATTGACTGGGCAAATTGAGTAAAAGACGAATTGCTGTTGTTCAACTCTTGTCCTAGCGTAACAGGTCCATTTACCATTTTCGCCCTGAAAAGCCATTTGTAAGGCTGGCTGTCCTGGAATTTGGACTATAGGCCAATCGTCAGCTTTAAAGAAATTGACCATCTCCTCAAAAATCTGTCCACCTGTAGGGGAGGGTGGGATATTTGCCTCTATTTCCTGAGTCATTTCATCCATATTAATATTAGTTAATTGAGTCAAGATATGACTTATTCCTGACAGCATTTCTGAGGTGGCTTTCTGGTTTTTCGCAGAAAGATTCGCCTCAGTCCAATCTTTAAAAAAGTTAACTATTGCATCACTAATTCCTTCACTGTTCGTGGAAGCTATAGCAATATCTGCTGGACTAATATACGACCAAAGAGTACGATAGCCGATTTCGCCTGACTCCTGTTGTTGTTTGACAGATAAACCTAACCAACTTTCGGTGAAGAGGATTTGGTTATCGGGTTGTTCTTGGCTTAAATTCAGGATATATTTTGCAGTTTCATCAATTTTGATGGCGTGTTCAGCCAGCAGTGGTAATAAATCGGGTTTCAGGCTGGTAACGATAGTAATGTCTGGTTCTGGGAGAAATGTTCCAGATGATAGGGGGTTACGTGCATCTGGTTTGAGATTGAATAAGGCATTTGTGTCGATGTGGTTGTAGAGTTGTGGGTTGACGCAGAAGGTAAGACGACACTCGATAAGTTCGTTGTCTTGTTTGGTGAGGGATAGGGTGACGGCGCGAACGGTTAGGGGGGATTGGGAGGAGTCGTGTAGGGTTAAGTTGGTGTTTATTTGATGATTTTCTGTTTTTGCGATCGCGTACATATAATACTTTCTTGGGTACGACCTCATTGCTTACAAAACATAACATGCCTCTAGGCGATCGCGCTGCTGATTCTCCAAGGGACTATAATCGAACAATCAATTCATTGGTGACAGTAATGCCCCCAACATCAACGCCTCAACAACAGACTATTGAACTGGGAGAGCAGGGAAATATCGTTCTTCCCGAATCGATTCGTCATCACCTCAACCTGCAACCAGGGGAGAAACTCATTCTCACACTGGAACCAGATGGTAGTCTACGTTTGACTAGTTTGCGGACTCAAATCCAAAACCTGCAAGGAATCTACAAGGACATCGCACCAGGAACCAGCCTGGCTGAGGAATTAATTCAAGAACGTCACAGAGCATCTCAATCATGAGCCTACAAGCCACAAGCGTTCTTGACGCTTCGGCACTCCTTGCTTATCTTCAAGGAGAACCCGGAGCTGCGATTGTGGCAACAGCCCTAACCCAAGGTTCAATCATGAGCAGCATTAACTGGGCAGAAACTCTCACGAAATTGGCAGAACGAGGACAAGATCCTGATGTGGTTGCGACTCAACTGACTCTTCAAGGCTTGCTCAACAATGCGCTCTTAATTTATCCAACTGACGAATCATTAGCTCGCTCCATCGCTAAACTGCTCCTTCCCACTCAACCTTGGGGACTGTCACTTGGAGATCGTGCCTGCCTTGCTCTTGCCCTCAGGTTGAATTTGCCCGCTTTCCTCAAGCAACCGAGCTTTTTTTGTCCATCTTGATGTTTTGATATTTGCCTCTATTTGCTGAGTCATCTCATCCAGATTAATATCAGCTAATTCTGTTAAGAAAGTACTTATTCCTTCCAGCATTTTGTCACTGCCTTTTTTGGTTCTTGCAGATAGATTAGCCTCCGTCCAGTCTTTGAAAAAATTGATAATTCCAGGACTTACGCACTTTACAAATCAACCATCATGTGCATAACGAAACTTCGCCGTTTGCCTCGTTGCCTCGTTCCCAGGCTCCGCCTGGGGACGTAATTAAGGGAGGCTCTGCCTCCCATTAAACGCGGAGGCAGAGCCTCCACCAAGGAGCATTACAAGGCAGAGCCTTGTAACGAGAATGTGTTGCATAGTCTGCGTTCTCTGTCAATGCGTAAGTCCTAACCAGAAGGGCCTTCGCACTATGTTGGAGAGTTTTGGCGCTAACAAGATCAATAAGGCTTTGATATTACGGGATTTTTTGCTATTATGTACCTATGTGTACACAAAAACGTAAAATTTATGTCCGAGATTGAATCAGTCGGAATCCGTGAGTTTAGAGACCATCTGTATAAGTACACGAGGGAAAATCAAGAACCCATTGCTTTGACGAATCATGGAGAGACGATTGGTTATTATATTCCCGCTCAACCTCAACCTCAGAAAAAAAATCTAGAGTCTTTACGTCAAGCTGTCACCAAACTCAGTAATATGCTGGCTGAAAAAGGACTCACTGAGGATGATATTGTTGCTGATTTTCAGGAGTTGAGAAAACCGAGCAATTAATGACCAAAAAAGCGAAAATTATTGTTCTTGATGCGAATATTCTTATTCGTGCAGTTCTGGGGATACGGACATTTTCCCTGATTGCTGAACAGAGGGACAAGGTACTTTTTTGTACCCCACAAACTTCTTATCGTGAAGTCGCTTTTCATATACCCAATATCGCTCGAAAACGCCATCTAAGTCCCACCCAAGAGCAAGAGGCTTTGGATACTCTGAACGATCTTAAACAACTTGTCACTGAAATCAGGGAGGATATTTACGGAGGTTTTAAGCAAGAAGCTTTAAATCGTATCTGTGAGCGAGATGAGAAAGATTGGTCAATTGTGGCATTAGCCCTTGCTTTCGGCTGTCCAATTTGGACGGAGGATCAGGATTTCTTCGGTACAGGTATTGCTACATGGCGAACCAAAAACATTGAAATTTTCTTCGACGAATAAATATAATTAATACACTAGCACTACCCATACCAAAAACTGATCGCCCCTTCAAAACCACCCAACCCGAAACAGCGATCGCACTTCAAAACCACCCAACCCGAAATAGTGATCGCCTTCCCAAAACCCCCCAATCCTAAACAGCGAGCGCCTTTTAAGAAAAGTAGAAACGTAGGGTGGGTTAGCGACAGCGTAACCCACCGAAACATTATGGGATAGACTAAGACTCTATTGTTGCGATACGCCTTTAGGCGTCAGCGCTTCGCGCTATCGCATCCCTTGGCGACACATCCCCATAAATCACCGACATAATCCCCGATTATCTCTCAGCATTCCTAACGTTTGCCTTCTCGATGGGTCGGCGCAGTTTCTGGAAGATTGCTTGCACCTTCTGGGCAATACCCCCCAAGCCCAAAAGACTTGCTAGGAAACTGATGACTACTGGTAGCGCTTTGGCTAGGGCATTCTCAACCCCCTTCACTGCTTGATCTATCGCACCACTAGCGATCGCACCAATTGCATCCAGAATCGCGTTAATCAAATCCGCAATCTGCTGGGCGCGTTCTATGAAAAACTTGACAATCTCGTAAATTGCCTTACAAGCTCTCATGAATGCTGAAGCTGGGGTTTTGAATATCTGCTATTGTAGCTTCTTCACTGTCTAGCTCAAATCCTACTGAATCGCCCATGTTATAGTTATCATCTTGAGCTTTTTGTATTGCCTACTTTGGTGATACTCCGGGATCGAACAATGTATCTTTTAGCTGGGCATTGTCCCAGTTTACTCCATCTAGTTTTGCAGAACGAAAATCAGCCTGCGAGAAATCTCCTCCAGAAAAGTTAGCTTGAGTTAGGTCAGCTTTATTAAAAGTTGCTCCTATGAAGCTTCCACCCCGCAAATCAGCCTGCACCATCATAGCCCGGTTAAAACCCACGTTGTCAGCTTTCACCATCTGAAGCACAATTCGATTCAGACAACTACCAAAGAACAGAGAACCCACTAACTCAGCACCAGTTAAGTCAGCTTCTTCTAGAGTCGCATCTTTGCAGTAGCCGTTGATGAAAAGCGCGTTCTGTAGGCAAATCTGGTGCATTGATGCTAGATTGAATGTTGCTAATCCCACGTTTGCATTTGCCAGATGGGCACCATTTAGATTTGCCCCAGTAAAGTCCGCTTCCATCAACTGTGCTTCTGTCAGTAAGGCGTAGTCGAGTTGTGTGCCCTTAGCTATCAAACCCTCTGCAACAAGTCCTGTTAGATCGATCTTACACAAATCAAGACCGGACAAATCTATACCTCTGATGGTTTGTTTCAGAGCGATCGCTTGGTGCAATTGCTCTAATATGGAAAGTTTGCTCATAGATCCGCTCTTTCTAGCTAGGTATCTTCCAGAGTCACCCTACCTGAGTGACAACTTTATCTAGAATGGGTATCCAGTTAGGTCCTGGCTTGTAGTTGAGAATTTGGGTGTAATCACCAAACACACCAGAGGGCTGCAACTGCTTCATCAGCTCAAGTTGGCGGCTACTTAACATTTCTACATCTGACTCCCAAGGATGCTCTACCAAGTCCAACTGTATTCCGCCCCAAGGTGTATTCTGAATAATAGAACCAGAATGAGATAAGCGATCGCTACCAATAAGCTGTACTAGGTGTGAACCAAACCAGGTACGAGCGCAGACAGGGACGGGACCATATTTTTGCAGTTCCGAAGCGGTAATTTTTCCTGAAGCACAGTAATCTTGGCTACCTTCATACCACACTAAATGAACAACACCAAACTCTGCCTTTAGTTGTGCGGCGATAGCATTGCCAAGAGCAAAAACGCGGGGCAAGTCTTTGTTGTGAATGGATGAACCAAACTCCACATTAACATAATTAAGACCCTGATTTCTTGCTGAAAAATAAGCTTTGTAACGGGGGGCTTGTCGTCGCTGTAGACCTGGCATATAAAAATCGCTTTTGAAAGCGCTCACTGTAGCCAGTAATTCGCTACGATCATATGGGTTTCGTGCGCGTTCATCCGCACCCCAGTGGGTTGGGGTCAAGTCTTTGATGCTCTCAAAGGCATTAAGTAGATGCTCTAGACCAAAACAGCTACGAAGAGAACTTTTGGTAATTACGGTTATTTCAACTCTATCTGGCATAAAATCTGCTGAATACCTCTTTGAGTTATATTGTTTTATTTTACTGTTGTGGTATTTTGCCGCCCAAGGTATAAGCTGCAAGTTCATCAGTCATTGGTATCCAGCCGCCCTGTCCTTTATTAGCCCTTGTGTCCCAAATTGACCATTTTCCAGTCTGACTGTTATGATGGAGAATGATAGCATTGTCAGCCAGTGGTCTACTTGGTCGGACGTTATTTGGATTATTATTTGAAATCACCACTGCTAAATCTCTCTGTTTTCCGTCAGGATGACCACTCGCTTCGCGAAAATTCAAAAGTCAAAAGTCAAAAGTCAAAAGTGAAAAACAGATTTGAGAGCAGCATCTTCCTTCGCCCGACCTCCAGCTTGATTGGCGCGTAGGCGGTCAGTCGCTTCCTGCCACATGTCCCTTGGTAATGGAGTACGGTGTGATAGTCACACTTTGGTCTAAGTTGGCCAGTTATTCTCAAGGTATAGCTTGATCAGAGCAGCGTGGGATAAAGGACGTGACAAGTTGTTGATATCGGAATTAGTTTCGTAATCTAGCAAAATAACTGTTTTTTCTGCCTCAAGATGTTTCACCTGGTTCAGCAAGTCCTGAACACGGTTCTCCAGTACCCATTGATAGGACGGTAAATAGATTTGCCGACGAGCTTCTCCATATGGCAGAAGTTGATTACCTTTCAAACCAGTACGATGACCAAGTACCTTTCCATATTTGCGTTCTGAGCGCTTGATACCTTTCATATCGGAAATTAACATTTTGGTCAAATCTACATCGGTCGTCTCAAAAACTTTCAATCCTTGCCAGATACCTTCAACCGTCATGCTAACTTCTCCTGGTGAGAAGGGAACAGGTATTCCTCCATGAGGATAAAAAGGGCTGAAGCGAACCCAAGGTTCAAAACCACGAGAGGTCACGTCAATGATAACTGCATCAGGATAAGCTTTGGACAAATTATCAACAGATGCACGGCGACTTTTGATGATGAGTGGCATGTCTCAAACTGTCGATGCTATTGAGGATGCTGGTAAAGAAAAGATATTTGGAAACATTGGTGAAGGTTCGGGTATGGCAAGACCTGCTTCCAAAAAGTTATATTGCTCAGGAGTTAACTCGGTGGGTGTAAAGCCATGATGACGCGCAATAGCCGCGACTACACAGGCGGGTGTTTCAAAGTCTGGATAACTACGGGGATGAAAGTTCATCCACTCATCTTCATCTTCCGCCATCCAAATGTAATCAATTGGTAGCGATCGCCCCCTTGTCTCCCTCTGACAAGTGTAGGTTTTTTACACATACATCTGGAATGAGGTGAGACTAGGTAGACACGGAGGGAAAGTGGACAAGGAAGAAACATTGAGCCTATGTATATATACGGTTTTTTCATCATCTTGGCGTTAAAAAACTTCCTTGTCTACTTTCCTTCCTTGTCCTCCAAGTCTTGCCAACACCCAAAAGTTAAAAACCTACACTTGTAAGCTTGTCTCCCTCCGTACCCTCCACCGCTATCTCTATCCATTGCTAAATTGTATAGTTGGCAACAATTCACCACAAGTCTAAATCTTAATAATGCTCACCCTCGCGGATAGCGATCGCGTTAATAGCTTACCTTTCAACCAAGGCGATAGACTTTTAAGCGTCAGCGCTTTGCGGAATTGCATCCTTTGGCTCCACATCACCATAAATAACAGACAAAATTCCTGGTAAATATTCGTCCATCATCATAAAATTTGCGGCTAACATGCCTTCCTCGTTTGATAGATTTCTTGTTCTGTTGTGCAGAGCGCAGGAGGTTGGCAATTACCGTAATGGCCGCGTTGTACCATTTTTTTATCCTTCAATATCAGCATAATTCAGTTTATACTCTGCGTCAGTTCTCACGACGATCAAATGTCCCCAAAACAACTCACCATCTTGAAAAGTTACTTCTAGCCTTCCATCAGATTCAATTTTTATTGATTCTAGTAGCAATCGCTCTTTGAATTCCGCTTCAGTTACTTTTTCCTCTTCACTATCTGCCCAACTTTCATTTTTTAATTCCAGCAAATTTTCTGCGCAATATTTAAGAATAGATTCAAAATTATCTTGAATCCAATTTATTGCTTTGTTGACCCTGTTATTTAAGGCTTCAACTTCTTTAATCTCTTGGTCTGACACATATATTTCAGTCGCCATTCCATTTATTTCCAATTTTGATTCATACCAATGAGATTCAGAATTATATTGAAAGTCATTTATTCTTATCATGATATTTTCTCCTTTATGAGGCTTTGTGTTTATGATAGTTGACATCCAGTTTCCGCCTAAGGCTCTTTATTGAGTGCTGCTTGCCTTTAAAGGCTTATCCTGTAACCTTTTGATCTTGCGTGTCACCCCCTCAGATTCATTGTTAGTTCACCATATGATGGTTTTTGTGCATATCATTGAATCGTCACCATATGTGCATCCCTCCGTTGTGTCCATGCTTACTGTGTACTACACGATCTACCAGAACCATTTCGTACTTATTACTTTTATGATGCCAGGTCCAACCAGCAGGACTCCCAGCATCAGGTATTTTCTTAATCCGATTGGCAATTGAGAAATGTTGACTGCGGGAACCTTGCTTAAGTAGTATCTTCCTCCCATTTTTCATGAGTCCATATTGTTTATCTGTTAATCCTTGGTTAAGTTGAACATTGGTGGTTGTGTTTACCGGATTTCTCCACGTTCCTGTGGAAGTTGGAGAGGAAAATTCTATGTTTCCTAACCCATCTCTTGTATATGTTATATTTGTAAATTGACCAAAGTTCGAGGTGTTATATGTTTGTTGATAACTCACTGTGTTGCCCGTACGTGCTCTCTGCAAGGGTATCTGGTTTCCGCCGTTGTTACCCCCCGAATATTTCTTCAAAAGTTCTAGAAATCCATTACGTGTAAATACTCCGTTGTTATACCATTCATTGTATGCCTCTATTGGAAGGTTAGGATATCCAGAA
Source organism: Stigonema ocellatum SAG 48.90 = DSM 106950 (assembly GCA_016903675.1). Classification (GTDB taxonomy): domain Bacteria; phylum Cyanobacteriota; class Cyanobacteriia; order Cyanobacteriales; family Nostocaceae; genus Stigonema; species Stigonema ocellatum. The sequence continues at coordinate 12,030 of JADQBA010000032.1, read as the reverse complement.
CGGTTTGCCAAACTAAAAAATACATTTTTTAGTCCCTCATCGTCTTGACTAAATTCCTTTATATTCAACTCGTCAAGATTCACATCACATTCTGAAGCCCCTGCTGTTTCGTCTTTATGATCCTGATCCTGCGTCAAGTCATCAGGCTGTGGCTCTTGGCTCTCCACCACATCTACCATTTCCACATCGTTTGGTGCAATTACTACCTTAAAATTTAGCTTTCCATCCTTCTCATCCTTTGCGGCATCCTCAAAAGAAACCGTAAGTTTAATGCCTTTCTCTAACTTCTGCGTGTAGGACTTCTCAATTTGCTTAGCTTGCGCTTGTTTCTCTGCTCTTAGGGTCTTATAGTCCTTCTGTTTCCGGTCAGTTTTTTTCAGTTCTGACACTGCTTGTTTAGCAAGCAATATGTGCTGCTTTTCTTCTTTTGGCTTGCTATCTTTACCTTTGACATCTCTAGTTCTGTCTTCTGGCTTAACTTCCTTTCCTTTCTCCTTATCCTTTCCAAGCCCAAGCTTATCCCCAATTTTATTGGTCGTCTTCTCATACTTGTCCTTGGCGGCTTCTTTTTTCTTACTACCCCACTCCTTCGTAGCCTCCCACTTCTTGCCCAGTTTGCTCTGCTTAAACTTATCCTTTGCTGCTCCCTTTAGTTCCTTTGCCTTATTCTCCAATGCTTCCAGTTTCTTGGCTGGCCAATTCTTCACGGCTTCCACTTTATTGTGGAAAGTTTGCCGCTTATTCTCTAAGGCATTCACCTTGTTTTTAGTCCACTCATGCGCCCCTGTCAACTTCTTACCTGCCTTAGTATCCAGAAGCTGATTTTTCTTCTCTTCAAATTTCTGGTTCGCCGCTTCTTTCTTATCATTAACCCACTGTTCGGCAGCTTGTTTCTTATCCTCAGCCCACTGCTTACCAGCTTTATATTTCTCCTTCGCCGAATCCGTAACGGCTCCTACCTTCTTACCTACCTTACTATTCTTGAACTTACCACCAACTTTATTGGCAATCTTCGCACCCTTGTCAATCACCCAATTAACTGCTTTCTCCATTGGTCGGCGCAGCTTCTGGAAGATTGCTTGCACCTTCTGGGCAATACCGCCCAAGCCCAAAAGACTTGCTAGGAAACTGATGACTACTGGTAGCGCTTTGGCTAGGGCATTCTCAACCCCCTTGACTGCTTGATCAATCGCACCACTAGCGATCGCACCAATTGCATCCAGAATCGCGTTAATCAAATCCGCAATTTGCTGGGCGCGTTCCATGAAAAACTTGACAATCTCGTAAATTGCCTTACAAGCTTTTATAAATGCTGAAGCTGGGGTGAGGAGGCTGAGAATCCACTCTATCCCTGCTGTAATCACAGTTGTAATAATAAAGTTCTTGATCGGTTCCAGCACCAACGACTTGAGATCACCAATCTGTTCCTGAATATGCTGCCACAGACCAGCGACTCCCTCGCTTGCCAAGGTTTTAAATATCTCGAAGTTTTGTTCCAGGTGGCTGACCTTTTCCTCTCCCAATCTTTTCACAGCCTGTGCCCGGATTGCCTCATAGGTGAACCCTAAAAGCTGCATCGCTAGACTAAAGATACCCTTCATGTCTAGGCTTTCTGGCATCTGAATACCAGTTTCTGCCATAGTACCAGTCAGCCAACCGATCAGCCCCTGCTCAAGGTGCTGCCCGATATTCTTCATAAAGTTCAGGAAGCCTTGCTTCACTGCTTGAATCAAATTGCTCAAGAAACCAATCGGGTCTTTGAGAATTTGCCCAACAACACCAGCAACTCGTGCTAAAACCTCCAGCAGCATTTTTGTCAGTTCGATGATCGTCTTGATCACTCCCACGATAAAATCGAACGCCTTTTGAATCAAACCGCGATTTTCCGCCTTCATCTCCTCAATGCGGTCATCAACAGCTTTCAGGTTCTCCTGATATTTCTGCGCTAAGGTATCAATTAACTCATCCTGCTTATCGTCAACACTCTGCTGCAATGCCTCAAACTTGCTCTCAATACCTGATGCTGTTTCCTGCCCAAATCCTTGCAAATCTTGTGGCAGTTGGGTAACATAGGTCTGTATCTGCTGCTTACCTTCAGCTATTTGCGCTTTTGCCTGGGTCAACCCTTTGCTAATAATGGTGACAACATTGTTGATCACACCATCCATCTTCTCAATGTAAAGCTGCCGCCCCTCTTGATAGAAGGCATTCACCTCGTCTGGCATCCCTGCCAATTTGTCCCATAACCATTTCGCCGGACCCCAAAAGCCGCTATAACGATCGCTCTTATAAGCGTCCATCCGCTTGCCAACGTAATCCTCAAATGCCTGCTTCGCCTCACCTGCACCATCATCGAACGCTTTCTGAACTTGACCATCTAGGTCGCCGAGAGTTTTCTCAACTTTGCCTTTGGTATCTTCATAAATCTTATTAATATCACCTGCGACCTTAGCCCGTGCCTGCTCGTCCTTACCCTTGCCTCCCACCTGCTGATCGGCAACCTGATTTAAGTGTTGGGTGCGGATACCGTGCATCCCCTGGAGATGCTGTTGCGCTGTGGCTTCAGCAGTAGCTTGAGCATTTGATAGTATGTTTTGCTCTCTTGTGCGATACTGTTGAGGGGCTTGTGTAGCATTTGTCTGAGCATCTTTCTTAGCTGTGACTGCCCCTTGAAACTCCGGTTCGTTGGAGTTTGTTAACTGTTCCTCAGTAATATTCTGCTGAGACATCTGCTGGTCGAGCTTTTTACTGTCCTCTTGCAGAGGTGCTTCAACTTCACTCTGCCCCTTCGACTTAGGCGCTGCCTTATCTGCACCAACGTCTGACGGAGGTGCGCCTGGGTCAGCCTGTGACAGAGGCGTTACTTGTTTCGGCTCAATGCCACTGGTGTCCGGCTTTTGTTTTGTTTTCTCTTCTAGCTGACCTTGAGAGGATTTCTGCTCTTCTTTGACTTTCCCAGTCAAATCGCCCTTAACCGAATCAAGTTTGTTATTATTCTTAAAATCGTCAGCCTCTTGCAGGTTCTTAGGAGCCATATCTGCAATGCGCTCCATCAGTTTGGCTTTAAAGGCGGCTGCGTCAAATCCTGGAGTTTCAGCTTGCCCCATCTCGCCAACTTGATTTGCCTGCGCCTTGCTATCCACTTCATTGCCAGGAGGTACAGCAGCAGCTTGGGCTTCTTGGGCTTTACCCTCAGATGGTTGGTGTTCCTTCTGCTTTCCTGCGACTTCTTTAGTTGTGTTGACTACTGCTTGGAATTCCGGGTCTTCTTCAGCGGAAGCAGGAGCCTTTTTTCCATTACCAGCTTCTGTTGTCCCTGGCAATGTCGCTGTTTGTGTTCCTGGCAACTCTGTTGCTGCTTCTGTTTGTGTCTCTGGTAACCCTGTCACCGACCCACCATCTACTGCTAGATCCTGACCTTCCCCTGTTCCTGTTCCTGCATCTGCCGTGGAATCTGTTGACTTTTGCTGTCCCTGCTTATCTCCTTGTTTCTCAGGGTTTTTCCCGTTTTTAGTTGCTTCTGTCCCAGCCGCCTGACCTTCCCCTGTCCCTTTTCCTGCATCTGCCGTGGAATCTGTTGACTTTTGCTGTCCCTGCTTATCTCCTTGTTTCTCAGGTTTCTTCCCGTTTTTAGTTGCTGATGTTCCAGAATCTGCTCCCGCGCCACCCTCATCTCCTGGAGGTGGATCTGTTACCGCGTCACCCCCATCGGCTGGAGGCGGTGCTACCAATCCGCCTTTTTTTGCTGGAGGAGTCTCACCCTGCTGTTTCCCTTTTTCAGCATTAGCCTTCGGATCTGTGTTCTCTGGCTGTCCGTGTTGATCTGCCTCAGTTTGTTTCTGAGGATTTTCTTTAGGAGAGGTTGTTGAGGATTTAGAAGATGGGGTTGTCTGGGTCTGAGAATTTTCCTTGGGAGGGGTTGCTGATGGTTTAACGGAAGATTTAGTTGGTACAGCTTTTGTCTGTACTTTGTTTTCCTTTGGCGTTAAAGAAGAAACCGATTTGGCTTGAACCGCACTACCATTTTGCTGAACAACGTGAGTCAATTCATGGGCAAGTAACTCTTTCCCTGAATGACTTCCTGGAGAGTATTCTCCCTGACGAAAGAAAATATCTTGTCCTGTGGTGAAAGCGCGGGCTTGAACAGATTTGTTAAGCTGGTCTGAGCGAGAATCAGTGTGGACTTTCACCCCGCTAAAGTCAGTCCCAAACGCCTGTTCCATTGGTTGTCGAACATCTTTCGCTAGCGGCTGTCCACCTCCACGTGCTTGTTTAATTGAAGTTTCAACGTCTGTTGTCGCCGTCATTCCACCCCTACTGGACTGACGCTGCACCATCGGCTTCATCTGAGCTGTTTGTTCTTCTTGGTCTTCTGATGCTTCCTCCCGTTGCACTACTGAAGTGATGGAATTTGCCAGAGATTTAGTTTGTAGAGTTTGTTCTTCTTCTTCCTGTGGCGCTTCCTCCCGTTGTAGTAGAGGCGTGATGGAATTTGCCAGAGATTTAGTTTGTAGAGTTTGTTCTTCTTCTTCCTGTGGCGCTTCCTCTCGTTGGACAGACTGGTGATTTGCAGGCTTACTCATCCTCTGCATCACCTGCTGTGCGACTCTATCTGCTTCTTGCTCGTAAACGTCTCCCGGCTGGTTGACTGTGAGTTTTGCTTGGGGACGCATTGATATTCGACTTAGGTCGTGGCTGCGAGGTTTGTTGACTGCTTGCTGCCCAGTAACTGCTTGGGGTACCTCAGATGATTCTAAACCGAAGCCGCGTATCGGTTGGCTGAGTGTAGATATTGAGAAGGAACTCGTGGTAGCTTTTTTGCCCTTGCCTACCCATTCTCTCATTTTTTTCTCCTCATGCCCAAGCAGTGTGTGGATGAATATCTCGCCAGTACATTTATCTAGCATACAGCGACTGTACTCATATAGCAATTCGCCTAAAGTCTCAATGGCTTTTTGTATTTCCTATCTTGGTGTCACTCCGGGGTCGAACAATGCATCTTTTAGCTAAGTACCGACCCAGTTTACGCCATCTAGCTTTGCCCTGAAACAAAATTTAACAAGCTATTGCGACTTTGCAACTAATGATTCAACAAATTAGGACTAGCCCTTTCAAGGTGCAAGTCTTTCGACTTGGTTCTTCTTCGTGTTCTTCGCGTCTTCGTGGTTCAAAAATCTTTTTAAACCGCGAAGACACGAAGAACACGTTCGCGCAGCGTCTCCCCTTGGGAGAAGAAAAACTTCACTTTTAAGCTTCACCTTGAAAGGGCTACAAATTAGGACTTACTCACTTTACAAATTGAGCATCATATGCATACAAAGCTTATTAACTTAAAACTCTTGCCCTGCCTCGTCTGCCTGGGACGAGAGAACGAGAGATCATTCACAGTTGATTCTCTCTGTCAATGCGTAAGTCCTATATTTATCTCAAATTGGCAACACGTTGCTAGTAGTTCACCAAAGCAACGAAAGCCTGGTAGAATCTCCCCGCGTCAGGTGCGTTTCTCCATCTCCCCGTCAGTCCACACAAGCGCAATTTTGGATTGGTCGAGTACTATAGCAATCCTAAATGATTTACACCTCTGGCTTGTTCTCCTTGTCCCCCAAGTCTTCCTTGTCCCCTCTGTTGAGATCTCAAATAGGATTGCTATAGTTGATGGCGACCCAAACCACAGTGCTACAGCCACACCAGCAGTTTTTGGCTGTGTGTGTGCGGCGTATTCGCTTTATGATCATCATAGAAAAATCTCATTGTTAGCAAAATGTCCGAGCGTAGTTACGCCATTCTAGGAACTGGTGCATTAGGTGGCTTTTATGGTGCCAAACTGCAAAAAGCTGGTTTAGATGTCCACTTTTTGCTGAAAAGTGATTATGAATATGTCAGTAAATCTGGTTTGGTTATTGAGTCAAAAGATGGTGATTTCACCCTTCCTCAAGTCAATGCCTACAATGATGTAGAAAAAATGCCACAATGCGATGTGGTGGTGGTAGCACTAAAAACGACACAAAACCATTTATTGCCGCAGATGTTACCGCCTGTTGTCAGGGATGATGGGGTAGTGTTGGTATTGCAAAATGGACTGGCGGTGGAAGAAGAAGTTGCCAAAATAGTTGGCAATGTCAGCATTATTGGTGGGTTGTGTTTTCTCTGTTCCAATAAAGTCGAAGCTGGACATATCCGCCACCTCGACTATGGACAAATTACACTAGGAGGATATGCGAATGGCTATAATCCTACTGGGATTACAGATAAGATGCGGCAAATTGCCAATGACTTGAAGAGTGCTGGTATCTCAATGGAATTAGCTGAAGACTTATTACTAGGGCGATGGAAAAAATTGGTGTGGAATATTCCCTATAATGGACTGTCTGTAATTCTCAACGCTAGAACAGATGAATTAATGTCCTATGTCCACACCCGCAAATTAGTTGAACAGTTGATGTATGAAGTTGCAGCAGGATCCAAAAGTTGCGGACGCATCATTCCTGATAGCTTCATTCAAACAATGCTGGATTACACCGTGAAGATGAAGCCTTATCGTACCAGCATGAAAATTGACTACGACCAAAGGCGGCCAATGGAAGTAGAAGCAATTTTTGGGAACCCATTACGGAAAGCGCATTTCTCAGGTGTGGATTTACCGCAGATTAGCTGTATATACCAGCAGCTAAAGTTTTTGGATGAGAAAATAAGAGTGGAAGATCGGGAAAACGCTTAATTCCTTCTGCCACTCTGCACTTTGTCCAACGCCAAGACTCTTGAATTATCGCCGTTGTCATTAAACGCCCCCGTTAGAAACACTCTTTCCCCCTACACCCCCGAAACTACACCCCTACACCCCTGTGTTTCAAGAAAGCACCCCACCGGCGGCGCACCACCCTCACTCTATCACTCCTCCCCCACTCCCCCACTCCCCCCTTCCCCCCCTCCTCCCCTCCCGTGTTTTCAATGTTCATCATTTCGCATCCAAAAAACTGCTACGAATAAAGTAGTCAAAATAGGTATTCAGCAATTTAGTATCTACCGGAGGACAGATAATCGAACTTTCTGCCAGCGCAGTCTGCGTTGCTTGACAGCTAATTTCTGGTTCTCTAGCTTGTTGATGCTCAGGAGAATTTTTGAGAAAGAAAGGCAAAAGAGGATATAAAGGATTTGATTGCGAGCGAGCTTGGTTACTAAGCTGTGACTGCCAATTTTGATAAGAAATATGCTCAATGGGATAGCCTAAAGAACGAATAAAATCAGTTAGCTCTTTCCAAGAAATAGGTTGAGGATTGTTTAAATGGAAAGATTTACCAAGAGCTTCGCGTTGTCTTGATAAATAGACAATGCTTTTGCTGACATAATCAACAGGAGATAAATCCAATATATCAGTTATACCAGCCATGCTTCCCATTTGGATGCAACCTTTAATCATTCGACAAATAACATCATCTGTATACCAAGCACCTGTTTGACTATGACCGGAAATAAACGGTGGTCTGTAGATAGAAACGGGAATACCTCGCGATCGTGCAATAGTAGCTAATTTTTCTGCCACCCATTTACTTTGAGAATAGGAAAGTTTCATTCCAGAACTATGAGCAAGTGGGTCTGATTCGCTAACTGTTTTTCCCAAATAAAAAGATGACTCAAAAACAGCAAGGGTAGAAATATGATGTACTGGTTTAACTTTACCAAAACTTGCCAATCTGAAAATTTCTTGCGTTCCCAAAACATTGCTAGGCTTTAAAGCCTCGTAGGGATAAACATAATTTAGCCAAACTGCACTATGATAAATTACATCAATTTGACTAGCAATATTTTGAAAATATTCGGTTGATAAACCCAACTGAAATTTTGATAAATCGCCTAAAATCGGAATAATTCTGCTACGAAAATCATCCTGCCAAATCCCATAATATTCTAAGTTATTTTGCACTTTGCTTTTAGCAGAATCATTATCAGTAGCACGAACTAAGCAATAAATATCAGCTTGAGTTTGTTGCAGCAGTTCTTGCAGTAAAAAAGCTCCTAAAAATCCCGTCGCTCCTGTGATGAAAATGGCTGTTGGTTCGGTAATAAATGAGTCATAATTATGTTCTGGGTAGATTGCACGGTCTAAAATCACCTCAGCTTCTAAATCTATAACATCATTAGTCGCAATGCTTTTTGATGTTAATTGTTCAAGCAATATATTTACCAATTGATGAATATTTGACCCTGCTAGCAAAATTTCTATAGGTAAGTTTACACCAATTTCGGTATCAATCCGGTTTTTCAGGTCGATATTGCTCAGAGAATTTAGACCCATTTCATTTAGTGGCTTTTGTAAATTTAGATGTTGGGATTCATCTAACCCTAAAACTTTGACAACTTTTTCTCTAATGTAATTAACCAGAAGTTCTTGGCGTTTTGTTTCCTCAGAGTCAGCTAATTGTTGAAGCAACTGCAAATTTTGGGTCAATTGAAGTTCTGGTGGTTTTTCTCCTATATTTGCTATTTCTCGTTGCACTAAAAGCCGACGCAAAATTTTACCAGAAGCTGATTTGGGGATTTTATCGACAATTTCCAACCGACGAATTCTTTTATGTGGTGCGACAAATCCTGCTGCAAATTCCATAATTTCCTCAGTAGTAGCTTCGCTTTTGAGGACAACAAAACCCTTGGGAACTTCACCCGTGCTTGGATGGGGACTGGGGATTACAGCAGCATCAGCTATTGCTGGATGGGATAACAATACAGCCTCTAGTTCTGCTGGCGCAATTGGATATCCGTTGTATTTAATTAACTCTTTAATCCGGTCAACTATGTAAAAATAACCATCTTCATCTACATAAGCTATATCACCAGTGTGAAACCAACCATCGGCATCAATTGCTTTTGCAGTCGCCTCAGGGTTATTTAAATACCCTTTCATCACTTGCGGACCGCGAATCCATAGCTCCCCTTGCTCGTAGAAACCCAAGGGTTCCTCTGTTTCAATATTTACAATTTGACATTCAGTATTTCTCATGCAGGGACCAACAGAACCGGGTTTGATTTTTTCCCGTTCGTCAGGGTTGATATGCGTTACTGGGCTGGTTTCTGTCAAACCGTAAGCTTGCTTGACGACACAATTTAAACGCTGTTCGCATTCCAAGGTCAGTTCATGACCCAGTGGCGCAGCTCCACAGGTAATTATCTTTAAGCTAGAAAGGTCGTATTTATCTACTATTGGTTGTTTTGCTAAGGCTAAGACTATCGGAGGTACTAAATGAGCGCGAGTAATTTTATACGAATGCACTAGTCTCAAAAAAGTCTCTAAATCAAATTGCGGCATCACAACTACGGTAGCACCGCAATAAAGGCTATAGTTTAAGAAAATTTGCAGTCCGTAGCTATGAAAGAATGGGAGAATGCCAATAATTGTGTCTGCTGAACTTATCAACTCGCGGTTTGAAAGTTGGTACACGTTGGCTGCTAGATTATAGTGTGTCAGTGTGACACCTTTAGGCAAACCAGTTGTGCCACTAGAATAGGGCAAAGCAACCGCGTCTTCTTTTGGATTAATTTGTACTTTTGGTACTGAGTCAAAATCTTCTAAAAGTACAGAAAATGGGATTGCACCCGCAGCGTTACCAAACACAAATACTGATTCAACTTTTGACTGACTAGCGGCCTCTAATCCACGTTCTAGCAGTTCCGGTACTGTCAGCAAATATTTAGCACCAGCATCATTTAATTGATATGCAAGTTCGCTAGCTGTATAAGATGGATTTGCCGTGCTGCTCACTCCACCTAAACTAGCGATCGCCTGAAAAGCGATTGGATATTCCAGACAGTTAGGACTATAAATAGCAACTACATCCCCCTTAGAAAAACCCCACGCAGCAAAACCAGCAGCCACCCTGTTAATTGAGTCTGCTAGTTCTCTATAAGTTATCAAGAAAGGCAGAGGGCAGGAGGCAGAAGGCATTCGGGAATTCAGACTCCTGTCCTCTGCCCGTGACCGTAGGGAACAAGGGTTTAATACCCCAATTTCTTTAAGTTGCCACCTTTCAGTTGGGGTCGAATCCCCATCTGAAAGGAACCTTCTGCCTTCTGCCCTCTGCCTTCTGCCTTCTTCAACGTTCGACCAGTTAGCCCATCAATCATCGCTGGTTTGTCAGCGAATTCTATCGCTCGTTGCAAGACAATGGACGTGATTGGCTGAGATGGGATGGAGATATTCGGTTCTGTACTGCGAAAAATCATGGGGTTTCCTTAGATAGAGAAACGTGACAGGGGTCCACTGATCACCTACTACTCACCAACGCCTTATCTAGAACACTTTTGGTAGCTTGGTACAACAGACCTGTTTTCCTATGAACACGGTAATTTTCGACAATTTGCTGTGGACAATAAAATCCTATCCGGGGCAAACCAAAATCGATATCTCTTGGATCTTCACAGAGTTGCCATTCTCCACCAACATGCCGTCGATATATCTCCCCCATGTAGACACCGATGTACTCTACTAATCCTTCAACACCTGTTGTAGGATTAGTAACAGAACCCTCTAGCGCCATTGCTAGAACTTGCTCTATTCCATCTAGGGACTCAAGGCTGTAGTCTAGGGATAACGCATTTGGCAGTGCAAGTAACTGGATATAAGAACTGAGACTCTCAATTTCATTATCCATTTGTCCTAGAAAATGTGCGAATAGCTTTCTCATCAGTTCGATGTCGTTGCGCTCCACCATTTTCCTTAGCCAACCGGGACGCCTACTGCTGCAATATCCAGCCACAGCTACTAGGGGGTAAAAGCAGTACGTCTTCGGATGCTTTGGAATCTCAGTCACGCAAGGTTTGCCGTAATTAATATCTTTTGGATGCTTACAAAAATTCCATTTCCCGCCTACCTGCTTCCGTAACGTTTCGCCTAAGTAGCGAGCAAGACGGGTAACAAACAGATCCATTTCTAATTGGATAGAAATTTTACCCTCCAAGACAAGTGCGTACATTCTCTCCAAGCGATCCAGTGACTCGAAGCTGTAGTCGAGGGGGAGTAGTTCTGGCTGATTGAGCGCAGCCACATCTGTCCGCAAAGCAGCGAGTGAGTCATCCATTTCAAAGAGAAAATAGTCAAACTTTTCTTTGAGAGTTTCAAGGTTTTCTACCTGCTTTTTAATCATTGTTAGCCTCCTTGTGCCAGTCTCTGTAGTTCCTCGAAGAATTCTGCTCCTCTCACTTCGATTCCAGCCTTTTGCAGGGCTTCCAGCAATTGTTTTGAGCCTCTGTTTTCAAGTACCCAATACACTTTGAATCCACGCTGCACAAGTTCAGCATCTCTAGCAATTGCTTCCTGGTTAGGAAGCTGACCACCATGACGCACAGTGGTAAGGTCTTCTTTACCAGTCTTAATCTGATACATTTCCCTCTTAGCCTCGATATAGACATCCACTTGGCGAGAACCGCGACTGGTTTGGAGTACGCGGTTTTCACCGCCAAGCAACTCCCGATAGCTCTGCTCCCGCGCTAACCCAACTTTAGGGTTGCGCATATTCGTATGATACTGTTGAGACCAGCGCTCGTAAGACCAATCGCCTTGGTAGTTCGCCCACCGCTGAGCCTTATGCTCTGGTGTATTAGGCACAACATCTTCAAGATTGCCACCAAGCGCTTGTCGAATCGCTTGCAGTTCTTCGAGATCTGCTTGACTTAGGTTCTCCCATCGTTTGCATAGGTCATCACACCGCTGCTTTGTGGCGTTAGCTTCGATCTGTTGTCCTCCTCGCCTAGTGGTATAGTCTCCAATATTATATAGTAATCCTATTTGAGATCGAACACAAGGGACAAAGAAGACTTGGGGGACAAGCCGCTACGCGGAAATTCAAAAGTCAAAAGTGTTTTGAATTTTGACTTTTGACTTCCCCTTTGGGGCGGGTGTTTATAAATCCTCCACGGATTGCTATAGTAATTAATAAATTAAGGGGCACAGCAACTTAATTTATTAATTAAAAAATCAATAAATGCATCATCAATATTCAAACATTGGTGCATTTATGCATGGGCAAATAATTACGAATT
>JADQBA010000164.1 GCA_016903675.1 Stigonema ocellatum SAG 48.90 = DSM 106950 | reverse complement strand
GCGACTCAGTTGACTTCCCGAATACGCGACGCCTTCCAAATAGATTTGGCTGTCCGCAACTTGTTTGAAGCACCAACTGTTGAACAACTTGCTAGGTATATTGAAACAATGTCATGGGTAACGCAGGGTGTGGTTCAGGTTGGGACTATGGGACAAGAGCGAGAAGACGTAGAATTTTAAGTCATTTGATCTTCGTGTTCTTCGTGTCTTCTCCCAAGGGGAGACGCTACGCGAACGCGGTTTAAAAATCTTTTTGAACCACGAAGACACGAAGAACACGAAGGAAATCCAAGTCTTACGACTTGCACCTTGAAAGGGCTGGTCCTAACAGTTCTATTTGATTTGTGAGAGAAGACTGAGCCTCAGAACGGCGTTTTAACGCATGACTAACGTCACGATTAGATCATGACTTTGTTCTCTTTGTGAAAAAATGACTTGCTTCTATGATTAGGTGAAACAAACCTAATTTACAATGAAGTTCGCAATAAAGCTTTCAAAAACAAAGGCAGCTATGCTGAGGGAAAAACAATCAGTGGAGCCTTGAACCCGCCACAAACTAAGCACCACCAAATCTTTGATTTGGTGGGGGCATGTACTGATTCTAGGTATACTTTGATTGTATAAATAATACTTTTACTTTATGCCTCTAGCATAGCTGCCTTGCTCGAAGGGGCAAGAGGGAATAATGAGGAATATTACAATTATCTCAATCTGGAAAATCCAGCAGATGACAAGTTTGCCAATCCTGATTCAATTCAGTACTATTCCTTTGGTACGGAAAGCAATCAAGACACTAATCCATTATCAGCTACTAATTGTCGGATTTGTGTTTATTGCCACATTGGCTTTGGTCATACGGGAAGATGCCCCCAGGGTGATACTGAATAAACAGGTAGCGATAGCATTCTTTTCCGCTGTCTCCCAGTCCCTGGCTGCTTTATTGGGGGTGTTAATCATTTTTTTGACGTTTAATACCCAATTGATAACTCAAAGGCGATATGAAGACTACTACAAGCTTCAACTTCAGATTGACCTACTGATTCGTCTGACTCAATCTCTTCCCTCGGAAGTCAATCATTTCGCTCAAAACCTGATAGGGGTGATTGATTATTTAGTCCCTTTGCAGTTAAAAGATTTTTTCATCTCGACAACTAGCCCTCAAGTGCTACCCTTGGACAAGCTGTTAAAAAATTTCAAGAATAAATCGTCTCAAGTGCAGCAAGAATGCTCCATCGCTACCCATTTGCAGCTACAACAAATTTTACTTGTCATCAATAATATCGAAGAAATTCTGGAGCGTTTTTCTAGACTTTCCAATTACATCCTAGATATGAGCCGTTTTATTGTTGCGATCGCCAAGTTATCTTTTCTGTTGGGAATTTCACTCGTATTTTTGCTGCTATTTGGCATTGTCGGTGTGCAAAGCAAGTTTCCCGATATCAGTCTACCTATAATTGTTTCCCTCGCAATCTGGGTGTTGATTGTTCTGTTGGAACTAGTGCTTGATACCTGGTTTCTTTACAAAAATATTCATAGTTCGTCAAGTCACTTTATGCGGTTTTTTCGCTAATATAGGTTGCGACCTGCAATTAATGACGCTTTGGAATTAGCGATTGCGCTTCGCGCAGTGCCCCTTGGGCGATCGCCACCCAATTTTGCCTTTTAATTGTATAAAATGCAGCCTTGGTTGAGGTAAAAAATCCGAAAAAACCGATTGTGACAGTGGGGGTGCGGAAGGTGGGCTATATATGAGATGTTTATTAGACATAGTCGTGAAAATTAACTATGCATTACCGTCCACCCTTGTAGAGACGCGATTAATCGCGTCTCTACTTTTTCACCAGATGTCTATTACATTACTCTACAATAATCCAAAATATACAATCTCTCAAATATTAGACATAGTTGTGAAAATTAATTATGCGTTACCTGAAAACCTTGGTAGAGACGCGATTAATCGCGTCTCTACGTTTTTTCCACTATGTCTATTCTAGATTTTCCCTCCAGGGAATGATTTGTCGAGAATTCAAACGTGTTAAAAATACTGGAGCTATTAATAACTAGTAAGTAATAATTGTTACAAAGAGGTACTATTTTGAAAATAGTTGAGTTTTTATCTTATCTTCGCAGCTTAGATATTCAGGTTTTTGTTGAGGGGGAAAAATTACGTTGTAACGCCCCTGAAGGAACCCTCGCACCAGAACTGCGTGCAGAAATTCAAGAGCGCAAAGGAGAAATTATTGAATTTCTAAAAGCAGCTCATTATACTAACAGCTACAGTTCTACACCCCTGGTACCACAACTACCAAGAGACAATCCCCCCCTTTCGTTTGCTCAACAACGGCTGTGGTTTCTTGACCAATTAGTACCCAACAATCCTTTCTATAACGTCCCGGCAGCAATACGCTTAGTAGGGTTGCTCAACTTAGGGGCACTGGAACAAACTTTTAACGAAATTGTGCGGCGTCACGAAGCTTTACGTACCAATTTTGTCATCAAGGAAGGGCAACCAATCCAGGTCATAGCACCAACTTTAAAAGTATCTTTACCAGTCATTGATTTGCAGGAACTGCCACAAGCCGAACGTGAAATTGAAGCACAACGACTCGCTACACAAGAAGCTCAACGTCCTTTTAATTTATCAACTGACTCACTGCTGCGGGTAACAGTGGTGCGGTTGGATGACGCAGAACACATCCTGCTGCTGAATATGCACCACATTGTTTCCGACGGTTGGTCTATTGGGGTGCTGATTGGGGAAATAGCGGCACTCTACACAGCCTTTACTAACAATGAGCCTTCCCCTCTACCAGAACTTGCGGTTCAATATGCAGACTTTGCCCACTGGCAACGGGAGTCGCTGCAAGGGGTAGGGGATCTCGACCTGGGGTGCAGAAACCCGGTTTCTCAGCGATCGTTTACCCCTCAAAGTTGGTGTGACAGACTACTAGGTTATTGGCAGCAGCAATTGGAAGGCATTTCCATGCTAAATCTGCCTACCGACAGACAGCGACCAGCCGTTCAAAGTTACCGGGGTGCAAGGAAATTTCTGCAATTTCCAAAAAACCTGAGCGAGGCACTCTTAACTCTCGGACAGCAGGAAGGAGTGACTGTGTTCATGACCCTGCTGGCAGCATTCCAAATTTTACTCTACCGCTACACCCATCAAGAAGATATTGTGGTGGGTTCACCTATTGCCAACCGCAACCGTAGTGAACTTGAAGGGTTAATCGGTTTTTTTGTCAATAGCTTAGTGCTACGTACAGACCTATCAGGAAACCCAACTTTTCGAGAATTATTGAGTCGAGTCAAAGAGGTCGCTTTGTCCGCCTATGCTCACCAAGATTTGCCTTTTGAAAAGTTAGTAGAGGAACTGCATCCAGAGCGCAATTTGAACCAAAATCCACTGTTTCAAGTCGTTTTTGCCCTACAAAATGCGCCTATGTCGGAGTTAGAACTACCAGGGTTAACCCTAACTCCGCTGCAATTTGATATGGAAACAACACGATTTGATTTGGAATTCCACCTGTGGGAGCAAGAGCCTCAAAAGGGGTTATGGGTAGATAGTTCAGAAGGAATCAGCGGTTTTGTCATTTACAGCACTGATTTATTTGATGACACTACTATTACCCGAATGCTGGGACATTTTCAAACATTGCTGGAGGGTATAGTTGCAAATCCAGAACAACGACTTGCCAATTTACCACTTTTAACTGAACCTGAGCAACATGAGTTGTTAGTTGAATGGAACAATACCCAAGCCGATTATTCTCAAGATAAATGTATCCATGAGTTATTTGAAAATATTGCAGACCAGAATCCTGATGCTATAGCGCTGGTAATTGGGGAACAGCAACTCAGCTATAAAGAGTTAAATATACGCAGCAGTCAGCTTGCACATTACCTACAAAAATTAGGTGTCGGGGCGGAAGTTTTAGTGGGACTTTGTGTAGAGCGCTCTTTTGAGATGGTAATCGGGATGTTAGGTATCTTGAAAGCGGGGGGAGCTTATTTGCCTTTAGATCCAACCTATCCGCCTGAGCGTTTGAACTTTATGCTTGAAGATGCTCAAGTACCAGTTTTATTAACTCAGCAGCGATGGATTGAAGCTCTTGTAAGGCAGAATTCACAGGTAATCTCTTTGGATCAAGATTGGGAAATTATTGCTCAAGAAATTGAAGATAATCCTACCAGCAACGTTACAGCAAATCACCTCGTATACGTCATTTATACCTCTGGCTCCACTGGAAAACCTAAAGGGGTTAAAATTGAACATAGGGGACTGTTAAATCTGGTTTTCTGGCATCAAAAAGCGTTTGCAATCTCACCCATTGACCGAGCAACGCAAATTGCGGGAACTGCCTTTGATGCTTGTAGTTGGGAAATTTGGCCTTATCTTAGTGCTGGAGCAAGCGTCTATTTTCCAGATGATGAAATTAGGCTGTCTCCTGAGCATCTACGAGATTGGCTAGTGTCAAAAGCGATAACAATTTCATTCTTGCCAACACCAATGGTTGAGAAAATTTTATCATTAAATTTTCCTAATAACGCGGCTTTACGAATATTACTGACAGGAGGCGACAAACTATATAAATATCCTTTGACTTCCCATGGGTTTCAAGTAGTTAATAATTACGGACCAACTGAAAATACAGTTGTTACAACTTCTGGTCATGTGCCTGTTAAAAATGAAACGGCAGGTGCAAATGTAGTACCTGCAATTGGTCGTCCCATTGCCAACACGCAGGTTTATATACTGGATAAACATTTACAACCTGTACCCATAGGCGTTCCTGGCGAATTGTACATTGCTGGTCATGGATTGGCGAGAGGATACCTTAATCGTCCTGAATTAACAAAAACCCAGTTTCTTGAAGAAGAAACTGAGTTTCTGCCAAAAGTACGCCTTTACAAGACAGGTGATTTAGTTCGTTATCGTGAAGATGGCAATATCGAATTTTTAGGTCGCCTCGACGACCAGGTTAAGGTGCGGGGCTACCGTATTGAGTTGGAAGAAGTCGAAGCGGTACTAAGTCAGCATCCAGCAGTGCTGCAAGCAGTAGTGATAACTCGTGATGATGCAGGCGAAAAGCATCTAGTTGCTTACGTAGCTTTGAATACTGAGTTCGGAGAGTTCAGCGGAGATTCTAACTCAACACTAATGCAAGATGAGCAGGTTTTGCAATGGCAAATGCTTTACAACGAAACTTATGATCAACCTGCTGTTGATTCAGATCCAACATTTAATATTGTGGGCTGGAATAGCAGTTACACAAATCAACCTATTCCAGCAGTACAAGTACGCGAGTGGGTGAATAACCAAGTAGCGCAAATTTTGGCTTTGCAACCCAGCCAGGTGCTTGAAATTGGCTGTGGAACAGGTTTATTACTGTTCAGGATTGCCCCTCACTGCACTAAATATTATGGGACAGACTTTTCGCCTGTTTCACTTAACTACATCCGACAGGAGTTGACAACGCAAAAAATGCCGCAGGTCACTCTGCACCAGAAAGTAGCTGTTGACTTTGACTTAATCGAACCTGCTGCTTTTAATGCAGTGATTCTCAACTCTGTTGTGCAATATTTTCCAAATATTGATTATCTTATTCGCGTCTTAGAAGGTGCTGTGCAGGCAACTGCTGTGGGTGGTTTTATTTTCATAGGAGATGTGCGGAGTTTGCCACTCTTGCAAGCTTTCCATGCGTCGGTACAACTGGCTCAAGCTGAACCTTGTGTCACTCGCGAACAGTTGCTGCAACGAGTACAAATGCAAGTTTTTCAAGAAACAGAATTAGTCATTGACCCAGCTTTTTTCCATGCATTAAAGCAGCGCTTTCCCCAAATTAGCAGCGTACAAATTCAATTGATGCGGGGTCGTTATCATAATGAGTTAACTCAGTTTCGTTACAATGCGATTCTTCATATTGGCAACAAAGTTGTTAATAATACGGGGAATCCTTTAGTCTTGAACTGGTTGGAAGATAATCTGACAGTATCAGCAGTGGTTGAGTTATTGATTGAGAATCAACCAGAAATGTTATGCATTACCAATGTACCTAATGCACGGGTGATGGTAGCAGTTAAAACAGCACAATGGCTATCAGGTTTAGAAGATTTTAAAACTGTGGGTAAGCTGCGTAAAGCTTTGCAAGAACTCCAGAATTTAGGAGTAGATCCAGAAGATTTTTATGGGCTGGCTAATCAACTACCCTACAGTGTTGATATTAGCTGGTCAGATTCAAGTCCTGAAGGATGTTACGATGTGGCTTTTGTACGGCTAGAATCAATAGATAAGAAAACCATTTTTTCGTCTAACACTCCCTTGCATCCGTGGCAATCTTATGCAAATAATCCTCTACAAGCCAAGGCTGCGCGTAAATTAGTGCCGCAGTTGCAAACTTATTTAGCAAAAAAGCTGCCTGAGTACATGATGCCATCAGCTTTTGTGGTGCTGGAATCCTTACCCCTCACGGTTCATGGCAAAGTGGATCGTCATACTTTACCTGCACCAGATCCAATCAACTCGGAATTGACAGAAGGTTATCTCCCACCTCGGACTCCTGTTGAAGAAGTGTTGGTAAAAATTTTTGCTGAGGTTTTGGGACTCAAACGGGTAGGTATTCATGATAATTTTTTCGAGTTAGGAGGTCACTCATTATTAGCAACTCAGCTTGTCTCTAGAATGCGTGACGCTTTTAAGGTGGAGTTACCTTTGCGGACTGTGTTTGAGACACCGACAATTGCAAAATTATCTAAGGTGGTAGAAAGGTTTGAAGAAATCAATAATCAAAATCAAGCCCCTACTTTAGCGCCACTTTCCCGTGAGAGTCGGCGGATGAAGTTATCTTCCCTCAACTAAGATATAGCGGTTCTCACTCCTCGTGTATGGGATTCAACTGAGAACCGCTAAGTAAGTCGGCAGAAATAAATAAAGGTTTGTAGTTGCGCTTCAGCGCCCTAGATATGAGCGCCCTCTGCGCAACTACAAGCCAATACATAAATTAATATAGTTCGGTTTTTCTGTGTCGGTCTACTTATAATCTAGGACGCAATACAGTTCAGCCCAGAAACCCGGTTTCTTGAAGAAACCGGGTTTCTAAGACTTCAGCACTTACCTTGAAGTGTATTCATGTAAGACGATCATCATATCCAAACCAGGTAGGGTGGAGGTGTGCATTGCTGCAACACCTGCACCATTCGGAACCATATTCCGTTATCGTTATGGCAAACAAATACAGCAACCGTATTGCATTGTATCGAGTCTGTCTAATTGCCTATAACAAAAACATCATTCCCTGGATGGAAGTACGCTCACTTTCTTACTGTCGCTTATTTCCTCTTTTGGAGGTTCATTTTCGATTCTTTGTTCCCATGAGTAGTTGCATAGCTTGGTACGAACGACTGCACCAAGCGTTGCGTTAATAGCAAAAGCTAGAGTATCGGTAAAGATAAAATCCATAGCTTGGTTAAGCATAAGTTCTTCTGTGTGTTAATGGATTTAGCTTCACAAGACAAAATGCCTTTTCCGGATCAGAATGAAATTTTTTTTCTGAATTTTTTAGTTCGATTTGATATGACACAATACCCTTAATTTGAACTGTTCTTCTTCTGTCATTGATGGTTTAGCAATCCTATTTAAATTGCTAAGAAAGCTAGACCTCACCAGAAACCAGGTTTCTAGTCAGGAGTGCGAATCACTACTATAGTAGTAGTACTTGTTGCCACTAATGTTCCCGTAAGCAGCAAAAAAATAAGTGTTATTGCTTTGGCGAACACCCCAGATGGCTTACGCGTGATTTCTGGTTCATGGGACAATACGATCAGTATGCAAATAAAGTGCTTTTCGTTCAATAAACTGCCATAGAATATCCTGGGCAAACCAACCTCTTAACTGATGCAAGAAATACATCGCTTCCGTGAAACAGCACCATGTTGTGATCAAGGGACTGGGTATCTTTTGGTAGGCTTCGACGCAACGATGATGTGCTTCCCCAAGTCCTGCATCAATCAACGCAATCAACGGCGCAGTATCAACTAGAATCACGGTTTGCGAATACCCTGCTGAGTAAGTTTATTGGCGATCGCTTCGCCGAAGACTGTTTTCTCATGGGGTGAAGGAGGTTCAACCTGACTATTGATAGAGCCAACCAAATCTGACAGCAAAACAGCAAGAGGTTTTTGCTCGTCAACAGATATAGGCATCATAAATTACCCCAGCAAGCAAGTAAAGAAACACCTTAAGTAACAGCATATGTTGCCTCTGATATAATTACCGAGTTTCGTTACCAAACTTGATTCCGTTTCTGGTTCTGCTTGATAGTGGCAATAACGGTTAAGAACACGGTCGTTTATTTACCATGCTCGTAGCAAGAGTCGGGCGTTGAAATTCAAATATTTTTTTTGATAAGTTGGAGCATTTTTTGAGTAAACTGCCAAACTACCGTTTGACAGGACTTTCCGTTAGTTGCAAATAATCCGGCGTTGCTGAATTGAAGTATGAAATGAAAAAATGGGGTATTTTAAAACTTTTTCTCTTTGCGCCTTTGCGACTTTGCGTGAGGTAAATTCATACCGTGATTCAGCAACGCCAATAATCCTTGCTGAAATGGATGATTGCAGGTTGGTTGCTTTTTCAGGACTATCGCTTTCAATCAAGGTTATGTTAAAGTCGCGGATCTATGGGTTCGCTCTCAAGTGCCAGAACACCGAAAACACACTCATGGACGCGACGGAGGGGAGCATGGGAAACAAATCGCTCTAATGCTTCAATACCCAAAGCAAACTCCCGCATAGCCAAAGAACGCTTGAGCGATAACCCACGTTGACTCAGACGTTGTAGATTCTCAGGTGTAGAGTATTCAGGACCATAAATAATCCTCAGATATTCCTGTCCGCGACATTTAACTGCCGGCTGTACAATGCTGCGATGACCTTTGACAATGAATTCCATCGGCTTGGTGACCATACCTTCACCCCCCGCAGCCGTGAGTTCTTCCCACCAGCGAATCCCTTCAGCCTGACTGCTGCTATCAGTCAAATCTATCACCCTATAGGTAGTTGCAAGCAGTAGGTCAGGGTCAGACTGAGCTATTTTTGCTGCTTGCTCCATGTGCCAGCAATGATCTTTATCACTATGAACCGCTCCCTCCGTTGCTAAAATATGGAAAGGAGCTAATTTAAGGTCGGAAATATCATTAACTGACCAACAGTAGCGACGGTAAGCACTGACGTACTGCTTTGCCATCTGTGCTCGTTGTTGATAATGATTAAGTAGGGTATTGACCTCAAAGTTGCTATCGCTTGCTTGTTGTAAGGCAGTACAAGCATTGCTCAGAGCAACACGTGACGCTACCCCAACGGCTGCATATTGTTTTCGCAGCAGCCCCTGAGCCTTTGCTGACCAAGGCATGAGTTCGCAATCCAGACAAACCCAGTCGGTATTAAACGTCTCCCAGAAACCACTTTGAGAAAGAGCAGCATTTACCCGCCCTAGGATTTCTGCCTCCAAACTAGGCTCAAAAAAGCGCCTTCCAGTGCGGGTGTAGCAAATGCCAATGCCTTCATCCACCACACCAAAGCGTTTTTGGGCAGTTGACACATCCCGGCAAACAATCACCACGACCCGTGAACCCATGTGCTTTTCTTCGCAAACTACCTCAGTAATACCCCTTACCTGATAATAAGCAAAGGCTTGTTGAGGATGTTCCAACAATCCTGGTTCTGAGGATGTTTCCACAGGAGACATCGTTGGTGGTAGGTAAATGAGCCATTTAGGATTAGCGGCAAAACGGCTCATCACCTCCAAGGCTGCGATCGCGTTTTCTTCCCGGATTGTGATATTAGGCACAAGGCGGGTATTAATGATGCGCTTACCGAGTACGTCCTCAATATTCAGCACGTCGTCCAACTGTTGCTGCGCACTTAGTGAAGAATTCCCTACTCCTCCCATCGGTTTCACAGGTTCGCAGTAAGTGCGGGTAGCAGGAACACTCACCAGTTCCTTTTCTGGATACCGCAAGGCAGTCAGTTTTCCCCCAAAGACACAACCAGTATCAATATCAATAGTATTATTTAGCCATTCAGGTTCTGGCACAGGAGTGTGTCCATAGACAACCATCGCCTCGCCGCGATACTCTGCTGCCCAATTATAGCGAATCGGTAAGCCAAACTCGTCAGTCTCGCCAGTGGTTTCGCCATACAAGGCAAACTCGCGCACAGCACCAGACCCCCGTCCCTGCATCTCCTGTTTCAACCCCGCATGGGCAACCACAAGCCGCCCTTCGTCTAGGACATAGTGACTAATTAAGGAATCCAGAAACTCCTTAAGTTCTTTGGTAAATGGTTCGCGCACTGCGTCAGGGATTGCGGCAATCTCTGTGAGGGTTTGCTCTAACCCATGATTAACCCGGACATTTTTACCCCGTAGTTTCCGCAGTAGCTTGTTTTCATGATTACCAGGGACACAGAGAGCAGTACCTGCTGCCACCATGTTTCGCACCAGCTTGACAGTATCTAAGATGCGTGGTCCCCGGTCTACTAAATCACCTAGAAAAACGGCTTTACGTCCTTGAGGGTGGTAGTAGTTAGGAGTGGAGGAATCGGGGGAGGTTTGGTAGCCTAACTGTTGTAGTAGTGCTTCGAGTTCGTCGCAACAGCCGTGAATGTCGCCAATGATGTCAAATGGACCGTGTTCCTGCTTGCGGTTGTTCCAAAGGGGTTGGCGCTCAATTTCTACGGATTCAATTTCTGCCAAAGAGTTGAGGATGTAAACGTAGCGGAAACCTTCTTGTTCTAGATTCCGAAGACTTCGCCTTAAATTTTGGGTGTGACGCCGAACGACATGAAAACCAAATTGGCGATTAGGACGTTGCTGGTTGCGTTCATGACACAACTCTTCTGGTAGGTTGAGGACGATGGCGACGGGAAAGCAATGATACTGGCGTGCGATCAAGAGCAATTCCCTCCTGTCTTCTGGCTGAACGTTGGTAGCATCTATGACTGTCAGTTTCCCTCCAGCCAGTCGTTTAGCAGCAATGAAGCGTAGCACTTCAAAGGCATGATTGGAGACCGATTGATTGTTTTCATCGTCGGACACTAACCCTCGACAAAAGTCTGAGGAGAGTACTTCAAAGGGCTGAAAGTGCTTGTGGGCAAAGGTCGATTTGCCAGAACCTGAAGCACCAATGAGGACAATTAAGGAAAGTTCGGGGATTGTTATTTTCATATGCTGGGTGCGTTATAATTAAGAGTTCAGGAACCGCAGATGAACGCAGATGAACGCAGATGAATTTGTACGACGTTGCTGAATTCAACTATGAATTATTTTTAGCCTCACGCAAAGACGCAAAGACGCCAAGGTTTTTTTGCGTCTTTGCGTCTTTGCGTGAGATTTTCATATTGTCAATCAGCAACGCCATTTGTACTTCATTGGGATCAAAAGGGCTATAAGAATTAGCAATTTCTAAATAGTGCCATTTGGGTGGGTGAGCCGACTTCTGGGTCTTCTTGTCCTATGGTTTGAAATTGCACTGTGTAGCTGAAGCGTTCTGCGACGGAGTTTGCCCAGTTTTGGAATTCTGTTCGTGTCCATTCAAAGCGGTGGTCTTTATGTCGCAGCTTCAGCGCAGGTAGATTTTCAAATCTGACGTTGTATTCAATGTTAGGGGTTGTGATCACTACTGTTTTGGGTTGGGCAAACTCGAACACTACCCGCTCAAAAGCGGTAAGGCGTGGTGGATCGAGATGTTCTATGACCTCAATCACCGTAGCTGCATCGTATCCGGTGAAACGTTTATCTTGGTAGGTGAGTGCGCCTTGAATGAGTTGCAGGCGGTTCCATTGATTACGGGGTAAGTGTAGGCGGTCTAGTCGCTGTTGTGCCACTTCTAGCGAACGGTAGGAAACATCAACACCCGTAATCTGCTCAAAAAAGCTGTCTCCTAGGAGGATTTTTAGCAGATTACCTTGACCGCAGCCTAAATCAATCACTCGTTTTGCGCCGTTTGTCTTCAAAGCAGTCACTACGGCATTCAACCGCTGCTGATTTAGGCTAATGGGTTTTTCCACCGCCGCTTCTTCCAGTGCATGGCTTTCTTCTGCACTGTCTGGATCGGGTTCATCCTCCTCTGCTAGCTGTGCTAATGCAGCGCGAGTCAGGTGGCGTTGTCGTTTGAGGTAGCGATTGGTAATTTGTTCTCTTGCTGGATGGTTAGATAACCAACCTTCTCCATGACGTAGTAGCTTTTCTACTTCGTCATCACCTACCCAGTAGTGCTTATCGTCGTCCAAGACTGGGATAAGTACGTAGAGATGACTCAGTAAGTCAGTCAGGGGCAGGGTGTGGTGCAATTCCACGGTGTAATATTGGCTTTGGCCCCAGTCAGGAAATTCCTCATCTAAGGAGTGTCTTTGGGCAGTTACGGTGTAGCCTAATGGTTCAAAGAGTTGGCGGAGAAACTCTTCACCACCTCGACAGGGTAAGACACTGAGTTTTGCTAACAGGGGTATAGGGGTTTGTGGGAGTTCGGGTCGCTCTTTGCAGCGACCTGTTAATGCTGTACTCCATACTTGGGCGATCGCCACACTTAAAAATGAAGAAGCAACGTAGGGGCGATCGTTCACGTATTGTTCGAGTGTAACACTGCGTCCGCGCACTAACTTTATTGGGTCAACATCCAATAGCAGCGCCGCCGTGCATCGCCCAACGCTGACTTCTGGATAGAAGACGTGCGCCTGTCCAAAGGAAAGGGAAAAAGACTGACAGCGGTCTGGGTGTTTATGCAGCAGATACCCTAAATCTGTTGCCGGGTGATATGTGGTTGTAATAGTGAGTAGCATGAACTTTCAAAAAGGTTCATTGTGAAGGCATAGTGATTACTACGCAAGGGCTGCAAGTGATTACGGAAAAATTCTCCAAGTTAATCGCGTTGTTATTTCTGTTTAACTCTCATTTCTAGGTTTAGCTTCAGTATATTTACGTATGCATTTATGATGAAAGTCATAGTAGACTGTAAAAACCAATTCTAGTAAGCCACTGAATAACCGTTTTGAAGTCAAGTGTTAGAGCTACTTCAAGGCATTGCCAAGAAAGCCGTAGCGATGATGGCTAGGAACTTTGCTGAGTCTAGTTTTTAACCTGATGACTGGTTTTTTAGAGGTCTCTTTAAGAGGGATTCGCCTGAAGTCATCTGCCATTATGCAAACTTTCAACTTTGAAGGTAAGACTGACGTGGATCACAGATGTTATACCAATTCTCTAAAATCTGGCAACAGATTCAGACCCGAAAACAAGTAATGAAACCTGAATTTATTAATTACGAATTACGAATTACGAATTGGTATTAGTTATGGATATCAGAGGTGAAATTGCATCACAGGTGAAATTGCATCACAGGTGTGACCGAAATCGAAAACGTTCAAAGCGACGGGCTATCTATTGTCCAATTCATGAATGCTATATCCATAGCGTGAGTCAAAAGTATTTATTGTTTGCTGATGACCCAGGACAACTTCAGCCACGAGGAGTCAATCGACAGAATGTTCTAAAGTTGATGGCGACTAAAACCCTAGAAGATGAATGGTTAGAAGCATTCTGGTGTGACCAGTGCAAGCAGTGTAAGTGGTATCACATCAAACAGCGCGATCGCCAGGGAACTTTTCAGATGGTTTCTACATACGAGGTGTCAGTAGTACCACCAGAACTTTGGCAGCAAACCATGGGGGGAATTTACTCCAAGACCAATTCTGCCATAGGCGAGTTTACTCGCAGACCCTCTCAATCCTCTAAATAGAGTTATTTTACATAACAGGATGGAAATAAAACGCTAACCCCAAAACTGTATAAGTCGCTAAGAGCATTATGCCTTCCAACCAATTCGACAGACCATCAGAACTAATAGAATTGGCAATTAACACCGCCACCGCCACCGCCACCAATTCCAGGGGGTTGAAAACCAAATCCATTGGCTGACCAAAAATCCACCCCGCCAACACTAAAACGGGAGCTACAAACAGGGCTATCTGTAAACTCGAACCCATAGCTACCGAAACCGAAAGATCCATCTTATCTTTCATCGCCACCGTGATTGCTGTGGCGTGTTCAGCTGCATTACCAATGATAGGTACTAAAATCACCCCTGTAAACAGTGCTGTTAGACCGAGTTGGGATGTAGCCACTGTGAGAGAGTCTACCAGAAGTTCTGACTCAATAGCAACTAGCATTGTCGCTCCTAGCAGTACCCCAATCCATAACCGCAAATTTACGTCGGGTTCACCCTCAGCCAGATTCGCCGCTGCTAGCTCAACTTGCTCTTGCTCAGCTAAACCCACATCGTAGAGGTAGGAATGGGTTTTCATAGAAAATAGCAGCGTCAGTGCATAGACCAAGATTAACACTATAGCCACTCCGGTCGAAAGAAGTTGCATCGTAGTTGTCTTAATCCCATTGGAGGTAACGGCCACTACCGTTGGCAGCAAAATGGCAATTACGGCTAAGTTCATTAAAGAAGCATTCACCCGCGCCACAAACGGCTGAAATTTCTGCTCTGTGTAACGTAGACCCCCTAATAGCATGGCAAAGCCCATGACTAGCAGTAAGTTGCTGATAATCGATCCAGTGATACTAGCTTTGACCACATCTAGCAGTCCACCCTTGAGGGCAATTAAGGCAATAATCAGTTCAGTGGCATTGCCAAAGGTGGCGTTTAGTAGTCCCCCCAGTGTGGGACCTGTGACTACCGCAATTTCTTCTGTGGCTGTACCCATCCAAGCTGCTAAGGGTACGATCGCTAACCCAGCTGTGATAAATACAGTCAGTTCTCCCCATGCTAGCTGGTGAGCGGCAAGGGAAATCGGGATAAACACCAGAGGTATCAGAAAAATCAGTTTTTTGATGGACATTAAGACAAGTTACAACTTTTCTTGGAACTCTATTTAGTATCTTTGGGTACAACGTTGTTGGTCAAGTAAAAATATTAGACAGGTAACCACATATGTGGTTACCTGTCAAGCTAAAAATTAGCAAAGGACGCAGAAACCGGGTGTTTCAAAGTAAATACTTCGTTCTTTGAGATTTATTTTTGGAGAAAAACCCGGTTTCTTGAATGGTCAATGGCTTCCATGGTGATGGTGGTGACCGTGACCTTGACTGACATTATTTCTAGAACCTTGCTTGGAATCGTCTTTTGGGTAGCCATTAGAATCATTGTCGAATGATTGCGTCTGGAAGGCGATATATACAGCGTGCCAGGTGTTGGTGCTAGGGAAATGCAGGAACAGCGCACCATCCTCTCCGCGTCCGTTTTCTTTGTCGTGGTTGCCAGTATAGTTACCCTGGTTCATGTGAATGTTGTGAATCCCATCGTCTGGCTCAAACCCCCATGCCGGATTTTTACCGGAACTTTGATCGTATCGATGCCCGAACGCATACAGGACAGCATTTGGATCGGCAACCACTTCATCTATTAGGTTCTTGATCTCTTCTGAACCCTGTTCCTCAATTGGCTGCGAGCGATTAAACAGAGGAAGCGGTTTCATCTCATCTTTTGCCACCAGATGATCGCGCACAAAGTCAATGCCTGTGACTCCATGATCCGGCAGTTCAAACATTCCATTTTTCAGGCTCAGTAATACGTCTACCTGCGGTGGCGTGATATTTCGCTTAATGGCGTACAGAACCCTCACATCAGCAGTCTTCGGGTCTTCTGAGGCAATATTAACTGCAATGTCGAACTGCTGATTTTCTGCCTCTACAAGAATGTGGTAGTGAGGTCGGCTCTTTGGGTTTTTGGAAAAGAGTTTGGCTTTAGTTGGCAATCCCACCAGAAGGGCATTGGTTAAATTAGACATTGTGGTATTTTTCTGTCATGAAAATGTGATATATCATCCTACACGCTGACTGAAGCAAATTCCGACTAGTTAAAGTGTTAATTGCGAAAATTATCACTGTATTATTCTGTACTGCTAAGGCTAGACTAGAACAACTTAAGCATTCTGGCACTTTAGAGGGAATAAAATAAAATAAGTATCACACTAATCAGCATTCAGCTAATTAGGTTTTAAGTGTGAGGAATGGCTATAAGTATAAAATAACACTACAAAAACTCATTAGTCCTGAATCATAAGTCCAAGTACTCATGACTAATGACGAAATGTAAGGGCAGGTTTAACAAGATATCGTACCTGCTCAAACTTTCAAGAGTAAAACCTGCCCCTACTAATAACAAAAATGCGTAATTTTCTCAAACAAACTTTTGCCAGCGTTATCGGAAGCTTACTAGGGCTGATGATTTTCTGCGGGATCGGCACTACAGGACTGTTCTTGCTACTGATCGCCATCGCCTCCAAAGATACTAGTCCATTAGTGAAAGATAAGTCAGTGCTGGTTTTTGACTTGTCCATGAACATCACCGATAGTCAGCCAAGTTCTCATGAATTCTTTCAGAAAGCACTATCAGGTGAAGATAATGATAAGCTCTCACTCCGCGCCGTTCTAGATGCTTTGGAAAAAGCACGGCGGGACAAACGAATTGTTGCTATCTACTTGGATGCTACCCACAGCGCCGGATCTAGTAGCGCAGCAGGCTTAGCCACCCTCAAGGAAATTCGTCAAGCTCTCGAGAAGTGTCGCGCTGCTGGAAAAAAAATTGTAGCATACGGCTTGGACTGGGGACAACGGGAATATTACCTAAGTTCGGTAGCAGATACCATTGTGGTTAATCCCTTGGGGGAGATGGACATTAAAGGTTTAAGTACACAACCGATGTTCCTCGCGGGAGCATTCCAGAAGTACGGTATAGGTGTTCAGGTTGTGCGGGAGGGGAAATTCAAGGGAGCCGTGGAACCCTATGTGCTGACAAAGTTCAGTGCCGAAAACCGCGAACAAACTCAGAAGTTGCTGAATGATGTTTGGGTAGAGTGGCGCAATACTGTGGGAGCAAGCCGCAAAATTAACCCAGGGATGTTGCAAGCACTCTCAGATAATCAGGCTCTGTTGCTGGCTGAGCAAGCCAAAGCCAGTAATTTAGTTGATAAAGTGGGGTATTTTGATGAGGTGGTTACTGACCTCAAGCAGTTGACCAATAGCAAGAAGGAAGATAAAACCTTTACTCAAATTAGCCTCTCTGATTATGTGGAAGTTCCTGGTAAATCCTTGGGTGTAGAACACAATTCAAAAAATCATATTGCTGTTGTCTATGCGGAGGGCGAGATTGTCGATGGTCAAGGTAGCGATACAGAAGTCGGAGGCGATCGCTTTGCTAAAATCTTCCGCCGATTGCGACAGGATCAGAATATTAAAGCAGTTGTGTTGCGGATCAACAGTCCCGGTGGGAGTGCAACAGCAGCCGAGGTCATGCAGCGAGAAGTACGGCTGACTCGTGAGGTAAAACCAGTTGTGGTGTCTATGGGTGATGTCGCCGCCTCTGGTGGCTACTGGATCGCCACTAACTCTAATCGCATTTTTGCCGAACCAAATACAATTACAGGTTCAATAGGTGTCTTTGGACTGCTGTTCAATGCCCAAAAGCTGGCAAATAACAACGGTATTACCTGGGATGCGGTGAAAACCGGGCGCTATGCTGATAGTCGAACTGTTTCGCGCCCTAAATCTCCCCAAGAATTAGCGCTTTACCAGCACAGTGTTGACCGAATTTATACTCTATTTCTCAATAAAGTAGTGCAAGGTCGCAAACTCCCAGAGCAAAAGGTAGCTGAAATTGCCCAAGGACGAGTTTGGTCGGGTACTGCGGCAAAGGAAATTGGTTTGGTGGATGAAATTGGCGGAATGGAAGCAGCGATCGCATACGCTGCTGGGCAGGCAAATCTGGGAGACAATTGGGAATTAAAAGAATATCCTCGATTTAGCACCTTTGAAGAACGCTTATTCGGAAAGGTAGCTAAAGAGGTGCGCACTGCTATGGGGGTCAATGAAGCGCAATCCAAACCTGCCGATCCATTGACGGCTGAATTCCAGAAACTGCAACAGGAAATAGCCATTTTGCAGCATATCAACGATCCCCTCGGTGTTTATGCTCGTCTGCCCTTTAATTTAAAAATTGAATGATCGCGTGTAGGGGAGGAGGGGGAGCAGGGGAGGAGGGGG
>JADQBA010000040.1 GCA_016903675.1 Stigonema ocellatum SAG 48.90 = DSM 106950 | reverse complement strand
GTACAGTATCAGCCGTTTAATCCCAAAGCTAAACTAAGCCAATCTAAGGGCAAACCACATTATGCTGCTGCTGTACTGCGATCCATTGGTGAGCCAAAGTGGGTAGACTTGGGTGATGCTGCAACCATTGACAAGTCTATTGCTTCGATGCAAACTGCTTTGGCTACAAAATCTGGGACACGCAGCGCCATCAATGTAAGTCCGACTGATGGTGCTAAACCACAACCATCAATTCAACAACTAGCCCGTAGTGTAGATAAACTCGTCATGACACCAATCCGTCCATTGCTTGGTGATGCACGTCATTTACTGCTCTCACCTGATGGACAATTAACCCGGATTCCTTTTGAAGCACTCGTTGATGATCTTGGAAAATATCTGATTCAGCGTTATGCTTTCTCCTATCTTACTACTGGACGGGATTTGTTGGGGTTTGAGTCGGAGGCTCATAGTCGTTCTGCACCAGTTGTCTTTGCAAACATTGATTACGATCAACAATACGACCCAGTAGCCGCAAAGCCTAAATCAAATGATATACGTGGTTCTGATGACCGACGTTCAATTGATTTGGCTAATATTCAGTTTCCACGACTTGAGAACACCCTAGAAGAAGCACAAACAATCAAAGCCATCTTTCCTGAAACTAAAGTCTTCTTGGCTCAAGAAGCAACTCAGGCTGCTATCAAGCAACTTCATGCTCCCAGTATCCTTCATTTAGCTACCCACGGTTTCTTTCTTCCAGATAAGGAAGTTAAATTAGTCAACAATGAAATCGGTCAACAGCCAAAAGTCTTGAATTTAGAAAACCCCTTGTTGCGTTCAGGGATAGCATTGGCTGGTGCTAACAAGCATAACCAAGCAGCATCAAGCGAGAATGACGGTATACTCACAGCACTACAAGTCGCTTCCCTGGATTTATACGGAACTCAGTTAGTGGTGCTATCTGCTTGTGAAACAGGTTTGGGGGATGTGAAGGTAGGGGATGGGGTCTATGGGTTGCGTCGTGCTTTGGTAATTGCTGGTTCTCAAAGTCAAGTTTTGAGTTTGTGGAAAGTGAGTGATCTTGGCACTAAGGAACTCATGGTAAAATATTACCAAGGCTTGAAAGATGGCAAAGGCAGACACGAGGCGTTGCGTTCTGCACAACTGGAGTTACTTTCCAATCCTAATTATCAGCATCCTTATTATTGGGCAAGCTTTGTTCCTTCTGGTGATTGGACTATGCTTCACCAAGCTCAATAAGGGATGCGACAAGCATTGGCACTCTAATAGACATCTCGGAAAATTAACGCTCTTTTATTACTCTCGCGCTAATTAAATTTGGGCGTTGCTGATTTAAAGTATGACAGGACTACGCAAAGACGCAAAGGCGCAAAAGATCTAGGACTTACGCACAAGACAAATTGAGTATCATGTGCATACCAAGTTTATTAACCAAAAACTCTTCCCCTGCCTCGTTCCCAGGCTCTGCCTGGGAATGAGATCGAGGAGGCTCTGCCTCCTGTCAAACCGGGAGGCAGAGCCTCCTACAAGAGCATTACAAGGCAGAGCCTTGTAACGAGAGATAATGCATAGTTGATTCTCTCTGTCAATACGTAAGTCCTATATACGTCCACATTCAAGGTGCGTTACGGCGAAGCCTAACACACCCAGGGCGTCAATTTACATTTCTTTATATACATTGATTTTTTCTCGCTTACTTACTTAAACATAACGAAAATTGCGGTGATCTGTGTGCTAAACGGTCATAAGCTGAGTGTTCACGTCAATGAACAACGCTGTTTGTAAGGGCACAATGCCTTGCGCCCCTACGTGGTTTAAAAAGCGCAATTTGTGCCCGTGGGAAGTTTACATATGCCTATCCATGACTCCAATCTTCGATTTCTAAGCCGTCAATTTTCTCGAAATCTCTCCGATTATTAGTTATGAGAATCAAATCCTTAGTAATAGCGATTCCAGCGATGAGAATATCAATATCGTCTACTGGTGTCCCCTTTTTTCTAAGAGTGGCATAAATATCACCAGAAATTGTTGTAGAGTCTGTAGTTAGAGGGACAACTGTATTATATGAGGAAAATTCTAAAAAAGATGTTAGTTGTTTCTGTGCGTCACGATGCTTCAATCCGCTAATTATTTCATAATAGGTAATGATGCTGAAGTTGATTTTGTCATATTCTTTAATATATGCATCAAACTTTTCAACCACCAGGGGATGATTGCGAAAAAATAAGGATAAAATGTTGGTATCAACCAAGGCTGGTTTCATCGTTTCTTCTCCGCAAAAAAGCCTGTTGGCGACGTGCAATTATTTCTTCACTTAAGTCAGCAAATGTTTCATCTGACATATCGTTCCAGCAACCAGCAAACTGCATAATTGTTTCGGGCGTCTCTTTAGACACCTCTACACGAACTCGAAAATAATGAATAAAATTATATAATTCTTCGAGCTTGTCTTCGGGGATGAGATTGATTT
The DNA here is from genome assembly GCA_016903675.1 of Stigonema ocellatum SAG 48.90 = DSM 106950. Taxonomy (GTDB): domain Bacteria; phylum Cyanobacteriota; class Cyanobacteriia; order Cyanobacteriales; family Nostocaceae; genus Stigonema; species Stigonema ocellatum. The sequence continues at coordinate 62,508 of JADQBA010000040.1, read as the reverse complement.
CTGATAAAAGCTTTGTACGTAAATTTGAGGATTCCATAATGATTAACTTGTTTGTGGGGTACAAAAAAGTATCTTGTCCCTATGTTCAGCAATCAGGGAAAATGTCCGTATTAAGAGAACTGCACGAATAAGAATATTCGCATCAAGAACAATAATTTTCGCTTTTTTGGTCATTAATTGCTCTGTTTTCTCCACTCCTAAAAATCAGTTACAATATCATCCTCAGTGAGTCCTTTTTCAGCCAGCATATGACTGAGTTTGGTGACAGCTTGCCGTAAACACTCTAGATCTTTTTTCTGAGGTTGAGGTTGAGCGGGAATATAATAACCAATCGTCTCCCCATGATTCGTCAAAGCAATGGGTTCTTGATTTTCCCTCGTATACTTATACAGATGATCTCTAAACTCACGGATTCCGACTGATTCAATCTCGGACATAAATTTTACGTTTTTGTGTACACATAAGTACATAATAGCAAAAAATCTACCCGACTTAGAGCAGCTAATTGAACAAGAAAGTTATTTTGTCATTCTTGCAACCCCATTCTCAGGATTTGCAAAGTAGTGATAAGTTACAGTCGGAGAAAATCATGACGCTTGAACAATACACCGTAGTCCAGCTTCTCACTAATCGTTACCAGGATAGGGGGGTCAAAGCTGAAGCTATAGGAACCATCCTTGATGTGTATGGTGATGAGGCGGTGCGTAGTTGAATTTTCTCGTGAAGATGGTACAACCATTGCCTGGTTTGCAGTTCAGCAAAATGAGGTTCAACCCTACACTGAGTCAGATATACTCAAAGCCTCTTGATGAGACGGGGTTAAAAATTCGGGGGTTAAGGTTAAACAGTATAATAGACTATAACAAACTAAGCGATCGCACGGTACAATAATTGATAGAGTTTTTAACTCGTGCTTGATAAATTTTGATTTATAGTTTCTGATGCCCTACAGCCAATTTACCATCGACAAAGCGAAGCGGGATTTGAAACGCGGTTTATTGTTGGGACCCGGACCGTGTATTGCTGAGATGGTTGCTATGCAACGCTTTAATCATGAATCTCATAACTAATTTAGTCCTCTTTTAGAGGACTTACACTTTCAGCCTGGGACTTCGAGTCCCAGGCGGATGGGATATAAGCGTTTTAGTTTAATTCTTGCCTCCGTGGTGGTGAAGTGCCAACTGATGGTGGAGTGAAGACTATTGCGTTGTGTATTCCATGCGTTGAGTTCGGCTTGGAGGGTAGGAAGGTCGGGAATACGGCGGTCAAAGCACTGGCGTGTAAGAGTAGCTAGTAGGACTTACGCATTGACAAAAAGAACTAATTGTGTATTACCTTGCATCCACCTAAGCACGAATAACGGTAATAGAACGGTGATTTTTTGTAGCGATAATTTCAGTTGATAAACGTTCTTCAATTGGTGGTGCATTTTTACGTCTGTCAAATACAAATAGCCAACCAAAATCTAATCCCAATCGCGCTAAATATGAGTCTAATTGGTCAAGCCCTTGAGATTGAGGGTCGCCTTTTTTATCACGCCATACTTTTAATTCTATCCCCAGAGTAGTAGAACCATATCTTAAACATAAATCCATGCGATCACTTCCAATTGCATATTCTCGTTCTAAGGTTCCACCACCGTTGACGACGCGATGTAAAAATGCCATTAGCACTAGATGTGGTGCTATTTCATGGTATGCTGCACTGCCTAATAAGGGTTCACCATGCTGTCGCCAAAATGTGAGAAATGCGTCTAGTAACGCATCGGTATTTAACTCACCACTTTTGGTCAACCAACTAGGACTAATGTGGGGTAAACTATCTTGAGTACCTTGAACCAAAACACGGGGAATCACCTCGCGGTATATTGGATTGGCAATTGTTAATCCTCCTGCTGGGTCACGTCGCAATAACCCCAGATCAATCAAATATTGTCGGTCATCTGACCGAGTATCGCCCAACGCAAGTCCAGCCAATATTGGCTCAATAATTTCTTGGACTCTTTTTTCTCGAAGTTTTTCAGCAAGGGAGTCTAGATGGGTGTCCTGACGTGCGATTAATATTTCCTTGGCTTTTAAAATATGTTCATGGGTAATCGCGACATTTCTATCCAACACTATCTTCTCTACAACTTCTTTAGCTAGTGCATTTACTAACCAGGGCTGTCCTTGAGTCAAATCGAACGCCATTGCTGTTGCTTCTGTCGTGAAAACTTGCCCTGTATCCGAGGTATGTTGCTGATAAAGTTCTTGCACCTCAGCGGCTAAAAAATCTCTCAATGTTAAAGAGCTAACTTTGATATTAAAAGGACTCGATGTATTTAATCTATCACTGCCACCCGATGCTATTTTATAATCCCGTACATCCCGTAAACCAATCAATCCTACAGATAACGGAAAGTTATTAGGACGGTTGGGATAACCATCACGTAACTGTCGCAAAACCGAAATGAGCGATTCATCTTGTAGAGAGTCAATTTCAACGATAAATACTACCAAAGGTCGTGATGAAGCTAGCGCCCAAACCTGTAAACTAGCTCGAATTCTCTGTCCAGGTACTGAATAAGACCAAGCAGGCGGTTGCAAGTCTTTGGGTAAACGGACTGCAATTGTATCGCGCCAAGTTTCAAGCATCGCCACTTCTGCAACACCTACATCATGATTAAACGCACTTCCAACTTCTGCTGATACCATTACTGCTGTGTAGCGTCCACTTTCTGTCAGTTGTTTTGCCAGTGCTAGCATTGTAGTCGTCTTTCCTGTTTGGCGAGGAGCATGAACTACAAAATAGCTACGTTGTTCAATAATCTGCTCCAAATTGGGAAGACGAGCAGTAGCTGACAGCATATAATGAATGTCAGCTTGACAAGGACCTGCGATGTTGAACCAACGAGACATAGGGATTGGGGATTGGGGAATGGGGATTAGGGAAGAGGTAATGAGATGATGATGAGGGTATTCCCCAGTCACCAGTCACCATTCCTACCAGATGCATTCAGGGCGCATATCTTCGAGTCTACCTTACATTAGACCTCTGGTGGAAATTAAATATCGACCCTCACTGCGCAAGGCTTTGATTTTTTGGCGTTGCTGAATTGAAGTATGAAATGAAAAAAGCGGGTATTTTAAAACTCTTTCTCTTTGCGCCTTTGCGACTTTGCGTGAGGCAAATTCATACCGTGATTCAGCAACGCCGATTTTTTTTCACCAGATGTCTAATGAAAAAAAACTCCTAACTCCTAACTCCTAACTCCTCACTCCTCACTCCTCACTCCTCACTCCTCACTCCTAACTCCTAACTCCTCACTCCTCACTCCTCACTCCTCTCCTAACTTTTTTTCAGCATTTTCTCAGATCCACCTCAGCCGGAGTTAATGGAAGAAGCCTAGGATGAGTTGACAGCGCTTTCATTGCAGTGATATTTTTATGACTAGACTTAAAAAATCGCATCATATATATACTTATACTGGACAAATCTATCTCTGGCTAGCAATCCTGATTTTTGGCTCCTCTAGTGCAGTCACAAGAAAACTCACAGAAATTGGAGCACAACATGCGATCGCAGGTTACAATCCCATTTCTTTTTGTAATGTTTTATTCGTAGGAAACCTATGTGCCTTGATGGTTTTCATAGCAATCTACTGGCGACAGTGGAATAAAGCTGCTTTGAAGCAACTGTCAAAGAAAGATTGGTTCAGCCTGATAGCTATAGCAATCGTATCTGGAGCACTTGCTCCGGGTTTAATTTTCCAGGCACTAGCGTTAACTAATGTTAACAATGTGGTTTTGGTTGGACGTTTGGAACCGCCTCTGACGTTAGCTTTATCTGTGTGGATTTTGCGAGAACGGGTAAATTTTTGGGAAATTGTGGGGGCGATCGCAGCGTTTATTGGCGTTCTTTTAACTATCCTCCTTCAGCCCCCAAATAATGCTATGATGGGCATGGGCAATTTCCATATAGGTGTAGGAGAACTTCTGACAGCAGCAGGAGCCATAGCAGGAGCCGTTTCTACTATTATTGGTAAAAGACAACTATCCCATATTCCCTTAGGAATCTACAGTATCTTTCGTACTGCTGTAGGAACTGTCGTATTTTTCTTCATTGCTTCAGGACTCTATGGCACTCATCACTTCATGGATGTCTTCTCACCATTCCTGTGGAAGTGGATGTTCTTGTATGGTACGGTGATTGTAGTTCTAGGTCAGTCATTGTGGATCAAGGGCTTGAGAGCTTCCACCGTTTCCGCTGCTTCTTTAACTGGCTCATTTGCCCCAATTGTCGGCATCTTGGCAGCTTATTTAATTCTAGGCGAACCTCCTACCCAGGCTCAATATGTTGGCGGCAGCTTGATTTTAGTGAGCATCTTCCTCAGCCAATTAGGTAAAAAGCCTCAGTCCTCTGACAAAACTGCAATGACCGTAGAAACGAAAATGGGATTTAAGGGAATGTGAATTCGCTACACGCCCAGAAACTAGTACTCGACCACATGAAATTTGATGGGTCAGGATCGACGCAAAGACGCACCGGACACCGTAATAATATCCAGCCGTTACCTTCTAAGAGTTTTGCCAACTCCTTGCCAGACATTGAATTCATACGGCAATTTCCATCACTTTAGATTTAGCTGTTATCTGTAGTGCATCAATATCAACAGATAAACAACCTTCTATAGCTTCATATAAATTTTCCAGCAATTCTTCAAACGTGTCTCCTTGAGTTGCACAACCAGGAATAGCTGGAACCTCAGCCCAGTATCCGCCTTCTTCTGCTTCATGAATAATAACTTTTATTTTCATTTATCTTTTACCTCTACACATATTTATTTAGTAACATATAGCAATTGTCATCCGGTGATGTTACATATTTATCTGCGTACCCTGCGGGAAGCCGCCCAAGGGGCGTCTACATCTGCGTACATCTGCGGTTTTAAATTCTTAATCTACTCCACCCCAATTGAATAATACCCCACTGTCCATTTGTCAACCAAGAAGAGTCAGACTTTGCCACAGACCCTACAACTTCCGGCTTCAGACCTGCAACTACTTCTGACTTCAAGGTGCGTAAAGCTACCATTGGGACGGGTAAGTAGGAAACTATATCTGCAATGTTTGTCGTAAAATCCCAGTGGCGATCGCCCAACAAGCGGCGATAATTTGCATCCCCTTTCACCACAATTAAACTTGACTTTGCTAACTCCTGTTTGAGTGATGTGGGGATTTCCCAAAATGCTAATGGCGATGTCCAAAAGTTATCTTCACACAGGACTAATCGACCTGACTCAATATTTACTTGCAATCTTTGGCTAAAACATTTAACCTCTGGATGGCTAGTTGTGGCTAAAAAATCCACTGTCTCATGCACATCCTTAATCATGGCATCAGATATAAACGTAGGATGAGGCTTTAAGTGTAGATAAATTTGACTCACCAACCCACTACCTAAAAGAAAATCTACCAAACATAAATCACAAATAAGCTCAAAACCAGCATTATCCATCACAAAATCAACGCGTCCCCCCTCAACACTGGTCAACAATTCCTTGACTAAAGACGCATCATTGACTAAGATATGGGCAGATTGGGTTTGAATATCAAAACGACTCCGGTCATCCTCAAATGCTGACCATAAACTTAAGTCAACTCGATTCCCCCACAGAGCAAAATATAAGAGTGCTATAACAGACTCTTCGTTTGCTTCATCCAACCATTTGTCTACCTGACTACACAGAGAGACGATGGAATCAATAGATGCTTTTAAACCCTGAGATTTTTGTAGCTTGAATGGGTCAATACCTTGCCATTCACCAGGACGAAAGTAATTCGTAATTTCTAGAATCAGGCGATAAAAGTAAGTTTCTGCAAAAAACCAAGGAACATCTACCCAACGCTGATGTTTGTAAGGTTCTAGATATTTCTCCCAGTCCGGAAAATCTTCACCAGTATCATTTAACAGAAGTTGTAAATATCCGGTTGGTAGTTCCCCCGCTAGTTTCTCTAAGCTTTGATTAATCTCGGAGGAAAAATTATTTTCTTCGATAATTTGGCGGGCGATCTTAGGCATTCGTTTCGTCACTGTATACTCAGTGAACGAACCAACTTCTGACCCAACAAGTGGCGGTGGTAGGGGTAATTTTGGGATTTGGGATGTATTCACTACGAACTTGTTTTGTTACGGGATTTTTAGCGAATTTATTTAGACGAGTTGGGAGAACCCAATCAACAGCCTATTGGCATCAACTTAATGCAGTTGACGATCGCGCCTGATAAAATAATGGCACAGCAAGCCAAGCAGTTAATTGAGCGGGTACAATGTGAACAAACAAGCACACTGGCGAAAAACGAAATAATAGACATTATAACGACAATCGCCGTTTATAAGTTTTCTCAGTTGAGTCGTCTTGAGGTCGAAGCCATGTTAGGACTAAGTTTAGAGCAAACCAGGATTTATCAGGAAGCGAAAGCAGAAGGTCGAGAAGAAGGTCGAGAAGAAGGTCGAGAAGAAGGTCGAGAAGAAGGTCGAGAAGAAGGTCGAGAAGAAGGTCGAGAAGAACGGGAAGCTGAAATGTTGAGAGTAACTGTACCGCTGTTACTGAAAACAGGGATCAGTGTGGAGCAAATTGCTCAACAGCTTAATGTTAATGTAGAAGCTGTCCTCAAAGCTGCACAGCAAAACCCGTAGACTCAAAGTTCAGTGCGTCTACTAATTTCTGAATATGCACCCCTTCATGAGTTGTCATGACGGAAATTCGTATTCGACTTGTGGGAACGGTAGGGGGACGAATTGCTGGGGCAAAAATGCCAGCACTTCTTAAGTGTTTTCCAGCTTTTAGCGCCTCTGCTGCACTTGGGAATTGAATGCAGAGGATGGGTGATTCTGACTGTAGCAATTGCAGGTTGGGTCGGTGTTGTACCAATAAATCTTTGAGATAATTTACATTTCGCCATAATTGGGCGCGGCGTTGCGGTTCGCATTGCACTATATTGATTGCAGCTAACGCCGCTGCTGTGTCACCTGGTGAAAGGGCGGTGGTGTAAATCCAACTGGGTGCGCGATTCCGTAGAAAGTCAATGAGGGTTGCGCTTCCTGCTACATACCCGCCTAAACTACCCAAAGCTTTACTCAATGTACCCATTTGAATGAATTGCTTTCCTGTACACCCGAAGTGTTCCACACAGCCAGCACCAGTTTTTCCTAGTACCCCAGTGCCATGAGCTTCATCTATGAGTAGCATACAGCTAAATTCTTCAGCGAGTTGCAACAGTGTTGGTAATGGACACAAGTCGCCATCCATACTGAAGACGCTATCGGTGATAATTAAACAGCGTCGGTAATTTTGCCGTTGCTGACTCAACTGAGTCAATAGTGTCGTAACATCACAGTGAGGGTATTCAATGACGGTTGCACCACTCAGAATTGCTCCGTTTTTTAGACTGGAATGATTGTACTGGTCAGATAAAATTAAATCACGCTTGCCCACTACGGCGGTTATGGTGCCGATATTCGCGAGATAACCCGAACTGAATACTACAGCATCTTCTGTTTGTTTTAGGGATGCGATCGCCACCTCCAAATCCCTATGTAATTCCCGATGCCCACTGAGTAATCTCGAACCAGTGCTACCCGTACCAAATTCTTGGATAGCAGCAGTTGACGCTGCAATCATGCGTTCATCCCCAGCCAATCCCAAATAATCATTACTAGCAAAATTAATCACCTCTTGTCCTTCCAACAAGACTGTAGCACCAGGAAGACCGTGGATTGTTTGTACTGAACGATACCAGTCAGCACGATGAATTGTCGTCAGAGATTCTTCTATCCAAGCGTAAGGATTCCTCAGCATTGTTAAACTTTATGACTTACTTTGTTAACTAATTCACATAAATCCCCATGAATAAACACAACTTCACCTTAAAACCCTTATAATAATTATGAACCCTACAAGTATTTTTCATAATTCATAATTCATACGTAGCATCTGTAATAGCACTGGAGCATTTGGGTCATTTATTTTTCGTGATCCCTGACGTTAACCAAATCATGAAAAAATATCTGCGGGATCAGCAGATCGAAGCTTGTTGGTAGCTAATAACCCAGAAGTCATACACATCAAAATTGTTGATAAAAGTATAACTATCATATTGTTTAAACTCATAGTTATTGGTAGTTTAGTAGCTTTTATCCCAATATTGTATATGCCTAAAGAAATAATAAATCCAGGTATATAACCTAAAACTCCTAAGATAACAGCTTGTTGAAATACTACCTTTAATAAATAATTGTCTTTATATCCCATAGCTTTTAAAGTAGCATAAGCAATTATTTGACTAGAAATATTACTATAAAGAATTTGATAAACAATGACTATGCCAACTATAAAAACCATTATTAACATGAGGTTAAATAGAAAGCCAATAGGTGTTCTATTAGCCCAATATTTTTTTTCAAAGTCGTTAAATTCTTCATAGGTAAACACTCGAACATCATTGTCGAAATAGGCTTGGATATTTTTGACAACATTTTGTACATCAATACCGGGTTTGAGCGTGACTGTACCAATATCTATCATTTCTGATGAACGAATGTTTGAAAATATTCTCAAGAAAGTTAAATCGCTGACAATTAGATTACCATCTACTCCAAAGGAAGGACCTAAATTAAATAAACCGCCTACTCTCACTTTGTAACCTTGCACAGAATTAAAAGGAAATATTTCGACTATCTGCTCAGTATTATATTGCTCAAATCTCTCAGCGATTGGTCCAAACTCTGTACGAGAACTTCTGTCAAATAATACAATATCAGGAATTTTAATTTTATCTAAATTTTCTGACAAATCTGGTAAATTTAAAGCTATTTTTCCGGGTTCAATACCAATAAGATATATTGAGTATTTCTCACCGTTAACAGGATTTTTAAGTTTAGCAAATCCTAAATACATGGGGCTGACAGACTCTACACCATTAAAGCCTAAAACTTGATATAGACGAGTTCGAGAAAAGCTTTGATTTGCCGTCAAAGATTTATATTGAGAACTCACTAAAAATAAGTCCCCTCGCAGACTATGATGTAACTGAGTAGCACTGGAATAAAGAGCATTTTGAAAACCTACTTGTATAAATATTAGAAGAACAATAAAGGCAATACCAACCACAGTAACTAAAAAACGACCTTTATTTCGGGCTAATTGTATCCATGCTAAGGGAATTTTAGAAAACATTATTTTAGGCTATAATTCACTGAAAATATAGGATTTTATAATTAAATTTGAATAGCGACATCCACTTGTAAATTAGTTAAACTTGAGACTCGTTGGCTATCTACTGGATTATCAATGCGGATTTTCACCTCAATCACTCTGCGGTCTGTGTCTACTTGTGGGTTGGGACTTAAAATACTTTGTCTGCTGACTTGCAAACCAATTTTACTCACAGTTCCCATTAATTTTCCAGTAAAGGTAGTACTGGTAATAATCGCTTTTTGACCTACATGCACTTTCTCAATATCAGTTTGATAAACTTCTGCAACTACATACATTTGAGATGTTTTGCCTATATCCATAATCCCTGATGAGGCGATCGCTTCTCCAGTTTTGGTATGAACTTTCAAAACTTTCCCGTCTATAGGAGACATAACGTAAGTTAAATTAAGTTGTGCTTGTGCTTGTGTCACAGCAGTGATAGCGCTCTTGATCTGGGCTTGTACCACTTGAATATCTACATTACGCACCTCTTTAATACTGGTCAGTCTGGCTTTTCCTTCCTTGATCTGATCTTGAAGATTGTTCACAGTATTGTTGAGATTAGCTTTGGCTTCTTTTAACTGTTGTTGTACCGTCTTCAGTTCCAAATTTTTACTATCTGAGGTGGAAGCTGAAATTGCACCTTTTTTGTACAAACTCTGATACCGATTGTTCTCAGTTTGAGCATTGTCTAACTGTGCTTGCAAACGGGTAATTGTTGCCTTTTGAGTTATAATTTCTCCTTTTAATTGAGCCTCCAAGCGACTGATAGTAGCTTCTTGAGCCTCAATGTCTCCAAATTTAGCTCCAGCTTTGACCTGCGCTAATTGAGCTTTAGCAATTTGAACTTTATCGTGTGCTTGTTGCAGAAATGCTTTAGCTTCAGCATAACCGTGCAGTAACGCTACGACTTGCCCTAATCTAATGTCATCTCCTTCCTTCACCAACAATTTTTCTACTAGGATACCGCTTTGTGAATTGGCAACAGATAAGTGAGTCACCTCGCCTTCAGGCGAGAGATATCCCAAGGCAGTAATTGCAACTCTAACAGGATTTGCTTTTGTAGATTTTATTGGCTGAGTTTCAGCATGAGACCAAAGCCGTAAAAAAATGTAGATAGATCCTACTCCTATGGCTAATGCAATGGAAGTTGCTAAAATTATTTGCCATTGAGGTTTGACTTTTTTAAATAATTTGCTTTCTTTACTCATATCTTGCATCTGGGTTCTTGTCCGCCAAGAAATAAATTCTGCGGATAAAAGCTAAAGTCTGCCTACCGCAGACAAGATTTGGGTTCCAGTCCGTTAAAACGGACAGTAGCTCTAAGCCGTATCCTTGTAGCAGCACTCAAGCTAATCTTGTGATTACTGTATGTCAGATCATATCTTGCACCATCATCTTATTGCCAAAAAATCAGCCTAAAACCCTGATTATTGCGTAGGGTGGGCACTGCCCACCAACCCTTATTGAGAAGGTGCAAGATGTCAGAAAAGTGAATTAATGGCAATTTCAGCATCCGGGACTTATCGTGCGTAGTTGACTGGATTGCGATCGAATCTTTCCTATCTAGGTGAAATTCTATACCTGAAGTAACTTTAAAAAGTTAGACTTTTTGAAATAGATCAATAAAATTATTCTAGTGATATTGCTGCGATTCCAAACTTCATGCTCAACCGTATCATCAAAAACTAAGCACTTGCCTTCTTCCCAGGTTTTCGTTTCATGCCCCACCCGTATCCCACAGTCGTCAGGCACAATTAAACCCAAATGACAACGCAGTAGAGTGTTTATATATCCCTCATGAGGAACAATGTGAGTTCTAGGTGCAAGGGAAGAAAAAGTCGCTGTAGTCATTCCAGGAATAGATTCTACTAATTTTGTTGTTTCTGGACACAAGCGGCAGTTATCCTCTAATTTTTTTCCAAAAGAATGCAAACTAAAGAGATCCCAGCCTTTGTTATAAAGAAACTCTTTTTGCCAAGGTATAGAATTACCTTGTTGCAGTCTGTTTAACTTTTCTTTGATGAGCAGCCAGTTTGATTCCAGACTCTCTGTAAATTTGAAATTAGTAGTTTCGTAAAACATTTTTTTTGATTATTTTAAGTTCGTTGGTTTGAAGATAACAGGGAGAGCCTTTAAGCTGCGAAAAGCAACCTTGTTGCGCCACTCAAGTTTGTCTTGTGACAGTTTTAGCTCAGGCAATTGCTGTACAAGTGCATTAATGGCAATTTCAGCTTCCATCCGCGTCAATACTGCACCCAAACAATAGTGGATACCATCAGCAAAAGCTAAGTGACTATTATTAACTCGTGTAATATCAAAGCAATCAGGGTGAGGAAATTGTGCGGGATCGCGATTTGCAGCGCCTAAAGCAACAAGAACTTTCTCACCAACTCGAATAGTAATACCATCCATATTAACATCTTCAGTTGCTACTCGTGTAGTGATTTGGATTGGGCTATCATAACGTAGTATTTCTTCTACAGCACTTTGGATAAGCGTTGGTTGTAACTTTAGCTGTTGCATCTGCTGGGGGTGACGTAATAGAGCAAGCATACCGTTACCTATGAGATTCACTGTGGTTTCTTCACCAGCAAAAAATAACAGCATACAGACAGATATAATTTCTTCTTCACTTAACTTGTTATCCTGTTCTTTGACTACAATCAAGGCACTCAAAAAGTCCTGTTGTAGATTTTTTTGACGTTGTGTAATTAAGTTCTTAAAGTAATCTGTAAATTCCAGTGCCACTTTATTCATCTGTTCATAATCTTCTAAAGACCTCAGTGGATCTAAAATATTAGATAGTTCATCCGACCAATGATATAGTTTAGACCAATCTTCAATAGGGACTCCTAATATTGCGGCAATGACATTGCAAGGTAATGGACAAGCAAAATCGGATATTATATCCATAAAACCCCTGTGTTGAACTTTATCAATCAGTTCATCTGCAATTTGTTGAATTTGAGGGCGCAAAAATTTGAGACTTGTAGAAGAAAAGGCTTTACTAATTAATCCTCTCAGTCTAGTATGTTCAGGCGGATCTAAAAATATTAGCCATTTATCAATAACTTGTGCAAGTCTATCGAGATTTTGATGATTCAGATAAGAGCTTTTGTGTTTAACCTTTTTTGACATTTTATCAACACAAAAACGAGAATCGCGCAAAACTGCTTTGGCATCGGCATAGCGAGTAAGTACCCACATACCCGTAAAGCTCTGATGTATTGGTTCAACAGAGCGAAGACTATGATAAATAGGATAGGGATTCGTCTGAAACCCTGGTTCATAAGGATTAAATTTGAGAGCTTTTTTCATCCCTAATTTCTGATGTTTAGGTGAACTAATAGCCTCTTGGTTTGTATTAGCGCTTTGCTCCATTTTTCTATCTCCTTTAAATATATAAGAATGCTAAATCATTTGTGAAAAATATTAAGGCACTGCCCACCATCTCTCAATACGGTTCGGTTAAGCCAAAAACTTACGTTCACGTAGGTTGGGTTGAGGAACGAAACCCAACATTTTTCGCGGTTTGTTGGGTTTCGCAAAGCCTCAACCCAACCTACAATTATCGTTAACCGAACCGTATTGCACCATCTCTGGGTTTTGGTGGGCAGTGCCCACCCTACGTGTGTTTCAAAATTATACAGAAATTTTCTAGAAGTTACTTACTTTATAAAACTTACAGGGAGAGTTTTTAAGCCACGTATAACTATACTCTTTCGCCACTCCAGTTGGTCTGAAGCTAACTTTAAATTAGGGAATTGTTGAATCAATGTGTTAATAGCAATTTGAGATTCCACGCGTGCTAGTGCGGCTCCTAAGCAATAATGAATACTATCAGCAAAAGCAACGTGGTGATTCGGTTCTCGATTAATATTTAATTCGTCTGGTTCTGGGAATTGGGCTGGATCTCGATTAGCAGCCCCTAAACAAAGAACTATCTTTTCACCTGCTTTAATTGTTTGGTTGCCTATTTCTAAATTATCAGTAGCAATCCGGGTTAACATTTGAATTGCACTATCGTAGCGAATTATTTCTTCTACAGCATTTTGGATCATTGTCGGTTCTCTCTTGAGTTGTTCCATTTGGTTAGGGTGTTGTAGTAATGCTAGTATTCCATTGCCTATTGTATTGCCTGTGGTTTCTTCCCCAGCCCCAAATAATAGTGTGCAAATTGCCAATATTTCATTTTGACTTAACCTGTCATTTTGCTCTTTGGCTGCAATCAAATGACTAATTAAGTCTTTTTGTGGATCTTTTTCTCGTTCGGCAATCAGAGTCCTTAAATATTCCTGAATTTCTTCTGTAGCTTTATTCATTGCTTCATATTCTTCTAGTGACACCAGTGGGTCTAAAATACGAGACAAAACATCAGTCCACTGATGAAGTTGTTGTTGAGCTTCTTTTGGTATTCCTAACAGCCGACTAATTACATTGACAGAAAGTGGACTGGCAAGATCGGCAACAATGTCCATACTTTCCTGATGTCGAACTTTGTCAAGTAGCTCATCCACAATTTCCTGAATACGAGGACGCATACGCTCAACAACCACCGGTGAAAAGCCTTTACCCACCAACGCACGTAATCTGGTATGGTCTGGTGGGTTCATGTAAAATAAAAATCGACTGGTGGTATAAGCAAGGGTATTTAGATTCTTTCCCTTTTTTTGGAGATATTTGTTTCTTTCGTGTATTGATTTTGGTCTATCATCAGTACGAACACAACCACTTTTTAAAACTGCTTTGACATCAGCATATCGGGTAACTATCCAATCACCTCCAACAAAGTATCGATGTACCGGGTCTTCTGAGCGGAGTTGATGGTAAGTTGGATAAGGATTAGCGTTAAATTTAGGGTCAAAAAGATTGAATTTCAACGTTTTTGCTAATTCTCGGTTTCCGCTGTTTTTAGTACTAATTACTTCTTGTTTCATAGAATATTTCTCAAACACTTACTGAAGATTTGATTGATGGTAATAAGTGATATTCCTCTACTAAATACTTAGCTAGAGTTTCGATGCTGGGGTACTCCCAAAAAAGAATAATTCCAAGTTCACAACCAATCCATTGAGATAATTCACCTGTCATGCTAACTGCCACTGCTGAATCTAACCCGTATGCAGCAAAAGATTCTTGAATATCGATTTCATCAGGAGGTATATTTAGGTACAAAGCAAGATGAGAAATCAGCCAGGTTTGAATCGCTTTTTCTGTTACAGTTGGCTTGAAAGATTTCAGATTATCCTCAAATTGATTAACATCTGAATTTTGCACTTGTTCTGAAAGGTCTTTTACTTCTGCTTGAAGTTGCAGTAAGTCTATTTGTTCAAGATTTGCAGTCCAATTGCCGACAACATCCAAAGTTTCATTTAGAAAACCAACTCGACAAGCATGGCGCTGAATCTTGCCGCTGGAAGTTTTTGGGATACTCGCTGTCTTTAGTAGCAAAATAGTATAGACTTGTAATTGATGCTGCTCTGAGACTGCTTGACGAATAGACTTAACGACCTCATCAACATCCAACTGACGTAAATAAGTACGCTCTATCTCTTGAGTAATAACTAGCTGTTCAACACCTTTTATCTCTACAGAAAATACTGCGCCGCAATTTGTTCGCAGTGCAGGATGGCTCTTTTGGACTGTCAATTCAATATCCTGGGGATAATGATTTTGCCCTCGAATAATGATCATGTCTTTTAAGCGACCTGTAATAAATAGTTCGCCGTCAAGCAGAAATCCTAAATCTCCAGTGCGTAAAAATGATCCTTCTTTTGTGTCTTGTAATTGGGCATTAAATGTCTGTTGAGTCTCTTCGGGTTTCTTCCAGTAACCACTAGTCACACTTTGTCCTGCAACCCAAATCTCTCCTATTTCTTCATCTGAACAGCAAGTTAATGACTCTGGGTTGGCGATCGCAATTTTTTGGTCTAAGCTACTATGACCAACACCAACAATCGCCCTGGCATCTTTTGTGTCCTTGGTAGTAGTCACAATCCGATTTTGCTTCAAAGCTTGCTCTTCCACAAAGCGAATCACAGGCGGCGCTGTTTTCAAACCCCCAGATACAATCAACGTTGTTTCAGCCATTCCATAGCAGGGGTAAAAAGCACTTCTTCTAAAGCCACAATCTGCAAAGGTTGCGGAAAATCTCTCAATAGTTTCCGCCCGTACAGGTTCAGCACCATTAAAAGCCACTTCCCAACTACTCAAATCGAGGTGTTTACGTTGTTCAAGTGTAATCTTTTCAACACACAGGTCATAAGCAAAATTAGGCCCACCACTGGTAGTCGCCTGATAGTCAGAAATAGCTTTTAGCCAGCAAAATGGTTTTTGTAGGAAAGACTCTGGCGACATCAGTGTAACCGAAAAACTACCATATATAGGCTGTAACACCCCACCAATCAGCCCCATATCGTGGTAAGGAGGCAGCCAGATGACACCTCGACTGTTAGGTGTATGCTCAAAAGACTGATAAATTAGAGCGGAATTATAGAGTAAATTGTCATGATTTACCATCACCCCTTTCGGGTTTCCTGTCGTACCAGAGGTGTACTGGAGAAGTGCCAGTGAGTTGTTAGTAATCTCAGGAAAAAACCAATCATCTGCCAAATCGTTGGCAATTTCATCAGTTGCTATACATTGCAAGGCTGCTCGTTCTGCTTCATCAAAGCTTTGTGCCAACTTAGTAATCACAGATGAAGTAGTGAGTGCAAACTTTGCTTGTGCATCACCTGCAATAGCTTGCAACCTTGTCAGCCGTTGTTTACCTCGTGGTGGATACACAGGCACAACAGTTACACCCGCATACAAACCTCCAAAAAAAGCAGCAATGAATTCCAATCCAGGCGGATAGAGAAGCAGCACTCTTTCTCCAAAAGCTTTCATGCTTTGAAGCAATGCTGCAATGGTGCGTGCTTTTTGGTCTAATGTTTCATAAGTTAAGCTAACTTTTTCTGTTTCTCCATCTACCAAAAAGGTATATGGTACTTGGTTTGGTTGTTCTAGCGCCCTATAGCGTAACAGGTTAACTAAGGTTGCTTCTTTTGGAGAATGTGCTGAAAATAAATTGTGAACCATAGCTCTTTTGTACTTGAAATAGAATTTAAGAACGGTAAAAATATTGAAATCACAACTCCCCGTTTAGACGAGCATAAATTGTCATTGAGCCATATCGATATCTTTGATAAATGGAGCTTGCATTTGTTTTAAAAAACTCATCCGACCTACTCCACTAATGATTGTAGCTATGTAACTACTAAGAAAGATGTTGATGCCATAACTTGTCAGTCCATAATAAATCATCAGACGAATCAACATGACACCTGGGTAAACTGTCCACGTCAGAATCTCACGTAATCTTACATTCACAAGGCTATTTTTCTCCATTTTTGAACTGTAAATTTCCAACCAATACGCTGTTTTGTAATGCAATAAATTAGTTATCAATTTATTCTAAATCTTTTTACTCTGTATTCTCCGTATTTCTGAAATATGAATATCCGGATTGAGTGCAATGCCTTGAAGTAAATTCATGAAATCTTCCAAAAATGTGTTAATTGTACTTTCAAAAAACAAATCAATATCGTATTCCATCTCACCCCAAATACCTTTTTTACTTTCTCCCATATGCAGAGTTAAATCGCGTCTTGCTCCCCTTATTTTTCTATTTTCTACCTGAACGGAAAGACAATCTGAGAGTTTCACATTCTCAGTCAGCAAAGGAATTTCATTGTGGAAAAGTAAAAGCACTGGTAAAGGAGATGAGTGAATATTATCTCCTTTAGATAGAGGTATAGTTTCTAGAATATGTTTCAAGGGAAGAGCGCTGTAAGTATGTGCTTCTAAAGTAGTTTTGCGAACATAATGAATTATCTGCCGAAATGTCGGATTGTTTTCTAAATTGGCTTTTATGGGAATTTGGTTAATAAAGCAACCGATCAAAGCTTCAAACTCCGCTCGATTTCGATTGGCAACGGTAGTGCCAATACAAAAGTTAAGCTGACCTGTATAGTAGTGTACTAGTATTTCTAAAGTTGCTAATAAAAGCATGAATAAAGTACATCCTTCCTGTTTGCTGAGTGCTTTGAGTTGTGCTGATAACGCTTCAGATATTTGGAAAGAGTAGATTGCTGCTTTCAATCTTGGTACAGCAGGACGAGGCCGATCTGTTTTGATTTCAGGAACGACCAGATGCGGTGCAAGTTGTTGTTGCCAATAACTTTGTAATTTTGTAAGTACATCTTTTTGCAGCCACTGACGTTGCCAGACAATAAAGTCTGCATACTGCATTGGTAATTCCCGAAGGGGTGAGGGTTGACCTTGGGAAAATGCTTGGTAGATTGCTGCAAGTTCCTGAAGAAAGATAACCATAGAGGAACCATCTGTAATCAGGTGATGGAAAGTAATCAGCAGAATGTGTTGATTTTCCGAGAGTCTCAGCAGTGTGGTTCGTAAAAGAGGTCCTCGAACGATATCGAACGATTCGTAAGCTTCCTTTTGGGATAGCTGTTGCACTGTTATTTGCTGTTCTGGTTGAGACAGCGAACGCAGATCCACCATCGACAATGGCAGATTCATCACTGGATGAATGATTTGAGTGGGTTGATCCTCAACAATATCAAAAGTAGTTCGTAAGGCAGCTTGACGATGCACCAACTCATTAAGACTGCGTTCTAGGGCTGGAATGTCAAGAACACCTGTAAAATGCAAGGTGAAGGGGAGATTAGCAAAGGGATTACTTGGGTCAAGTTTTACTTGCGACCAAAATGATTCCTGAGCAAAGGATAAAGGCAAAGCAACAGATGATTTGTTCGTTACCAGTATAGAAGAACTGCTTGATTCACTTTTGAAAGAAGTCAATTGGCTTTGTAATTGTTCAGCCAGATGAACAAGGCTTATATCTTCAAATATCGCCTCTACTGGCAAGTTTATCGCCAAATCTTTTTGAACGCGGTTTAGCAGTTGAATTGCCATCAACGAGTCCAACCCTAGGGTATGAAGCGATTGCTCACTATCTAGCTGGGATGGAGTTAATCCCAGTACTTTGGCAATGTGTTCTGTCAAATAATCTTTAAGCAATTGCTGCTGTTCTGCTGGAGATACGGCAAGTTGCGATCGCGTTAACGCAATTGTAGATTCAACAACGGTCACCTCAGGAACAAGTACATCCGAAATAGTCTGAGAAGATTCATCCTCGTAATTTGAGAATGCAGTTGCTTGGTGATGCCGAACTAAGGCGCTGAGTAGTTGCGGTATGAGTTGCACTTGCTGGAGCGAAAATTGTTCGGTTTGGGCAAAAAGTTGAGCAATCTGTTCTGTATCTCCTCGCTCAAGTAAGGTGGAAACCAAAGAGTGTCTAGGTAGTGCAGAATGAGTCGAGCGATCGCTGTTGAGCCAATAACTTTGTCGCTCAAAAGGATAGGTGGGTAATTGTAGACGATGGCGGGGATAGTCGCGATCAAAGCCTGACCAATCAACAGGTACTCCTAAAACATAAAGTTGTGCCAAATTGGACAACAACTGCTGCCAACTGGATTGCCCCGGACGTAAACTTGGCAACCAAATCCCGGCCCCTTCAGGTAGACAACGCATACCCATCGACAATGAACTGGATTTTGGCCCAATCTCGACAAATACTGTCACTCCTTGCTCATGCATGGTTTGAATCCCCGTTGAAAATCTCACGGGTTCACGGATAATACTTGTCCAATACTCCATGGAAGTTATCGCATCATCAGACAGCCGTCCTGTAGTACCAGAAATTAAGGGAATTTGAGGAGGAGAGGGGGTATAATTTGATTTATACTGGGCAAAATCAATCTCCAGCGATTTCATCAGAGGGGAATGATAGGCATAGGATGTGTCCCAGCGAATAGTTTTGACTCCTTCTGCTTTGAAATCTGCCACAACTGCATCAACTACCTCTTGCTGACCGGAAATTACAATTTGCGGCCCGCCAAAGAAGCCAATGGCAACCCGATCTCCGTACGGTTGAATTGCAGCCGCCACTCGCTGTTCATCTGCAAGCACGCCAACCATCGTCCCCTTTGAGTTTTCAGATTGGATATGCCCCTGTCCAGAGATTACCATCGTGAGTGCTTCTTCCAGACTGAACAAGCCAGCAACATAGGCAGCCGCATACTCTCCTATGCTTGTTCCCATAACGACTGTGGGTGCAATTCCCCAAGCTTTCCACAATTCGTAAAGTGCTACTTGCAGCGCAAATGATGCTATAAATAATTCTGAATCAGAATATACTTTATTGGTAGAGTTTTCCGGGGTATTGAGGGAATAGAGAATATCAAGCAGGGACTTTCCGAGCAATGGCTGAGCGATCGCATTACAGCGATCCAGTACTCGGCGGAAGGTGGGTGCTTGTTCGTACAGTTGACGGTCTAGTCCTAGTGTGTAGTTACTCAAGCCACTAAACAAAAATCCAATCTTGGGTATTTTCTTAGGCTTGACAAAACCACTCACTAATCCGGCAGACTGTCCAGACAATGCAAACGCTTCCAGACGTTCTGCAAATTGTGCTGTAGAATCCCCAGTAACAGCGAGCCGATGGTTAAATGAGGTTCTGCCAGTATTGGCACTAAAACAAACATCGGCAATTGACACATCAGGATGATTAACCAGAAACTCGTGATAACGTTGGGCTAATGCTCGCAATGCCGTTGTTGTTTTGGCAGATAAGGTCAAGACATGTAGGGGGCGATTAGCCACAGAGGATTCTACGACTAGATTGGGTGCTGCCTCCATCACTATATGGACGTTCGTACCGCCAAAGCCAAAGGCACTTACACCTGCAATCTGGGGGCGATCGCTTGGCCAAGGTTCCTGGGTTTTCTGGACTTGCAGAGGCAGTTTATCTAACGCCACATTCGGATTTGGCTGTTGGAAATGCAAGCTAGGCGGAATTTCTCCATGTTTGAGGGATAACGCCACTTTAATCAATCCGGCAATTCCACTAGCGGCCTCTGAATGTCCGATATTGGTTTTTACCGAACCAATCCGACATTTATCTCCTAGAGGGCGATTTGCTCCTAGAACAGTTGCCAGGGCTTTTAGTTCGATGGCATCCCCCAACAAAGTTCCAGTACCTTGTGCTTCAACATACTGTACTGAGTTTGGTGAAATCCCAGCATTTTGATAAGCTTGCCGTAGTAGCTTTTCTTGTGCTTGGAGATTGGGAGAACCCAGTCCAGTAGTACGTCCATCGTTGTTGACTGCACTACCTCGGATGACAGCATAAATGCCATCACCATCTGCCAAAGCTTCAGACAGCAACTTCAGCACCACAACACCAACTCCTTCACTACGTACCAAGCCATCGGCTTGAGCATCAAAGGCTTTGCAACGTCCTGTGGGCGAGATCAATCCTGCGTTTTTTAAACTTGCTGTCAGTTCGGGTATGAGCAAGAGATTCGTGCCTGCGGCTAAAGCCAAGCTAGATTCCTTGCTACGCAAACTTTCACAAGCAAGATGAACTGCTACTAAAGAAGAGGAACAAGCCGTGTTAATTGACAAAGAAGGTCCGGTAAAGTTAAATGTGTAGGAAATACGGTTGGCGGCAATACTGCTGACATTGCCAGCGACAGCGTAGCCATTAATTGTGCGGGACTCTGCCAACATTTCGTAGTAATCGGAGCCACCAATGCCTACAAAAACTCCTGTTGTGCTTCCTGAGAGTTTTTGAGGAACTAAAGAAGCATCTTCAAGCGCTTCCCACGCCACTTCCAGTAACAGCCGTTGTTGAGGATCGATGCTGACAGTTTCTTTAGGGGAAATGCTAAAGAACTGTGGATCAAACTGATCTATTTGTTCTAAAAAACCACCTTCTACAAGTTGCGCTTGCTGTGAAGTAGCCCTTGGGAGAAAGCAAGAATGTAGATTCTGACGGTCGCATGGAATTGGGGCGATCGCATCAACCTGATTGTAGAGCAGATGCCAAAAAGCTTCCGGATTAATTGCACTTGGAAAACGACATCCAATACCAATTATTGCTATGGGTTCAATATCCATTTTCAGTAAAGTTCGTTGTTTTGTCAAAAAATTGTTACTTATATAGCAATCCGTGTAGGAGTTACAAACACCCGCCCCAAAGGGGAAGTCAAAAGTCAAAAGTCACGCATTGTTTTGAATTTTGAATTTCCGCGTAGCGGCTTGTCCCCCTTGTCCTCCTTGTCTTCCTTGTCCTCCTTGTCCTCCTTGTCCCCCTTGTCCCCCTTGTTCGGATCTCAAATAGGATTGCTATATAAAATCCGTATTAGGTGTCATCAACCGTAGCGTTGCTGGAAGTCAACCATAAACGTAGCGAGAGCCTCTACTCCAGACTGAGTGACAGCATTGTAAAGTGATGCCCGCAAACCTCCGATTGAACGGTGTCCATCCAAGCCATAAAATCCATTTTCTAGTGCGGTTTTGAGAAATAGAGGCTCTAAATCGGGGTCGGCTAACCGAAACGTAACATTCATCAGCGAGCGATCCTCCCGAATAGCATGACCTCGATAAAATCCTCCGCTTTCATCAAGCACTTTATAAAGAGTGGCTGCCTTGGCTTGGTTAATCTCTCCCATTGCTGCCAATCCACCAATGTCTTTCCGTAGCCAACGGCTAACTTGCATCACTACATACAGGGCAAACACTGGAGGTGTATTGTAAATTGACTTACTTTTAATATGGGTACGGTAATCTAACATGGTGTGTAAACCAGACGGAATTCTCAGGAGAAGATCATCTCGAAGTATCACCACTGTGACACCCGCTGGCCCTAGATTTTTTTGTGCGTGGGCATGTATTAATGCATAACGGTCAACTTGTATTGGCTGAGATAAAAAATCTGAAGACATATCACAAATTAACGGTACATCAGACATCCCAGGCAGGTAAGAAAACTGTACTCCCTCCACTGTTTCGTTCGAGACATAGTGTAAATAGGCAGCTTCCGACGAAAGTACTAGTTCGGAAGCTGCTGGCAATCGGTTATAACCGCTAACTCTTCCATCCCACACCACCCGTACTTCCCCTTCAATGCTTGCGTCACGCACTGCTTTAGCACTCCAGTAACCAGACACAATGTACTCCGCAATTTTTTTGTTTCCATGTAAGAAATTCATGGGAATCATGGAAAACTGTAGACTGCTACCTCCTTGTAAAAAAAGAATATGATAATCCTTCGGGACTCGGAGTAATTCCCGCAAATTCTTTTCCGTCTCATCTACTACATCGCGAAACCAATCGGATCGATGACTGATACCTAGAACCGATAAGCCGACTTCCGGCACATTCATTATGGCTGCTTGAGTAACTTTTAGCACTGAGTCAGGTAATGCTCCAGGGCCTCCAGAAAAGTTTAAATGATTACTCAAATTTTCCCAACCCATTTTACGTTTTCTCCACTCAATTTTAGAGGTTGAAAATTACAACTTTTTATACGTGTTCAGATTTTTAAATAATTTAGGCAAGTCAAAACATGAATCATCTTAGCCATTGCATCTGGATATATATGCAATTTATTCTGAAGAATTCCTTGAATCGTGGCACGCATAACTGTTGCATCCAGATCCGTTAAAATCAATCGACTGCCAGCCTCTAACAACTGTCGCATTAGTTCCTTTCCAAAGCCACCAGATGCACCAGTGATTAATACAACTGCATTGTATAGCTGGGTCATATGTTTATGCTTACACGACAAGAGCTTTACCGCGTTTTTTCAACTCAGGTAAAAGAACCTTTTGCAATATTGCATCCCGAAAGGATTATTTTTTGGTAGCCACCCTTCCATCCCACTGGAAACAGTCAGAGCGATGATATTTTGCTCGCTCAAAAATCAGACTTACAACTTTTTGGACACTGGTAATAAAAGCTACAATTTTCTAAACTTTTACACCAAATATCAGTGCCTTCCGCACACTGAAAGGTATACACCATAAAAGTATTATCATTTGCGTTGCGAACGCATCAGCAGAAACTTGTACATGATGTTGGATCTGGAAAAAATCCCTCTTGTGTACATCCGGTGGTGGGTTCTGAATTGTTGCTATTGGCAGTGTTGCTATCAGCAGCTAGTGCAGGGCTTACAGCAATCCACATTGCCACCATCGTGGCTAAACACCCCAGTCATATTTTTTTCAGGTTTTTTTCCGGATATCCGGATATACAGTTGTAGTAATTTTTAAAAAACTACGTTTATCCTAGATGCTCTGTGTTATGGACTTTCATTATCTTTCCATATCCTGTATTTCACTCAAACGAGAACCGCTATAGAAAGATTCTGATTTAACAGCGATTGCAAATCCTCACCCAATCAATTAATGTTGTCTATTTTGGGGCGATTATACTATCACATATTGCGGATGGTCAACGTCTTAAATAGATTCTCACGAAATCTAACCTGCTCGGGAATCATGCATTTAGGAATAAGTTGCAAACAAAAATGTTTTAGTTTACTCTCTGTCACGTTACTCCCATCCTTTTTTACTTTGTAAAATTACAGATTTGACTTTATCACCAATTTGTTCTTCAGAAACACTATCCTAAGGTATATTTTGATTCACCCCAGAACGGTTACGCAAACTGGAGATGTGATTGTTCATTAAAAAACATCCGATTTATTTTTTCACGATCCCTTAGACTGAACAATCATATCTAAAATAACTGCTTTTAGCTGGTTGACAATTAACCAATATAATGTCATGAATTTCCATCATTTTATTTAGTTGGATAAACAGCAAAATCCCTTGTATACCAAGCACACTAGGGGTTTTGTATGTAGTTTTTGCGTATCCCTAATGGTCTTGCAAGCAGGTCAGATAATTTATATTTGCGGGTTATTAGCTGGTCATTAGATTTATTATGATACTTGTTCATGACCAACCTATGTATAGTAATCATAAATATTTCAAATATTAATTTTATTTCAAACAGTAATTTTCCAGAAATTTATCAATTATTACAAAAAAAAGTCATTGAGTTTTTGAAGAAATATAATAATTAGGCATTGACATAAATCATCAGATATGATGTGGGAATTAAGAGCGCCTCAACATTTGATTTTTTAAAGAATGAGAACCATCATCACCCACCTCCGCAAGGCCGCTGCGCCCCTACAAGTCTGAAACGACCATTCCGCGTTAATGCATATAGAGGCATCAGTGATAGGCTAAGAAAACTGAGCGAATGTTTGCGGGGGTTTGTCTGTTCTCTAAATAAAAATGACATCTATCGCTCGTAGTTGCGCTAAGGCGCTAAAGCGCAACTACGAACCAAAACGCTACGAATTTGAAACGCTGTACTAAAAATTATACAATCAATACAGAGAAATATGTTTTTTGTAGGAGATATCCAGTGATGAAAATTGGAATCATTGGTAGTGGAAATATGGGACGGTCTTTAGGCATTCTCTGGGCAGAACAAGGACATCAAGTATTTTTTGGCTCCCGTGATGTCGAAAAAGGAAAAGCTGCTGCTGAGTTCGCAGGAGGTGGAACGCAAGGTGGGACAAATGATGAAGCTGCGGTGTTTGCCGATGTCATTTTGTGGACAGCACGCGGGATAATGCCAACAGAATTGTTATCGAATCCTGAAGTTCTCAATGGTAAAGTGATCGTTGATTGTAATAATCAGGATATTCCTGAAGGATTTGCTTATCCGGCAATAGTAGAATCGCTAGCCCAAAAGCTGGCCAAAGATGTGCCGAATGCCCGTGTGGTAAAAGCTTTTAATACCATGGCACAGGAAGTGTTTGAATTAGCACCTGAACCACTTAAGGATTATGGAGTTTCTGTCTTTGTTGCAGGGGATGATGAGGAAGCCAGAAAAATAGTCATGCAGCTGGCTCTTGAGATAGGATTTTCACCAGTAGATTCTGGTGTTTTACGTAATTCTCGATTGGTGGAAGGCTTAGCTGATTTTATTCGCTTGATCATGATTGGTCAAAAACAAGGCCCATATGCAACTATCTCCGTCAATATATTACCAGCGGCGCAAGAACAACGCCTAGGCGGAAGGCAAGCTTCGAGTTTAAAATGAAGGGAATAGGGAGTGGGGAGTGGGGAGTAGGGAGTGGGTAAGAGAAATTTTCATGCTTGGTAGTCAAATTTTTTCATCGTCACCCCCCCAATACACTTCATAATTCATAATTCATAATTCATTGACTGTACTCAGTACTAAGATGCGCGATCGCCTGTTTAATCCACTCTTCCACATGGGCATCTTTAGACAGTCCAATGTTTTCACTGACCACATGCAAGGCGTGACTGACTTCATTCGCAGTGTAGCCCAAAGCTAAGAGGGTCATTTGCACCTCTTCGAGAATCCCTGGTGCTGGACCACCTGTGGCGACGAAAAATCCTGCTGTCTTACGCCACTCAATCAACTTACTTTTTAGTTCTAAACAGATACGTTCTGCGGTTTTCTTGCCAACACCAGGGGCTTGAATTAATAATTGAGTATTGCCAGTGATGATCGCTTGGACTAAATCTGGTATTTCCAGAGTGTCCAACAGGGCGATCGCCAAAGCTGCACCAATACCACTGACACTCAAGAAGTGGCGAAATATATCTCGTTCTCCTGGCGAACCAAAGCCATAAAGTAATGGCACCTCTTCTCTAATTTGGAAATGGGTAAAGACTTGGACTTCTCCTCCCGAGTTTGGCAATTGCTGCGCCAGTCTTGCGGGAATTTGCAAATCATACCCCAACCCATTCACCTCCACAGTCAGGATGTAGCGATGACCGCTGTTGTTTTGGATACCAGCAACAATGCCTTTAAGATAACTAATCATAAGAACCCAAAATGTTTCAGACCTTCTAGTATTCCACCTGCACAAAAATCTTTTGCCAGGTAGTGGTAGTCAGCAGGATTTTCATTGTGCCATTGGAGTAACTCAGGACGAGCATTGCCTACTATAACTCCCCTTTCTACCCCAACGGCAAATAAAGCAATATCATTGCCAGAATCCCCACAAACAACCGTCTTCTCTGCTACAAATTTCCACTTTTGGCGAAGAAACTGTACTGCTTGACCTTTATCGCTGCTACGGGGTACGATGTCAAGGTCTATACCACTACTGTAGATTAACTTTACATTTAAACCTGATTTTTGCAAATCTGACTCCAGTTGTGGTATAATTTTAACTGCTTTTGTTTGCTCAAGGAAAAAACTCACCTTGAAGGGACGCTGTTCCGAGTCTGGTTGCGGAACCAACTCAGAAAAATGAGTAGTGATAGCCACTACGAGGTTACGATTCCACCCTGGTGAGAGTTCTTCTGACCAAGCTGAGTCAGGAGTATGACTACCATTGGTGTAAATTTCCGTTCCCACAGCTAAGATGAGGGCGTCTGGGTCTAAAAGATTTTTTTCCTTTTTCAGTTCTTGATACAGAATGGGCGATCGCCCTGTGGCATAAACAATCTTAGTGCCGTATTCTTCACGGTGTTTCTGCAAGCGATCGTACAACTCTATCAGCGCATTGTCATCGCCCACAAGGGTGTTATCTAAATCAGTGACAAAGAGAAATTTAGCCATAGCAACCTATAAGTTTCAGCTTTATAATAAAAAGTCTATGCCGTTTTGGGACTACTCCTGTCCCGCTCGAAGAATACCTAATTTAATGAACCGCCAAGACGCCAAGGACGCCAAGAAAATCAAGAAGAAGATAGGTAATCTTGCACTCGTGTTGGGAGTAATCTTAATCTACTGCAATCCTATTTGAGTTATGAACAAATGATGCAGGGCTGTTAACGGTTGACAGTCAACCGTTAACAGTAGTCAGTATGGTATTAGTCACCCCAGGGTGAAGGAATAGCAGTTGTCGATAGCACTTCTCCTGTGATCAGTCGGATAGCAGTTTTAAAGCAAGTGGGACACCTCACTGGTATTTGTTGTTCTTGGAGGCGTCCTTTGTACTCTTCTAGTAGTGGTTTCCCAGTACACTCACTGATTAGCCCTTGTCTACAGTTGTAGCATTCATAGAAAACACGCTGCACTGGCTGGTCACAATCAACGATTTTTATATGCTGACACTTTTCTGGTGGTAGTGCTGGTTCGTTGTCGTCATACCCATCACGATTTGGATTTTGGTCTCTTGGTTTGATATTTGGTAATATTTTCATTGCTTTGTGGTGTTGATTTTAGGTTAATGTCCGTACATTGCACTTTATGTGTTAGGTGGTTATTTGTTAAACGAAATAATTGCCATTTATGCTATCACAGACCACTGATTGAGAGTTTTTTATTGATGCTGTCCATAAAGCTAAGTTGTCGTTACATATGATACATGATAATTCCGAATTCCGCGCAGCGGTTCTAGGCTACGCCTACGCTCAAGTAGATTTGCTTAGTACAACGCGGCGGAAATAAGCTGACCATGAGCAAGAGATTAAAAGCTTTATTTTCTTGGCTTTTGACTTTTGACGAACGCGCAGCGGTACTAGCCTCTAGCTGTTTATGCTGTTGGGGTGAATAATAGTAATTCCTTCAACTGCTACAAAGTCTTTTGGGTTTAAAGTAAGAATATGGCTGATGTTATGAGCAAGCATTACAGCAAGTATGCGTAAATCGTGGCTGCGTTTACCTGAAATCTTGTGAGTTGTAGCGAGGCTAAACCAAAGGCGAAATATATCTGGTGTTTCTTCTAGCCACTCAAACTGATTTATTAGCATTTTTACTGCTCGTTCAGCTTCTTGTGGTGTCCATCCTAATCCATTTACAGCAACAGGACGAGTGGCTACAACCCAAAATTCAATTAAAACTTGAGATGTAATAAAACATCGATGATAATTAGATATTAGATGCTTTATTGTCCTCTCGACAAGATTGTAATCGGGTGAAGCTATATCCCTTGAGCGTAACAGGATATTGGTATCTAATAAATAATGAGTCATACTTCATCATCATAGATGTTTTCTCGACGCAGAGCTTCATCAGAGAGGTTGGCATAACTTTTTGGTGCTGTATCTATCCATTCTTGCCAAAGTAACAATCTCTCTTCTGATGTTAGAGGCTTACTAGCTCGTAAAATTAAATGCTTATTACTAAGCTTTTCTTGAAAGAGTTTTTGCTCTTCAGGGGAGAGGTTTAGTACCACTTCTACGAGGGAGTTAACAAGTTGTACATTCATGGTTATGTATACGGTTGACTGGCTCAGGTATTGGCTTTTAAATGGAAAAAATAAAGGTTGGCAACATTGGGTAGCTGACAAAGTTACCTTCCTTATTTTATATCCTCCCAGTCAGGATATCCCAGACCTACTTCGCTTTACGAATTATCAATTACGAATTATTTTGACACTATTGCCCCAACTAGTGCTAGTGGTTCGCCAGATAGCTTCTTAGTTCGTAGTAGGGCTTTAGCGCCGATTAAACCACGCTTTTTTGCGCTGAAAAGGATAAATTTTTCTTAACTAAACCGTATTTGTCTAAAGCTAGACTGTAGTAGACTGCATGTGAGTCAAAAAACCTAGACTCATATCAGGAGTAGATAGCACCGTGAAGAAAATCCTGATTTTGTCAGCCAATCCCATAAATACAGCAAAACTGCGTCTGGATGAAGAGGTGCGGGAAATTCAGGCTGGGTTAAAACGCGCTAGAAGCAGAGACAAGTTTGAAATTATCACTATATGGGCAGTGCGTCCTGATGATTTACGTCGTGCGCTTTTGGATCACGAACCTCATATTGTTCACTTTAGTGGTCATGGACAGGGCGCTGGGGGTTTAGCTTTACAAAATAACTCTGGCGAAGTACATCTGGTGAGTACAGACTCACTGGCAAGGCTGTTTAAATTATTTCAGGGCAAGGTAGAATGTGTCTTGTTAAATGCCTGCTATAGTGAGGCGCAAGCTGAAGCAATTCACCAGCATGTTGACTGCGTAGTGGGTATGAATAAGGCGATCGCAGATCGCGCAGCAATTGAGTTTGCGGTTGGGTTTTATGACGCATTAGGCGCTGATAGAACCTATGAGGATGCCTATGAATTTGGCTGTAGTGCTATTGATTTAGAGGGGATTCCAGACTTTGCTATCCCAGTAGTCAAAAGCAGGAAAAGAACTATTCCCCAGCAAGACACTGCTGGGCAAGGGATTCAACTCAAAAAGCATATATTTATCAGTTACAAACGCGATGCCCAGCCAGATGAACCAATCGCTTTGCAACTCTTGCAAGAACTTTCCCAACAGCACGATGTCTTTATTGACCAGACCATGGTGGTAGGCACCCACTGGGCAGAATGCATAGAAGCGCAAATTCGTCAAGCTGATTATTTCATTGTTTTTCTTTCAGCAGAGTCAATCAACAGCGAAATGGTAGAGACTGAGATAACTTTAGCACATGACCTAGCAAAAATACAGGGAGGACGACCCACTATTTTGCCAGTACGTTTAGCGTATCGCGAGCCGTTCCAGTACCCCCTCAACGTCTACCTGAATCATATCAACTGGGCTTTCTGGCAAAGTGCGGAGGATACACCGTCCTTGATTGCAGAGTTAATGCAGGCTGTCTCTGGGGGTAAATTGAACATTGACCAAGAGCAAGCTAAAGCTGACTTACTCCAGACTCATCAGCCATTACTCTTTCCCCAACCCTTTCCTTCAGCACAGCCAGTGAGACTCGAAATGCCCGAAGGAACTATGGACAGCCAATCTGCTTTTTATGTAGAACGCCCTTCTGATTCCATTGCCCTAGAGACAATCGAGCAACAAGGTGTGACAATAACAATCAAGGGACCCCGGCAGATGGGCAAGAGTTCATTGTTAATCCGCACAATAGACGCTGCGGTTCATAAAGGTAAGCGTGTTGCCTTCCTAGATTTTCAGTTATTTGACAAAGCTGCCCTCACCAATGCCGAACTCTTCTTTCACCAGTTCTGCACCTGGCTGACTGATGAGTTGGAAATGGCAGATCGAGTTGATGAGTATTGGAAAATGCCCCTAGGCAATAGCCAGCGTTGCACCCGGTATATGAGTCGCTATTTGTTGAAAGAGATTGACAACCCCCTAGTCTTAGCAATGGACGAGGTAGAACGCCTGTTTGACACCGATTTTCGTTCTGATTTCTTTGGGATGTTGAGAAGCTGGCACAACCAACGCGCAACGAGTCCGATTTGGAAGCGACTAGATCTGGCCCTTGTCACCTCCACTGAACCATACCAGCTCATTGATAATCTCAACCAATCACCCTTTAACGTTGGGCAGGTGATAGAACTAGAGGACTTTACACCAACACAGATAGCTGACTTAAACCGCCGTCACGGTTCACCCCTGAACCCCAGAGAGGAACAACAAATCATGGTCTTACTAGGTGGACATCCCTATTTAGTGCGCCTTGCCCTCTACTTGATAGCCAGCCAACGCTTCTCCACCGCCCAAGTCATTACCAACGCTACCTCAGATCATGGTCCCTTTGGCAATCACCTACGTAACCACCTCTTTAGACTACACGACAAACAAGAATTAGTGCAAGGCATACTGCAAGTCATTCGCCAGAACACCTGCAACGACGAGCGAACTTTCTTTCGCCTGCGGGGTGCAGGTTTAGTCCGTCGCGAAGGGCGTATCGTACTACCTCGCTGTCAACTATACGCTGATTTTTTCCAGGAGCATTTATGTTGAAAATGGGGAGTCACTTGCTGCACGAGAATTCAAAAGAAAATTACGTCCGATTTTCCATATCTAACCTTCGTGTTCTTCGCGTCTTCGCGGTTCAAAAATCTTTTTAAACCACGAAGGCACGAAGAACACGTTCGCGCAGCGTCTCCCCTTGGGAGAAGAAGAAGCAAGTCTTTCGAGGCCTGGTGCTAAAGGTTCGTTAAATAAATCTTCTTTGACCACAACAGAAATAATTACGAACTACGAATTACAAATTACGAATTATTATGACCTATACCTTCGGAGGAACCGTACAAGCAGGGGGTGGCGTATACATTCCTCGTCGCGCAGATGACGAACTACTAAAACTTTGTCAAGATGCAATTTTTTCCTATGTCCTCACGCCACGGCAAATGGGCAAATCTAGCCTGATGGTAAGCACAGCACAAACACTGCAAGCAGAGGGCATTCAAGCAGTCATCGTTGACCTGCAAGAATTAGGAGCACAGGTGACAGCAGAACAGTGGTATTTTGGCTTCTTGGTGAAGCTGGATGACCAACTCATGTTTGAGACAGATGTGATAAGTTGGTGGCAACAACACGAACATTTAGGAGTTTCCCAACGGTTAACACTGTTCTTTGAAAAGGTATTGCTGGCTGAAGTAACTCAGAAAGTGGTGATTTTCGTAGATGAAATTGATTCCACCCTCAGCTTAGATTTTACCGATGATTTTTTTACCGCAGTTCGCTACCTTTATGTTGCCCGTGCCACGAACCCTGAATTTCACCGCCTCTCCTTTGTGTTGATGGGGGTAGCGACTCCAGGCGATTTAATCCGCGATGCCAAGCGTACTCCTTTTAATATCGGACAGCGGGTGGATTTAACGGATTTTACCTTTGACGAAGCCTTACCCTTGGCTTATGGATTGGGTTTGCCTGACACTGAAGCTCTGCAAGTGTTACGATGGGTATTGAAGTGGACGGGAGGACACCCGTACTTAACGCAGCGTCTTTGTGGTGCCGTGGTGAAAGCTTTGACACAGAGAAATGTCGCGACACCAGGAAGTTCTCCGCGTCAGTCTTTGCAAGTGAGTCTCACAGAAAAAGAACTAGACCAAATAGTCAGCAGCAGCTTTTTTGGGGTCATGAGTGAACAAGACAATAACTTGCAGTTTGTGCGGGATATGCTGACGAAACGCGCACCGCAAGGTTTGGAGAAAGAAGTTTTGTCTGTTTACCGCCATATCCACCGGGGTAAGCGTAAGGTTGTGGATGAGGAACAGTCTTTAGTGAAATCTCACCTGAAGCTGTCGGGTGTGGTACGTCGCCATGGGAATACTTTGGTTGTCCGCAATGGCATTTATCGACACGTGTTTGATCAGCACTGGATTTGGGAACATTTGCCCGAAAATTTGTGGCAGCGTCTCAAGCCTGCTTTGCCTTTAATTGCAACTTTGTCAGTGTTCTCTATTTTAATGGCAGTCTTGGCACAGTACGCTTTCGACCGTACACGTGAAGCCGAGAAAGAGACACATGAGGCCCAGAAACAAAAAGCAAATGCTCAACTCTTTGCCCAAAGTCTCACCTCAGAAAATCTCTTGATTTCCGGTGGAAATGATATCGAGGCTTTAATAGAGGGCTTGAAGGCAGCTCAAAAACTCAATAAATTAGGTAAAGATGCGGAAGAAGATAACCGTATGCGGGTATTAGCAAATCTCCAGCAGGTTGTCTACGGTGTCCATGAACGTAACCGACTAGAAGGCCATAGCAGTTATGTCTGGGGTGTGGCATTCAGCCCCGACGGCAAAACCATTGCCACAGCAAGTTCTGACAACACCGTCAAGTTGTGGAATCTTTCAGGGCAACCACTGCAAACCCTCAAAGGCCATAGCAGTAGAGTCAATAGTGTGGCATTCAGCCCCGACGGCAAAACCATTGCCACAGCAAGTGGGGACAACACCGTCAAGTTGTGGAATTTGAATTTAGAAAACCTACTGACCTTGGGGTGTGGCTGGTTACAAGGTTACTTGATTTCTCATCCAGAAACTTTAGAGGAATTAGAACAATGTCAAAATCAAAACAAATCTCTGTTAATAGTAGCAGCAGATAGTTTAGTAACCCAAGGAGAAAAGTTAGCCCAGGATGGTGATTTTGAGGGTGCAGTGGCAAAGTTCAAAAAAGCTAATGCCTGGAAACCTAAATTAGTAATTAACCCAGAGGTAAAAGCAGCCCCAGCCTATGTTACTCAAGCCAAAGAAAAGGCAAAGGATGGAGATTTGACAGGCACAATAGCGAAGTTGAAACAAGCACAGCAACTTGATCCCAAAGTAGATTTAGACCCAGACACACAAGCCGTCAAAAATAACCCAGAAGCTGTTGCTAAAAAACTTGTCGCACCAGCCTTAATTCAGCAAGGTGAGGAACTGGCAAAGCAGGGTGATGTTAAAAAAGGGATTGAGAAGTATACTGAAGCACAGAAACTGGACTCTACATTGAAAATCTCTGCCCAATCTTGGCAAAGTATCTGTTTTGGTGGTAGTTTATATAACCAAGCTGCTGATGTCATGTTTGCCTGTGAAAAAGCAGTTGCCCTTGCTTCTAAGAAAGAAGAAGCATCTGCTAAAGCAGTGCGTGGTTTGGCTAAGGCGTTAGCGGGAGATAAAAAAGGAGCAATTGCAGATTTTGAAGTTTATATTCAATCTAAGGATATTTCTGCTGAGGGTAAAAAGCAGGTTCAGGGATGGGTTGATGCTTTACGTGTAGGTAAAAATCCGTTTACGCCTGAGGTGTTAAAGAAGTTGCGCAGTGATGGCTGATAACTACTGAATCCTATTTGATATCTGAACAGAGGGGATAAGGGGGACAAGCCGCTACGCGGAAATTCAAAATTAAAAAGTCAAAATTCAAAACACTTTTGACTTTTGACTTTTGACTTTTGACGAACCCAAAGGGGCGGGGGGACAAGGGGGATAAGGGGGACATTGGTGTGAGGTACATTCAAGGTTGGGTTGATGAACGAAACCCAAGATTTCTCACGCACCGAAATACATGGGAGATGTTCAGTGGCGAAATTTGTCATTACTGGGACAATAGTCAGGGCAATTCTCCGCTTCTTTGGTGAGAACTATTCCAGGTTGTACAGCACACTTGAGATAACGATTGTTTGAAAAGAATTGGCACTTTTTACAGCGAATTTTATGCAAGGATTTTGTATTAACATTAATCTTATCTAGTGCCACTGTCCTCATTTTAGACAGCGTCAGAAACAAACCTGCCCAACCAATGACAAAGCCTAGGGAAATCAGAGACATCGCTTCACAAGTAACTAATCCATGTGGTTTGACTTCAGTTTGGGTTGGTTGATTAACATTTGTTTTTGTGACTAAGTTTTGGTATTCAAAATACATATTGTTCACCTTATTTATCCTTGGTGATATTTTTTTGCTTTATTCATTTACGAAGATTATGATTCTCCCTATCTATCTCCTGCACACACCTGTAAATTGCCAATTCCAAAGCAGCCCATTTATGCAAAACTTTTACAAGCCTATAGTTATAGGTTTAGCAAAATACTAATTGTGCTATCTCTGTCAATGGGTTGGTTATAATTCAATACAGTTCAGTTAAGCACCAGCCGACCAAAACCCGGTTTCTTGAAGAAACCGGGTTTCTAAGACCGTTATAGGTGTAGCAAAATACAAATTGTGGTATTTCTGTCAATGGGTTGGTTATAATTCATTGTTGTACGCCAAAACTGATAAAGTTTCATGTAACCTAATTTATGGGCATTTCTTTTGTGTTATAGTCTATAGTCTTATCAAGTGTCAAACGTTAAGGCAAAATACAAGAGTGCAGACATTATTAGCTTCCCTGTAAGTAAGTAGGCGATATTCAAAGAAGAGACGCGGTGACGCGGTGACGCTGAGTCAATTGATGGGGATTGAACCCCAACTGAAATAGGGCAACTTGCAGAAATTGGGGTATTAGACCCTTGGGGCTACGAGACTCTGGTGCTTTCCTTTGTCTCGTAGAGAAAGCGTCTGGTCGATAAACCCAACCATGTAAAGAAATGTGAAGTTAGCGCTCATTGGTTTGTAGTAAGCGCTTTAGCGCTAAAGCGCTTACTACAAACCTTTAATTGTTTACGCTGACCTACTTATGTTATAATAATGAGTTTTATTTTAAAATCTGCTATCAGAACTGCTTTACAGAATTGCTATTGTTCTGGTTGGATGTAAGAAAGTGGGCTGATAAAATCTTGACCTATATAGAAAAAGCATGAAGAAATTTTTATTGTCAGGGTTGTTGCTGCTTTTGCTACCATTGACAGCTTGTTCACCCAAAACATCTGAGACTTCCGGGGTAAAACCCTTAGTAACAGGGGCAATTCCCGACCAAGATCCAGAAAAGTTGCAGCGGCAGTACACCAAACTAGCTACATATTTGCAGAAAGAACTTGGCATCCCTGTGCAATACAAGCCCGTTACTGACTATACAGCGGCGGTGACGGCGTTTAAAGTGGGAGATTTCGACTTAGTATGGTTTGGGGGATTAACTGGCGTTCAGGCAAGGTTGCAAGTACCTGGTGCAGAAGCGATCGCCCAACGTGATGTAGATGAAAAATTTCACACCATATTCATCGCCAACAAAAACAGTGGTCTAAAATCATTAAAAGACATCACCGACCTCAAACAACTCAAAGGGCGTACTCTGACCTTTGGCAGCGAATCTTCCACATCTGGGCGTTTGATGCCACAATACTTCCTCCAACAAGCAGGCTTACAATTAACAGATTTTAAAGGTCAAGTGGGCTTTTCGGGTGACCATGACAAAACTATCAAACTCGTAGAAGCTGGAAGCTACGAAGTGGGTGCTGTCAACGAAAAGGTTTGGTCGCAGCGCGTCGATACTAAACAAGTAGACTTGAACAAAGTAGAAGCTATCTGGCGTACCCCTGCCTACTACGACTACCATTGGGTTATTAACCCTCAAGTCAAACAGCGCTACGGGGAAGATTTTATCCAAAAAGTACAGAACGCGTTCTTCAAACTAGACCCTAAAATCCCAGAACAAAAAGAAATTCTCGACCTCTTACAAGCAGGAAAATTTATTCCTACCAAGAATGAAAACTACGCCGAAATTGAAAAAGTTGGTCGAGAAATTGGGAAAATAAAATAATGTAAGATTTAAAACCGCAGATGAACGCAGATGAACGCAGATGAATTTTCTGCTTTGTTCTTAATGTTATACTGCAAACGGTTAATATGTAGACTTTTTTTTGCCCTCATCCCCTAACCCCTTCTCCCAAAGGGGATTCGGGGAACTAATACTGGCTTTATTACCCCTCTCCCAATTCTTGGGAGAGGGGTAAGGGGTGAGGGAAAATTGCAGCGAGAGCAGTTATAGAAAAGTAAAGTTCTAAACCGTTTTTGGTATAAACTGTCATTTGTTGCTATCAGGACCAACCCTTTCAAGGTGCAAGTCCTCTCAGAACAATTTCCTTCGTGTACTTCGCGTCTTCTCCCAAGGGGAGACGCTACGCGAACGTGGTTCAAAAATATTTTTAAACCGCGAAGACACGAAGTACACGAAGAAGAAATGTCGAAAATTGGACGTAATTTTCCCAATTTTTTACCCACCTTGAAAGGGCTGGTCTTAGCTATGATGAACCAACGTGTACCAATTTTTGAAC
Source organism: Stigonema ocellatum SAG 48.90 = DSM 106950 (assembly GCA_016903675.1). Lineage (GTDB taxonomy): Bacteria > Cyanobacteriota > Cyanobacteriia > Cyanobacteriales > Nostocaceae > Stigonema > Stigonema ocellatum. The sequence continues at coordinate 25,991 of JADQBA010000040.1, read as the reverse complement.
TCAAAAACGTCACCAAAAAATTTGGCAACTTCCACTCTCTCACCAATATCAACTTGCAAATTTATCCTGGTGAACGGGTAGCCCTGATTGGTTCTAGCGGTGCAGGGAAAAGTACTCTGATTAGCTTACTGAATGGTACACTACAACCCACACAAGGGGAAGTGTGGGTTCTCGATCGCAACTTAGCGCGTCTGCGTCCCCAACAAATGCGGCAAGTGCAGCGACAAGTTGGTACAATTTATCAGCAATTTCACCTGGTAGACAATCTGCAAGTTATTCACAATGTGAACGCTGGGCATTTAGGACGTTGGTCATTTCTCAAAGCAGCTGTTTCACTAGTTTATCCTTTAGAGGTGGAAACAGCTCTAAAAGCCTTGACGCTGGTGGGAATTCCGGAAAAGCTGTATGAACGTGCCGATCGCCTATCTGGTGGACAGCAACAACGGGTAGCTTTAGCCCGTGTGTTAGTGCAAGACCCCGCCGCTATCCTCGCTGATGAACCCATCTCTAGCCTCGACCCGGAACGTAGTCGCGAAATTATGAATTTATTATGTCAGTTGAGTCAGGAAACTGGGAAAACGCTGATAACTAGCCTTCATGCTTTTGAGTATACCCGTAGTCACTTCCAGCGGCTCATTGGTTTGCGACAAGGACGCATTTTATTTGATGCACCTCCTGGGGAAGTGTCATCGCAGATGGTTGAGGAGTTGTATAGAATTAAACCGCAGACTCTTGACTAATCCAAAATCCAAAATCCAAAATCTAGCACTTCCCAAAGGACCAACACCTATGAACTGGCGGACTGTGTGGGGGTTGCTGTTTGTTGTGTCTGTTATTTGGTCGTTATTCAACGCTGGTCTATTCCAAGGGGATTTAGTCAACTCAGGCGGTTGGAATCAGGTTTTGCGTTTTTTGGTTGCTGCACTTTCACCAAATTTCAGTCCAGAGTTTTTGCATATCACTTTAGATGCGACATTGAAAACTCTCGCCTACGCGGTGTGTGGTACTTTCTTTTGTTTGGTTATTGGGTTTATGGGTGGGGTTTTGTCTTCCGAAGTTTGGTGGAAGTCGGTTTTTTCTGGAAGCTTTCAAGCTCCTTGGTTGGTGGCAAGGGCTATTTTAGCATTTCCTCGAGCAATTCATGAATTAATCTGGGGATTGTTTTTCGTAAATATTTTCGGACTTGATCCACTGGTGGCGGTGCTGGCGATCGCTATTCCTTTCGGTGCAATTACTGCCAAGGTGTTTTCGGAAATTTTAGATGAAACTCCTCGTCAGCCAATATTAGCACTACTTAATAGCGGTGTCCCTCCCCTGAATGCATTTCTCTATAGCCTCATTCCTCAAGCTTTCCCAAATCTGCTTTCCTACAGCTTTTATCGGTTTGAGTCTTCAATTCGTTCTGCCACTGTGTTAGGTATTATAGGTGCACAGGGACTGGGTTATGAAATTCTCCTCAGTCTCCAGTCGCTGCGCTATGAGCAAATGTGGACTTTTCTGTTCGCCTTGCTGTTGTTAAGTGGCGGTAGTGATTTGTTGAGTGGTTTGTTACGTCAGCGTTTGGGTGTTCCCAATGGTTTTGATTTGAACGTTCCCAACCAAAAGCTACCTCAACAGAGCGATCCAGTGATAACTTTTTCGTTACTAGGCACTGTTGTTCTAGTTATATTTTCCTTCTGGTATGTCAATGCCGATTTTACAAAACTCTGGTCGCCACGAACCGCGCAACTTTTGGTAAGAGTGATTCAGGATGCCTTTCCACCGGACTTGAGTCACATCAGTCAAATGTTCACCCTTTCGGCGCAAACATTGGCTATGTCAATTTTAGCAACAACAGGCGCAGGTTTGGGCGGTATTTTGCTTTCTTTTCCGGCAGCAAGGAGAATGGGGAGTAGGGAATGGGGAGTAGGGAGTGGGGGAATTATTCAGTGCGCAGTACCAATTTTTACTCGGTTTTTGCTGCTTTTCGCCCGTGCTGTCCCAGAACCAATTTGGGCGTTAATCTTTCTGTTTGTGTTGTTTCCAGGAATTTTACCAGGAGCGATCGCCCTAGGTTTACACAACTTAGGCATTCTGGGGCGATTGATGGCAGAGGTTCTAGAAAATTTGGATGATCGACCTTTACGTTCCCTGAAAGCTTTAGGTGCAAGTAATGCCCAAGTCTTCATCTACGGTATTTTGCCTCTCACTCTCCAGCGCTTCCTCGCTTACATTCTCTACCGCTGGGAAGTATGCATTCGTGCTACGGTGATTGTGGGGTTGGTAGGTGCTGGTGGTTTAGGGCGTCTCCTCACTGAGCAACTGAGCAGTTTTGATTACAAAGGTCTACTGACAACTTTGATAGTTTTTATTGGTCTTACCTTTGTGGTAGACATACTCAGCGCCATGATGCGACAAGCTCTAAGGTGAAAGGATATTATGTGGTATTAGCGGTGCTCTTTTCCAAACAAGGAACATACAAGGTGGCTCACACTTTTCTACTCGAACCAGGGCGTTGGACTTTACAAGGAAGCTGGCTGGAACGTCATGGAATGCCAATCAGTGTCAAAGGCATGACTTTGGTTGTTTGGAATCGAGATAACTGGTTCACTATGGCGACAAAACTCATCTTTCCAGACAGCGATCGCTCAGAAATTGCTTTGCAATACAAAGGGCGTCTGGATCGTGGAGAACGCCAGTATTCTTTCTTACTCCAGCATAATCTCTTGGGGCAGGTGGAAGGTGAAGGTTGGGTTGGACCAGAAACTATTGTGCAGCGTTACTGGGTATTAGACGATCTCCAACGTCGTAGTGGTTTTGAAACCATACACCGAGTTTCAAATAACACCTATTATTTAGCCAGTGGCATCATGGCTGGTCATATTTTAACCACCACAATGGAAGCCAACTTAGTACGCCAAACAACGTAATGCATAGGGTTTGTTTCGCGCAAAGCCCCAATGCGATCGCCTCATTTGGATGGTGGGCATTGATTTTTTAGAAACTATAGGACGATTATTTGATTTTTGAAAGATACGTAGGTGGGGCTATGCCCTACAAAACCGGGATATGGTGGGCAATGCCCACCCTACAGATACTTAGATTTTTTCAAAATTCAAATATGATTCCTATATAGCAATCCTATTTGAGATCACTTTGCTAAAATTTGGGATAATCCTGAAGATGCAGAGTATGACAACCTATGATTGAAACTATTTTAGGCTAATCAATTTACAAAACTAATATACGATTATCTGAGATATTGGATTTGGGCTGTTAGCCCGCCAGCGATTTAAATCGCTGGCTGATAGCTAAAGTCCTCTCAAGAGGACTCAAAAAGGACAGGACTTACGCAAAAATTGCCAGAAACCTTGATTTATCGAACCGCCAAGACGAGGCAGTGCGGTCTTGGGGTCTCCCCAAGTGAAGCAACTGCCGTGCCAAGACCGCCAAGAATTCGTAGAGAGTGGGTAAGTCCTAAAGGATTTCAGTCCATTTCAATGGACTTAAGCTATTAGAGTGTAGGGTGCGTTAATGAAATGTAACGCACCGCCTATCTATTAGAGTGTAGGGTGCGTTAATGAAATGTAACGCACCGCCTATCCCATAATGTTTCGGTGGGTTACGCTGTCGCTAACCCACCCTACGTTTCTACTTTTCGTAAAAGGCGATCGCTTTATCCGTTGGCAATTAAATTATCAACATTCACTAACTGGCTTTGCAAGACCTCAATTCCAAAGATACCAGCTTTGTCTGTGGCATTAACTGTAATTTTCCCTGCATTCCCAGCACCAGAAGATACAGCAATAAGCTGTCCACCATTGAGAAATTCACCAAGTTTCACATTCGCTGTTCCGGGGTAACTTCCAAATAGCGCTGCAAAGTCCCAAGGTCGTTGTGTCCGGATATTTCCTGGATATGGCGCAAGGGAACGCCAGCAGAAGACATCATGTTTAGGGCTGTTCTTCTGAAGCTGTGAGTGCTGAAACCTTCTAACCCAACGCGATCGCACGCCCTAACAAGAATCTTGTTCGCCATGAACTTGGTTAAGTGTTCGGTTATACCGCGGTTGCCTGGAAACAAAGTATTTCCTTTTGGTTGGTATTCATCCAGGAATGCAGCAAGTGCTGGTTGGTTGAGGCACCAAACCCAACCGTCCCAACGGTTACTGGGTTTTGAGGTTCTGCTTTGTGATGCCTACGAACAAGTTAATTGACAAATTTCCTGTGGTGTGTTTGTGAAAGATAATGCACACACTTAATGTTCTATAATAATGAAATGAATGAACCCACCTTAGTACAACTCAAACGCTTATACCTGCTAAGTTATACATTAACTAATGTGATGTTCCAACCGATTTATATTATTCGTCTAGACGAACGAAACCAGAACTTGTTTATCTTAGCGGGACATGAAGAAAACATTGAAATTGTTATTACACCTGTTGGATAAGTGTTTTAATGAACCCCCTTAATTATACTAACATGAGTGCTCAAGAACTTAAACAATACCTTCTTGAACATAAAGACAATAAAGAAGCTTTTTATGCCTATTTAGATCGTAAACAGCAACATCCTAAACAAGTGATCATCGGTGTTGATGAATTAGATACCTTAACCCCTGATCAACAAATTGAATTAATGACTCAACGCCTTCAAGAAAAATTTCATCTTTAGTGCAATCGCCGACGAGTGTAGGGTGCGAAAACGTGATCGGGTGTTGGGTTACACTTAGTTTAACCCCACCTAGGTTTCTCGTTCTTGCGATAGCGAAGCGCTGCTGCAAGCAGATCGCCAAACCACCAGCATAACGAAAACACGACGATGGAGATTGAGTCAGTGCGATCGCCGCATTGACGAGTGCGATCGCCAATCTTGTAGGTTGGAGTGACGCTACAGGCACTGCCTCGTCTTTGGGTGAGACAAAAAAATATTGATCCAAGAGGTGTAACGACTAAAATTTGGGCAAACTAAATCAGTAAACCAAGTGCGGAATGGTACAAAACACCAGGGGAAATTCCCCATGCCCCTAATCCCCACTCCCCACTCCCCACTCCCCATTTTCTATGTCAGACACAAACATTAATCGCTTACTGAGCAAACGCTACCAAATTGAGGAGTTAATTGGTACTGGAGCAATGGGACGGGTTTATCGTGCTAAGGATGTTTTATTGGGAGGGGTACCCGTTGCTGTGAAATTTCTCGCCCTCTCACTCCAAAATCAAAAGATGCGGTTGCACGATCGCTTTGAGCGAGAAGCGAAAACTTGTGCCTTACTGGGACAAAAAAGCATCCACATTGTCCGAGTCATGGACTATGGCGTAGACAACAATAACACCCCGTTCTACGTCATGGAATACTTACCTGGAATAAACCTTAGCCATATCATCCGCAAGGAGCATCTGTCTTTACCAAGATTCCTGAGTATAGTGCGTCAAATATGCTTGGGGCTACTGTGTGCTCATCATGGCATTCCGGTTGATGACAAAATATGCCCCATTATCCACCGCGATATTAAGCCTAGCAATATGCTAGTGATTGCTGACCCAACTTTTGGGGAGTTAGTCAAAATTCTAGACTTTGGGATTGCTAAGTTGCTCCAGTTAGATAACAATCATACTAACTACTATTTGGGTACTCTGGCTTATTCTTCTCCCGAACAAATGGAGGCTAAGGAATTAGATAACCGCTCAGATATTTATAGTTTGGGCATAATGATGTTTGAGATGTTAACAGGTCAGATGCCCCTGGTAGCATCAACCAACTCTTTTGGAGCGTGGTATAAAGTACATCACTATGAAGAACCACGAACATTCGCTGAGGTTGATCCTACATTACAGCTACCAAAGGAGTTGAAGGATTTAGTCATGAGTTGTCTGGCAAAAACACCGAATACCCGCCCTCAAAGTATCGGTGAAATCCTCAAGATTCTAACATCCTTAGAACAGCAATACAGTAATGTGTCTCCTTATACTCTAAAAGGTAACACTGAGTTTGAACACAACAGTCAGGTCGATTCACTTTCATCCGTGTCAAACGATGAAATTGCACTAGCATCTTCTTGGCCTCAAAATAAGCCCATTGCTGATATAGTTTTTCCTAGTCCCATCCGTACCAATGGCGAGCCAACAGTAGCCCTGTGGGTGATGCTACCACAACAGGAGATTCAAAAGCGTTTAATCTGTAGCCGCTACAATCAATTTCTTTTCATCGCTGTTCCCCATCCCATGCTCCTGTGGATTACCCTCATCTACAACCGTAAACACGGCCCTAAATGGTTGCCTTACTACCTTGATCTCAAAACCAGCCTTGGACAAGAAATCGCTCGCATATTGGGACAAACAGGATACTACCGCTTGCTGTTCTTTGCGCGGGAGCATCCTCATCGCTGCGCTCATCTCCTACTTTCAAGTATTGCCCCTGCCCAATGTCAAAGACTGCAACAGTGGATTACATTAAGTAGCACATTGGTTTCATCTGCCGAACCTAAATTTAGTAAAAGTTTACTCAAAAACGAGTACGAAAAAGTTAAACTCCAAGTTTTGGCAAAGCTACAAGCCATAGATACAGATTCCCCTTTCGACCTTTCCGGTTAGTTAATTTTTGTAAACATTGTATGATATGGCTCTCAAATCCAGTTATAAGAAATATGAATGGGAAAAATACAAGCTGACCTAGTCTGGTTGTACTTGAGGCTGGAAAAATCTTCCTTGGTCTATGGGCAAGCACATGAACAAATATGGGCACGTGCATTTTCTACGCTAGCCTCGAGTACGCAATTTTGGCAAACGCAAATAGCAAGTTGAACCTAACAGCAAATGTAAATTGACACTACATAAGATATGCAGCCAAATAGTTTAGCTAACTCTGGGTTAGGTTGGTAATTGATTTTTAGTCTCTTCTTTGAAGTTGACGCCCCGGCATCCCCAGCTCTTTTCCTCCTTGGAACTTAGCAAGAGAAGGAGGTCGCCCACCGCGACACTATGGTATAACTCTATGCCCAAGAGGAACCTGAATCTAAGCCCCACTGGTGCTTGAGAAGCTCTTTATAAGTCGCCTCTCTCACTACCATTTGCTCATAGAGGTTGACCAAAAACTCTTTGGCTTGCTCTGGACTCATGTGCTGTACCTGAGTAGCAAATGAGCGGATGCTAAATTGCTGTTCCAAGGTCAGTTCAATTGGTTGGCTCATATCAACTCCAAAAAAACGAGTTAAAAGTGATGTTGCTTACAGAGGTCCCATAAAGATATTTACTGGACTTAGATTTGTCCTACAAAGTTTGTTACCCCTGTATTACAAAAGATAACAATAGTTTGACAATTTGCCCATACCTTTATGGGAATATTTGTGATTATCCGCTTACTCGCAAGTAAGCTTACTAAACTACTCCAAATCACAAGACGCTGATTTCGGTAAACTTCGGCCTTGTGAAATCCAGTTCATGTGCAACATGTCAATAGACAGATATATGTAATTTGGCTTCCTAAGGTAATAACTTCGGAAGCTTACAATATTTGTATCAAGTAGTAACCAAAAAAAAAGCTCAAGCTGAACAAATTGCTGAGTATATTTACTAAATAGGGGTGTGGGGTGTGGGGAGTGGGGAGTGGGGAGTGGGGAGTGGGGGAGTGGGGGTGTAGGGGAGTGGGGGTGTGGGGGTGTGGGGGTGTAAGGGTGTGGAGGTGTGGCGGTGTAAGGGGAATATTTTTTGAATTTTGATTGCATCACGAACTCTGAATCTATTTCTCCCCCACTCCCCACTCCCCACTCCCCTAATCCACTGCGACGATAACGACTGTGATGTTATCGTGTCCTCCTTGGTCTTTGGCAGCGTCAACTAGGGAGATGGCAGCTTTCTCAATCATGGGGAATTCTTGGAGGTAGGAAGCAATTTTGGCATCGGCAAGCTCTTCTGTCAAACCATCACTGCACAACAGCAAGAGATCGCCTGCTTTTACATCGAGTGGTTGGGGGTCAATGCATTGCAAGTCTTCACGCCCCAAACAGCGCGACAACACATGACGAAATGGATGAATCCGGGCTTCATCTGGCGTGATGTCACCCATTTTTAAAGCGCGTGCTACCCAAGTATGGTCTTCTGTTATCTGCTCTAATTGTGACTGCCGCAAGCGGTACAGTCTTGAGTCCCCAACGTGGGCGTACCAAGGCGACTTTCCAGAGGGAAAAATCACTACTACAGCGGTTGTTCCCATATCAGCGCGTTCAGGATGCTGCTGCTGATCGAGCAAAATCGCTTCATTTGCCTGCAACAAAGCAGACTCTAGCAATTGCTGTCCAGACAGAGGCGAATCCCAGTGTGCTAACAAATATGCTCGAATTTGCTCGGTGGCAATGCGACTTGCCTGTTCACCCCCCGCATGACCACCCATGCCATCGGCAACAATAAAAAATCGCCCATCAGGATCTGTATAGTAAGCATCCTGGTTATTAGAACGAATTAGTCCCGGATCTGAAACCGATGAACAGTTAAGTTTCATATACTTGCTAAAAAAATTAAGACATACGGTCATAGCGGTCGAGGCGCAAAAGCAGTCGAATCAGTAGTCCAGATACTAGTATTGCTATTAAAACAGCGAGCAGAGCCAACCATGTATAATCTTTAACCAATAAAATCGTTGCTGAAAGTGTAAAACCACTGACGATCACAGCGTAAGTTATACCTAGCTGAATACTGCTCTGTCGTCGCAGCAGGCGCTCTGTTTCTATAGATCGAACCCGCACGCGCACATCTCCCCGCTCTAGCTTTTCTAGTGTATCTTCCAACCTACGCGGTAAACCAAGTGCTGTACTACTTACTTGAACTGCTTGGCGACTTAATTCATTAATAAAGCTATTGCCCTCAGAACCATTCATATTGCTCATAAGCTGCATTGCGTATGGTTTGGCAACTTCCATAAAGTTAAATTCTGGATCTAACCCCTTACCTACTCCCTCCAAAGTCGAGAAGGCTCGCATGACGAAAGTGAAGGTAGCTGGAAATCTAAATGGCTGATTATAAGCTATTTCGTACAGATCGTCACTAATGGCGGCTACCGATTGGTTTTCAAACGGCTGATCCATGAAATGATCCAGCATGTACTGGACAGAACGCCGTACTGGTCCAATATCGTCTACTGGGGCGATCGCCCCCAAATTGATCAGAGACTGAACAACGCGATCGCCATTTTTTGAAGCAATGCCAAACAGCGTCTCCATCAGTCCTTCACGGATGTTGGACTTAATGCGCCCCATCATCCCAAAATCGTAAAATATCAAAGCACCATCCGGACTCACAGCAATATTGCCAGGGTGGGGATCAGCGTGGAAAAAGCCATTATCTAGCAGTTGATGCAGGTAAGCTTCAGCGCCCTGACGAGCAAGGACTTTCCGATCCAAACCTGCTGCCTCCAGAGCTTCATACTGACTAATTTTAATACCAGGGGCATACTCAAGCGTCAGTGCTCGCGATGCGGTGTAGCGCCAATAGACACGAGGCACTTTCACCCAATCGTAGCCACGAAAATTGCGGCGAAAGGTATCGGCGTTTCGACCTTCATTGAGATAATCAATTTCTTCCCAAAGAATTCGACAGCACTCCTCATAGATGCCCATCCAGTCTCGTCCTCGTCCCCAGTCAGGATGGTTTTGAAAGTAGCGAGTAATACCCTTAAGAATTTGTAAATCAATTTCAAAGAGCTTCTTTAGTCCAGGACGTTGCACTTTGACAACAACTGCTTCCCCTGAATGCAGTATAGCTTTGTGCACTTGCCCTAAACTAGCAGCAGCTAAAGGAATGGGTTCAAAACTCTCGAAGAGTTCGGGAATTTTCTTGCCTAGTTCTGCCTCAACAATCGCTTCTACCTGTTCATAGCTAAATGCTGGTACCCTGTCTTGCAGCTTTGCCAGTTCTTCTACGTATTCGCTAGGGAATAAATCAGCACGGGTAGAGAACAGTTGCCCGATTTTGATAAAGGTAGGTCCCAATTCTAGCAGGGTATTGCGAATCCAAACCGCTTGAGCCTTACGTCTTAAACCTTTCTTAGCTTCGGTAACTCCACCTGAATAACTCCATGATTTCTTGTAAAGCCAAAGCTTGAACATTACAGTCAACACAAAAGACCAAATGTCCAAAAAGCGCCGTCTACGAGAGTAGTTTTCCCGATTCCAACGGTATGCCTTGTTTGTATAACCCTTTTCCATATGTTTTGCGTACCGCTGGTTTTTTACCGAGTCAGTAGGGAGAAAAGACACTTCTTTATGCCTATTTGGATTGTTAATTGCTAACTGCTAATTGCTAATTGCTAATTGCTATGATTGCCATTAGCTATTAGCCATTAGCAATTAACCAGCAGAATTACTACGATAACGTTGCAATTCTGTTCGTAAAGTGGCGATTTCTGCCCGCAGTTCATCAATTGTTGCTTGCACATCAACTGGATCTCCACCTGGTTGCCCAGATCCTGTTGAGGTGTAATGAGCGCCAGCAGCAGAAGCTGCTCGATTTGCTCGCTCCAGCACTTCTTCTGTAAACTGACGTACCTGCTCTCTAGCTTCGGCATCAAACTTGCCAAGTTCGCTCAGAGCATCAGTCAAGGCGAATTCCAACTTCTCAGTTAGGACGTCACCTACCGCTCTACCGACGAAAAATGCTTGCAAAAGGGGGTTACTCATAAATTTTTGTTACGCTCATCCGCAACAAGATTATAACTTGCCTCTCTGCTTTGGTGCTTCTGCTGAAGTACTGGATTGCTCTGGTCTGAGAAATTTGGCGTTAGCATATTTTTGGCAATATTTTTGTTGCATGGGTTACCAATTACCACACCAAATCGTGGGCTGGGTTCTATCCTGATGAGTGACGGGGATAAGTAAAAATCAAAATAGCAGATCATAAATACTTATATGATTTATGTATTTTTATACAAAAATTCACAATCAAGCACAAACTATAAGCAAGGACGAAAGTGCTTGCAAATAAGAAGGTGAGGAAAGTTAATCACAGGGCTTGCTTATATTCTTGCCAAGAATAACTATTATACAACAATCCTATTAGATTTACGAACACCCTACTCCCTGTGGGAATGCGGCTCCCACAGGTTTGAGGTTGGATTTCCTCCACGGATTGCTATATTTCAAAGGGTTGCAGGTTTCGGGTGTAGGGTGTAGGGACCCACCTATAGGTGACGTGGGATTGAAACTTTGACGCAGTGTTTCTTGTTGCACTCTACAAGGGAACACATATTTTTTTCACGGTAAGCTCTAAACCCACGAATGTAGGATTCTTCCATGGACGACACCCGACACCCCATCTTTTGTAACAATATTTTTGATAAAAACCATTATCCTGATTTATGTCAATGATCCTCGCGATCTAGTTAAGCAAGGAGTAGCAATTTCTCTTGTATCTACTCTGACATAAGGTGTTTTGTTGTGGCATCTTGCAGAAATGGCTCTCGGTCTAGTAAGTAATCTAAAACGATGTTGGTATCAATCAAAACCCTCACGAAAGATACTTCTCCACCCGACGTTCTTCTAGCATTGACTCCACCTGTTCATCGGTCGGCGCTGGCTCATCGGTCTTCAACAAACCTTTCATCTGTTTGATCATGCGCGATCGTTCAGGTTGTTGGCTTGGGGCATCTTGTAAAGATTCGATGATCGCACGAACCAGTTCAAGGCGCTCGTTCGTAAGCAGTTGACGGGCTTGCTCTTTAAGCTCTTGCAGGGACATAGGAATTACTCCGACAAACGCTGGTATTTAAATTTTAGTCCGAGAGATCGCGTCAGTTGCAGAGCAGGTGTCCTGGTATTCTCTCTCCTCTGTGGGATGCATTTCCTTGACTGTGCGAAATGGACGTTCTACCTTTCCGCTCAGGCGGCTACATAAAACTTAGCTCATCAACAGGTTTTTCATTTTTTCCTACAGTTTTGCACTGCATAAGTTAAATACTCTGTCCACTAAATATTTATCAGATAGATGACGTAATCGCGTACAAAATCTGAAAAATATCTCAGGGGGCTTTAATATGTCAAACGAATTACTGTATAAAGTTGCAAAAGGCGAATTAACTTTTGCTGATGATGAGCAAATCAGCCGTTCCAAAAAATTTGCCGCACAATTACAGAGCCAATTATCTAGTTTTTGGTTGTTACCCAATGGCTCAGCCGATGGTCTGTGGGGAGATAAGTCATCAGGAGCGCTATCACGATTTAAAACATTGCGTGGCATTCACGAAGCAGGATGTGGCAAAATTACGGCATCCGAACTAATTAATACTGATCCATCAAGTGTATTGCGTGGATATAAGCTTAACGGTGATTGGGCAAGCCGTGCCCTGATGTGGCTCAGTCTGCACAATTTTTATTTCACCGATAAGGGTAATATTGGAGAAATCAATATTGTTTATTTTAGAGGTCTTAACAAGCAAGGTAACTGGGATGGCAACGCCTCATTTGTGTGGAACGATCGCCGTACTGTTTTAGTAATCAAAAATGGTATCCCCTCTTTTGCTGGCAACTGGCTAGCGACCGTTGATCCTGGGGAATACTATTGGGAAAACCCAATGAATCCTAAGGGGTGTGCTGATATCAAAGCTTGGCAATTTCAAGCATGGAGTGTAGGCGATCATAAGGATCAACATGCTTTAATCCAAAGCGATAAAATCACGGTGTATCGCGGTGAAAACAGAGTGCCAGACATTGGTGATGATTTTTCAATTGACCAGCATACAACTCACGGGGATTACTCTTCTGGAGAAGATGTGTCCAGATGGTCTGCAGGATGTTTGGTTGGCGCATCACAAGATGAACACTATCAAGAGTTCATGCCACTTGTTGATAATGACCCACGAGAAAAGAGCGATCGCGGCTCCTACAAGCATTACACAACCGTCATTAACGGCAACGATTTCTTGAACTACTTCCCAAACAATTAGATGCTATAGCAATCCTCCGCAGATTTTTGAAATATAGGTAGGGTGGGCACTGCCCACCCTACACTACTTAAGATTTTTCATGAATGATTTAGAATTCCTAACATATGGCAAAATATTAACAGTGCAGTCGTTGTTTTCAAATGACTAATTCTGGGTCTTTCCAACTGACCCCAACTGCATATTTTAAGACTCAGGATGATATTCATCTCCTGGTTGTGGTGCTTCACCACCTGAACGGTTTAAGACCTGATGAAAAACAGTAAAATCAGCTTTTTTCTGACGCTCAAGGAAAAAATCAGATGTTTTCATAGCGGCAATTTTTTCTGCAACTGCCGTTGTGATGAATTGATTCACACTAATACCATCTTGCGCTGCTAAACGTTCAACCTCTGCTTTAAGAGAACGTGGTAGTCTTAAAGCATAATTCGCCGTGGTGTTTTTTATTGCTTTCATACTTTAGCCTCCAATCCTATCATTATAATTTTTGGCCAAAAACTCCTCCGCCTCAGCCCTGCTGCCAATCACTCCATCCAAGGTCGCAGCCCGTAAATCATCCAACATCTGCCGATACTGAGGTCCTGGTCTATACCCCAGTTTCCTCAAGTCATTACCATTGAGGATAGGCTGAACTGTTGACCAAACAGTTAAATATTGCCAAATCTTACGCCTGACCACTCGCGGACTTTGTACAGCAATTAAAATCACCATTGGCAAGTCGTAACGTTGCAGCAACTGCACCACCTGACTGGGACGAATCTCTTCTCCTCCCCTCTGGGCAAGCAAAGAGGCAGTGAAGCTCTTGACTTCAGCTTGCGCTTGTGCTAAGATATTTAACCTAGTAATGCTATCTTCAGGTAATTGTAGATTTCCAGCCACCTTCCCCCGGTATTCTGGTGCTAAGTGGGCGATTAAAGTTTCTAAGCGCATTTGCCAGTGGATGAGAGAATGCTGAGGGTCAAATCGCCGCAAACAGCGGTTCAACAGGCGTATTTGCCGCAGGAGTTCCTCATCTAGCTGGAGTCGGGGATGGATACACTGCAACGCCCCTAAATCTCCAAGTAACTCCAAAGCTCCTTTCCAATAGGGAGCTTCCAGAATGTGTTTCAATTCTGCTTTCAGTCGAGTTTGTAGAGCAGGTGTTCTGGTATTCTCTCTGGCAGTGCGATCGTAAACACCGCTGTTGATAGCATAGCGAATATAGCCTTCTGTTTGGGCTTCCAACTGAAATCCCAGTCGCACGGCAAAGCGCACGCCGCGATAAATACGGGTGGGGTCTTCTATAAAACTGTTGGCGTGCAAAACCCGAATTAACTTTGCCTGTAAATCTAGTAACCCACCAAAGAAATCGAGTAAAGAGCCACCATGCTCAGCTTTTACACCTGCACTCTTAGGCGTAAGCCGCAGTGCCATAGCATTGATGGTAAAATCGCGACGGTACAGGTCTTGACGAATAGAACTAGCCTCAACTTCAGGATTCGCCGCAGGATAGGGATAGAATTCTGTCCTAGCAGTGGCAATATCAACCCATAAAGATTCTAATTCTGGGTCTTTGTGCCAGAGCAAAGCCGCAGTTTGAAAAGCACCGTGAATTTCTAAGCGTGCTGCTGGATAAAGTTGCTGGAGTGCTTTTGCCAATTCCACACCAGCACCCACATCCGCCGCTTTATGAAAGCCATCCACCACTAGGTCAATATCTTTAATCATCAAGCTACCTGCTGCTTCTTTAGCAAGTAGCAAATCGCGCACTGCTCCTCCAACAAGATAGAGGTGCCAACCTCGTTTTTCTGCCTCAAGTGAAGCTAGCATAAGAAAATGCCACAATTGAGGAGCAAGTCTATCCTGCAATTGAGAGAGGTTAACATTTCTTACCTCTCCAACTCCCCTCCTTTCCCCATCTCTGGCTTGATGCAATTCCCGCAAAATATCGGCACGGGTGACAATTCCTACCAACTGCTCATTTTCTAAAACTGGCAGGCGTCCAATATCATTGGTTACCATCAGCGACTCGATTTCTGGCAGTGTTGTATCTGGGGTGATTGTCTTCATATTGGTTGTCATGTAGCCCTTAACGGGTGCATGACTAAATCCGTGGTGCAGAGCAATATCCAGATCCCGTCGGGAAATAATACCTACCAATTGCCCTTGGGCATCGACTACAGATAAACCAGAGTGTCCGTAACGCAACAAAATGCGTTGCGCTTCGGCAATTGTGGTTTCTGGTCGGATGGATCTGACTGGGGAGGACATCAAGTCAAGAGCGGTGGGAGGATGGGGTATGGCAGCTTTTACCCCATCCAGAAGTTGTTGTAATATTGTCTCGGGGTCTACTCCTCGTAGGCTCATGGATGCAGCTTGGGAGTGACCACCCCCGCCGAGTGGTTGGAATAATTGGTTGAGATTGATACCCTTAATTTGCGATCGCCCAATGACGGTTAAGCGTGATTTATCACCATTCCCCAGAGGATTTTCATTGACCAGCAGTAAAGCATCAATTTCGGTTAACTCCACTAACCGCGACGCAAGGTTCGATAACCCAGGCACAAAACTATCTGTTTTCAGATGAACCCAAGCAATGGTACATCCATGTACCTGTTTAGATTGCATCTTTTGCAACGCCTCAGTTAATAGCTGCTGTAATTGGGGAGATAAACCAGGTTCAAGGTAGGCGTTCAGAACTGACAAGCTTACCCCTTGTTGCATCAAACTCGCCAAAGCTAGGGCATCCCGTGGTGTGGCGCTATCATAGGTGAGGGAGCCAGTATCAACGTGGATACCCAAAGCCATCACAGTTGCTTCTGCTGGAGTCAGGGAAATATTCTGTTGTTGCAACTGCTCCACTATTAAAGTAGTGGTTGCTCCCACTGGGGAAATATACCATTGCGTAGCAGGAATATCTCCCTGTTGTTCCAAGTGATGATCGTAAACTATAATTTCCTTTAAATGGGGAAGATCTAACCACTCGGCAGCTTTCCCGAGGCGATCGCGCTGTTGCGTATCCACCACCGTCAAGGAACGAATTTTTTGAGGATCCACAGAACGACGTTCAATGAGCGGATACTCATCCCGATATAACGCCAAAAAATCTCTCACAGGTCGGTGAGAACCGCCAGACAGCACAATCTTGCTTCCCGGAAGCAAGCACGCCAGTCCTACAGCCGCTCCCAGTGCATCAAAATCCGCTGTTGTGTGGCAAACAATTAAGTCCATAGTTTTGTGTAGGGGAGTGGGGGAGTGGAGGAGTGGGGGAGTGGGGGAGTAAAAAAACTAATGAGCGAATTTTAAATTTTGAATGAGCGAATTTTTAATTGATTTGTCCCCCTACACCCTTACACCCCTACACCCTTACACCCCTTCTTCGGTATTCTATATCTATAGTATTGCGCTATTTGAGGAGAAGAGAAAATGACTATCATATTCCAAGTTGCTTTGTTAGCTCTGGTGCTTTTGTCTTTTATCATGGTGATTGCCGTCCCTGTGGCTTATGCTACTCCTCAGAGTTGGAATGAATCTCAAAAACTCCTATGGGTAGGTTCCGGGACTTGGATTGCCTTGGTATTCTTAGTCGGTGGATTAAACTTTTTCGTAGCTTAAGCAACCGCAGCCTCAGCGCGGATGTACGCGGATAATGTTTAGATAACTATCTGCGTGCATCTGCGTCCATTACTCCGTTCAAAATCTAAAATTTAAGCACGTATAGTTGATTTTGAGGCGGTCATGGCAGTTTTCGAGGGAACTTTTACTCAGACAGAACCTCTACGGTTTGCACTGGTTATTGGTCGATTCAATGACCTGGTCACCAACAAACTAGTAGAGGGGTGTCAAGATTGCTTGAAACGCCACGGCGTCGATACCAATCCCCACGGCACTCAAGTGGACTATATTTATGTACCAGGCAGTTTTGAAGTTCCAGTGGTAGCTCGCCAACTGGCACTCTCCCATCGCTATGATGCAGTCATTTGTCTGGGTGCTGTCATCCGGGGCCAAACACCTCATTTTGATTACGTATCATCTGAGGTAGCCAAGGGCATTGCCGCTGCTGCCTTTCAAACTGGCGTCCCGGTGATTTTTGGCATTCTGACAACTGACACCATGCAGCAAGCTTTAGAACGGGCTGGCATTAAAAGTAATCATGGTTGGGACTATGCCATGAGTGCTATAGAAATGGGTACCCTGATGCGGCAATTGCGCTCTACCCTCGCAGAGCCATACTCCGGTAATCCCCAGTCCATACCCGCCTCTCTCAAGAGTGCAAGCATAGGCAGTTTAGCCACTGAAGCTCAAGAAATGAGCTAACATTAGTTGGTGGTTGATTGTTGTTTGGTAAAACCAACACCTAACACCTAACAACAACCACCAACTAATAACTAAAAAATTTTCAAATAAACTATTGACAAACAAGAAAAAATCTGAGAGACTTATATTTAGTCGAGTTTTGCGGGTATAGCTCAGTGGTAGAGCGTCACCTTGCCAAGGTGAATGTCGCGCGTTCGAATCGCGTTACCCGCTTGTTAACCAAAAGAATCCCTATAATAACTTCCCAAAGGAAACCTGGGTGGTTTATTAGTTCGTAGTAGCGCTTTAGCGCAGGTTAAATTGCGGGTTGAACCGGCGCTAAAGCGCTACTACAAACCTATTAGGTAAGCTTTTGGGGCTTTTTTGAATGGGTGCTTTATTTCTGTCGTCCTGTACTAGTAATAGGGATATAATCAGAGAAAGGTATGCCCGAATCTCCGTCTCTTTAGAGCACAGAGTGTCAATAGGAAATACTGTTAAAGCAGGTGTTGATCAACAAGCTCAAGTTATAGTATCGCTTGTGCAATCTCAAAAAGACCAAAAAATAGACTTCAATAAAGAATATCCGTGTCCCTGTCGGCGGCGGGGGCAGTTAATTCCGATTACATTGACAGAAGCATTTGGTTGCGATCGCTGTCAGCAGATATTCGTGGTGGAAGATAGTGGTTATATACTAGAGCAACTTTCCACTACTTATCCCTACAAACGAGCTTGGCGTTGGACGGGAAATACTTGGCATGTTGTCCAATCTCGGTTAGGAGAAACCTATCTGCCAGTAGCGCTTGGCATTATTTTCGTGCTAGTGATTATATGGTTACCATTAGCACTGCGATTGGCAACTGGTGCCAACATTATTGCTTGGGCAATGGTGGCGGTGCTGTTGGCTATCCTGCCGGCACTGATGGTCTGGCTTACCTACAGACGTTGACTCAATGACAGTGGATGCTTTTGATGATAGCCCCGAACCAATTAGTAGCGCTAAACGCGCTTATCAAGCTTCCCTAAAATTGGGGAGCACCAAGGGAGTAGACCGCAGTCGCGCTGTGTTGATGATGGCACAGGTGCTAAAACGCTCTTTCGACGACATTCTAGAGGCAAACACCTTGGATCTAGAAGCCAGTCGGGAAATGGCAATACCAGAACTCATTCTGGATTGGCTGAAGCTGACGCCAAAACGTCTGGAAACCACAGTAGACATTCTGCAACGGATAGGGGAGTTATCAGACCCGTTGCGGCGGGTTAGACACGCTGACTATCAACTAGAAGACTCTCAAACTTACTCCCAACTCATGCCTTTGGGAGTGATTGCTTTTATCTATGAGGCATTTCCAGAGTTAGCAGCGATCGCAGCAGGTTTATGTCTCAAAACAGGCAATAGTCTAATTCTCAAAGGGGGTACGGAAGCTAGCCATTCTAACGCGGCGATTGGTAAAGTCCTGCAAACTGCTATCGCTGAAGTTGGTTTGCCAATAGGTTGTGTAGAGTTGATCGCGGCAGAACATGGAACTTCCATTCGGGATTTGGTGAACCAAGACCAGTACTTGAATTTAGTCATTCCCTATGGGCGTTTTAGCCTAGTACAACAGGTCGTGCGACAGTCAACAGTTCCAGTCTTGCGGTCAGCTATGGGCAACTGTTACCTCTACTGGTCTGGTAATGGTAGCCTAGAGATGGTGCGTTGGATGATTATAGATAGTCATCAAAGCGAACCAGACCCAGTAAACGCCATTGAAAAAGTCCTCATTCATCGACAAGCCTTACCTTCTTCCTTATCAGTTCTGTGGAACAGCTTAAAGGAAAAGGGCTTTGAAATTAGGGCGGATGCAGAACTAGTAGAAGCCTTTCCCCAGGTACGACTAGCTAAGGACGATGAGTGGGGAAGCGCTTATTTAACCAAGACAGTAGGTTTTAAACTGGTGGATAGTTTAGAGGCAGCGATCGCCTGGATCAACCAACACAGTAGTGGTCATGCCGACTGCATTGTGACTGAATCTTACCAGGAAAGCCGGCACTTTGCCCTAGGAGTCAACAGCGCCTCTAGCTACATCAATGCTTCCCCCCGTTTTTCCCGAACACTATCGCGAGGAGATTCAGTCTTTCTGGGCATGTCTAACCAAAAAGGTCATCGCCGTGGCTTAATTAGCTTGGAAAGCCTGACCACCGTCAAGCATATTGTTCAGGGAAACGGAAGATTTTAAAAAGTGGGGAATGGGGAATGGGGAGTGGGGAAAGATTTTCATGCTTGGTGATGTAGGCAGTTCATCGCGGTGGATAAATTAGATTGTAAAGCCTTACCACCGTCAAGAATTTTGTTCAGGGAAACGTAATTTTTTAAAAAGTGGGTATTGGGGAATGGGGAGTGGGGAATGGGGAGTGGGGAGTGGGGAATGGGGAATGGGGAATGGGGAATGGGGAGTGGGGAATGGGGAATGGGGAATTATAAAATAATATTTACTTCTTTTTTATTCCTAACTCGTGACTCCCCACTCCCTACTCCCTACTCCCCATTTCCCACTCCTTACTCCCCACTCCCCACTCCCCACTCCCCACTCCCCACTCCCCACTCCCCACTCCCCACTCCCCACTCCCTACTCCCCACTCCCCACTCTCAGGAACGTCCAGAGGTGCAAATCAGTAAAATCTGGTACTACCATAAATGCACCAACTTCTTGTAGCACTTGTGGATCGTGGGTGGAAGCGATCCCGATGGTGCGAATACCTGCATTTACAGCTGAACGAATTCCAGAGGGTGAGTCTTCTAGGGCGATCGCTTGTTCTGCTGAGATGGCCAATGTGTGTAGAGCAGCTTGATAAGGTGCAGGATCTGGTTTACCTGCTATGCAATCTTCTGCTAAAATCACTGTATCAAAAGCTTCTTTTATTCCCAACACTTCTTGCATAAATTGGGCATTTAATCTCGGTGCATTCGTTACTAAAGCACGTTTAAGATATTGTGTCTCTGTCCATGCTAGGAGTTCAAAAAATCCATCCAGCGGTTTTAGACTCTGAGCTTTTTGACGGAAGAGAGCCTCTTTTTCGTCGGCAAACACAGCACCTGCTTCTGGTGATAATTGTGGCAGGATATCTTTGACAATTTCTGGGTTGAGCCTCCCACTAATCCGAGATTTGTAGAATGTTTCGTCAATTTCCACGCCGTAGTTCAACAGCATTTCCCGCCAAGCTTGGTAGTGTATAGGGTCAGTGTTGACAATAGTTCCGTCTAGGTCAAAGAGAATTGCCGCTAGCATGGGTTAGGTGGTATGTGCAAAGTATTGTAAAGTTGATTTACATATTGTACATTGTTTTTTATCCGAGAGCGATTATGTCTGCGCTAATACAGACAAAGACCCCAAGCAACGTTATTTTTGGGCGTTGCTGAATCAAGATATGAATGGTGAAAATCACGCTTTCTCGTAGAGACGCCATTAACTTATATCTTGCACCTCTAAGTACAAACCACAGTTTACAAAATCAAGAGTCATAAAATTTACATTTATCCCAAAACTCCCAACAGTCCTCTCTTAGAGGACTTATGCTATAAGCCTGGGACTTCAAGTCCCAGGCGGATGCGGTCTGGGTGAAAAAACCATTAAATACTGAGTATTTTTTTTGATGTGGGATCAGGCTGGTGCAAGATGTGAGATTAACCCTTGTCTCTACAAGGGTTTGGGAAAATTACAAATCTGTAACTAAACGTAATTCATTACTAAATTCAGCAACGCCTATTTTTGGATGTAGATTCTGCTAGCTTATTGGTCAGTTATTAAGTATTCATTTATACTTGATATTCAAATAATTTTAAATATAAATACGCATAAAAACTAGGTTCATATTTTTACTAAAAACATAAGTATAGCAATGACGAAAAAATGAAGTAATATGACACCTAAATAAAACCGTAAGCGGTATGTCCTTTAACTCAGCAGGATTCTTGTCATTACCATGAACGCGCTCCAACCGTCTAGACCCCCGCTACAACCAATACAAAAACGACGGGTTTCCCCTCGAAGGAGCCGGCGTCTTCGCCAACGCTCCCACCAAATCATGGCACTGGAAACAACAGCAAAGATAGGAGTAAATCTTGTGATTTCAGCAGCAGCAGTATCTGCCCTGACGCAACTTTTACCTTATCACTGGTCACAGCAAGAAAAGTTACGAGAAATCCACACTGAAGTCAAGCTGATGGAAGCACGTGTTGACAACTTGCAGCAGTCCTTTAGCCGAAGCTTCGATCCGCGTCAGGCTAAAAGTATTATGCAAGAACAAGGTAATCGATTTGACCCAAGTCAGCGTCGGGTGGTGTTCCCCAAGGATGCTTCAGAAATTGAACAATCAGAGTCATCACCTTAATGGGTCACTAACCCACTCCCCTACTTCCCACCCGGATGTTGTGGACGCAGGAGATCGTTTAACCAATTTTTGACTTGTACAGCTAAGCGTAAACCAGGGTCATCTTTTCTGATGTTCAAAGAAGGTAATTCAATGAGGGCGCGGCGATAATCGGCGATCGCACAATTCCAGTCTCCCCAAAGATGATAAGTCCTGCCTCGTTCAGCCAAAATGTGACCTTCTAATTGACCGAAAAGCAGTGCTATCTCAAAATTATCAACTGCCTCCTCGTATTGTCCTAGGTCACGTAAGGTAATGCCTCGGTTAATCCAAGCTCTTACATATCTGGGATTTAAATCCAGTGCCCGATCATAGTCGGCGATCGCACTCTGTAATTCCCCACAAGCGGCGTAGTAATTTGCCCGATTATTATAAGCACTAGCCAAGTTGGGATTTAATTGCAATGCTGTGTTATAATCTAATATTGCTTTTTGCGATTCACCGCTTTGAAAATAAATCAGTCCTCGGTTGTTGTAATCAATGGCATTGTCAGGATGACGGTCAATCAGTTGGCTCAACAGCGCGATGGCTTCAGTGTAATTTCCTTGTTGGGCTGACTTTAAAGCGCTTGAACGTAAGTAGCTATCTCCCCTCGCGGATTTGCTGCGGAAGCTTACCTCGTACCGTTGAGATTCTGTTGTATTATTTATAATTTCTTTATAAGAGTGATTTTGATGATTACTTGATGCAAAAAATGAGTTGCTCTTCATATTGTCCTACCTGAGATAATTGCTCTGGTTCAATCAAGTTATGGTTTTCGTTGTGCTGCTGGTTTTGCTCCTGTGTCACTTGTTAGGTTGTCTACAAGTATCTGGATACAAGCATTAAGGCTAAATTTAACCAACTGCAACAAGTGCGAGTTATGCTTGCCTTGACATAGAGCGTGAGATATGCTTACGAGTAAGGGCATACCCTACTGATATACAATGATGAAATCTAATAATTGATACCTCATCCCCAAGTTCAATTCCAGAAAAAGTCAATATTAATCTCAAAGACGTATGAGATGAGATAAACCCGGTCAATAAATGCGAAACTGGGTTTGGTGAAGCTTTGAATTTTCGCAACTGAAATAGGATTGGTATATAGCATTCCTAAATCATTCGTAAGATAAAGAAACCCGGTATCTCCCAGATACCGGGTTTCTGAGGTTGAGCATTATATCACAAATATGCGGAGGATTACGATATAAATTTTGTGAAAAAATATTTCACGTGTTTTTACTGAGGACAAGCAAACTCATCAAATTGAACAATATTATTCAGGTCTACTTGTCTGTCTTTAGCTCAATCCAAAAAAGCCCCACGTCTCTACATCAAGTGTGAGTGTGGGATGAATTTTGGGCAATGACGAATTATTTCATACCAAAGCAATGACCCCCATCACTGAAAACTACCTGCTGGAACGTCTTGAGCAAGAAAATTTGCTGCGCCGCATCATCAACAGTATTCGTCAAACTCTAGACCTGCAAGATATTCTCGCAAGAACAGTGACCGAGGTACGTTGGTTTCTTAAAACTGACCGAGTGAAAATTTACAAGTTTCATTCTGATGACAGCGGTCAGGTGATAGCTGAATCCGTAGACGATCATAGATTGCCGTCGCTGCTGGGGCTAAATTTTCCAGCCGATGACATTCCGCCCCATGCCCGTGAACTGTTTATTAAATCACGGGTGCGTTCAGTGGTCAATGTTGATACTCGACAGATTGGTCAAAGTCACCTACATTCCTTGGAAAATGGAGAAACTATATCAGAGGATATCCGTTACCGCCCTGTAGACCGCTGCCATATGGAATATCTGACTGCTATGGGGGTAAAGTCCTCTCTAGTAGCACCCATTCTTTATCAAAAGAAACTTTGGGGGTTGCTGGTGTCTCACCACTCAGAGCCACATTCGGTTGGTAAATATGACATCGAAGTGGTGCAAATGGTGGTAGATCAGTTATCTGTGGCGATCGCCCAAAGTGTTCTGCTGACCCAAACTCATGAAAGGGCCAAAAGGGAAGCGATCATTAACGGCATTGCCTCACTGCTGCATTCACTACCCACCATTAAATTACAGCCAGCTTTAGAAGAAGCCGTCAATACCTTCGGAGGTTCTGGTGGTAGGCTTTGCATTAGAGATGAAGCCGCGAATTTCCGCAATGGCACCGTTAAAAATTTTGCAGAGTGCTTGGAACTTGAAAGTCATTATGTCAAGGTTTATACCTATGGTCAACAACCTCTGATGCCAGATTTGGCAAGATATCGATTAATGGAACAATATAGTGTCTGGCAGGAACACTACAAGTCTGGTGACTATAACATTTGGGCAATTTCAGATATCTATCAAATCCCTGAATTGCGAAATCTGCAAGTTGCTTTCCGACCAACAAAAATTCGCAGCATTGTTATGATACCACTCAAGTATCACCAGCAGTTGCTGGGATACTTGAGTATTTTTCGAGACGAGATTGACACAGAAACCCTTTGGGCTGGTCAGTTTGACTTAGATCAACGACAATTGTATCCCCGTTTATCGTTTGAGGTCTGGCGAGAATCAAAAAAGGCACAAGCTAGTCAGTGGACTGCTGACGAGATTGCACTAGCTGATGCACTGGGTAAGCAATTCGCCACAGCAATCTATGAGTATGAGTTATACCAACAGGTATCTGGGTTCAATACCACCTTAGAAAATCAAGTCAAAGAGCGCACAGTCCAGCTACAACAAGCAGCTGAACAACAACAGGCGTTGTTTGGAGTCGTTGCTAAAATTCGTGAGTCTCTCGATGTAGACACCATTTTTCAGACAACCACTAAAGAGGTTTGTCAATTACTACAAACCGATAGAGTCGCTGTCTATCGCTTTAATCCTGACTGGGGTGGTGAATTTATCTACGATTTTGAGATTGCCGGTCCTGCATATGGAAACTTGGTCAAACTGACTACGAAAACTGTCTGGAACGATACCTACCTACAAGAGACACAAGGAGGACGTTACCGCAATCATGAATCATTTGTAGTGGATGACATTTATCAGGCTGGTTACTCGAAATGCCACATTGAGATTCTAGAGCAATTCAGCATCAAGGCTTACGCGCTGGCACCGATCTTTGTTGGGCAAAAACTCTGGGGTTTGCTGGTAGCTTATCAACACTTGCAACCTCGTCATTGGGAAGCATCTGAAATTAATTTTCTCAGTCAGACCGCTGCTCAACTTGGGGTGGCGCTTCAACAAACTCAATTACTCGCTCAAACTCAACAACAAGCAGAGCAGTTGGCTCAGGCTTTGTACAATTTGAAACAGACTCAAGCCCAGCTCATCCAAACCGAAAAAATGTCTTCACTGGGTCAACTAGTGGCGGGTGTTGCCCATGAAATTAACAACCCAGTGAGCTTTATCTCTGGCAACATTACTTATGTGAGTGAATACGCTCAGGATTTACTCAGTATATTGACTCTCTATCAGCAGCATTATCCCAATCCCTGCCCGGAAATTCTTCAGCATGCAGAAGAGACTGACCTAGATTTTATCATGGAAGATTTGCCAAACATGCTGTCCTCCATGAAGATTGGGACCGAACGCATCAGCCAGATAGTCTTGTCTTTACGAAATTTCTCTAGGCTCGACCAAGCTGAAATGAAGTCAGTGGATATTCACGAAGGCATTGATAGCACCCTGCTAATTTTACAGCATCGCCTGAAAGCAACGCTAAATAGTCCAGGTATTGAGGTAATTAAAGAGTACGACGATCTACCGTTGGTTGAGTGCTACCCTGGAGAACTGAATCAAGTATTTATTAATGTTTTAAGTAATGCGATCGATGCCCTAGAAGAGGGAGTGGGGAAAAATTCACCCCTACTCCCCACTCCTCAGATTCGGATTCGTACCGAGGTTCTTGACAGCAACCGAGTGTTGATTCGCATTGCCGATAATGGTGGAGGAATACAGAAAGATATTATCGGCAGAGTATTTGATCCATTTTTTACAACTAAACCAGTAGGTAGGGGCACTGGCTTGGGACTTTCAATTAGTTACCAAATTATCGTCAATAAACACGGTGGTGTCTTAAAATGTGATTCTCAGCAAGGATTAGGCACGGAATTATGGATTGAAATTCCGACTCAACAAATCACAAAATCCCCATGAACAAATTCGTAATTCGTAATTAATAAATTCAGGGTAGAAGCCCCGAAATGCGGCTCCGTGGCAGTTGTTACTGGCGCTCCAACAGAAAAAGGACTTACGCACAAGACAAATCAACCATCATGTGCATAACGAAACTTCGCCGTTTGCCCCGTTGCCTCGTTCCCAGGCTCCGCCTGGGGACGTAATTAAGGGAGGCTCTGCCTCCCATTAAACGCGGAGGCAGAGCCTCCACCAAGGAGCATTACAAGGCAGAGCCTTGTAACGAGAAT
>JADQBA010000251.1 GCA_016903675.1 Stigonema ocellatum SAG 48.90 = DSM 106950 | reverse complement strand
ACTCAGCTCTTGCAACAGCCAGATACCACCTCAACGAAATCATCAGTATTTTATCGTTCTCTGACGGAGACCGCATCCGCCTGGGACTTGAAGTCCCAGGCTTATAGCATAAGTCCTCTTTGAGAGGACTTTTGGGAGTTCTGGGATAAATGTAAATTAAATGACTCTTGATTTTGTAAACTGTGGTTTGTACTTAGAGGTGCAAGATATAAAGAGCGCCGAAATCATCCCATTATTCAGCAACGCCAATTTCTGGAGATGTTTATTCGGGATCGGTGTTAAACTCAACCTCAAAAGTTTGTCCTCCCATGGTCACTTGATCACCCGATACTAATTTCCGTCCTCGTCGAGTTTCAAGGGTACCATTCACCTTTACATCACCGCTTTGAATCATCAGCTTAGCTTGCCCACCAGTCGGCGCTATACCCACC
The DNA here is from genome assembly GCA_016903675.1 of Stigonema ocellatum SAG 48.90 = DSM 106950. GTDB lineage: Bacteria > Cyanobacteriota > Cyanobacteriia > Cyanobacteriales > Nostocaceae > Stigonema > Stigonema ocellatum. The sequence goes on along the minus strand of JADQBA010000251.1, from coordinate 7,501 downwards.
AACTTCAGAAACTGGTCAAGTTTAATCATGTTGCCCCTTGTCTCCATAATTCATGCAGAACGAAAACTTAACTGTACGCTACTCTCATTTTAAGAGCACCCCACGGGCGGCGCACCACCCCCTATGAATGAAAGAAAATGTATAATTACTGGTAAAAAAAGCCACTCAGTTAAACACTGAGCGGCAATATTGCTTGGTAGTTCTAATCCATTCCAACCTAGCTATTCTTAAAGAAATACCCATCAACTCTTGGAGAGATAGAATACCTCAAAACATGATCCCCCAAGTCTACCTTCAGTTTTGCCTAGTTATTTCGTGTGACAGATAACAAGTTTTCGTTGCCATTGATATTCTATATTCATTGACGAGAAAACATCGAAGGAAGCAAAGTCATGAATATTCTAGCTTGGGTAGTTCTGGGTTTGATTGCAGGTGCCATTGCAAAAGCTATTTATCCTGGTTATCAAGGCGGTGGGATTCTGGCAACCATGCTCTTAGGAATCATTGGTGCATTTGTAGGCGGTAGCCTGGGTTTTTTCTTTAGCACTGGTAATTTTGCCATAGCCGCTCCTAGTCTAAGTATTCCGGGAATTGCAGTAGCTGTTTTAGGTGCAATTGTTGCTATTTTCTTGTGGAACCTCATGACCCGCAACAGAACTGTATAGCACATTAATTCCGTATCAACAATAATAAACATCAGGGAATTAATCTAACTTTTTTTTATCCCTGAATTTAAGAAAAAAATAGCGCCGCCTATGGTTAGGGTGGCGCTATTTTTAGCGTTTTCCTTAAAGACAAAATATGGCGATCGCTTTTTCTAAAAGAAACCCAACAGAACCAATGGTGCTCAATACTTGTCGGTTAATGGATAGTTGAGGTGCCAGAAACCTGATGTGCCAGAAACCCGGTAACTTTGGCGAAACCGGGTTTCTAATTTTCGTAAAACCTACGCCGTATTGCAATGGTGCTGATCCAGGGCTATTTCATTCTACACTCTTTGCCTTGAACCAAAGTCGTGGCTAAGAGCTAAAGTCCGTTGAAACGGACTAAAATTCCTGAAAGTTCTAGTCGGCTTAAGCCGACTTCAGCTATTAGCCTAGGAATTTATTCCTAGGCGTGTGAATGCTTTATCATAAAGCTAGCTGGCGATTGTGCAAGCGTGATTGAGGGATTATTCATCTGTCCGTTCTTTTGTCAAGCCCATATGAGTAGGTTAGTGGTTTTAAGCTTGGGTCAGGGGAACCTGTACCATGGCTTTCCGGTTGTAACAGCACAGATTGGGGAAACTAACAACCCCCATCAGATGAAATTTACTGCTAGTTTACCAGCTGCACCAGAAATTCCCGAACTCTACCATAATTGGCAATTGCTCTATTCGGCTTTTTATCAACGGGTGTATTTGCGTCTTGGCGTCGAACAAATTGACGATACTTTTGAAATTGAAGAAGCTGAAATAACGAATGTTTCTGAAGCTGAGATTGCTGATTTATGCCTGCGGTTATCACAGAGGATAAATGTATGGTTAAACTCAACTGAGTTTCGCAAAGCTGACCAGCAATTACGCACACAATTAAAACCATCTGAAGAAATTCGCTTCACTGTTGAAACTAATGACAATTTACTACGGCGACTACCTTGGCATTTGTGGAATTTTTTTGAGGATTATCCTTGTGCGGAAGTTGCCTTAAGTGCTTCAGAATATCAACAAACGCTGAAATTCCCTCCAAAAAATCAAGAAGATAAAATTAAAATTCTAGCTATATTTGGTAATAGCAAAGGAATTGATATTACTCAGGATCAAGTTTTTTTACAAAATTTATTAAATCAGGCAGAAATTGAATTTTTCTTAGAGCCGAAACTAGAAACTTTAAATGACAGACTTTGGCAACAACATTGGGATATTCTCTTTTTTGCTGGTCATAGTTCTAGTCAAGAAAAAGGATGTTTTCAACTCAATCAAACAGATACCGTTACTCTGAACGAATTAAAGTATGGTCTCAGACAAGCCATTAGTCGAGGATTGAAGCTAGCGATTTTTAACTCCTGTGATAGTCTAGGATTGGCTCAGCAGCTACAGGATTTGCAGATTCCCCAAGTGATTGTGATGCGCGAACCTGTGCCGGATATGGTAGCTCAAGCATTTTTAAAGCATTTTCTCGCAGAATTTTCAAGTGGACGCTCTTTATATACTGCAATGCGTGCAGCACGAGAAAGACTGCAAGGAATAGAGAGAGAATATCCCTGTGCCACTTGGTTACCTGTCATTTGCCAGAATCCTGCTGAACCGCCAATGATTTGGCAACAGCAGCAACCTTTGACTGAGGATGTACCAAAGGTAGATTCCTTGGTGGTGGCTACTCGGGTTAACAACAGATCCGTGCCAAGAAAAGTTCGAGGAAGCACAGGAGGTAGCTTAACCAAACATCGCTCCTCTAATACCAGCAACCACCGTCTGCAAACACTGCTGGTAGCAAGTGTGCTTGTAGCAGCCTTGGTGATGGGAGTGCGCCATTTCGGGATGCTACAACCTTGGGAGTTGCAGTCTTACGACCATTTAATGGAACTGCGACCACCAGATGAAAAACCAGATCCACGTCTACTGATAGTCACTATCGATGAAGCGGATATTCAGTATCAAATCCAGAAGAAAATGAATATGCGATGGTCGTTATCAGACCAAGCACTGGCTGAACTTTTGCAAAAACTGGAGCAGTATCAACCAAGAAGTATTGGTATAGATGTTTATCGTGATTTTTCCGTTGACCCTCATTATCCAGATTTAATTACTCGTTTAAAACAAGATTTGCGCCTCTTTACAGTGTGCAAAGTTTCTGCTCCTAATGATGGCGCACCGGATGGCAATCCCCCACCGCCTGAAGTCCCAAAAGAACGTCTGGGTTTTACTGATTTTGTGCCGGACGTGGATGGCATTCCTCGTCGTCAACTTTTGCAAATGACCCCTCCCCTGAATTCTTCGTGTACAGCAAAATATGCTTTGAATTTTCAGTTGGCACAGCATTACCTGAATGCACAGGGTATCAAGTGGGATATCACTCCACAAGAGAATTTACAAATTGGCAATGTTGTGTTTAAGCAGTTAAAATCCCACACTAGTGGCTACCAAAAAGTGGATGCATCGGGTTATCAAGTGCTACTGAATTATCGTTCTGTGCGTTCTCTTCAAAACATTGCGCAGCAAGTAGCTCTCAAGGATATTTTAAATGACCACATCAAGCCTGATGTAGTGGACTCGGTGAAGAATCGTATCGTCCTGATTGGCGTTACCGCCCCAACCTCTTCTGATCGTTGGCAAACTCCCTACACCACTAGCGCTGTGGACAGTGAACAGCAAATATCAGGGGTGTTTCTACAGGCCCAGATGGTGAGCAATATTCTCAGTGCAGTTCTGGATGGTCGCCCTTTGCTGTGGTGGTGGTCTGGGTGGGTGGAAGCGCTTTGGATATGGGCATGGTCATTGCTGGGAGGAATCATAGCATGGCGAATTCAGCAACCACTCTATCTAGGATTGGCTATTTTCACAGCAACTTTGACACTTTTTGGGATTTGCTTTGGCATCTTTACACAAGCTGGGTGGATACCACTCGTCCCGGCGGCGTTGACATTGTTGTGTTGTGCAGTGGTGTTGAAGATTTTACCTGATCTCCATGCCAGCAAAAGCAGCAGACATTAGTCGAACTGATCTGGAAATGAGTGAACGCAAATTGTAGCCTCTAATAGGCGAGGCGTTTATGACTTCACTTTTGTTGTACTCCAGCCAAGCTCAATTATCAAAACAGCGTTACTGAATTTGGGGATGAATTTTTCTTTGTCCCTTTGCGTTTGGGCGTAGAGCGCAAGCTTTTCATACCGTCCATCAGCAACGCCGTGAAAACTTTTACGCAAATCCTGATTTGTAATTTCAGTTATGAACATAAATATTTTACCTCAAAAACAGATCAAACTTGCTTGCGTTTTTTCTATACTACTCCTTAGTTTTGCGAGTTATCCATCACGAGTGCAAGCACAACTGGCAGAATCATCTACCAGCACAGTTGCTAACGCTGGAAACCTCTGGGAACAGAAATTTCCAGATAACGGCGCACCCACGGGTCGGCGGGGAGGCGGCGCAAGCCGTTATGATCAGCGTCCAGACATGAAAACGCGGATTACTGCCATGTGACAAGGGGACAAGCTCGCTTCTCCCAAGGGGAGACGCTGCGCGAACGCGAAAAGTCAAAAGTCAAAAGTCAAAAGTCAAAAATGTTTTAAATTTTGACTTTTGACGAACCCTTTGGGGCGGGTGTTTGTAACTCCTGCACGGATTGCTATAACTCAAAATCTTCTCTAATCCTTACAGAAGCGCAACTTACTTGGATACAGAAACGTTTTCCCTCTTCACCTTTAAAAGGTTTTAGTTGAATGTAGTTATCTTGATCTCTCGAAGTGACTTCTTGGAGTGTTTTCCCCGTCTTAGAGAGCAAAGTTAGTTTGAGGTTGTGCGGCAGATACCTTTCCCCACCGGTGGGATGTAACTGTATCAAAATACCTAATTTCTCCTCAGCTTCCTTTGTGATATTCACTAGCATCGCCACAGTTTCGTCGCCGAACTGCATCCCCATATCAATGAGTTTGGCTCTTTTAGTACCTTCCTCAGTGTTCCTAATACTAAAAGCTAAATTTGCTTCGGGTTTTATGAGTGTATCAATAGCTTGCCAACCTTCTTCAAAGATGCCCTCTAACCATTGACTCAATTTGGTTCTGTTTTTCTGCAAGGATGTCAAGAATGGCACAGATGAAGTCTGGGTTGAGGCTACAGGTAGAGGAATAGATGTGGGTGACAAGAAACGGTTGTAAAACAACAGGTGATTTGGTTCAATATCAAATAAAGACAGTGGTAGCTGATAGTAACCTCCCTGTATAGATTGTGAATTCACCTGACTACGATAGTTAACCAGTTGGTCGTACCGCAGAATGCCTCTAATAATAACTTGTTCTTCCTCCTCTAATACCTCAAGGACTACATACAGATGAGCTGCTTTTTCTGATTCATCAATGATATTTTGAGGGACATTAACCACTTCATCAAGCAGATTTTCAGTTGCAATTAGACAAAATTTAAACTCCCCTAGCCAGAGATTACAGACAGTTTCAATAATATTTGTATCCCGATTGATGGACTCATTTTGTACGCGTTCACTTAGCCATCGTTCAAAGCCAAGTAGCGCCAGGCTATTTATATAACTTTGCCACTGGTGTGCTTCATCCGTTACCCGTTTGCTCATCTCTCTTGCGTGCTGGAAATGTTCTGGTTCTAGCCAAATCACTTCTGAGAGCAAGAGTCTTAAATCAGTTGAATTAATCATTATTATACTCCTTATGTTTTTCTAAGTAAAGGCGAAGTTCCTGAGCATATACACTATTCATGGAACGGTTCTTCCCCGCCCTGATTTCTTCTGCTGCTTGAGTGAAAATTTCTGTATCTGTAAAAGTTTCAATTTCTAGAGCCAAGGTTTTAAGATACTCTGGTTCAGGAGGAAGTTGTGTCAAACCCTTTTGTTCAGCAGCCTTTAAGATGCTGTCGAGAAGTTGTTCTTGTGTCACAGTACGTACCTTACTGAGAAGTTCCCCCGGATTCAACACCCGTCTAGCTTGATCCCAACTTGTCATTCCCAGTTTGGGGGCAATATCTTTTAAAGACATCCCCTGACAGTAATAGAGTTGCAAAGCTGGGATGTATTGTTGAGCGTAAATACCATACCTTTTGCTTTTTTGTAACCCAGTAATGCGAAGCTGAATCTCTTGCTGTATTGCACTCGTTAAAGCTAAACTCAGCCGCGGATGGAAAGACTCTAACAACTCCTGCTGATCCATATCTAATTCATTGGGTGAATCCTGAGGTACATCTGCTCTAGATGTATAAATTCCAGTATCCGGGTTTTGAATCTCTAGAGGTTGTCTATAGCTCCAAATATCATACTGTCTTAACTGCATGGCGACTTGTTTCAGTTCTTTCATCAACATCACGGTGGTGTTGATGATAACATTTCTTTTTTGCAACCGCCTGAGCATTTCTTGCAGTTGGACGGTTGCGGGATCAGGACATTTTGTTCCTCCTTTTGACCGATGCTGAAGTCGGTCTCGACGATACACTGCATGAAAGACTTCTACAAGGTGGCGCGATCGCTGAGATAAACGTTCAAGTTCTTTAGGTCTGACCCTATTCAACAGCGCCCAATCGCTCAGATGCTGAAAACCAAACTCTGATAAAAAATCTTTGAGTTCCGAATTTTGTTTAGTTTGCAAGTAAGCCCAATTGTCTAAGCTCATGCTAGATTGGGAATCGGCGTTAAATGTTTGCAACACCCTAACAGAAAAAAATTTGTAAGCCGTTGTCTTAGCTTCACCATTGTCATCAAGGATTAGTTGATTTTTGCGATCGCTATCCAGAATCACTAAAGTTTTGCCATCATCATTGAGGACAAATGGTAGTAAATCGTGGTATGTGAAGCACTTTTCACCACCAAAGAGATTATCGATTTTTTGGCAGGCTTTGAGGATAGGGTCAGAAACATAGCACCTCAAACAAAGCCCAGCTAGAGAGCGAATTTTGGCATCAACATCAGTTTTTTTATTGTGAAAGTAGTCTAGCAACTTAGCTTGTATGTCCTCATTTTGAGAATTGGCGGCTTGTGTTTGAACAAACTCTTGTGCCGTAGGAACTAAACAATACTTGTATCCCACCCTTTCACGGGCAGGGCTAATTCGCCAAATGTTCCAATATCTTGATGAAGCACTCATAGCTATTGCCTAGCCTCAGATCAATAGACATTCTTATATACTTGCATAAAATAAATAGATGCCAAGCATTGCAGCTTATGCAGTTTTCTACTTACTACAAATGAGCATTCACTAGCTTGACAAAGTAGTAGGGTTACTATATAATCGTCCGCTGCCTCCTTGGTTGTCCCACACCCCTAGCCCCTCTCCCAAATTGGGAGAGGGGTGCCCTTTCTTGGGCTATCTTGAGGGCGGTAATGAGAATGAAATACCAGGACTACTGCCCTCTGATTCCATTCATTCACGGGTATTGGGCTTAAGCCGACTAGAACTAGAAGGAATTTTAGTCCGTTTCAACGGACTTCAGCTCTTAGCCACGACTTGAGTTCAGGGCTACGGCGTAGAATGAAATAGCCCTGGCAGCAGCCCTGTAACGAGAGATAATACCAATTCGTAATTCGTAATTCGTAATTAATAAATTCAGGTTTTATCAGGGTTTTCAGGTCTGAATCTGTTGCCAGATTTTAGAGAATTGGGATAATACAGAATTAATTCTTTTTGTCAATGTGTAAGTCCTAATAATTAGCCCTTTCAAGGTGCAAGTCGTAAGACTTGGATTTCCTTCGTGTCCTTCGCGTCTTCGCGGTTTAAAAATCTTTTTGAACCGCGAAGGCACGAAGAACACGAAGGTAAAATGACGAAAAGTGGACGTGATTTTCCCAAT
>JADQBA010000259.1 GCA_016903675.1 Stigonema ocellatum SAG 48.90 = DSM 106950 | reverse complement strand
GGACAACTGAATGCTTATGGTGGAAGAGTTGAGTTAGGAGGATTAATCTCTCCTGGTTTTGTGGGGCTAAATGTGGATGGCGATAAATTGAGCTTGAACTTTCCTGCTTCTAGTACACGAGCAGATATATCTTTAACTAATGGTGCTGCTGTATATGTAGCAGCAGGTGGTGGAGGAGATATTGCGGTTAATGCCCGTAATTTAGAAGTTTCTGGAGAAGGAAGTGTACTGAGTACTGGTATTGGAAAAGGCTTAGGTAATGCAGGAGCAAAGGCAGGCGATATTACGCTTAACGCTACTGAAGATATAAAGATTGATGGAAGTATTATCACCAATAGTGTTCGACGGCAAGGAATAGGCAATGGGGGTAATATTACTTTATCAACGAATTCCCTTTCTCTTAGCAATGGCGCTCAATTACAGGCTGTTACCTTTGGGCAAGGCGATGCAGGGAATGTAATTATCAATGCGACCAAAAGTGTTTCCTTAGATGGCAGAAGTGATATCTTTAGTGCTGTAGGAGATGTTTCTGATACCCCGGAACAACGTAATGCAACCAAAGGTAATGGGGCCAATATTCAAATTACTTCACCTCAACTTTCTCTTACCAATGGTGCTCAACTGTCAGCTAGCACCCTTGGGCAAGGCAATGCAGGCACAATCAAAGTTAATGCAGCAGAAGACGTCACCATTTCTGGCAAGAGTTCTAACTTTAACAGCGGCTTGTACGTTAACTCCCAAAGCCCAACGGGTACTGCTGGAGATATTATCGTCACCTCACCTAGAGTTACCCTAGACAACACTGGCATACTCAACGCCCAATCTGAATCAGGTAACGGTGGTAACATCAACTTACAAAGTGATTTACTCATAATGCGTCGTGGCGCTCAAATCTCTACCACCGCAGGCACTGCCTCATCTGGAGGTAACGGCGGCAATATTACTATCAACACGCCTAACGGCTTCATCGTCGCCGTCCCAAAAGAAAATAGCAACATCACCGCCAATGCATTTAAAGGCTCAGGTGGCAAAGTCCAAATCAACGCTACTGGTATTTATGGGTTGACAGTACTTAGCCGAGAAGACTTGGTGAGACTATTGGGAACAAGCGACTTAACTCAGGAGATTGACTTTCAAAAGCTTCCAAGTAGCATCACTGCAATTTCCCAGACAAATCCCAATTTAAATGGTCAGGTAAATCTTAACACACCTGACGCAGACCCCAGTCGAGGATTAACACAACTGCCCATAAATCTCGTTGACGCCTCCAGTCAAATTGACAATAGCTGCAACCCAGGCAGCAAGCAAAGAGCTAGTTCATTTACCATCACCGGACGCGGCGGCTTGCCCCCTAACCCAGGCGATGCCCTTAGCACTGATGCCGTAGACGTAGGTTTGGTAACTCTCAACCACGGCAGTGATAACCGCAAAAGTGCAACTCATAGCCAAAAACCCACTCCTATAAGAACACCCATCGTACAAGCTACTGGGTGGACGAGAAACGCGTTGGGTGAGGTAGTCTTGACAGCAGATGCGTCTACCGCCATACCTCAAAGTCCTAGGTTGAACCCTCAATCTTGTCATGCTTCACGGAACAATTAGCCTTATTCAAGCGGTAAGGTGCTGTGTGGAACGCACAGTTGGGAAAGCCTAGACGCTCATAGTTGGGCGTGTGCCTAGGCATTGCTCACAGCAAGCCATGAGGGTACAGATGAGAGAGCGATCGCTGATGAGCGTAAATTCAGACACTTCTCCAATTTAACGATCGCCTATGCTGAGATCCGTTGCTCCGATTACGTATTCTCAACATTCGTATAGTTATATATATGACTTTTTATTGCGTAACCTCATTCGAGTCAGATCGTGTTAGTTTACTACACTCCTATTGGTGTATTAAGGGTTTATCCAGACAGGTGCAAGATATGAGGTACGAGTGTTGGTTTTCAATTTCCCAGTGCCTTATTTGCTAATGCAGAGCCAAACTCAACAGGGGATGCAGGAGATCTTACGGTCCGAACCAATACCTTGCTAGTGCGGGATGGAGGAGTGGTGGGTACTGCTACATTTGAAGCGAGTAAGGGGGGAAATTTAACGATCTCTGCCCAAGACGTGCAATTGATTGGTACGAGTGTTGATGGTCGTACCCGTGGCTTAGCTACTTCCGCACAACCAAATTCAACAGGGGATGCAGGAGGGGATGCAGGAAATTTGACGATTAAAACTAATACCTTGTTGGTCAAAGATGGGGCTGAGGTAACTGTGGAGAGTCGCGAAGCAGGAACCGCAGGCAATCTAAAAGTAGATGCTCGCTCTATTCGTTTAGACAACTTAGCCTTACTTACCGCTAATAGACAAAGTGCTAAAGTTGACCCGAATAGGGAACAGGCGACAATTAACATTAACTCACTCGATTTGATCATGCGCCGTGGCAGCAACATCAGAACCAACGCCACAGGGGAAAATGTCATCGGCGGCAATATCAACATCAATAGCGACATCATTGCCGCCATAGAAAACAGCGACATCAGCGCCAACTCTGCCAACTACCGTGGTGGAAAAGTTAAAATTACTACACAAGGTATCTTTGGCACACAGTTTCGAGATGCGCCTACTTCAAAAAGTGACATTACCGCTACTGGGGGAAGTCCTGGATGCCCTCAGCACTGATGCAGTACAGGTAGATTTGGTTACTCTCAACCTAGAAGTTGAACAACGCTCTACTACAATATTACTACAATAAATAGCAATAACCCTATGACGACCGTAGTAATTAAACCCTCATCCTGGCTGATAACTGGTATTAGAGTCGAAAAAGTCAACAATCTCAATCTTTTCAAATTTACTGAAGAACTAGGCTTGCGCCTTCAAGAACTTTTGGATAAAAAAAAAGCTGATTTACTTACGCCAGAAGAAGCGGCTGAACTAGAGGCTATTGGAGAATTAGACATGATTTTTAGCTACATAAATGCTACTATTGCATCTGGGTCGTGACAATTCCTAACAAAGATTATCGGCATCACACCTACAGGTCGAGCTACTTGCAACCGACTTGATTTAAATGATGAACGGCGTCCTGACCGCTTTATACAAAAATCTCGGCGACTATGGGTACAAGGTAGTTTTCACCCTCCCCATGAAGACCCGCGCCAAGAAAGTTTTAATTCTTAAAGAAAGAGGGGGGACTCATTTGAGCAGGGACAACGCTAGCAAGGGGCTTTAGCGCTCGCATCGCAACTATTCGTAACTATCCTGAATAATCATCAATAGGGTTTAAACTGAACAGTAACAAAAAACCTCATCCCCCAGCGGCTGAGAGGGAAATTGCAGAAGCTACGGGTTGGGTAATTGATGCCAATGGCGATATGATTCTCACAGCGAATCCACCCACTGTCACGCCTCATAGTTCGTGGCAGAAAACAGCTGATTGTCGTGCGTTCAATCCACAGCAAGGGCGTTGATGTAACAACTAATGCTCATCTGTTGCAATTAAGCTTGGCGAATGAGGGCTAAAACATGGTAATAAAAAAATCTAGATTACGTAGAATCAAAAGCCTCGTAAGTGTACTGCTACTTTTGGCTATGTTCTTAGGCGCGGGGTTATTACACCCCACTTTTGCCTATATGACTGCGAAAAACTCCATTGTTCAAAGCTTGCCCGATGCCCAAAACTTGGTTGAACAGGGGAGAAAATTCTATGAAGCCGATCGCCTTGCTGAGGCAGTTGCGATTTGGCTACAGGCGGTAAGTGCGTTCAAAGCCAATGGGGATGAACTGAGACAAGCTATGATACTGAGCAATCTTTCATTAGCTTATCAGCAACTGGGACGGTGGACTGAGGCTTCTGGTGCGATCGCCCAAAGTCTCAATCTATTACAAACCGCCCAACATATAAACACAAAAGAGCGCTCCCAAATCCTAGCCCAAGCTCTAGATATCAAAGGTCGCCTGCAATTGGCTCTGGCAAAACCTGAAGATGCCCTAAATACTTGGCGACAGGCAGTTGACATTTATGGTAAAGTAGGATCAAAAAATGCTGTTATTCGTAACCGCATCAATCAAGCGCAGGCTTTGCAAACCTTGGGGCTTTATCGTCAAGCCCAAAAGACGCTTAGTGAGACTACTGAGCTTTTGCAAAACCAACCTAACTCGCTGCTTAAGGTAACAGGGCTACGTAGTATCGGTAACGTCTTACGTGTTACAGGTGATTTAGAAGAATCCCGAAAAGTCTTGGAACAAAGTTTAGCACTAGCTTCATCACTACCAGATAAACAAGCGATCGCCGATGTTCTACTTAGTCTAGGCAACACAGCCCGCGCCCAACAAGATACACAAAAAGCGATAGAGTTTTATCGACAAGCTGGCAACACTGCCACCTCACCAACTACCCGCATCGATGCTCAAATCAATCAACTGAAACTACTGCTGCAAACCAAGCAAGTCAGTGCAGTTGAGGCGTTGTTGCCCCAAATCCAAACTCAGCTTTCCAACTTACCCCTCAGTCGCACGGCAATCTATGCCCGGATAAACTTTGCCGAAAGTCTGATGAAATTGGGGAGTAGGGAGTGGGGAGTAGGGAGTGGGGAAGATGAGGGAGATGAGGGAGAGGGGGGAGATGAGGGAGATGAGGGAGACAAATTAACCTCCTCATCCTCCTCATCCTCCTCATCCCCTGAACACCTCCGCACATCAGCTCAGCTATTGGCTACTGCTGTGCAGCAGGCAAAAAGCCTACAAGACCAACGCACAGAATCCTATGCTATCGGTATCCTAGGTGGTCTGTATGAACACAACCAGCAGTGGGCTGATGCACAAAACCTCACCCAGCAAGCCCTGTTCATGTCTCAAGCTATTGATGCTAAAGACATTGCTTATCGATGGCAATGGCAACTGGGACGTTTGCTTAAGGCTAGGGGAGATATTACAGCAGCGATCGCAGCTTACGAACAAGCCGTCAATACCCTTCAGTCCCTCCGCTACGATTTAGTTTCCATTAATCCAGAGGTACAGTTTTCCTTTCGAGAACAAGTGGAACCAGTTTATAGGGAGCTAGTGGAGTTGCTTTTGCAATCCCCCCAAGGGAGGAACACTCAAAAAAATATTCAGAAAGCCCGTGACACAATTGAAGCGCTGCAATTAGCAGAACTAAACAACTTCTTTCGCCAAGCCTGTTTGGCTGCTAAAAGCAACATTGACCAAATTATCGACCAAAAAGACCAAACAGCGGCAGCCATTTATCCAATCATTTTGCCAGACCGACTAGAGGTAATCCTCAAGTTGCCTGGAAAGCCTTTGCTGCACTACGCTACTGCTGTCACTCCTCGCCAAGTTGAAACCACCCTAAAACAACTCCGCCAAAATCTCACAGAACCCGATACGCTTGTTGAAGCTAAGTCCTTATCCGAACAGGTGTATAACTGGTTACTCAAACCTGCCGCAACTGACTTAGCCCAAAGCCACGTCAAAACCTTGGTGTTTGTGCTGGATGGTTTGTTGCGGAATATCCCCATGGCAGCTCTTTATGACGGCAAACAGTATCTGATTGAGAAGTATAGCATAGCACTTACCCCAGGTTTGCAACTAGTTAACCCCAAACCATTGCAGTCAAAACAATTAAAGGCAATAGCTGCCGGATTGACTGAATCACGTCCCGGATTTTCTGCATTACCCAACGTCAAACGTGAATTAGAGGAAATTCACTCTGAGATACCAGGGATTTTACTTCTTAACAACGAATTTACCAGCAAGGCGCTGCAAAACCAAGTTAATTCTCTGCCTTTCTCTGTAGTTCATCTTGCAACTCATGGTCAGTTCAGTTCCAAAGCTGAGGAGACATTTATTGTCGCTTGGGATAAGCGCATATATGTCAAGGAGTTAAATAACTTAGTGCGAACTAGAGAGCAAAACAGACCCGAGGCGATTGAATTGCTTGTCCTGAGTGCTTGTGAAACAGCCACAGGTGACAACCGAGCGGCTTTGGGAATTGCTGGTGTGGCGATCCGGGCGGGAGCGCGTAGTACTATCGCTTCTCTGTGGAACTTGGACGATCAGTCCACCGCACAGTTGATGAGTAAGTTTTACCAAGAGTTAGCCGACAAAACGCTCACTAAAGCCGAAGCACTCCGTCGCGCCCAACTGGCTCTTTTGCAGAATCCTAAATACCAACGTCCAATGTTCTGGGCACCCTACATTTTATTAGGGAATTGGCTGTGAACTACCGCACAGTGACCGCAAGCGGTTCACTGTAAGCTCTCTCCCATCCTATCAATGAAGTTTTGCGACTACTGTGTTTGAATCTGGAAGAGCAACGTATCTTTAGTTTTACCCCACATTCCGCACTTCAAAATGTAGTATGCAAAAACCCACAGAGCGATCGCTAATCAACCTCAATAAGTCAAGTAAAAATACTTATTTGACTATGAGTTGGCGACAAGTAGAGGCGGACTGCTTCTCGATTTAGAGATTTTCCTTACTTTCCTGAATCAAAAGTCCTGCAATTTTACAACTTTTACAAAACCTAGCATTAATCTAGCAAACAGTTATAAATGCGGCTTTTTCAAGTCGTTGTGCTGTGTTCAGGCATCAATTTCTATATATAACCAACAAGCATAACTTCAGTTTGAAATTGCATCGTTTGGACTATCGAGAGACACTACAGTACTTGAATTTGTAAGAGCAAACCTCTTGTTTGTCGAATGTTTAAGGTTCGGATACTCAAAACATAAGTCGTGTAGTTATGCATTTTAAATCTGTTTGAAAACCTTGAAAGACTAAAGTTAATTTCATATATTCATAAGAGAACCTGATGTCCTAGTTAAGGAGGAATATTATGAAGACATCTAAATTTTTTAAAGCTTTTGGTTTAGCAACAGCGGTTACATTTTCATCATTTGGTATGTGGCTGGTGAACCAGGGATCGGCATCTGCTGTGGATATTACCCCCAAGGGGTGGTGTGTACATGCTGGCTCGTACATACTATATGGGGACTTTGACGGTGATAACAGAACAGATGCTCTTTGTGCTGATCACGGTAATGGTAAGTGGATTAATTACGGCAATGGTCGTACATGGTATAAACAATCATCTTGGTGTACTCATGCAGGAGCATACATCCATGTTGTAGATCTTGATAGAGACGGTTATGACGACCTTGAGTGCAGAGATACTCACGGTAGTATTTGGTATGAGTACGCAGATTATTTAGGAAAATTTGACTTTTAACGTCGTATTGGAGTTTAGACTGTGAAGAAAAAGTGGTCAGTTATTTTGAACAGACCAGGACTTACGCACAAGACAAATCAACCATGATGTGTATAACGAAATTCCTGCGTTTGCCTCGTTCCCAGCCTCAGGCTGGGAATGAGATCAAGGAGGCTCCTTATCCCGATTTGACGGGAGGCAGAGCCTCCTTTGAAGAGCATTACAAGGCAGAGCCTTGTAACGAGAGACATACATAGTTTATTCTTTTTGTCAATGCGTAAGTTCTAGTAGTGTAGGTGGGGCTATGCCCTACAAAATCAAGACATGGTGGGCAGTGCCCAC
>JADQBA010000142.1 GCA_016903675.1 Stigonema ocellatum SAG 48.90 = DSM 106950 | reverse complement strand
ACATTTTTCGAGATGACTAAACAACGATTTTTTGCGCCTTTGCGCCTTTGCGTGAGACTAAATTCATACTCTTAATCAGCAACGCCAAAATTGCTTATCCAAATTCACGGGGACAGAAGCCTAAATATAAGTGGGTGACATTTCACCTACGCCCATATTTATTGGTCTTTGGATTATCAACCAGTTTTTAAAAACCCTACCACAGCGGGTGCCGAAATAAAGCTACCATTCCAAATCAATATAAACTTCTTGACTTTTGACGAAGGCGCAGCGGTATTACCCTTCGCGATTCACTTCAATAATCTCCGTATACTCAAACTCATTCGGACTTTGTCTGACCAAAGGATAACGTTCTCGACCCAACTCAATCAAATCCTGTTCACAATCCGGCTTAGAAGAGTAATAAGTAAGCACATATTCCCTACCAATTCTGTGCGTCATCTCTTCTTCTACTTCACCGCGCCACTGCGTCTTAGTAACCAACACAATCAACTGATTTGCCAATTCAGGAATTGTCTTTGCAATTCGCCGACGGGAAATGACATCCAAACTGCCAAACGGGGAATCCATGACAATGGGGAAGGTACTACTATCGGGAACCAACAGCATTTTTCTTTTTTCACTCCATTCCCGTACCCTATCCATAATACTAGCGATAAAAGATAAGCTGAGAATTTGATTTTCTCCTGTAGAAGCTGCAACTGGCATTTCAACACCAGCAGTATTTTCCACCAGCGTGAGTTCATATTTCTCACTGATTTTAGGAACGTAGGGAGTAAATGAAATTTCACCGAATATCTCTTGTACCCGCTTTTCTAGTTGCAAACGAAACTGCTTTTCTTGAAGATCTCTTATTTTAATTAACCGTTCAATAGCATCTTGAGTTGCAGCAATGCGTTGCTGCGCCAGTATTTGCCTTTCTTCGTTCAGTTTCTGCTTAGCTACTTGTTTACCCAAACCTTCCAAATCAGTTTTCAAGTTAACAATTTGTTGTTGAGTCGCACCTTGTTCTAGCGTTAACTGTTTGATTTTTTCTTCAATTTCATCCAATCGCTTTTGTAAACTGCTAATTTCTTCATTCGCATCTTTCCGCAACCGTTCTTGAATATTATCCAACTCACCTTCAATTTGAGAGATAGATTGCTTTAACTGATTAATCCTTGCTTGTTCTCTATCAACCTCTTCCCAAAAGCTGACTGCTTGCTTGTCAATTTCATCCACTTGAGCACTCATACGGATAGCCGTTTCTTCCACCACCGAAGAACCAGCTTTATCCAACAACTTTCTCACATTCTCGTGTGAGTGACTTCCCGCGCCTAAGTCTGCACCACAAATACAGCGTTCAGACTTAAGTAAATCATTAACAAACTCTCTTGAAATTCCAGAGTTTAAGTTGCCTTGCTCCTTCAAATCATTCATAATCGCCTGAAAATGGGCTGTAGTTTCTGACAGCAATACAGTGTAACCACGCGCAGAAATTGCTTTTTTAATTGCTTCCCTACTTTCTCTCAAATTTTCTTGATTTGATGCCTTTTGTTTTTCTAACTCTTGTCGTCTTTCTTCTAATTCCTTAGCCGCGCTGAGTTCTCGTAAACGGTTACTTGTCTCTTTCTTAAAAGTCTCTTGATATTCCAACTCTTGTTTAATTTCCGTTTGCCGTTTGGTGATGCGCTCAATGTCCTGTTCTATATTGCTTTGCTGTTTCAACAACTGTTTAATTTCCGAATTCCCAATTGCTTTTAGCTCATTTTCCAAAGTTTTTTTTGCTTCCTTCAGGTGATTAATAGAACGGTTAATCACCTCTACACCCAAAAAAATCTTCGTAGCTTCAGCAATTTCCGCTTTTTTATCAGAACGGACTATCTCTTCAATGCGCTCGCCGTCAAAGAAGAAATATTGATGTAAACTAGCAGGTAAAATTTGCCCAATCACTTCCTCTGGTTGCTGGGGTGGAAAATACCAACGTCCATCATCCCCAGCTACCTGCATCCGCAATTCTGTCTTGCCAACATTGAAGTCAGTCTGATTTTTATAACCCCGACACAGACGCTTCACATTATAGCGTTTCCCGTCGTGTTCCCACTCCACCTCTGCCCAACATTCTACAGCTTGCCCAATTTTAGCTTCGGCTATAGCACGCTTATTGACCAACTGCTCTGTCGATGCAAAAGCTGCACTAAACTTCTCATACAGCACCCAAGTAAACGCATTCAGCAGACTGGTTTTTCCCGAACCATTATTACCATGAATAATGGTGGTATTGCGAGCATCTCCTCCCGCCAGAATTATTTCCGGTGTTTTCCCATAAAAAGAGCGAAAGTTGCAAAGCTTAATGGAAGCCAGCTTCATCGCACCGCTTCCTTCACAATTGTCAAAATATCATCGTTAATATGGCTGTTAATTTTCTTATCTATTCTGCTTTTTTCTAATTGCCAGACCCGTTCAATTATTTGCCGTACTTCTGGTGTAGCACTTATAATCGGCTCCTGAACTTCATCGATATTGTTGTCTTTGGTCATGTTGCTCAACAAAATTGACTTTTTTATCTATTTTAGCCTTGTGTCATCTCGCAATCAACCGTAAATGCACCGTTATATACAATTATCTCACGCAAAGGCGCAAAGGCGCAAAGTCTTCTATAGCACAAGATGGCACAAGTTCGTGACGGTCAGGAAAATAATCTATCGTTCGTAGTTGCGCCTTAGCGCCCTTAGCAACTACGAACCAAAACGTACTTAGCGCCTTTGCGCCTTTGCGTGAGGCTCAAATATCCAATAACCCATACCGCTTTTGTAAATTCCATAGTTTCATCCTGGCTTCACCCGCATTGTCAGCCAAATCAGCAAACTCGACAAATCTGAGTAATTCCTTGCGCAGCAAATTACGTTCCACTTCTAGAGTGTTCCTATCTAAATCTGGTGGTAAAACAATCATGTCAAATATCGTGGCGCGTTCTTTACCTGGTGAGGGACGCAAAACTCGTCCGCGTCGCTGGATAAACTGGCGAGGATTACCGGAACTAGCCAAAATCACAGCAGTTTGAATAGCAGGGATATCGACTCCTTCATCTAAACAACGAATCGCTACCAAACCTTGCAATTCACCGCTTTCAAATTGACGCCGTAAAATTTCCCGTTCTTCTAAGGTTGTTTGGGCGGTGTAGGTGCTGACTTTATAACCCAGATCTACCCCCAGAATTTTAGCGACAGCTTTAAGTTGGCGCAAGCTAGAACGCTGTCCCACCTCTTGTGAACCGTCACTACAGTAGAAGAGTGTGTGGGTGGTTTCTCGGCGAGTTGTCATTAACTCACGCAAGGCATTTAATTTATTTTCCGCTGCACCGATTAATCTTGCTCGCTGCATTAACAATGCCTTCAAGTCTTCATGGTTGTCATCTCCCAATGCAACATTGTCCCGTTCCCGATACACCAGTGCTCGTCCAATTTTTTCTGTCAATTTGGCATAGGCGCGGCTTTCTGTTTCTGTTAGCTCCACTGGTATGGGATAGTAAAGATAATGTACCAAAGCACCTTGAGTAATGGCATCTCTCAAGGTGAATTCTGGCTGGAGAACTGGACCAAAGTAATCAAATAAGGATTGGGTTCCACCTTCATCAAAATACCTTTCTGGTGTTGCAGACAAAGCCAGTCGTAACCCAACGCGACGGGGTAAGCTTTCTTCTAATCTGGGTGCGCCTAGGTTATGTGCTTCGTCCCCAATGATTAGAGTTTTTTCGGGGAAATATTTGAGTTGAGATTGGAACCCATCGCCGATTAAGGTAGAGTTGGTGGTAATAATAGTGAGAAACCGTTGAGAACCAGAACGCAGATTGTAAAGTTGGGTAGAAAGTTGACTCTGCCAGCTACGTAGGTTCTCGAAGGCTAAAATCGGTTGCAAGTTAAATTTTTCACATTCTCTTGCCCATTGGGTAACGAGATGGCGGTATGGACACACCACCAGTAACACTTGCAAGTTAATTTGCTTGTATAATTCCCAGGCGATCGCCAACGCAGTTATTGTCTTTCCACTCCCAGTTGCCATTTTCAGCGTACCTCTACCATTGTTGGTAAACCAGTTATTGACTGCTTGTCGCTGGTATCCCCGCAATTGCAGAGATAATGGCATTCTCGGGCATCCTGGTAATGGTTGCTGATGATAACTGCCCTTACTTTCACCTGCCAAGGGTGATTTTAGTCTAAAAGTGCGCACTAAATACATAGGGAATGGGGAGTGGGGAGTGGGGAGTGGGGAGTGGGGGAGTGGGGGAATGGGGGAATGGGGAGTGGGGGAATGGGGAGTGGGGAGTGGGGGAGTGGGGGAGTTGGGAGTGGGGAGTGGGGAGTTGGGAGTTGGGAGTTGGGAGTGGGGAGTTGGGAGTGGGGAGTTGGGAGTTGGGAGTTGGGAGTAATGATTGTTGTTCCCCATTCCCCATTCCCCATTCCCCATTCCCCATTCCCCATTCCCCATTCCCCATTCCCCATTTATCAGTTGTAACTGCGCCAAACGGCGACGAGGGAACCTTGTACCTGTACCTGGATGGCGTTCACTTCAATTGGGTTGTATTTAGGATTTGCTGGTTTGAGGGTGACGCGATCGCCTAGGCGATAAAACCGCTTTAATGTGGTACCGTATCCATCTACTCTCGCGGCGACAATAGTACCATTTCTCAGATGATTTGGTTCTAGGACTGGGCGTAGAAATACCAAATCTCCTTCAGCAATCAAATCTTCAATCATGCTGTCACCCGTTACCCGCAAAGCATAGGTTTGGGGTGGTAAGGATAAATGGGAAAAGTCTAGATTTTCCACAGCTTCAGTGAAGGGTTCTATTAAACCACCAGCAGCGATGGTACCCAAAATTGGTACTCCTTGCTTGAGAGGACTCAAAACCCGAATCGTCCGCGCCTTCCCTTCACTCCATTCTATATATCCTTTTGTTCGTAAATGTTCCAAACGACTTTGAATTGGTGCAGGGGACTTCAGGTTCATCGCCTCCATCATCTGACGAATTGAAGGCGAATGTTGGTGCGATCGGATATATTCCGCCAGCCATTCATAAAGTTCTTGCTGTGCTTCTGTGAGACGTTCCATAAATTTGTAGGGAAGTAAATACAAATGTTCTTAGAACATTTGTACTACAAAAAACCACCCTATGGACTATATATTTAAGATTTTAGATTTTGGATTTTAGATTAGGGAATGGGGAATGGGGAGTGGTGAGTGGGGAAATTTTGAGTTTTGAGTTTTAAATTTGAATTTTGAATTTTGAATACCCCACTCCCCATTCCCCATTCCCCATTCCCCACTCCCCACTCCCCCTATTTCCCCATTCCCCACTCCCTACTCCCCACTCCCTACTCCCCACCTAAAATACTGGCAAGCAAAGCCTTTTGGATGTGCATGCGATTTTCTGCTTGGTCCCAAACTCGTGACTGGGGACCTTCGATGACCTCATGTGTGAGTTCTTCGCCGCGATGTGCTGGTAGACAGTGTAAAACAATCGCCTCTGGGTCAGCAAGGTTCAATAGCTGCTCATTAATTTGGTAAGGTTGAAAAATTGGCATTCGGTTGTCTGCTTCTGATTCTTGCCCCATACTTGCCCAAACATCAGTGTAGAGTACATTAGTACCTTTTGTTGCTGCTTCTGGGTCATTAGTTAGGATGACTTCAGTTTTGTTGCCTGCTATTAAGCGTGCTGTGTCTATAATGGCAGCATTTGGCTCATATCCAATAGGTGTGGCAACTCTCACATTCATCCCCACCAAAGCACAGCCTAGCATTAAGGAGTTAGCAACATTATTCCCATCACCCAGATAGGTCAAGGTTAAACCAGCGCATGTGTCAAAGCATTCTTGAATTGTCAATAAATCAGCCAATACCTGACACGGGTGTTCTAAATCGGTAAGAGCATTAATTACGGGTATTTTGGCATAGTGAGCAAAAGTTTCCAATTCCTGCTGTGCAAAGGTGCGAACTGCTACAATATCCAGATATCGCTCCAAAACTCGTGCTGTATCCTCCACAGGTTCCCCACGACTTACTTGGGTAACATTGGGATTGAGGTCTATGACTTGTCCACCGAGTTGGTACATCGCCACGGAAAAACTCACCCGTGTTCGAGTTGAAGCTTTGGAGAACAATAGCCCCAACACTTTATTACACTGCAACTTCAGCTTTTTGGATTTTAGCTCGATTGCCATTTGCAGGAGTTCTTGAACTTCCTTTGGACTGAGGTCCGCCAGACTTAATAAATCTCGTCCGCTCAACGCTGCCATGCTTCCAATGTTTAGAGAACAATTACGTCTTTCCGTTCTTCGGTGCGGGTCAAAAAATATAACCTTTTAAGAATACCAGCTATTTTTCAGTTTATTTTATATTTATTGTACCAATTTCATGGGTCATTTAGGCGTTACAGATTCAAGAGATAATTTGAAAGATTTTTTAGCCAAATTTCGACGGATATATTTCTTGACGCTTAATGGTTGACAAGGGAATAACTTGTGCTATAATTACCCATGTATTGTCTGTTGTTTGATGTTGGAAAGCAAATACCAACTAATGACTCGGTCATACCAATGCCAGCATAGCACAGTGGTAGTGCATCCGACTTGTAATCGGAAGGTCGCGGGTTCAAATCCGGCTGCTGGCTTTAGAAAAAAACAAACCCTGAAAAGCTTATACCAGAAGACCTATATTTTCTGTTGTTCTAGGAATGCGCACATCATCATCCAGTGGGGCGTTTCCCAAAAGACTTCCCATCCCAAGGTCATATGCCATACAGCCAATTCACCACTATCACAAAAGTAAAAGAAGCATTCGGAATTACCACTGTAGAGGGAAGTAAGTTTTTCCCTGAGATTGAACCTGTCACTCCATCCAATACCCTGTTGGACTATCTAGCAGAGAGTGTACCCATAGCCGTTGCAGCCAGCACAGAAAAATTCAGATCGGAAGCGATTGTGACTCCGATTCTGATAGAACTAAGACGCATCCTAAATCGGCGTATCAGTCTATTTTCGGGAGAAGAATTTAATGTAGATGAAGCTGTTGGCTTGAACGGGGTTTGCGACTTTCTAATTAGCGGTACAACGGAACAAATGGCAGTCGAGGCACCCGTTATTGTGGTTCTAGAGGCAAAAAAAGGGGATTTAAGGCTGGGGGTGGGGCAATGCGTTGCTGAAATGATCGCAGCCCAGCGATTCAACCAAGCTTCTTCAAAAGCGGTTGGTGCAATCTACGGATGCATCACCACAGGAACAGTGTGGCGGTTTATGCGGTTGACTGGGCAAACGGTAGAGATTGACCTCGAAGACTACCAATTGACTCCTGTCTCGCAAATTCTTGGATTTTTTGTATGGATGATTAAGGACGCTGTCGTTTACGCTCTATTACTTCTGGTAACTGATCAAGTGAGTCTAGTTTTACTCCAGTAGCTTCAACACGATCTGCAAGCGCGTGTATCGCTGCTTGATCGTCACGATTTTCCAGAACGTAAGCTCGTAACTGTTTTGTGGTCATCGTCTCAAAATTAGGACTGCTCATAAGTAAGCTCTCCTTGTTTGTTAATTGTGATGACTGATTCCTCTCCCGCAATAATGACTATCCTCTCACTTCTCCCGTCAAAAGTCACCAAGTAAATCGGTAAGTACATTTTAGTTAGCCAGTAGCAGGCTATGTACGTTGTTCTAAACTGCTCTCCGGTCGGTTCTCAATACTGCGTAGGATTTGCAAAAATTAGAAACCCGGTAACTTTTGCGAAACCGGGTTTCTGGCACCTCAACTATTCTTAACCAAAAGCCAAGGGCGATCGCCCTTAGTTAGCCATTCTATCGTTGATAAATTCAATTATGGGTGCTTTTATACTCAACAACCCGATTCTTTCCTGTTTGCTTTGCTTCAAGCATCGCCTGATTTGCCCGACTCAGCAAATCCTGAAGCTTGATACCTGGTTGTGATACAGCTATTCCAAAAGAGGCGGTGATACCTTCGAGGATACAATCGCCGTCGTTCAGTTGCATTTTTTCGACCTCTGCCCTGAGTTGTTCTATTCGATCCCTGAGGGTTTCCAGCGTAACATTAGGCATTATAATCACAAATTCTTCACCACCCCATCTGCAAGCAATGTCATAGGAGCGAATAGATTCTAACAGCAGCTTTGCTAATCCCTTGAGAGCAATGTTGGCAGTTAAATGCCCATAGCGCGAGTTGTAAAATTTGAAGTTATCGATATCAAGGAAAGCAACGCCAAGAACTTGCCCCGACCTTTCAGCCTCCGCTAGCTTCTGATCTGTTACGGTTTGCATATACCTCTGATTGAATAGTCCGGTCAATCCATCCCGCAAGTTATCATGGGTTAGACGTTGTTTCATCGATAGATTATTCAGCGCAAAGGCTAAGTATCGCCCAATAATCTCAGCAATTTGTTGTTTTTCTGGGCTGATTTCTTCAAGTGCATTGATGTATAAAACCCCGATTACTTCCATTTGCCCAAACAATGGGATACATAAATGTGTTCCGCTAAGAGGCTGCATTAAGTGGCTGCATATCAGTCCTGATTTACAAGGTGATAAAAGGTTTAATTTCCCTCTCCGCAATGCCCAACAATCAGATAGTGAAAATACTTCTTTACTGTTTTTTTCGTGTCCCCAAAAACTATTCATCTGAACATAATTCTTGGAGTTAGCAATTATATTGATACAACCATTCGTATCTGGAAACAGCTTGGAACAGGTTAAAGTGATCGCTTGATACACTTCATCTTCAGACTCGCAGCAATAAAGCGTCTCCGCCATATCTGAGAGATGTATAACTTCCTGCTTTTTTGCCTCTAATGTCAGTGTTTTTTCTTCTAGCTGCTGATTTAGTTCAGTGAGCGATCGCTGTGCTTCTATGGATTCTGTGATATCGATGCTGATTCCACCGATGCGACAAGCGCCCGTTGCGGAGTCGCTAAACGGAAACTTAAACGACAGCCAGTAGCACGGCTGATTATTGCTAGATACTTTTACCTCTTCAATCAGCTTCAAAGGGCGTAGAGTCTTCAAAACCATCTGATCGTTTTCCATTACCCGCAGCCCCTGTTCTGGATCTGGCAAGAATTCACTATCCGTTTTCCCCAGCCATTCTTGTGGACCCACCAAAAATCTAGACTGTAGCTCCTGGTTGTAGTAGAGCATTCTCGATTGCTCATCTTTAATATAGGCTCCAAAGGGACCCTGATCTAGGAATAGCCGTTGCATCTGCTGGCTGCGTTCAAGTTCGCGGGCATTTTCTTGATATCTGGCGATTATTTCTACAATTTCATAAGCGGTTGGTATCAGGCAGAGTAAGGCAGACAAGGAAATAAAGCTCATTACATCGAGCACGCCTAAGTGCAGTAAAGACACTGCCGGATGTGGATCAAAGACCGCCAAAAGGTGATGAAATCCGCAAGACACTATGAATCCACCTGATAATAACAAGGCTAGCCAAAACTTAGAAGGGATAGTTGCCTTAGTTTTGCCAAAGAAAACCCCTATGACTATGGGGATGCCAAAGTAGGAAAATGAAGTGATGCCGTGAGCAATCACGCAATTCCAGTAAATAGCCTCCATAAAAGTCACAAGTAGGTAGGCGGAAATAAACTCTTGCTTTGTTGATTTTAAGAGCGCTAAACCGCAACTACGAGCCAATTCCAAAGGTTTTACATTTTGTTACATAGTAGAAATAATTACTCAGCTTCACCAATCAAAATGAATGGGGCCCAGTCACTAGGGTTAGGATACTTCTTCATGGTTGCCAACATCGCCTGTCTCAGAGCGTTTGCTTTGTCATGATTCCGTTGTAATTGGCGATAAAATTCAGGCATGAGAAAAGCAGTAGATTCATCCGATACCCGCCACAAAGAGACAATAATGCTAGGGGTACCAGCAGCGATAAACGCACGTGGCAAGCCAATGACGCCATCGCCTGTGATGCGTCCCCGTCCAGTATCGCAAGCACTGAGCACAACCAACTCAGCATTGAGGTTGAAACCCAAAATTTCATTCGCACTGAGTAAACCATTATCTGTGCCAGAGGGAGCGAGTGCCACCGCCCCTGGTATTCCAGCCTCACCTAGGTCGTCAAGTAACCCGTGGGTAGCTAGGTGAATGATTCTTGCGCCAGCCAAAAGCTTTTCTACAGCAGCCTTGGTTGCTAGTTTCCCGGTGAGTGGACGGGTGTTGAACAACCCAGCAATGATGTTAGCTTCATTTTCAGATCCAGGTAGCTGTTCAAGCGGTTGTGGTGGGTCGCCAATTCTAGGAGCAACCCTAGGCATAGTGGGATTGCCAACCACCAAGACTGAGTTTTGAGAAGCAGACTGCTGGAGTTTGAGTCGTTGTTGATGGGTGAAATCCAATACCTGAATTGAGGGAGCAATCAAAATGGTATGATTTTGAATCAGGGATTGCTGATTCTGGTCTTGAAGAGCAGCGAAGGGAACGAGAAATAGAGATTCATTAGGAATGAAGATGATGTGGGAGTTGGGGTCATTGGGCAGTTCAGCGGCGATGGGTTGAATGAGTAACTGGTAGATTTGTTTCAAACAATTGTTGCTCCGGCAGCTGAGAAAACTTACTGCATCTGCGGCACTCTGCAAGTTCGTAGTTTTGAGGTCAACCTTGTGGAATGCGACTTCGCCACTGGGCTTGACAACCCAAATATACAGTTGATCCCAGATCATGGAATATTCAACTAGAGTGGCGTTTTGCTGTTTGGCAATTTGTCGAATTCGCTCAATGTTAGGTGGAGCAGATGAAGAAGAGTGCTGGCGTTGGGCAATTAATTCGATAAACGCTCGCCCTCGACCGCGTTCAGCAATTTCCAGAGCTTGTGTGGTTTGATTCTGAGCGATGAGGGCTTTTTGCAGTATCCGGTAGGTACCCGCTTGCGTTTCAAAAATGGACACTTTCAAAGCGTCGTTATCGCCCAAATCAGCTCTTAGAGATTCCAATACGTTAATTCCAGTACGGAGGGTTGTTTCAGCGGCTTGTGGGTTGCCAGAATTTACCAGAGCAAGTCCTAGATTGTTGAGAGATTGTCCCTCCCCGAGTCGGTCTTTAATTTCCCGCGCGATCGCCAAACTCTGCTGATGGTAATTAATCGCCTGTTTATAGTCTCCGAGTGCGTCGTAAGCCAGTCCCAAGTTGCTGAGAGATTGTCCCTCACCATGTCGGTCTTTAATTTCCCGCGCGATCGCTAAACTCTGCTGATGGTAATTAATCGCCTGCTTATAGTCTCCGAGTGAAAAGTAAGCATTTCCCAGACTACCAAGAGATTGTCCCGAACCATGTCGGTCTTTGATTTGCCGTGCGATCGCCAAACTCTGCTGATGGTAATTAATCGCCTGTTTATAGTCTCCGAGTGAAAAGTAAGCATTTCCCAGATTGCCTAAAGAATGTCCCGAACCAACTCGGTCTTTGATTTGCCGTGCGATCGCCAAACTCTGCTGATGGTAATTAATTGCCTGTTTATAGTCTCCCAGTGAGTAATAAGCATTTCCCAAACTGCCCAGAGAATGTCCCTCCCCGAGTCGGTCTTTAATTTCCCGTGCGATCGCCAAACTCTGCTGTTGATAATCTATCGCCTGTTTATAGTTTCCCAGTGAGTAATAAGCATTTCCCAGACTGCCCAGAGAAACGGACTCTCCCTGTCGGTCTTTTATTTCCCGTGCGATCGCCAAACTTTGCTGCTGATAATCTATCGCCTGTTTATAGTCTCCCAGTGAGTAATAAGCATTTCCCAGATTACCCAGAGACTGTCCTTCTCCCAGTCGGTCTTGGATTTCCCGTGCGATCGCCAAACTTTGCTGTTGATAATCTATCGCCTGTTTGTAGTCTCCCAGCGATTCGTAAACAGTTCCTAAACTACCTAGAGACTGTCCCTCTCCAAGTTGGTCTTTGATACTTTGGTAAATCCTCAAAGCTTGCTGGTAAGAACGTAATGCAGCTTCAAATTGGCTGGTATCTAACTGTTTATTACCTTGCTCGAGCAAACTGTCTGCTTCTTCCTTCTGGGTGTCTGTGGTTTGGGCTAATACCACGGTATCGAACAGCACTGTCATACTTGCTACGACAGCTATTATGGTAGCAAAACTAATTATTCTAAACTGTTTTTTTTTATTCATGTAAGAATTATGAATTATGAATTATGAATTATGAAAATAATTTGCTTTTGTTCTGGCGTGAATAAACGCAAGCAAGCGTTGCTACCACGGGCGGAACAAAAATAATTTTTCGTTCTTGATGGTCTAAGTAATTCGTAATTAAGAGTTACATCTCAAGCCCCTCAATTGATTCATGAAAAATTAAACACATATTCCTTATTACAAAACCATCATTTTCTTGATATTGTAATTAAGAATTACGAACTATAAAGCACAAATTATTTTGATGACTTATTTTCATAATTCATAATTCATAAGTATATCGGCACAGAAAAACCGAACTATATGAATGCAAGTAAGGGTTTGTAGTAGCTCCGTGGGCGCTCATATCTAGGGCGCTGAAGCGCAACTACAAACCTTTAATTATTCACGCCGACCTACTTAATTTATAATTCATAGAGAGAAATCATCTGCGAGTAAGTCAATACCGTCCATGATCCTGATTGGAGATTTCACCATGAGTGATTGGTAGCATCTTTGTCGATAGTCAGGTTTGCTTTGAAAGTTAGCGATCGCTCGTTTTAATGGTTCCACCACAGGATAGGCGTTTTCTGCCTTGACCATGGCTGCGGCTGGGATTTCCCCCGAACAGCGCAGCATTGCCAAATCAATTAAGTCTCTTGATTCTATCGATGTATCCAACCAGCGATCGGCATTTGCCAATAGTTTTTCTGCAAAACAATCTACTAGACTCAGACAAACTACAGGTAGCCAATCAAACTCTGCTGGTGCATCGAGGGTAATTCTTCCCTCCATAACAATCTCAAACTTAATTGAGACACCCTCCACAAACACGGGAAACCGCACACCATACTGATTTGCTTGAATTTCTCTTGGTAGTTCGATGCTATCGTAACTAGTAAAAATGGCATCATATCCTCGGTCAAAAATCTCCTGACGAATGGCACGATAACCTTGCCCAGAAGAACAGAGGAAATCAATATCGTTGCTCAGTCTATACTCATCATACTTCAGAGTGAGAAATGTCCCTCCTCTAAAATAAGTACCACAGTCCTTCAAAAAATCTACATTGAGCCTGCTCAATATTTGCAGAACTAACTGATGCTGTTTGAGATGGAAGTTCATTGCAATCCAGGAACCATAGCAGCGGCTTAATTCTCGAACAAATGCTGCTTCTTCTGCGCTCAATTCACCCAAAACACCACGATAATGCCAGCCGCGTTCGTAACGGCGTAGCATCTCTTGTGGAGTCAAGGAGCTAATGTCAACCGTTTGCCAACACACTTTTGTCAAAAATGGAAGTTCTCCTGGTGTGAAAGACACCATAAGAACTCAAAGAAAGTGAATGTACAACAGCTGTCCCATCATCTTTGCTTACGCTTGGTAGTGAATACTGTGGTAAACATCATGAGGAAGCCGCCTAAAAGAATAGCGATCGCCATTCCCACTGTCACCAAGTCAAGTACATTATTGTTATCCATAATTTTAGATAAGTAAGTCAGCATGAATAAACACAACTTTTAATTATGAATGCTGAATTATGAATTATAAAATAAAATTTGCTCTTTAGTGGGCAGGGGAGGGGAGGAGGGGAGGAGGGGGGGAGGGGGAGAGGGGGGGGAAGAAGTGTTTGTTCCATTCATAACGGGTGGTGCGCCGCAGGTGGGGGGCTTTCTTGAAACACAGGGGTGTAGGGGGAAACTGTGTTTGTTTCATGGGTAGCGGGTGGTGTACCGCCAGTTGGGCTGAGCCTAACTCCTAACTCCTAACTCCTAACTCCTAACTCCTAACTCCTAACTCCTAACTCCTAACTCCTCACTCCTAACTCCTCACTCCTAACTCCTCACTCTGTTAAAAATCCACCCCTTGCTTAAGTTCTACACCGTGGTTGGCGTAGTGCTTATGACAGTAAACTTCAGAGTGAATACTAGCCAAATCAAAGTATCTGGGCTGATTTTGACAGCGACCTGTGATAATAATTTCGGTGTCTTTGGGTTTGCGGAGTAAAGCTTGAACAATCGGTTCAACGGGCAGTAGTTCTAAATCAACGGTGGGATTGAGTTCGTCGAGGATAATAGTTTTATACACACCAGAGGCGATCGCAGTCTTCGCGATTTCCCAGCCACGTTCGGCTTCCTTGTAGTCCAATTCTTGCCGGGAGTTGCGCCAGACAATGGCATCTCGACCACAGCGATGATGATCCACTAGCTCTGGATAGGACTGCTGTAAGGCAGCGATCGCCGCATCTTCCGTGTAGCCAGTACCACCTTTGAGCCACTGCATAATCAGCACACGGGTAGAACCCGGATAATTGATTCCCCTACCGATGGCTTGTAACGCCTTACCTAGGGCACTGGTAGACTTACCTTTACCAGCACCAGTATAAATTTCAATGCCGTGAATTCCTTGTGCTAAAGCTGTCGGGTGGTAATGGGGTTTCATTTCTGAGTGCAAATCCGCAATATCCAGCAACTTTTGCGGAGTAGCGCGTCCGGTAGCAATGATTTCCAACTCTTGAGGTTTGGATTTTAGTGCTCGCACCACCTCATCTACTTCCAGTAAACCCAAATCTAAGACGGGGTTAATTTCATCTAAGACCACAACCGAATACAAGCCAGAGGCTAGGGCACCCTTGGCAACATCCCAACCCCGCGCCGCCTCTGCTCTGTCAAAGGGCGTAATTTTCTCTGGTCCAAAAAATTCTGCTCTGCCAGTGCGAACTTGGTCGATTAAATGGGGAAACCCGCGCTGCAGAGCCGCAATTGCCCCATCTTCGTCATAATCCCGTTCTGGACCTTTTAAAAACCGCAGCAGCAAGACACGGTTAGAATTGCTAGGTGCATTTATCCCCAAGCCAATTGAACGCAAAACAACGCCTAAAGCCGCTTGCGACTTGCCTTTTCCTACACCATCATAGATATGAATTTGACCAGTAAGCCGTGAGGGGCGCACTTGCGCCGTACGAATACCGATGCCGTTCCTTGTCATCTCTCCAAAAGCTCTAACGTCGCAGTCTTTCATATTAACCAAGGTCTTATACATCTCGTAGGAAATCTAAGATTCAATAGGGGAGTGGGGGTGTGGGGGAGCAAGGGGAGCAAGGGGAGCAAGGGGAGCAAGGGGAGCAAGGGAGGTAAGGGAGGTAAGGGAGGTAAGGGAGTTGTTGAGCAATAATTCTTTCTCCCCCCACACCCCCACACCCCCACACCCCCACTCCCCTACTCCCCCACACCCCCACACCCCCACACCCCCACTCCCCCACTCCCCTACTTCATAGCTGTATTCTTGATATATGTAAGCAAAATCAACTTATGCACTTTTGGGATAGAAATGAGAAGTAATGGTAATATTTTGGTCAGTTCAGTCCTGCTACCAAGTGCAGTACCGTTGATTTACGTCAATATCTTTCTTTTTGTAAAGCTCGTAAATCCTAGTACAACGGGCGCGGAAATAAACCTACCATTCAAACAAAGAAAGCCCGGAATACAATACTTTTGACGAACGCCTTGCGATCCAGCGCCTCTTAAGCCACACCTTACTGATTACCCGTTTATGCCTGACTATCCTTTTCTTCCCAGAATTTTTCCCCTTGGTGTAATTTTGCTTGATTTGTTATTTTTACTTGTGGCAATGCCGATTGAAGCATATATCTTGAATACGCGGCTAAAATTTGACAAAAAGAGTAGCATTTTTTACTCCGTTTGTATCAATCTTTTTTCCAGCGTAATTGGTTGGATAATATTTTTTGTTGTGGAGTCAGTATTACCAGTCAGATATAAATCTGAATTGATAAATTATCTTTTTTTTAATCGACTCGAATATGCCTATAGTATACAAACTTTTATAGTATTAACTGCTTTTATAATTTTCTTTGCAACTTTTTTGTTCAAATACGTTTTATTAAGAATTATGTTAGTGTCACTCAGTGAACCAGGAAAAAATCGACAGGAACCACTTATCCGGCGCAATTCACGCCGTAATTACAAGATTAAATTGCAAAATACAAATTTGATTACCTCCCTCCTAATAGCAAATGCACTAAGCTATAGTCTAATTGTGGTTATTTTATTTATTCGCGCAGCATATGTCTAAAGTCTCTGAGTGAGGCTTCCATTTGTTTATGAATATTCAATAGGTCATATGCTGTAGAACGGTAATTTAATTAAGAGGAAAAATTATGAACTTGTTGTTTAGAGATATATTCAGTTCTTTCAAGATTTTTGAATTTATTTATGAGCGAATAAGAAGAATAGTAGTTCCGCCTAAGGCTTATTCCTGGCAAACATTACTTTATTTGAGTGTTTTTTCTTTGTTAATGTCATCTCTTTCTACAGGTTATGTAAAAGAGATAATAGCAATTTGCGGTTGGTTATTTTTAATTGCCGGTACTGCTTGGTATACCACTGATAACCCTTTATTCGTCCCATGGACGAATTTGCCCCTCGGAGCATTGATAACCGGATTCTTAGTTAGTGTTTTTGCCTTTGGACAGGAAAAAGATGTGATTACACCAAGAACAATAGTTCTTTGGCCAACGATTTCCGCAATAATTACTGCAATTCCAGAATTTTTTGAAGGGACGGGTACAGAGGCAAAAACCCAGATTCCCAAGATAGAAGCACGTCAAAGGATCATAGTTTTACTTGCCAGTTGTATGGTGATTAGTTGCTGGTTGCAATTCTATTTTGTTGTAGATAATTGGGTAACTCAATTTCCCAGTGTGCAAATAGATAATTCTAAGCGCAGTGCCTTGGTTTTGAAAAACGAACCCGCAGTCAAAGTTCCCACAAACGGCGTCATAATATTAGATAAACTGGTGCCCCTCATAGAAGAACAAATAGCTAAAAAACCTTGGTCGGAAGTAGAGCAATGGTTACTTGATGCACGACAAAAAGTAGGCAACCTCGGTAAGCAAGTCATCGCAACAAACTTGGCGGAATATGATGAGAGGTATCTATGGCACGTTGAACCGCGTATCTCCAATATTAAGAAATCTGGATATAAACTAGATTTACTCAGTATTTGGGACGGTCCTAGGGCTAACCCAGAGAAATATTACCTCAAAAGGTCTTGTCAAATTGATCCAGTTACAGTCTCTACAAACGCCGCCTCCGGAACTGCAAAAAAATCAGATAATAACTCTACTATTGCAGAAATTACATGCCAACCCATTCCTAAATTTATTCGGAGAGATCCGCCGCCACAGTAGAAGAGTGGGGAGTGGGGAGTGGGGAGTAGGGAGTGGGGAGTGGGGAGTGGGGAATGGGGAATGGGGAGTGGGGAGTGGGGAGTGGGGAGTTTTTTAAACAACCAACAACCAACAACTAACAACTAACAACTAACAACCAACAACCAACAATCAACAACCAACAAAATTTTTATGAATTTGGGCAGAATTTCTGTAATAGCAACGAATGTATTTCGGGAGGTGATGCGCGATCGCATCCTTTATATTATTGGCTTTTATGGTCTAATACTTGCTGCTGCTATCCGTCTACTTCCTGAATTTGCCGCAGCGACAGAGGGCAAAATGTTTTTAGACTTTGGTCTGGCGGCGATGAGTGCTATCGGCTTAATTGTTGCGGTTTTTGTTGGTACAGGACTGGTTAACAAAGAAATTGAAAAACGCACTGTTTTGGTGTTAATTGCCAAACCTGTTGGCCGGAGTGAATTTATTCTTGGTAAATACTTAGGTTTGTTGGCAGTTCTAGCTGTATTCATCGCGGCTATGACAGCTATTTATGTGGCATTTTTACAATTTGGGAACATTGCCTATTCGACGGCAAGCATTTTGATTGCCGCTATTTTCTTATTCTTGGAACTGTCCTTGATGACCGCTGTGGCTATTACTTTGGGAGTGTTTACGAGTTCGCTGTTAGCTACAGCATTAACTTTTGCCGTATATTTAATGGGTAATATTACTCAAGATATACTACAACTTGGTCGTTTGGGTCACAACCCAGGTATTGAACGCCTCACTCAAGCGTTATACCTCATATTACCAGATTTATCGCGATTAGATTTAAAAAATAATGCCGTTTATGGAATACACGCGCTACCTGACTCAACTGCACTAATTACCAATGCTGGCTATGGCTTGCTTTACAGTGCCGTACTGTTAGCGATCGCGATTTTCATCTTCTCGCAACGTGAGTTTTAAGAAAAGAGAGGAATTATGAATTATGAATTATGAATTAACTCCTAACTGCTAACTCCTAACTCCTAACTCCCATTCCCCATTCCCCATTCCCCATTCCCCATTCCCCATTCCCCATTCCCCACTCCCCATTCCCCATTCCCCACTCCTTAAAAACAGACTATGTGAGGTTGATGAATTGTGCCATCAGGCATGATAGTGCCTCGTTGCTTTGTAAAAGTCATTTTTGCTTCCCAAAGGTTAGCCTCACTCAAGTTTGCCTCGGTTAAGTTTGCCCATGTGAGGTCTGCACCAGTTAAGTTAGCTTGTTGTAAATTAGCTTCTATTAGTGTTGCTCCACATAGCTGTGCTCCTGTAAGATTTGCTCTCACTAAGTTAGCTTCAATAAGCGATGCTTCTATTAATTGAGCTTCAATCAGGTCGGCTTCGCTCAAATCGGCATTACATAAAGAAGCGCAACACAGGTTACTTCCACTTAATTTTACTCGCCACAAAAAAGCCCCACACAAATTTGCACCTCTTAAATCAGCATCAATCAAATTAGCTTCACACAGATTTGCGTCATACAAATCAGCCTCCTGCAAATTCGCTTGCATTAAATTTGCACCACTTAGGTTAGCACCAAAGAGGACAGATCCACTTAGATTTGCATGACGCAAATCTGCTCCTATCAAGTTAATGCCACTTAAATCTATTGCTCTGAGGTCGATTCCACTCAAGTCACATCTACTGAAATCCCTTCGCTGAACACATTGATCTGTGATTTGACTTAAAATGGAATCCTGGTTATTAGCATGATTTTTCATGGTATTTACCTCTAGCTCTAGGGTGTCAAATGTCTTAAATGGGAATACTAATAATTACTGTATTTGGAGAGTACACCCAGAATTCATCAGCTAAATTAAAAATCCGGAAAAAATCAGAAATAATTAGGAAAAAAATCCTGAATAGCTTTTAAATACGCTCTTAATCTGATTGTTAATGTCAAAAAACCTTGAGTCAAGTTAACAAACCATGATAATTACGAAATCTGCTGCCAATAAAGTGAAATGGGAGTGGGGAGTGGGGAGATAGGGAGTGGGGAGTGGGGAGTGGGGAGTGGGGAGTGGGGAGATAGGGGAGATAGGGGAGATAGGGGAGTAAACAATTATTCTTCCTCATCTTCCTCATCTTCCTCATCTTCCCCATCTCCCCCATCTCCCCCATCTTCCCCATCTTCCCCATCTTCCCCATCTCCCCACTCCCCCACTCCCCACTCCCCATTCCCCACTCCCCACTCCCCACTCCCCATTCCCCACTCCCCATTCCTAATTCTCCTCCCCCCAAGTTCGCAACTGCAAATACACCAGCACCAGGGTTACTGCTAAAAGCACTGTTGCAGCAGCTGCTGCATAACCAAAGTCAAATTGACCAAAAGCCTCTTCATAAATGTAGTAAACTAGCAAATTAGTAGAATTCAACGGACCACCGCCAGTAATCACATAAACTTGCTCAAAACTCCGCAATGTGAAAATAACAGTGGTAACTATTGCGAATATAAAAGTAGGTCGCAATCCGGGCAAGGTAATATACCAAAATTGTTGCCAAGCATTTGCGCCATCAAGTTCCGCAGCTTCATAACGACTGGGGGGAATTGCTTGCAACCCTGCCAAAAACACCACCATATTGAAACCAAGTTGTTTCCAAATACTTAATATAATGAGGACTAGCATTGCCCAAAACGTGTCTCCTAGCCAGGGAATTGGTTGAATACCAATCACATTTAAAAGCGCATTAACTGGTCCTTCCGTTTGAAACAGCCAGCGAAATCCCAAACCAGCCGCGACAAGGGAAATGATGGAGGGAAGGAAATAGGCAGTTCGCAGTACATCTCGCAAAGCAAAGGTACGGTTTAATAGCACCGCTAGTCCTAAAGGGATAACTACACTGGGAACGACGGTTCCAAGGGCGAAGTAAACGGTGTTACCAATAACTTGCCAGAAATCGGGGTTAAGTCCCAAGCGCCAGTAATTTTTGAAGCCTACCCAGTAAGGACCTGTTGAGGTGAAACTACCAGCAGTGAAGCTGAGGTAAAACAAATAGGCGATGGGCCAAACTATAAACAGCAAGAGCAAAATCAATGCTGGAGTGAGAAAAATCCAAGCGGCAACGGTATCATTATCTAACCAGGATTTACCATATATTTTTGGCATGTACAATTAACACTCACGAATGTTATGGTGTTTTGCCCTGATTCTACCGCTAGTCTGGTTTCCCCCAGTATTCTTCAACAGAGTTTTTGTATACACACTCCTTTAAAACTGGGAATTATGGCTTCTGGTAATGGGAGTAATTTTGAGGCGATCGCCCTTGCAATCAAAGACGGGCAGTTGTCCGCCCAAATTCAAGTTTTAATTTACAATAATCCTAAGGCTTATGCAGCAGTACGGGCAGCTAACTGGGGTATTCCATCCGTATTGTTGAATCACCGCGACTACAAAAGTCGTGAAGATTTAGATAGACAAATTGTGCAGACCTTGCAGCAGTATGATGTTGAATGGGTGATTATGGCTGGTTGGATGCGCGTAGTAACGCCCATTTTCATAAATGCCTTTCCTGACAAGATTATCAATATTCATCCCAGCTTATTACCTAGTTTTAAGGGAGTTCATGCTGTGGAACAAGCCCTTGCTGCTGGTGTGAAAATTACTGGTTGTACAGTGCATCTGGTGTGTTTAGAAGTGGACAGTGGGCCAATTTTGATGCAAGCAGCGGTGCCAGTGCTGCCTGATGATACACCAGAAACACTCCAAGCTAGGATTCAGGTGCAAGAACATCGGATATTGCCTATGGCGATCGCATTAGCTGGGCAAAGCAAACCACAAAAAATACCCAACGAATAAAGTCGCAGCTACACGAACTGTTTAATTTTTAATGGCTGAAGACTGAGCAACTTTCCATAAATAGCTAGAAATCAAGTTTGTCAGAATATGAGCAACAATTGGCACTAACAAGTTGCCACTAAGGAGGGCGCTATACCCTAATATCATTCCGACAATAGTTGCCCAAATCACATAAGACCATTGTTGTGAACCACTAAAGTGTAAGACACCAAAACAGACACTCGACAGGATGACAGCTAAGTGACCCAATCCGAAAGCTGGTAGCATGACACCACGAAATAACAATTCTTCACTTAATCCAGGTAGGAGTCCCAGCCAAATTATATCGGGGATTACTAGGGGCTTCAGTACCATGTCTAGGTAATAATTGGCACTTCTACGGTAAGGAGGGGAAAGTTGATAAGCTATGCCACTCATCCCAGTGATGGTTAACCCCAAACCCACACCGATAAGTAACTCTCTTTCGTTCCAGCGCCAAGACATTAGGGAAAAGTTGCCAAATCGCAACCACAGCTTGGCAGCTAACCACAAAATCATTGCAGTTACTCCCATCGCCACTAGGACTTGGGTGCGTGTCAGGTATGGAATTTCTGGCTCTTGCTTTTTCTGCTGTTGTGCCACGGTAATTGAAGGAATGGGGAGTGGGGAGTGGGGAGTGGGGAGTGGGGAGTGGGGAATGGGGAGTGGGGAATGGGGAGTGGGGACTGGGGAGTGGGGAGTGGGGACTGGGGACTGGGGTGTGGGGAAGGGGGAGTGGGGAAGGGGGCGTGGGGCCTGGGGGCTGGGGAGGGGGGCGGGGGGAGGGGGGCCTGGGGAGTGGGGAGTGGGGAGGGGGGGGTGGGGTGGGGGGAGGGGGGTGTGGGGTTGGGGGAGGGGGGTGGGGGGGGGGGGGGGGGGGGGGGGGGGGG
>JADQBA010000059.1 GCA_016903675.1 Stigonema ocellatum SAG 48.90 = DSM 106950 | reverse complement strand
CTTCCTTATCCAAGGCGGACCGGCTCTGAACGGCGTTGGCATACCACCAACGGCATGAACGGCTTTAGGGACTTGCCGCTCTTGCGCCACCTACCGGTGACTAACCCATCCAGAACCAATCCATCCCCCATCCCCCCATCCCCCTGCTCCTCTTTCCCAGATGAGCAAGGTGTCCCCTGGTATGGAGATAATAAGAAAATCAGCGTGAAGATTTTTCTGTCTTCGGGCAGATCGCGGTGCTATGTTTGGCGCATTGGGAATTAATGTTCAATGATGTTCAGGCTTGAAGTATCAGACTTATTCAAGAAGGACGATTATGGATTTGCCGTTGATTTCAATTGACCCCATGGGGATTCGGTATGGTTCCAGCAAACTATTTCAGATTCTGATGCCCCTATCAGCTTATGTCCTGATTCGGGACGTATTGATCAATAGTTTGCTGTTACGCAAGCCCTTTCAGGAAAAACTGGTGAACCTGATGCCCGATACTCCCTTCTGGACTCAGTTCAAAACCAACTTACCTATGGTTTTTGAACAAATTTTGGGGGTTACGAGTTGGAAAATTGGGTGTGACTTCGGGTTTTTCCTGATTGTGACAGCTCAGGGACCTTGGTCACGGGCGTTTACTTGGTCTGGACTGATTCCCTATGCAATTATTCAGTATTTTATTTACTACTTGATTGGTCGCAGAATGTTGATTGAAGGGCGGCTGTATCCTTTTCAAACCTTATCGGTGCAACCTCTGAGTCCGGAACGACCACCCCAATGGAAGAGGTGGTTTTCTAAGTTCCTCCATGAAGACCTCAATGTCACTAGCTGGAATATTCCCCTCAGGCAGGTACTCTTAAAGCCTCTGGTTGACTATGCCGGTCTGGTCTTGAGTTGGTCTATGTATACAGTCGGTATCTTTTTTGTTCAGTCGGGCGAGGTGAATCTGGCACCAGTAACACATTTTACGTTTCTCTCAATGTTTATCTTTTATCTGGTAAACACATACGGCTATATTCTCGGATATAACCTGGGTGAAGGCATTGATGTTGTTTTATCGCTCCTGGAAGAAAAACTCTCGGCATGGCAGCGGCAGCAGGCTCAGATGGTAACCATAGGTAAGCGGGAGTATGTGTCTCCCCTTTACGGTGTATTAAAGCAGCTTAGTGATTACTGGCAGGACTTAAAATACGCCTTTTTGTGGCAGGTACAGTTTCAGTTGAATCGCTATGGTATCACCCGGCGCTGGCTCCTAGCCGCAGTTAGTGGTGTTTTTTGTGTGTTGCTGGTGTCTCCCAGCTGGTCTCGCGCTATGATGCCGCTGGAAGGTTGGTTGGGGCGCTTCTGGTTCTTCAACCATGAGCAAATGAGTGAGGTGCAGATAGCTCAGGTACAGCACCCCGCCACTGAATCGAAGTTCAATTTACCCGCTTCAGAGATTGTGATTGCCCGTTTCCCTGAGGTGTGGCAGGCACTTTATCATGGGGATACCCGGACCGAGAATATTGCTCTCGAATCTTTGGTGAAAGAAGAGGCAAAGAACAACTAAATACTTTATGGGAATCCTATTTAAGAGCAGGACTTGGGGGACAAGGGGGACATGGGGGACAGGGGGACAAGCCGCTACGCGGAAATTCAAAATTTAAAATTCAAAATTTAAAATACTTTTGACTTTTGACTTTTGACTTTTGACTTCCCCCTTGGGGCGGGGGTGTTTGTAATTCCTCCACGGATTGCTATATATAGGAATCCTAAATCATTCACGAAAAATTTTAAGTCGTGTAGGGTGGGCACTGCCCACCATATCCGGATATTGTGGGCGGTGCCCACCTACGGATATTTCAAAAATCAAATATGATCCCTATATTTTCTTTGGAGATTTTTGAGAAGACATGATGCCAATAATTACCTGTCGGCAAAGCCTGTACCGTGCGTTACGGGCTTGGTGTTTATGGGGAGTGAGTTTATTTTGTTGCTGGAGTTTGTGGATGCCTTCAACGCTAGCACAGTCTTTGTCTTCTGATAACTCTGAAGGCAACTTGGGGAATGATGTGCTGTACTATATTGTGATAGATCGGTTTCTGGATGCAGATCCTGGCAACAATGTACCGAAATTTGCTTTTGAGTCTGAGGCAACGGATACAACTGAGGAACGTCGATACAAAGAGATGAACCAGCTGTTGTTAGAGCATATCTATGACCCCACACTTCGTCACATGAGTATGTACTGGGGAGGAGATTTGCAGGGGGTCATTGACAGACTCGATTATCTTAAGGATCTGGGGGTTACTAAAATTGTGTTGTCCCCCATTCAGGACAATGCTAATGGCTTTTTCTACCATCCGAATATTGACAACTATCTGCGTTTGCATAAGGAAGATACTGACCCAGATAACTTTTATAGCCACATCTCAACCGCCTACCATGGCTACTGGACTAAGGATTGGTTTGAGATCGATGAACATTTTCGCGCTGCTTCTGATGAACACCAGGATCGTTACCGCCTCTTTCGGAAACTTTTAGATGAAGCAGGTGAGAGGGGACTGGGGGTAATTCTGGATGTGACGATGAATCAGACCTCCCCTGGGCATATCTCTACGCAAGTTCCTAAGCTAGGGGCTGGGGGCTTTTTGTTTGGGGAATCTTGGTTTGCTGACAATGGCAATGTCTACCGTCATGGGGAATTGGTAGCCACCCACTGGGATCCAAAAACGGGAGAATTGGACCCCCAAGGATGGTTCCATCCTCCTATGATTATCTGGGACTTTGATACGGCTTCTCAAGAACTCATCGAAAATGGTCAGATCAGTGGTGGGATGCCAGACATTGCGCAGGAAGTGCCTGCTGTAGAAAAGTATTTTCTGGATATGGCACGCTACTGGCTGACTTTTAATGAAGGCGGTCATCAGATTGCCGGTTTTCGTCTGGATGCAGTAAAGCATGTGAATGCAAGCTTCTGGCGCACTTTTGAGGACTATGTCCTCTCCATCAATCCCAATGCTGTGCTACTGGGAGAGTATTTTGGTGCAGGGTATCGCACGCCAGGGAGTATAGAATTTCTGAAAAAGACCCAGCACATGACACAATATGACTTTAATTTGAGTGAGGCGATGCGACGCTTCTTCGCTGGCGATCGCGGTTGGGATGGGCGTACCTATATAATGCGGGAAAATTGCCTGGGGCGACAAAGTCGTTACTACAGTGATCCGGTGATTCACTGGGTGCATCATCTCCTTAACCCTGCCGAAACCTTGGAAATTCCCAAGGCTTCCCTAGATGCTATCCCAGATGAGGATGCTAAGGGATGGGTGACCTTTGTTGAAGTCCAGGATGATCCCCGACTAAAGACATTCTATCCTAACATGTCCGATAGAGCCTATGACAGTCTCATCAAGTTTCAGTTTACGGCACGGGGGGTTCCCCTAGTGCTGTATGGCACCGAGACGGCGCTGGGAATTCCCTATCACCCCAACCACAATGGCTTGTTTGGCATAGGTGGAGATCCCTTTAACCGTCCCATGATGATCTGGCCCGACTCCCCTGGGTGGAAAGAGAACTTGCACACAACTCTCAAGCAAATGGCCCACCTGCGACAACATTACCCCGTGCTGCGTTACGGTACCACCCGTTTTTTGTTTCCTAAATCGTCCCAAGCTGATAAAGACATCTTTATGATCAGGGAACCCGAATCTTCAGAAGTCTCTGGCGTTGATAATACCCGGATTTTGTATGCCTATTCTACACAGGGCGGAGAGTTTCTTCTGTCCATGGTAAAAGAAGGGGTGCAAGCCTACGACGTTGTCGAAACCGGAGAAACCATCAAGACTGTAGATGGACTGATCCCCATCAAATTGGAACCACAGGAAGCAAAAGTACTGGTCTTCCACAGTTAGGAGTTATAAACACCTGATCGTTACCCAAAATCTCCTCTTTGCTGTATCAAATATAGCCTTAATTAGGGTAAAAAATCCGAAATAACCGATAGTAGAGACGCGATTAATCGCGTCTCTACATAGGTTGGCGGTAGGTAAATTATCTAACTAGGACTTACGCATTGACAGAGAGAATCAACTGTGCATTATCTCTCGTTACAAGCCTAGGCTTGTAATGCTCTTGTAGGAGGCTCTGCCTCCGTTAACCCAGGAGGCAGAGCCTCCTTGATCTCATTCTGTGGCAGAGCCTGGGAACGAGGCAGAGCAAGAGTTTTCTTTCTCTCCCCCGCTCCCCTGCTGCCTCAACGAAGAGATGTCTTAACCGAACGGTATTGGGTTCCCCACCTACCCCCACTTTCCTCGCCGAAGGTACCTTAAATAGGGTATTATCCTGCTTTAGAGGCTCTTCTTCTCTATGCTGAAGGTGTTTCCTCTGCCTAAGGTGTTGTTTTTGAAACGTCGCGTTACTATATCAAGTCGCTAAGGGTAAAGGATGGATTTCTTCGCAATCTTTCTAGTGTATCAGTTGACTGCATGGCTTCCCAGTCATGGTATACAAAATACTCCTATTATACCAGGGGTATCAGTAAATTCACAGGTTAAAATTCTGCAAGAATCTGCTCCTCGCTTGAGAGATCGCTTCAAGGAAGCAGGGGTTGATATCCTGGAAACCCACTTCGCCACCTCACCCTTGCCCCAAGTCCCCATGGTATTTGCAAATGAGGGCAGCAGCCCTTATGAGGGTGCTTTGACAACTTCCCCTGTGGAGAGATTCTGGCAAAGCTTAATACAAAATATCCAGAACATCGTGAAAGCGTTGTTCTATGGACAAAGTAAAACACAGCCTGTAGCTGCTCTTAATTACCGGGACACCTTCAACGTGTCCTTATCAGCTGACAACGAAATACCGATGGCAGTGCCCCCTGATGATGAAACAAGGGCAAGTCTAGTTGAAGTATCAGAGCACGCAGATGCAATTGCTTCTCCATCTGAAAAAGCAATCGCGCCGGAGCAACCTATCTCTGAAGAGGCGGAAGCGCAGACCGCACCAATCCCTGAACTGGGGACTGGGGACTCGGGACTGGGGACTGGGGTTTTTCCCAATCCCCATTCCCCAATCCCCATTCCCCAATCACCATTCCCCATTCCCCACTCCCCACTCCCCACTCCCCACTCCCCACTCCCCACTCCCCATTCCCCTGTGGTGAGTCCCGATGCCAAAGCGTTGCATCTAGCATCTGTAGAGATTTTAGACAAAGAAGCCAAACTCGATCCCAAGAGTTTTCAGCCAGAGGCGGGTACCCGTTTCAATGACGATGGATCTCTGACACTGCGGGTGCTGGTAGGGAATCCGTCAGAACGTCTCACCTTGATTGGAGATTTCAATAACTGGGGAAAGGTGGACAACCTCAAAGCCTATGAATTGCAGCCACTAAGAGAAAATCCCCTGATTCACAGTGTGACGCTTCCACCAGGGGACTATCACAAAGCCCAGTATCGTCTGCTGGATCAAAATGGTCATGAACGGCTTGATATGGGGGCAGACATCTTTTCCACACCGGCTTTCAATACTCGCTTCTATGAGAACCGGGAGAAAGAATCCCTGAATGCGGTCTTCTGGAAGCCCACTCCTCGAACTGAAAAAGAGCGGGTAGAACGTATGGACCTACGAGCTCAACCCTTGGTCATTGGAGAGACGGATATAGTTTCCCTAGCTCTGAAGTGGACCTGTAACAATCCAGCATCTCGCTTTGCTGGACAAACGGGAGCCGACAACATCATCGAACTGTACAACTTTGTCGGCGAATGTGGTCTGCCAGAAAAAATGGCAGAGTTGGGATACAACGCCATCGAGTTTATGCCCCTCGATACCCATGTGGATTTCTGGGAGCCGGGAGCTAAGTATTTCCCAGATTGGCGATACAGCTACATTACGCTGAGTCTGTACAGCAAACATGCAGATTTTGGCAGTCCAGATGAACTCACAGCCATGATCAATGCTTTCCACAAAGCGAAGGTGGCTGTTATTCTGGATGTGGTTTATAGTCACTACAGCGATCGCGGTAATAATCCCCCTCGGACGTTCCGGGAACTCGGGTTTTCTCAATACCATCGAGCCGATGGATGGGAACTCTATGGTGGTCCCTGGACGAAGTGGGGCACTCGTCGATTTACCTACAGTCCTGAAATCCGCCAGAATATTATCGATGCTGCTTTGAACAACATTCTGCGCTATGGCTTTGATGGGTTGCGGGTCGATAATGTCAACGGCATTGACCGCCAACCCTATGGTCGAGATTTCCTAAAAGAAATGACCCAGGCGGTAGCCAATTATGAGCCTAGGGCTGTGATTATTGGAGAAGGTTACTTCGGAGATCCCATTCTAAACCGATCCGTAGAAGCTGGTGGTGCAGGACTGTTGACTACCTACAGCGATCGCTTCTACCTGTGGTTCACCGAAGACATCATTAAGTACCAGGATAAAATCAATATGTGGTACTTAGATCATATGCTCTCCAACGACTGGCCCCGGAATTTGCTATATTACCCAGGCAACCACGACGAATTTGCCAATCCGGGTAATCCCTTTCAAACAAGAGGGCGTTACCTAGCAGAGGCTATTAAGGGTGGTGTCCATAACCGCAAGATCCAATCCTGGTCGGCTTTGGCCATGTTTGCCAGTTCCTACTATTTGGACATGCCCCAATTGTGGACACAGCAACCAGGCAACCTAAATCAAAATCCTGCTGTGGACTGGGCTAGATTTGAAGACCCCTATGTGGCGCAGATGGCACAGTTCCAAGCGGACATGAAGCGTTTCTTTACCCATGAAACCGCCTTTGCCCCTTACAATATTCATCGCCACATGGTCCATTGGATTGACGATGTCAACAAAGTGGTGGTGTTTGAAAAAATCGACTTCAGCACAGGTCGCAGGGTCTATGCGGTGGTCAATCTGGGGGATAAAATTATTGAACACTATCGCATTCCCGTTTCGACCACGGAGGCTACCTTCAAGTTTGCTCTCGATAGCGATCGCTCTGTTTACGGCGGCAATTCACACAATCCTCTTGACACCGAAGTCCTGGATCACAGCCTGGAGTTTTACCTAGGATCTTATGGAGTCGTTAGTCTGGTGCAGCAGGATAAATTGGAACCAATCCTAGAAAGTGAGGCAATTCAACCCGTAGAGAATCCCATTGATTGGCTACCTTGGTTACCTGATAGCTGGTACTAGATATAACACAATAAGGAATCATAAACGATGCAGGTGATGTTTAGAGCCGCACTCTGTCTGATAATGAGTGTCTTGTTCATCATAACGGGTGCTGAGTACGGCTTGGCCAATGGGGATTTGGACTGGGTGGGTAACATGTTTCCCTCCGGGCATTCCAGCAGTATTTTGCCTGCTGGAGAGACCTTCAATGTCTACACCCAGGTCTACCATGGGGAAAGTACAGCAGAATTTCCCGGACAGGGAAATGGCATTGATTGCACCTTCTACTGGGGC
Organism: Stigonema ocellatum SAG 48.90 = DSM 106950; assembly: GCA_016903675.1. Lineage (GTDB taxonomy): Bacteria > Cyanobacteriota > Cyanobacteriia > Cyanobacteriales > Nostocaceae > Stigonema > Stigonema ocellatum. The sequence goes on along the minus strand of JADQBA010000059.1, from coordinate 44,733 downwards.
GAAGTGGAGCATTTTGGTGGTGAATGGCAGCAGGTGACTGAAACTCCAATGACCTACAGCGGGAATGTGGGCAATAATGAGGAGTATCGAGCCAGTATTCGCCCCGGTATCGGTTTATATGAGTTTACAACCCGCTGTCGTTCCCAACCTACAGGGGTGGTGCGCTGGAGCAGTGGAGACGGTAACGGTCAGTTAACGGTATCACCTGTTATCAGTAGTTCCACTGATAGGCGAGCCATCTGGGTAGAAGAATCCATGATTGCTTGGAATTATTCTGAGGGGGCTACCTACGAGATCCACTTTGCACCCAACGGCGATTTGATGGTGCCAGTACGTTCGGGTCTTGGCATTCCTCTACATCTGGATCGGGTTTTGAACTGGAAAAACTACCCGAAGTTTCCCAATCTAGGGGGGTATGACGCTTGGCGAATTCCAGAGGAATATTTAAGCCAGGTACCCGAAATCCTGCGCAGTGAAGTTGCGATCGCAGCCTATGATGCATCTGGCAAACTAGTGACAACCACACGCATCCAGATGCAAGGAGTGCTGGACGATCTCTATAGTTACTCTGGTGAACTGGGGGTAATTTACATGGAGGGAATCCCTACTTTAAAACTCTGGGCACCCACCGCTCAAAAAGTCACCCTACAGCGGTTTCAGGATGCCGACCCCAACACTCAGCCCATCCTTAATCCCATGCAGTTCGATGCCGACACTGGTGTCTGGACCATCACTGGGGATACCAGTTGGGATCGACAGTACTATCGCTATGAAGTCCAGGTCTATGTACCCACAACAGGTAAAATAGAGAATAACCTGGTAACGGACCCCTACTCCATTAGTCTCTCTCAAAATAGTCGTCTGAGTCAGATTGTGGATCTTGGCGATGGGTCCCTCAAACCTGAAGGCTGGGATACCGTCACCAAACCGACTCTAGAGGCACCGGAAGATATCGCCATCTACGAAGTTCATGTGCGGGACTTTAGCCGCGACGATGAGACGGTTGCTCCGGCACATCGCGGTACGTTCAAAGCTTTTACCTATGATGGTCAAGGGGACAAATCCCTCTCGGACGGGATGCACCATCTGCTCAATCTAGCCCAAGCAGGGTTAACCCACATTCACCTGATGCCTGCCTTTGATTTCTCCTCAGTGGAAGAAAATCCTACTGCCCGCATTGACCCCGATCCACGCATTCTAGCTAGTTTTGGACCGAACTTTGTGGAGCAACAGGGAACTATTGGGTCTACCCGAGGCAATGACAGCTTTAACTGGGGGTATGACCCCTACCACTTTGGGGTGCCTGAGGGCAGCTATGCCACTGTGCAAGATGGACCACAACGCATTCTAGAATTCCGTGAAATGGTGAAAACCCTGAACCAAAATGGGTTGCGGGTGGTGATGGACATGGTTTATAACCATAGCTCTGCCAATGGTCTTTATACCCAATCGGTGCTGGATAAGGTGGTACCCGGTTACTACTACCGCTACACCAATGACGGCTTTCAAATGAATTCCAGTTGTTGTTCGGATACAGCGACGGAATTTGACATGATGCAGAAGCTGATGATCGACACAGTCATACTCTGGGCCAAAGCCTACAAGGTGGATGGGTTCCGGTTTGACCTGATGAACTTGATTCCAGCAGACGCTATGGTGGCTTTGCGAAATCGGGTCAAAGCCTTAACAAGAGCTAAGGATGGCGTGAATGGGGCTGAAATTTATCTGTACGGTGAGGGCTGGGACTTTGGTTCGGCTAGAGACAAAGGATTTTACCATGGGAACCGTTACAATATGGCAGGCACCGGTATAGGCACTTTTAATGACCAGATTCGGGATGCCATTCATGGTGGATCAGCCGACGACGCGACGGAAATTCGCCGACAAGGATTTATCAACGGTCAGGCCTATGACTGGAATGGCAATTTCTATGATAAACGGTTTGGCAACGATCTGCGCCATACCATGGACAAACTGCGCCTTGCCCTGGCAGGGAGTTTGCAGAACTACAAGATTGTGGACCAGAATAATAATCTAATTAATGGTAAGTCCCTCAACGGCAGTGGCTATACTCGAGACCCCCAGGAAACTATCAACTATGCATCCAGTCATGACAATGAAACCCTCTTCGATCTCAATGTCTTCAAGATGCCCCTGGGTAAAGATGGCATGTCCCGCACCAGTATGGAAGAACGGGTGCGGATGCAAAACATGGCTATTAGTCTGGTAGGTTTGAGTCAGGGCATTCCCTTCTTCCCCATGGGGACTGACATGCTGCGCTCCAAATCGCTGGATCATAACAGCTATGATTCTGGGGATTGGTTTAACAGATTGGACTTCACCTATAACACTAACAACTTCGGGGTGGGTCTGCCACCAGCCTGGAGCAATCAGTCTCGCTGGTCTATCATGGCACCATTACTCGGCGATCCAGGTTTGAAACCGAAGCGCGACCACATCCTCGACAGCGTCGCCCATTTGCAAGAAATCCTCAAGATTCGCAAGAGTTCAAAACTCTTTCGCTTGGAAACCGAAGGGCAAATTATGGCTAGGGTAAGGTTCCACAATACTGGATCGCAGCAAAAAGACGGATTGATCGCCATGTCTATCAGCGATCGCATCAATCATGGCTTAGATCCCAACTATGAACAGGTGGTGGTGCTGTTCAATGCCAACAAGTTTGGTCAAACCCTCACTATTCCTGACTTTAAGGGAATATCTATGAGCTTGCATCCAGTACAGTCCAACTCCCACGACCCCCTAGTCAAAACCGCCAGTTTCAACTCCCAGACGGGAGAATTTCAGGTTCCTAGTCGCACCACAGCGGTTTTTGTGGCGCTTGACAAAAGGTAGGTAGGGGGATGGGGGGATGGGGGGATGGGGGGATGGGGGGATGGGGGGATGGGGGAGATGGGGGAGATAGGGGAGATAGGGGAGATAGGGAAGTAAACAATTATTCTTCCCCATCCTCCCCCCCTCTCCCCCTCCCCCCCTCTCCCCCTCCCCCCCTCTCCCCCTCCCCCCCTCTCCCCCTCCTCCCCTCCCCCCCTCTTTCCACCTATGCTCGTTATCCAAAACGAACGGTTGCTGGATTTTATTCAGTCGAATTATACTCTCGAGAATATCCAGACAATTGTCACTTTTCTCAAGGCGCAAAAAACCTTTGAATTTCCGACGCTGAAAACAGGCTTGTTTCCAGCAGCCCTTCTGAATGCCAGCACTCAGTATACGGGTTACTCCAATGTGTGGGTGCGAGACAATGTTCAGATTGCCCATGCCCATTATGTGCTAGGAAAAACAGAGGTAGCCGTACGGGCGATGCAGAGTTTGATGGCTTTCTTTGAAAAGTATCGGCAACGGTTTGAGGACATTATCAATGGTCGGGTGACGCCCGAAAATCCGATGAATCGTCCTCATATCCGCTTTGATGGTCAAACTTTGGCAGAACTCGATGAAAATTGGTCCCATGCCCAAAATGATGCTTTGGGGTATTTTCTTTGGCTCTACTGTACATTGATCCGGGAGGGGTTGATTACCCCGAACCAAAGAGAGGTGGAAGTGATGGCTCTGTTTCCACTATACTTTCAAGCCATCCAGTACTGGCAGGATGAGGATAGTGGTCATTGGGAAGAAACTCGTAAGGTAGAGGCTTCCAGCATTGGTACTGTCATTGCTGGCTTGAAGGCATTCAAACAATTGAAAATGAAGCCTGAGTTTATTGCTTTCTGTTGCCAGTACAATGGGCAGATAGTCACACCCCGCCTGCTTGATGAGTTGCTGTCCAAGGGATACATGGCGCTGGATCAGATTTTGCCAGCAGAATGTATTCAACCCGATGCTCTCAAAAACCGTCGGTATGATGCGGCGCTGCTGTTTTTGATCTATCCACTGCGGGTATTGCCTGATCAGGCTGCTGACCAAATTTTGACCGATGTACAGCAGCATCTCGTGCGGGACTATGGTGTTTGTCGGTATCTGGGGGATTCCTTCTGGTTTGCTGATTACAAATCCACACTGGTATCAGAACAGCGGACATCTGACTTTAGCGGCAATATCACTGAACGCAATGTTTTTCTAAAACCGGGTCAGGAGGCTCAGTGGTGCGTGTTTGACCCAATCCTGTCGATTATTTTTGGACAGAAGTTTCAGAAAACCCTTGAGGTTTCCTATCTGGCGAAACAGATTCACTATCTCAATCGTTCGTTGGGACAACTAACCGTCGTTGATAGTGTCTTTGGGGGGTTTAAGTGTCCTGAACTTTATTACTTGGCACAGGGGAAATATATTCCTGGTGATGCCACCCCTCTGCTGTGGACCCAGGCGAATTTAGCCCTAGCATTGAAGATGATGGAGGATATTTTGCGCCCGTCAAGTCCACCACACCAACAAAAGCTTGGTCTGTGATCATTTGTTCGTAGTGAGGACTTTAGTCCTCGTATGTTTGAGGACTAAAGTCCTCACTACAAACCAGTCAAAGTTGACTTGCCAGACTACTAGCTACATCCCCCCCTGCTCCCCCGCTTGACAACGGCTGTTTTTTCGGGTATACTTTCTTTATAATGGGAAAATGTGCGCTCATATATTCGCCCAAATAATGTACAATTATTCGGAAATTTGAGCGATGCCCCAAATTGGCTCTGCCGACAAAGGATTCAAGCTAGTCTCAGGGTTTGGTCACAAGCTTCGCCACGACAGGAGTGCTATTTATCGATGAAATTGACTCCCTACTGGATGAAGCGCTGATTTTAATTTTACGACAATTAGTCTCAAGAATCTGAAAGTGCCACCGACCAAACTGGAAACAAAACTACATTAATTGAAAATTTTGAAGATATTAATTTTGATAACACGACAAATAATTTCTTATCCAACAATGGGTGGTGTCAGCCCCTTCGGGGAAGTCAAAAGTCAAAAGTCACGCATTCAAAAGTAAGAACCCCATAAATAAATTTAGGGGCTTGTAGTAAGGACGTAGTATTTCTTGCGCTATGCGGATCGAAATACATTTTTTTTATTTTCCATAAATAAATTTAGGGGCTTGTACCTTTTTCTTTTTGGTCAACGTTTTTTTAACCCCTTTTACAGAAATTACGAAATCTCAAAAGTAGATCATCATTTGATGAATTTATACCAAAGCTTTACTGCAAATAATGATAGAAATTGGATGAGATAGTGCGGGAAATTTGCTACTATTCTGCCTTTCATGCATATTGTGTTGACGGTAAATCTGCACCAGTTGATCGAACAAATCCTGACCTGTGACACCATTGCGTCGTAGATTATTTAAATCTCGGTTGACCCCTTGAGTAATAGAATCACGGAAATCTTTTTCTAAAATATTGACTTGAGCTTTTACGTCTTCGTCTTTAATGGATTTAAAAAAGATTCTCAGTTCACGCAGAATGTACCGTTGACCCTGAGTCAAACGCTGGTTGTACTCGCGTTCTGCTTGGCGATGCTTGACTTCTTCAGCAAATTGACTCTTGACGCCCATAACAGCAGAGTTATGCTCTTTGGGAAGTATAGCACTGGGAGTGGTGGAATCAGACTTAATTGCACCAAGAATACGGGGGATTTCCCTTGAAATCACTTTCCCCTTGTCGTTTAACAAAAACAACTGCTGGTAACCTTTCATGTCAGGTCGATTGGGGTCTAAAGCTTCACAGAAAACGAATGCCCCTTTCTGCATTGAGAATTTAGCTGAGCGAATACCATTCGGTAAATTGGCAATCCGCTCAAATTCACCGGGGTCGTCTTTCTGTAATTTTCTGAGAATTTCCTCAGCTTCATTTAAATCTAAGAAATCCGCTTCTTCTTCTAAGTCAAAGAGACTCAACTGTTTGCCTTTTTGTTCATAAATAGCATACATAGCTTCTTCATTGAGTTGCTCAGTTCGGTCAAGAATGGCAGCATCTTCACCAATAGTGTCATGAATTTCCTGAATTCTGTTTTTGAGCTTTTGCTTCAAGCCTAAATTCCGTTCTATACCCAATTCTGGCAAAAAGCAGCGTCCTCTATACTTTTCAGGTTCTACACCATTGAGTTTTTCCTCATCGGTTAATTGAGCAATTTCCTGTTCTGTTAACAACTTACTCTCATCTAATATTTGATAGCTTCCACGCACTCCTACTTGCTTGCGTAAATAATATTCGTTATCCCCTGTTTGGAGTCCAACTTTCACGTTAGCAATATTCCCGAACCGATAAAAACGATTATCACGCATCAATTTATAAAGTGTTGGAGAAGCGATAAAAAAGGATAGATTATCGTAAGTTGCAATCAATGATTGCGGATAAGTATAGCGAGCATAATTTAAGGGTTGTAAATCTACACTATGATTCGCAATAGCAGTGATATTTTTAGTTAAAGTTTGCCAGTCACCACCCTTAATACTACGCAAGTCGGCAGCAATTAAATGATGTTCTTCAGATGGCTGACTTTTAGTAGCAGTAAAAATACAAGTGTTTACAGTAGCATTGAAAATCCAAGCAGGGAGGTCAATAATGTGAGTAATAGCTGTGTTTTCTAACAGTCGCTTTCTCAATGGTCTATGGCTCTTGATAGTCCGCCAAGTGTCAGAAACTATGTAGCACAACTGACCACTAGAGCGTAGTAATTGCAGACCACGAGCCATACACAGACCGTAAGAGTCTTTTGATTGTGCTCCCTCAGTTTGACGGTCAAAGTATAGATCGCGCACATTATCATCTACACTAGCACCATAAGGTGGATTCGCTACAACAATATCAAACCCCCCATCTGCAAACACTTCTGCAAACTCTACCGCCCAATCAAAACCTGAAATTTTAGTACTACCATGAGTTATCAGAGCAATTTGAGTTTTAAACTCATTAATTTCCTGTTCTAACTTCCGCTTTTTACCCCCTTCATGTACCCGCATATAATTGGCTTTAGCTTGGCGATACGAACGTATCAGTTCACCTCTAATTGTTCCTACTCCTGTTGGACTGGGGGCAATCAGACTATCTCCTATTTCGATTTTATATTTCAAGTTTGGTAGCGGTGGCGGGTCGTTTCCTTGGTATTCCACAGCTAGCGATAACCACAATCTTAATCGAGCGATATTGACAGCAAAAACATCAATGTCTACGCCATAAAGATTACTTTCAATAATTTCTAGCTTGCGTTGATAGGCAGTATTTGAATCTAGCCCCTTAGTAGCAAATAAACATTGACGTAAGTCTAATAATTCATGGAGCATCCCTAGCAAATAAGCCCCACTTCCTGCTGCTAAATCGCAACATTTAACTCGACGTAAAAAAGAATGAAAAAAGTTAAAGGTGAAGGTGAAGGATGCGATCGCTCTACCCCGTCAACCTACTAGGCGTTGCTCAAAATAATTTCTGGTTTATGCAATTATTTGCCAAAAAAACTAATAATGTTACAGCAATTCTACTGAAAAAATTTTGTGATGCAAATCGTGATATCAAGGTGTTCGTAGCATAGAATAGTCAACCGCCTTGAAAGTGCGCATTTTCAGGGCGGTTGTTGCGTAGCGATGAAGTTTTATCAATAGCCCACAATCACGCGGTTATTTACTGCATCCAAGCCAATGACATACAATGGTTCGGCTGCGGCAATGCCTAACCCTTGGCGCTGCCCAATGGTGTAATGATGGACACCATCATATTGCCCCACTACTTTCCCTGTGGAGTCCACAATATCCCTTTGTTTCTGCGCCAGTCGCTGGATCAGATTTTGCCAGCAGAATGTATTCAAGTTAAACAATAGGAGAAGTTATTTGAGTTATATCTTGCAACTCTACGTATAAACAGATAAAAAGTTATAAAATTGACAATCTTTACACAACTAGTTCAGTCCTTTTTTAGAAGACTTATGCTAATTGCCTGGGACTTTTAGTCCTAGGCGGAGGCGGGCTGAGTGTTTTTTTGCTATGCTATTTACGTTGTGGGTGTGCTTCATTCGGTTGAAATTGGCTATAACTAAAACCTATTGCAACATCAGTGATTTTTTTGACTGTGTTTTCCTAAGTATTTTTTAGGGGCTGTAACAGCGGTTGTGGTGACAGTTTCGGATCAGGGCTATTTCATTCTAAACCGTAGCCCTGAACTCAAGTCGTGGCTAAGAGCTTAAGTCCGTTTCAACGGACTTAATTCCTTCTAGTTCAAGTCGGCTGATTCGCCGACTTCAGCTATTAGACTAGGAATTTATTCCTAGTCTAATGGGTTGCGAGTGAAGAATGAAATAGCTGACATCTTGCACCTTCTTAATAAGGGCTGGTGGGCAGTGCCCACCCTACGAAATAATAAGCTTTTTGGGTTTTTATTTTCGCAACAAGGTGATGGTGCAAGATATGAGCCTCTAACTAGCTGCTCATGCCTCTAGGAACATATGAAAAAAACACATTTTTCCCTTACACCCCTGAAACTACACCCCTACACAGAAAGTGTTTCTTAAGAGATAGCCCTGGTTTCGGATGCGGAATTTAGGTTAACAATGATAAACTTAGCTAATTTTTTAGATAGGCTCTTAGTGAGGGCTATTTACTTTTGTATATGAGTGTTCGCTACTATGTTGGGTCAGTTACTAGACCGACGCTACAGAATCGTCCAAACTTTAGGCGCAGGTAGCTTTGGAAAAACCTACATTGCGTTAGACATCAAACTTTTTAACGCAATGTGTGTCGTCAAGCAACTTCGACCCTTCACATCTAACCCGAAAACTTTAAAGGTAGCTAGACGCTTATTTGACTCAGAAGCACAGCTTTTGCATCGTTTAGGCATCCACGACCAAATTCCCCAACTGCTAGCTCACTTTCAAGAAAATCGGCAATTCTATTTAGTTCAGCAATTCATTAAAGGTCGTCCCCTGACTGATGAACTAACTCCTAATAAGCAGTTGAGTGAGGATTATGTGATTGACCTATTACAGGCTATTTTACAACCATTAGCCTTCGTCCACGAAAACAACGTCATTCACCGTGATATCAAACCCTCAAATTTAATTCGACGGGAAAGTGATGGGAAAATAGTTTTGATTGACTTTGGGGCAATTAAGCAGATGAGAACTGGTGTGGGAAATGCCTATGAAAAAACATCCATGACTGTGATCGTCGGCACCCGTGGTTATATGCCTAGCGAACAGGCTTCAGGTAGTCCCCGGTTGAGTAGCGATATTTACGCTGTGGGCATGATTGGCATTCAAGCTTTGACAGGGTTGAAACCAGAAAAACTAAAAAAAGACCAAAACACAGCTGAAATTATCTGGCGGAATCTGGTACAAATAAGCCCTAGGCTGGCGGATATTTTAGACAAAATGACTCGCTATGATTTTCGACAGCGATACAGATCAGCAACAGAGGCATTACATGCGGTGCAGCAATTGACATCATCAGAGCAAATGCCTTCAACGGACTCTGACTACATCACACAGCACCAAATTAAACAGCAACAACTACCAGATCCAACATTACAGGCACAAGTTGCACTTGATCGTTCTTTGGTAAATTTCATATCGGTTGACGAACAACAAAAGCTTGAACCGCTGACACCAGTCCTACCTCCACAAGTGGTTGCTCAGAAAAACGGCGTCAACAACGGTCATTTTTTACGACCTTTCATCCCAGTCGATGAACAACAGGGGGAAGCCGAGACCTTGATACCACAAATAGTTGTGGAAGAACAACGCCCTGAGAGCGACTCTTTGCTACCTCAGAAAAACTCTATTTTGCTACTTGGTATCGGCTTCGGTACTATTACCAGTTTGGTGGTGATGGCTTTGATCTACATATTTTTTAATCCTGTAATATGGGCTTTAAAGCAGCCTCCGAAATTACCCTCCCAAAATGCAGTACCTTCAACTAATACGCCCCGCCCCAAGAGTTTTAAGCAAAGCTCGATGAGTAACCATCAAGATATATAGCAATCCTAATTGAGATCCGAACAACGGGGACAAGGAAGACTTGGGGGACAAGGGGACAAGGGGACAAGGGGGACAAGGGGGACAAGGGGGACAAGGGGGACAAGGGGACAAGGGGGACAAGGGGGACAAGCCGCTACGCGTCCATTCAAAAGCTAAGGTAACAAGTCAAAACTTAAAACACTTTTGACTTGTTACCTTAGCTTTTGACTTCCCCGAAGGGGCGGGTATCCGTTCAGGGGGGGTCCTGTGTAGTCTCTACTGATATTTAACTCATGTATTGCCTTGTTCTACTTGATGGCAAAGGTATTGTTCAGGATACTGTATTTTCAAAAGAGCCGCACCCAATTGATTTTAATTATGCAAAAAATTATGGGCTTCATTGAGTTTGTTGGCTGATTCTTCTAATAAGCGTTGTTCATGAGCATTTCTTGATAACAGCAGTTGGCGCTCAATACCTGTTGAGCCAATGATACATGGAAGTCCAAGAACAACTTCACTGCCAACTCCATAGTTAGAATCTGCTCTGGCCGATACTGGAAATATCTGCTTTTCATCTCGCAGGATGGTATCAACTAACTGACAAACTACTGTTGATATACCATAGCTTGTATTTCCTTTGCGTTCAAAAATGTTATAGCCTCGTTTACGAGTTAACTGTGCGTACTCTTGCTGAATTTGTTCTAGCGTTGCTCCTTGTGGTATGGGAAATTCAGTTAACAGAATTCCCCCAATAAATGCACTAGACAAAACGACAAATTGACTGTCTCCATGCTCTCCAATCACATAAGCATGAACGTCTTGTTTGGCAACATTCAGTCGCTTTCCAAGTTGATATCTCAGTCTAGCGGTATCAAGAACGGTTCCCGAACCGAAAATTAGGTTTTCTGCTCTGGTGGAAGTAGCGATCGCAATCCGCGTGAGTACATCCACTGGATTGCTAACGATAAGTACGATTGAATTCGGTGCAACTCGATCCAATTCTTTGATTGTCGAACGTATAATCTCTGCATTGTCGCTTAATGTATCTAATCGGGTCTGTCCTTGTTTTTGCTGCACCCCAACAGTCACAATAATGATATCTGAATCAGCTAGATATTCATACTGATTTGATGGTATAATCTTCATCTCTTTAAGTAGGGGAATGCTGTCTTCGATATCCCATGCTTGCCCTTCAGCTTTTGATAAGGTTCGGTCAAAAAGGACAACATTTACACATTTACCGAATAGAACTAAAGCATTTGCAACGTCTGCTCCTACATTACCTGCACCAATAATACCGACTTTAGATGTTTTACTAATCATGCTATATCTACTTTTTTCTTACTGACGCAATGGGTTAATGTTAACTATAAAACTAATTCTTTCGAGTCAAGATTATTGAATCGATGACTTCGTTTCAAAGAGTGGATTATCTTTGTGAACAACTTTTTAATTTGCCGCCTTTAAATGCTGTAGTTTAGATGACTTACCAAAGACCCATGTTGCACGACGCAATTTGAAAAATATTGTTGACTTGAATAAATCCGCGTGTATCGGTTACCACACCAGCAGCAGCTAAATTTAAGCTATCGGTGTTGGGCGCACGACCAACGGCGACGAGCAAATGCGACCCCTGGAGGGTGATTTCACGATCGGCAACTTGGATTTGAAGGATGGTTTCATTACCAGTGCGATCAACCCTCAACACCTTCGCTAAGAGCAAGAATTCAATACCATCTTGTTCCAGCAATGTTTGAACTGCGATCGCTATATCTGGATCTTGCTGTGACAGGATTTGCTTACTTTGCCCAATGACAGTAATGCGATCGCCAAAGCGCCGAAACATCTGGGCAAACTCTAAACCAATATATAGCGCTTTTCAATTGGGTGCCATACATTACTGGGTTTCCAAAAAGTGCATAACACCCGCTAGAAGATTCAACTTTTTCTACAAGCTTGCTTCATCAAGATACGATTGTTTTTATAGACCTCTAAAGTTCCAGACTGCGGGTTATCTAACGTGCCATCCCACACCCAATATTCATAATTTCTATTCCGAAACTTATACCGACGTACACCTTCTGTCGCTTGGCTAGTTCCTTTACCCAAACTTAAATTACCGTTGGGACTGGTGGCGCGATAAAGCAGTTCTCCTGAAGTATAATTCTGCCAAATATCTACGTTGTAGCCGCCCCGGCATTTCGTACTTAGGAGGATACCAGCAGTAGAATCAGCAGAAGCTCTTAAGGAAAAATTAGCTAAGATACTGATTGGCAGAGCAAGAAGTAACGCGGATGTTTTCATGAGTGTTGTAAAATTAATAAGTTTGACATTACTTTATTGCTGCTACAACTTCATCTGTAGACAGGACCGCATTGGCGATATACCCAAAGTTGATCAGTGCTGCCTTATAGCCGTCACCCAGTTTTGGATGTCGAGGAGCAGCTGTTGCATCTTTAACGACAACGACCTGAAATCCCTGCTCGACCAATTCCCGTAGGTGAGCTTCAACACAAAGATTTGCCAACATTCCAAGTAGAATGACTTTGCTGATGTTGCGTTTACGCAGTTGCAAAACGAGGTCGTTGGTTTGCGGCCCATAGACTTTGTGGGGACTGGTCACAATCGTCTTGCCATCCTCAATAAAGGGCTTATAGCGATCAAGCCAGTCAGCACCCGATCCCAGGAATCCATCGAGGCTCAACGCACTACGGCGATCAAACTCCTTAACCTCAAGCATCATTTGCTCTAGGTTTCCGGCAAATTTCCAACTATGGTCGGTGGGGTAGTAATAGTGAGGGGAGATAAAAACCTCGAATTCATTCTGCTTCGCGGCTTTGAAGATTCGCTCAATGTTCTCGACGGTTTTGTTATCCTTAACACTCTCACCCACCAAATCCCAAGAAACCCCTTTTTCGCTCAAGACATCGTTTTGCGGATCAATGACGACTATTGCGGTGTCATTCTTGTTGATGTTCATGGTTTTTCTCCTTGCTTGTTGATTTTCACCGTTATCCTCCTTAAAAACCACCCGCGATATGCAGCGTTTTCCAAGTGATTCAAAATCAGAATATCTTGGTTGCCAGGGCGATCAAGGTAGGCGAATTATCTGGCAGTAGTCACCCCATTTCAAACTTTGACACCACTGCCTAAATGCTGTTTCAAAAACGCCAAGGTGCGCTCGCGTGCTAATTCTGCGACTTATTTGCGATCAGCGGAACTAAGTGCTTGATAGATTAAAGGTGCAATGATAGCGATATTTTTCACCAACTCATCAAAGAGAGAAAATCGCTGTTTTAAGTAATTAGGATCGTTGTAGCTCACCCACACCTTGCCGTCAGTTGCTTCCCATGCCAGTGCTTTCAGAGGTAAATCCAGGGCGGTCGTTGGTTCTGCCACCTCGCAATTTCACGTCTGTTAGCTCACCAGAGTGCACCATTGTCTTGTTGCGAAAATCAGAGCAACAAAAAGCTTATATTTTCGTAGGGTGGGCACTGCCCACCAACCCTCCCTATCGAAGGTGCACTCTGGTCAGTTAGCCCCACTCACCAGCACTAGCTTGTCGTTGATCATCATCGAATACATTCTCCTGTTTTGCAAGATTCTCTTTAGTATCGCAGCCTATTGCAGATGCTTCTTCAATTGGGCAGCAGCTTGAACAAACAGAGAACGGGTTTCTGGCCAGGCTAAACCATTCAGTAGTCCGAAGTCATGAATCATACCGTTGTACTGCACAGTTGTCACCTCGACTGGAAAGACGTGGATCATCCGCAACTTCCAGAATTTTTACTGCTTGCGAGTTTGCTTGAGCAACCATGATATTCTCCTTTAATAAATTGTAAACAACCTGTTGAGATGTTAGGTTAATTGATTTAACACTGCTGCTTAATAAGTAGTCATTGTAGAATGACAATCACTTTTTACCGACATCGTTTCCCAGCCAAAACTATTTGTTACTAGTGGTTAGCTTGGTGTTCACACTCAACGTGAGTGGTCAGAAAGCGGTGAATATGGTCTGCGATAGCGTCCCCATCTTCTTCCAGAGCAAAGTGCCCGGTATCAAACAAATGAAACTCCAGGTTTTTTAAGTCGCGTTTGTAGGCATAAGCTCCCTCGACTAAAAAGCCCTGGTCATTTTTGCCCCATACAATTAGCGTGGGTGGTTGATATTGGCGCAAGTAAGCTTGCCATTGTGGATATAACCGCACATTGGACTGGTAGTCGTATTTTAATGCCAATTGAATATCCATATTGCCAGGGCGATCAAGGAGTGCCTGATCCAGAGTCCAGGTATCAGGACTGAGGTTTTCTATATTCCTAGCTCCAGTGATGTAATACCATTTTGTGCCCTTGCTTGCCAGAGCTTGTCGCACGCGATCGGCATTTTCGGGTGTCTTATTCTGCCAAAAAGCACGCATGGGCTTCCAGAAATCACCGAGTCCCTCTTCGTAGGCATTGCCATTTTGCACAATCAGCGTCTCAATCTGCTCTGGATACTGTATTGCCAATCGATAGCCAATGGGAGCGCCATAATCCATTAAATAAAGACTATAGTGTTTCAATCCGATTGCATCGACAAAGCCTGCCATCACTTCGGCAAGGCGATCAAAGGTGTAATCAAACTCATCCACCGTTGGCATGGAACTATAGCCAAAACCAGGATAATCAGGTGCAATCAGATGGAATTGATCCGCCAACGCCGGGATTAGATTGCGGAACATGTGGGACGAGGTTGGAAAGCCGTGCAATAGCAGAATCGTCGGATGATCGCGAGAACCAGCTTCACGATAAAAGATATCTAAACCATCGATCGATACTGTGCGATAAGTGGTCATACGTTTACTCTTTTGAATTCAAACCGTTCAACAGAATCAGAAATAAAATACTTTTTTTTTGGCGAAGGTATTGTTATTCAAAGGTTTATACTTGAGCATGAGCCATGCTGGGATAATCCATCATTTCCACCGATCAGGTGAGAACTCATATCTTGCACCATCGTCTTGTTGCGAAAATAAAAGCCCAAAAGCCTTATGATATCGTAAGGTGGGCAGTGCCCACCCTACCCTTATTGAGAAGGTGCAAGATGTCAGAGAACGGATTGCAGTCGTGATGTGAGAAATTGATCGATATAGTTTGCGATCGCATCCCCATCCTCTTCCAGGGCAAAATGTCCGGTATCGAGTAGATGGAACTCAACGTCTTTCAAGTCACGCTGGTAGGGATAAGCACCGTCAGCAGGAAAGATGTAGTCGTTCTTGCCCCAAACAATCAGGGTAGGGGGTTGATAGGAGCGGAAATACTCTTGCCATTGGGGATAGAGCGGTGGATTGGTGCCATAGCTATAAAACAGCGCCAGTTGAATCTCTTCGTTTCCGGGACGATCGAGGAAATGTTGATCCACCGTCCAGGTATCGGGACTAATTGCTTCTAGATTACGAACACCATTGGTATATTGCCACTTCGTTGCTTCTAGAGTGAAAAGGTATTTGAGCTTTTCAGCATTCTCAGGCGATCGCTCTTGCCAGTATGCCTTAATTGGTTCCCAGAATTCGCGTAGACCTTCCTCGTAAGCATTGCCATTTTGAACAATCAGAGATTGCACGCGCTCTGGATATTTAGCTGCAATCCGATAGCCAATCGGTGCACCATAATCCATCACATAAAGGCTGTACTTTTTGAGATCGATCGCAGCAATGAATTTTTCCACAATCTCAGCCAAGCGATCAAACGTGTAGTCAAATTCATTTACTGTAGGCATCGAACTGTTACCGTAGCCAGGGTAGTCAGGAGCAACGAGATGGAATTTATCAGCGAGGGCAGGTATGAGATTACGGAACATGTGAGACGACGTTGGGAAGCCGTGCAATAGCAGAATCGTTGGATTATCACGGGAACCAGCTTCACGGTAAAAGATGTCTAAACCATCGATCGAAACTGTGCGATATGTAGTCATGGAATTACTCCTTGTAAGTGATAAAAGTGACATAATGGCGTTTTACGATCTGTGCCATACCGCCATCAACAAACAACTCAATGCCATTCACAAAGCTGCTGTCGGCTGAAGCGAGAAAGACAACAGCTTTGGCAATCTCATCGGGTTTGCCGACTCGTCCCAGTGGGATGGCGCTGGCTTGGCTGTCCAGGAATTCTTGCAACTGCTGGTCATTCAATCCCAGATGATCGTAACCAGGAGTCGGAACCACACCAGAGCTAATGGCATTCACTCGGATCTTGCGTTCTCTGAGGTCGAGTGTCCACCGCCGTATCTACGATCGCCTTCAACAGTCCATTGGTTTGACCCGAATGGCACGCTTGTAAAGCCCAAAGACTTATTGTATCCTCGTTCCCAGCCTGGAGGCTGGGAACGAGTTCCGCTCTTGCTCTGCCTCTTGTCAAGAAAGAGGCCTCCCCTCCGAGAATGGTTTAAGAGCCTCCAGGCTCTTAACCAGTTGGGGCAAGGGCTGTATCTTAACAAGCGTGCCATTCCTTACATCTCCTTTGATTGATCTGCTTGATGACGCTGCTTGAGACCTGCAACGAGGTCGGTCACTTGACGTTGAGCCTCTGCGCTCAGTGAGTCAAAGTCGTCTAAGAAGAATTGACGTTCTAGCGTTAACTTCCGGGTATTGAGCAGCCCTTCGATCTGCCAACCTTCGTCGCGTTTCGTTACGACGTATAGCGGCAGCGAATCTCGTGACGGTGAAGTTTCGGTTTGTCCGGGCAGTATTACCCTGATAACTACGAGCATGAGCGCGAGTTGCGAGTTCACGAAGCGGACAAAATCCACCTCACCCTCCAGGCGTGTTCCTTTGACAACTGTGTCGAACACTTGCTGATGAAATGCAGCGATTTCTTTTCGACCCTTGAGATGCGTGCCCTCGAACGTGATGAAATCGGCAGTTTCGCTGAACGGGGCAGCGAAGCCTTCGCCGCTACCTCGATTCCAAGCATCAATCATCTGGCGATGGAAAGCACGGATTGCCGACTCGTCAGTAGTGGTGGTTTGAGTTGCTTGTGAATTCATAGTTTTGAGTTTTCCTTTTAAGTGATAGACCAAGTCAAGCGAGCAGGCGCAACGATTCATTCCAGAGCCTCTTGGCATTGTCTGGGTTCAGGGCGTAGGGGGCAACTCCGCTCATATAGCCGTTCCCGTTGGTGACGAGAGTGGCTTCATTGCAGTCCTCGAAATAGCGTCCGCCAACGCCCTTTAGTAGCGGAGAGGTTGCCAACAGAACGGAAGTTGCCGCACCCTGCGCTATTGTCTTCTGCCGCTCAGGTGGGGTTCTAAGACCGCCCGTATGACGCTGGAGGTTGGTTGCGATCGCCCCGGGCATCAGGGCATTAGCGGTAATGCCATCCTTGAACCAGCGCGCAGTAGCACCCACAGCAAAGAGGATGCTTGCGGTCTTGGACTGTCCATACGCCAACCACGGATCATAAGGACGGAACATGAAGTGAATATCATCGAACACAATGGGCGACATCAGGTGCCCGCTAGAACTGACCGACACGATACGGGCGGCACCCTCTGCTGCGAGAGCGTCGTGTAGTCCGAGCGCTAGGGCAAAGTGTCCGAGATAGTTAGTGGCAAATTGCATCTCCCAGTCTTCGGGTGTGCGCTGTTCGGGCAGTGCCATTACCCCTGCATTATTAACGAGGATGTGCAGCGGCTCACGCCAGGCAGCAATGAACTTGGCAATTGAGTTGCGATCGCTTAAATCAAGCGGAGCAACATGAATATTCCGGTTAAGAGTAGTAGCCATAATGTCAGCCGCGACTTGCGCTCCAGCATCGGTATTACGCACAGCTAGTGTGACGATCGCTCCAGTTTTCGCCAGTGCCCGCGCCGTTTCTACGCCGATGCCCGATGCGGCTCCCGTAACGATCGCCCGCTTGCCGGAAAGATCAATTCCTTCTACGACCTCGGCGGCGGTGGAATATCGTCCGAATGGTGTTGTAATCAGTGCCATTGTGTATTCCTTTACAGAGGTCGAGTGTTCTGTTTGCCTAACATCGACCGATAAACGCTCAACAGGTATGATAATCTGAGATTGATCAAAGACGATCGCCCGTTTCTAAATAGATGAATACGCCGGATTTTGGCCGTTAGATTTGCTGAGAACCGTTCGTGCTGTGCGACCTGCTTTAATTAAATCCGCTGCCTTCTCACCAATCATGATGGTGGGTGCGTTCGTATTTCCGGTCGTGATGGTGGGCATGATGGAGGCATCTACAACCCGTAACCCTTCAATTCCATGTACTCGTAGTTCAGGATCGACCACTGCCATTGAGTCAATGCCCATTTTGCAAGTGCCAACCGGATGCCACACAGTACTGCAATTGTTGCGGATATAAGCAACGAGTGCTTCATCACTCTGAACCTCAGCACCCGGAGCAATTTCTGCACCACGAAACTCATCAAAGAAGTTGCTATGAAACAATTGCCGCATTAATTTAATTCCCTCAACCAGCTTCAGAACATCGGTTTCATTTTGCAGATAGTTCATCCGCAACATCGGTGTGTCTTTAGGATCAGGCGTTCGCAAACCGACACTGCCAATATTTTGCAGATGGGTCAAAGCGACTGCACCCGTAAATCCAAATGCCGCTGGAGCATAGCCAGGGGGTAAGAGCTGAATGGAACCGAATAGAAACTGTAAATCGGGTGCAACCGCTGAATTCCACTTGCTATGCAAAAATAATCCAGCTTCCCCGATACTACTGGTGCTGGCAAAGTGTAAATCCTGAGTTGCCTGGTATACCACAGGAGAGAAAATGTGGTCTTGCAGGTTTTGCCCAACACCTGGCAGCTCGACGACAACAGAAATCCCTAATGTTTGTAAGTGTGCAGCATCCCCAATGCCGGATAGCATCAGCAGCTTGGGCGAATCGAACGCGCCCGCACTTAAAATCACTTCCCGCTCAACCCTGACTTGGTGCAGCATTCCCTCGTGCAGATATTCCACCCCAACGGTGCGGGTTCCCTCAAACAACAATCGAGTCACCAATGCCCCAGTCATTATGGTCAAATTGCGACGCTGGAGAATGGGCACAAGGAACGCAGTAGCAGCACTGTGTCGTTTACCCTCCTTAATGGTATGCTGATAAAGTCCTGCTCCTTCCTGCTGCGCGCCGTTGAAATCAGGATTATAGTCAAATCCCATTGCCACACATGCCTCTACAAATCGTTGAGAAGTTGCAGTAGGCGCAATGGGATTGGTAATGCTCAACTCCCCACCAACTCCGTGGTATACGGAGGCACCGCGTTGCTGGTGTTCAGATTTCTTGAAATAAGGCAAGACATCCTGGTAACTCCAACCGGGATTTCCCAACTCCTGCCAGTGGTCATAATCGTGATGATTGCCTCGGACATACATCATGAAATTAATCGAACTGCTGCCTCCCAAGACTTTGCCACGGGAACAAAATATTTCGCGATTATTCAAGAAGGGTTCTGGTTCAGAGAAATAGCTCCAGTCCACCTCTGAGCCTAGTAAATTAACGCACTCCGCTGGGATGAAAATCTCTGGTTTCGTATCTGGGTTACCCGCTTCGAGGAGTAACACGGTTGTGTCACAGTCTTCGGTTAGACGATTGGCAACCACACAACCTGCCGAACCTGCACCGATTACAATGTAGTCATAATTAGTCATAAAGTTTTCTTCCTCTGTTATCTACAATGGATAAATGGAGTCAAGAATGAACTGATTTAAAGAGCGATTGCTGAAATACTGTTAGTTATTCATTTACAACACCTGATCTGGTAACTTTAACTGCGTACCAATAATGTTCTAAGAATCAAAAACCTTAATCATTTGCAGCAACAATGGCTGCCATTATCTGCTCAACAGTCCAGCGATCAAGATAGCGAATTCCATTAATAAACAAAGCGGGCGCAGCCTCCACTCCACTTTGCAGTCCACCTTCGATATCGGCATTGATATGATCAACATACTTTCCCTTGGATAAATCCTGCAAAAATTGAGAAATATCAAGTCCTAGACGATTGGCGTACTCTACTAGATAGCCATTCTCTAACTCTTGTTGATGAATGAACAATATCTCATGCATTTGCCAAAACTGCCCTTGAGCCGCTGCGGCTTCCGCAGCTTCGGCTGCTCGTTGAGCATGTGGATGAATTTGTACCTGAGGAAAATGACGGAAGATAAAACCTAAATTCTTTTCTCCAAAGGAAACGTTCAATTGCTGCTGAGCGACTTTAATCAATCGATAGACATTGGCACTTTGAAAACATTCATAATCTCCATACATGACGAAGACTACAGCAGCATTCAGTGCACCTTGAATATGATCCTGGGTTGAAGGCAGAACGAATAAAGAAATATAATTATCACGGTCGTAAGTCATGTTTCGGTTTGTATTAAGCAAACTTAAGCCTTACAACCCAACTGCGCTAACGTTGCTATGGATTCAATATAGACAATTGACCCTCTGTTGTCATCCACTCTGGGTTGACATTTTTGTACAATCGAGTGATGGATGAACCCGTCCAGCTCGCAGTGGAAGGTTGTCTCCAACTTTAGTTGGAGTCTAAAGCCAATCTAAAGGGAAAAAGGTAAAAATTCACTTCCCTTCCCTCCTTTTTCCTCACTTACAAACTGACAATCCCACGCTTAACAGCAGTAATCACGGCTTGTGTGCGCTACTTAAAACCTAGGCAAACTTAAGGATTTAAGCCCTTAAGGATAGGTGAACTTGTAGCGCAATGTTTTTGACCGATATGAGGAGTCACTAAGACTTGCACAGTATCACGCCTACTATCCGCTTTTGTTTGCCTTCCGCTTGCCGTGCAACAGACAGTTAGTCTGTACCTGTTTGATACCAAGAGAATAAAACTTGTGACGATTAAAACCGCCGCAAATAAATATTCTTTTAGCTACCTTCGCCCAAGCGCCCGACTTCAGCATGTCCTCTGGCTTTCTGATGTGAGACGCAAGGGACGAGGGTCTAACACGGAAAAAATTGGGCAGCCTTATAACAACGAGTAACCGACTACGAAGACAGATCAACAAACAAAAGGCTGCCCAATTTTTTGGGGACAATGCGTCGGCTGTGGGTAATTTTTCAGTCTTACCCTGACCGCGCCGCGCTATTACTAAAGCAGCAGCACAACCAGAGTTTAGACCGTAGACCGCCATGTACTTGGTGACACCAATCACAGAAGTATATGCAGGGTCAATCTTGATTAGTTCAATACCAGATTTTAAGCACTTCGATTCAATCATCTGGATGAACTGAGAGTAAGCCATATTGGAAAGCATCCGTGCATACTTTGCACCTTTTTCTTGCATCGATGCTTTCTTTTTGGCGAAGTCTAAATCTTCAATAATAACAGGAACATTATACTCTGTAGCCTTTCTAACAATTTCGGCTACTGCCTTACCAATAATGTCCTTTGTCTGCTTTGAACGCTTGTCCTGAATATTAGTTTTGATGGAACCGTGGCGTTTTAAATTGCCATGCTTGTCAACCAAAGTCCAATCAATACTACCAGGATTAAAGTCAATTCCTATTGCACCATTCTCCAAACTTGTGGCTATGCCTGGGTCAGGAGTTTCTATCGTTGCATTAATGTAAACACTACCGTCTCTATTAACTATCTCGTAGGTAACAGGTAACGTACTGCCGTTTCTGGATGTCTGCTCACGCTGTTTCTTGACCGAAAAGCGAGACGCAAGCCCCTGACTTTAGGCATGGGGCTTGCGTCTCGCTTTTCGGTCATTTCTGGATCGCGGTTAATGATGGTTGCTAGACCCTTTCTGACTATGGCATGGTCGTCAACAATCAGCACCCGAATCGTAGTGGATTGGCTGATTGTAATTCTCACTCTCGATTGATAGTGACAATAATTTCTGTTCCTTGACCCGGTTGGCTTTGAATCCTTAGTTGTGCGCTAATGCGCTCTGCTCGTTCGCTCATTCCTAATAAGCCAAACCCACCGCTCAAAGGAGTGCTACCTACTCCAAAACCCCTGCCATCGTCTTTAACCCGTAAGATACACTGTGTCTCGTTGTACACTAACTCAACCCGAATTTCGCTGGCATAAGCGTATTTAATCGCATTGGTTAATGCTTCCTGCCCAATTCTGAGTAAGTTATTCTCCACTTCGCTTGGTAAGGAATAGGCTGTACCCTGAGTTTCACAAATCAGAGCCGTGTCGGTCGTCGAGCGCATTTGAGCCACTATACGATGCAGGGCACTCTCTAAATTACCTTCTTCTAGTAGCTGCGGACGGAGTGCTGATACGGATCGCCGTGCCCCTGCTAGCCCAGCGCGTGCTAGTTCCTCAATCATTTCCAGATGTACTTGGGTTGCTTCCGGGTCATCCGCCAGCACTTGTGTTGCTGCTCCAACCTGAAGCAGAATACCTGTGAAGGATTGAGCCAGTGTATCATGAATTTCTCGCGCCATCCGGTTGCGTTCTTCCAGAATGGAAGCTTGCTCAGCACGTTTGCGTTCGCGCAGTGCAGCGTTTCGCTGTTCGCTAATGTCAAGAATTATTCCTAGCATCCGCACAGGCTGTCCAGCTGTGTCATAAATGCCTCGACCTCGACCTACTAGCCAATGAATACTGCCATCTGGATGAATGACTCGATATTCAGCTTCAAAATCAGTATGAGTTGCTAGAGCTGTTGTAACAGCTTGCTCAACCCGATGAATGTCTTCTGGATAAACGCGATCGCGCCATGCCTGATAGCTACTCTCAACCTCACCGGGGACTAACCCCAATAATCGAGCATGATTGTCGTTCCAATCTACTGTGTTCTCCGTGATATTCCAGCTCCAACTACCGATGTACGTGAAGTCCATCGTCAGCCTGCGTTGCTCTTCACTCTGTCGCAAGGCATTCTCCACTCGTTGGCGCTCTTCAATCTCCTGCTTTAGGAGCAAAGTCCGCTCACTAATTTGCTGTTCTAACGTTTGGTTGTAGTCGGCTAGAAGTTTCTCTGCTTGTTTGCGCTCAGTGATATCTTGAAAGGCTACAATCGCATAAGCTACCTTGCCCTGTTCGTCAAAGACTGGAGTGCCCCAAACCTCAACTGGAATTGTCGCGTTATTTTGGCGAATTTCTATGTCATCAACGGTGGTGCATTCGCCACTCAACGCCCGGATAACTGGCAGTTTTTCAGTGGGATAGATTTGATCCCCTCCCGTCACATAAAATTGATAAGCCTCTGAGATTTGCTCCGGCGGCACAGCAGGATCAATCCCTTTACCCGTGAGTTGAATGCCCCGTTGATTGGCGTAATAAGGACGACCCTCTGCATTGAAGATGCCAATGCCCACCGGAACTGCTTCTAGAAATTGAGTCATCCTGCTTTCGCTTGCCCGAAGCTTTGCATAGAGTTTGGCATTTTCGATCGCAATCGCTGCCTGCGTAGAAAGTAGGCTGAGAATTTGCGATCGCGTAGCGTCTCCTTCGGAGAATCGCTCCGGTGTAAATGCCCCAGTTGCCAACTGATTTTCTAGATACAACACACCGATGAGCTTGCTTTGATTGAGCAGGGGTAAACAAAAGACTGATTGAGTCTGGTGGTGTTGAATATAGGGATCGTTGATAAAATTACCTTCACGAGTAGCATCATTGAGAATGACCGACTCATGAGTCCGAATCACATAATGAACGATCGATTCAGGTAAACGATTTGCCATCGGAGTTGATTGCAGCACTTGGGTTGCACAGGTCTGTGCACCCTCAATGAGTTCACAGGTCGCTTCAATCGTCCATTCTCCTGCGTTTTCTAAAAGCAGACATCCGGTTTGTGCTCCAGCATTCTCAATGAGGATCTGCATTAAGGCGTGGAGCAGTTGTTCCAGTTCAATCTTACTGGAAATCGCTTGGGATGCTTTCATTATTGTTGCTAAATCGAGAGCAACATGAGAGGTATTAGAGGTAGTTCCAGCAGCAGTGTGGATTGGCATGGAACTCACACTTGTTGATTGAGGAAAAAACTGAGGATAATCAGCCTCCAAATTCCTCACCTTTGCCGTTGCGCCCCACCGTTCATAGCAGTAGTGAGCTTCCTTCATATATATCTGGGCAAATTTTTCCAAACCTCGCGCCAGATAATGTTTAGCTGCTAATTCGTAAGCTAAGGCTTCTTCCTGAATATATCCGTTTTCTCTAGCTCCCTGAATCGCTTGTTCGTATAATTTTTCTGCCTCAAGCAACTGACCTAAAACTCGCGCTTTTTCTGCCTCGACTAAATGATATTTATGCATAAAATTCATAGGCGCATAACGCGCCCATTTGTGCATTTTTTCCTGGTTGCTGCTCACGTTAAGGAACAATACTTTTTGTTCTGAATCAGGAACATGTGAATAAATTGCTAGTCGCACCAAAGAGTCGTAAAAGCAGAACAGTGGCATCGTTACTTGCCCTGGTGCACCTTTGAGATACCCTTCAGCCGCATCTGCACTCTTTAACGCTTGAGTAAACTGTCCAAATAGATAGCAGAGGATCAGCTTGTTGATATAGAAATATTGAAATCCAAGAGAATCATTGTTTGCTAAATAGCGGTTCAATCCCTGTTGCTCATTGTAAGCAAGGCCTTGTAAACAGCAGGGGTTATTAACCTGTCCTTGTAAGTTAAGCACTGCCTGCCAAAAGATTTGATGGTAACTTAAGCAAGTTTCCTGCTTCAATTGGGCGATGGCATGGCTGTAATTCTCCATCTCCTGTTCTAATTCTGTCAGTTCTAATCCACTGAAATATAAATACTCACATTTTTGGTAAACCGCTAAACCTGCAAATCCGAAATCTCCGGTTTCTACTCCGCTGGAGTAACTTTCCTGCAATAGAGAAACAATCTCCCTAAAATGAGACTTTCCAAAGCTGATGCCTTCCGCAACAATTAGAAAGGTTTTGCATTTAAGTTCTTGGGCATTCAGGCGTTCCACAAGATTGAGGGCGAGTTGACCTAACTGATGAGCTTTCTCTACATCCTGAGTTGCTGCGGTGATAACGACTCCATAACAAGAATAGGCAACCGCAGAAGTGGGTGCATTGCCATATTGAATCGATAACTTGACTTGCTCACATGCCATCAGCCAAAACAGTGCAGGTGCAGCCTGAAAGGCAGGAGAAGCGATATTTGAAATAATCCGCATGGCTGCCAATCTACTGACATCTGTCATTAAAGGTAAATGTACCAAATCTTGAATATTGCTTCCTTGCAGAACTTCTTCTGTTTCTGAAAGTGCTTGTTGAATCTGCAATTCTGTGGGCAATTCTGGCAGGTTCAGCCCTAGTTTTGCCAACACTTGCAACCCGACTTTAATCGCGTCTAACTTGTGAGTTTGTGCTACATAGGTTTTGATTGTGACCTCATGAACTTTCACTTCATCTAAAATGGTTCTGGCTTCTTGCAAAACAATAGCAACCCATTGCTCCATCGCCAGAAAGTCACCAGATAGATAGGCAGTTTCTGCAGCTTCTTCATGGAGAACCAAACTGAGGTCATACTGCTGTTGCCAACTATCGGTTGCGAGTAACTTGATGCCTGCGATCGCATACTTCAAAGCTGCACTATAGGCAGTAGCCGCTTTGGCTTTTTGGGCTGCCATTAAGTTGAGTCTGGCAATGCTGTTTCGTTCCTGCCCAAAGACGAGATCAATCGCTAAATTGAGATGATCGACAATTTCAAACAGCCGCTCTGATAACTCCTCTGGCAACGTTTTTTCAAGCAGATTGCGACCGATTTGAAGATGAACCATCTGTTTGTGCGATTCATCGATTAGGGCATAAGCAGCTTGCTGGACGCGATCGTGCTTGAACTTATAGTTTTGCACTAACAGATCTTCATCTAATTCAGAAAGAGGTTGAATCAGATCAGCTTGTACTGCTGTTAATAAGTCCTGAAAAACTGTTTTAGGCGATCGCTCACACACGATCGCCAACGTTTCCAGAGCAAATTCAGCCCCGATGCAAGCGGCTAATTGAAGAATCTGCTGTGTCCCCTCTGGTAGTTTCTTCAACTTTCTCAACAGCAAGTCCACGACATTATCGGTAATATTCTGAGCTTCAATCTGAGTAATGTTCCACTGCCAGCTTCGCTGCTCAACATTAAAGTTCAATAGATTCTCACTGTACAGCGATCGCAAGAATTCATTGACAAAGAAGGGATTGCCCTCAGTTTTACGCAACACTAACTTCGCTAAGGGACGAACAGTATCCGAGTTGTGATGTAGTGTTTCAGCAATTAACTGGCTTAACGGCTCCAGCGCTAAAGGTAATAGATTAATCTCCTGAAACACTGTTCCTTGCTGTCGCAGTTTCTCCAGCATTAATACCAGGGGATGTGTTGGATTCACTTCATTATCCCGATAAGCTCCGATCAAAAATAGGAATTGGGTTTGCTCATCGAGCATCATCAGTTCGATTAACTTCAGCGTGGCAGAGTCAATCCACTGCAAATCATCTAAGAAAACCACAAGCGGATGTTCTTTAGAACAAAACACTCGCACAAACTGTTGAAAGACTCGATTAAAGCGATTTTGCGCTTCCGTTGCCCCAACTTCCGGTACAGGCGGTTGCTTGCCGATAATTAACTCAACTTCTCTTATCACATCAATGATTAGTTGCCCGTTACGAACTAAAGCTTCTAAAAAGCGCGATCGCCATTGTTGCACCTGCTCATCAGGTTCACCCAACAACTGCTGCACCAGTTTTCGTAGTGCATCCACAATCGCGCTGTAGGGAATATTGCGCTGAAATTGGTCAAACTTACCTGAGGTGAAATAACCGCGCTTTGCTGTGATGGGTTTGTAGAGTTCCTGTACAAAGGCTGATTTACCAATGCCAGCATAACCAGACACCAACATCATCTCAATATTGCATTGAGCATTTTTCTCATTTCCTATTCCTGCCACTCTCTCAAATGCTGCTAATAATGCTGCAATCTCTGCTTCTCGTCCATACAACTTCTGGGGAATGTGAAACTGATCACAAACATCTTGTAGACCCAGTTGGATACTGCCAATTTGCCCTGTTTCTGTAAGTTGGGCTGCACAACGTTCTAAATCTGCTTTAATGCCCCAGGCACTTTGATAGCGATCTTCTGCATTTTTCGCTATCAGTTTCACAATAATATCTGAAACTAGCTTGGGAATTGTTGCATTCAATTCATGAGGTGGAGGTGGCTGTTTGGCAATATGACAATGGACTAGCTCCAGGATATCTGTTGTTGCAAACGGTAGGTGTCCGGTTAGAAGTTCGTAGAACGTCACACCGAGGGAGTATAAATCGGTGCGGTAATCGAGCAAACGGTTCATTCGTCCTGTTTGCTCTGGAGAAAGGTAGGCGAGTGTCCCTTCTAATACATGAGGGTTTTTGAAAGTCGGATTCGTGCGGTTAAATTGGGTGGCAATTCCAAAGTCAATAATTTTGACAACGCCAGTATCCAGATTGAGGACTATGTTTCCTGGGTTGATATCTTTATGAATGATATTGGCTGCATGGATTTTGCCCAGAATGTCACAAACAGCGATCGCAAAACCTAGAAAAGTCGATAAAGGCATCGGACAGAAAATATCTGGACGCTTGTGCATCCATTGCTCTAAGGACTCTGCCCCAAAATCTTCTAATAGAATTACCAGAGTGCGTTCATAGTCTTGCTGGCTGTATGCCTTCACCACTCCTTCCACTGTGAGGGAACGGATAATTTTGTATTCCTGTCTGTAACGGGTTAGTTCTTGAGGTGAGGGATAATCTTGCTTGAGCATTTTTACCACGATCCCTACTCCATCGTCTCTGATGCCCCGATAAACTAGAGAATTAGAACTTTCGTATATCTTGTCTTGGATGGCAATACCAGGTAGAGCAATCATAGAGCTACTCTTGAGAGGATAATTTGGCATAACTCAAACTATACATCAATTCTCATTCTGAGAATAATTACTTGCTGTTTGCTCCCATGGAAAATTAGTTTGAATAAATAAGAGGTTGATAACTAAACTTTAATTTCCGACTCCAAAATACTCAACACTTTTTCTTCCAGAGTAGTCAAATAAGCCCGATTCAGCTTCCCCAACGACTCCTCCAGTCCACTGGAATACACCCGTGAAATGCGATTGCCTTCGGCACTGCCCCTTGGGCAATCGCAGATTTGTTACATCTGCTGGCATTCGGCAGGCAGGTAACCAAAGGACTTCAGATGCTTCAGCCCAACCGTCAATTCTCCATCCCTGGTTCTCACGGTGCAACTGAACTCACCAACATGAGTAACAATACACCAGCAGCCACCTTTACCCCTAGGGCAAACGCATTAAAATTTCCAAAAGAATAAGACTCATCTATCCGTTCAGGGGGGGTGCTCGTGAGAAAAACCCCTGAACGGATACGGGGGAGGCGGTGTTTGTAAATCAAAAAGGACTGCTATAGTTCTATAATATTATTAATTTTTCTACATCTATAAAGAGGTATAATTTACTTAACTTTAATTGCGATTTAGTTGACTTTAATTGTGATTTAGTTGACTTTAATGTAGATATGTTTGCCCTACAACCACTTTTCATCTAAAATTTTGAGAAAAAGGTTGCCATATTTGTTATGAATAATACAGACCAAACACACCAAAAAAAACCTCTAGTTAACGGAGAAATTGCACTCTTTCTTCGCGGTTTAATTATTGGCAAAGTGCTGACAATTATAGTTATTGGCGGACTGTTCTGGTGGCTGGTAAAGCCGCGTATCTGGAACAGCATGAGTGCAGATCCCTCTGTCCAAACACAAACTGCTCCAACATTTGGGACCACATTTGGGACAGTTGCTGATGTTCCAACCGGCGCATTCAATTACGGTGGTAGTACAGCTTGGGTACCTATCCGACAATTGGTTGATGCACAGATTCAGAACGATCGCCCAGAACTACAGTTACACTATCTCAGCCCCACTAACGCCAGCCCTAGTTCTAACTCAGGTATTCGCATGGTGCTGGACGGACAATTGGACTTTGCTCAATCTTCCCGTCCCCTCACAGCCGAAGACTACGCCATAGCCAAGCAGCGAGGCTTCACACTTGCACAACACCAGATTGGCATTGATGGGATAGCGGTAGTCGTCAACCCATCACTCAATGTATCGGGTTTAACAATTGACCAGTTGCAGCAAATCTATATGGGACAGATTACTAACTGGAAACAGGTGGGCGGACCAGATTTAACCATCACCCCTTTATCCCTGCGGCCAGAAGATACAGACATAGTCCTATTCCCTAGCAGCATAAACTTGAAGAGGCAAGTGCTTGGCTCTAATGTACACTACGTCAACTCTACCACAGAGGCTCTACGCCAAGTCAGGAAAACCCCAGGCAGCCTGTATTACGCTTCTGCTCGTGCAGTGGTGCCTCAATGTAGTGTGAAGCCTTTGCCACTGGGTCGCACCCCCACTACGCTCATTCCCCCTTATCGCCAACCCCTAGTTCCGTCCGATCAATGCCCCCATCAGCGCAATCAAATCAATACAGAGGCAATCAAGAATGGTAGCTATCCGATTACCGCTAGCTTGTTTGTGATTACAAAGCACAACAAAGGTAAGGAAGAGCAGGCAGGAGTTGCCTATGCTAAGCTTTTACTTACCGACCAAGGGCAAAAGGCGCTTGAACAGGCTGGGTTTACGGGGGTTCGCTAAGAGTTGATATAATTCGTAATTCGTAATTCGTAATTATTACCCCACAGCTAAAGCTGGGGGCTTAAATCTGCATTTGAATTGTTAGACTGCCGCCTCACCGTTATCTGTGGCTTGCATTTGTTGCAAAACGGCTGCTTGAATCTTAGCGTCAAAGTCAGGATCATCTACAGTTGTAATAACGTTGCGTGGGCGATGACTGAGCCTATCCAAATAGGCTCGAAGAGCCGCCTTATCCTCACGATGCCTGAGAAAGTGTTGTCTTAACTCCTGATCTGACATAGCAGCATAGTTAACTTGACTCATCAGAACACCTGGCAGTACATCAAAAAAATAACTCAGTATTTAATGGGTTTCTCACCCAGACCACATCCGCATGGGACTTAAAGTCCCATGCTAATAGCATAAGTCCTCTACAAGAGGACTGAATGAGTTTTGAAATCACTGTCAATTTTATGACTCCTTATTTGGTTATTTGTGCTTTCTACTTAGAGGTGCAAGATATAAGTAGACACGAATAACACGTTCGCGTCAGCGTCTCCCCTTGGGATTCGGTAAAATGTCGAAAATCGGGCATAATTTTCCAAATTTTTGGTTCACCTTGAAAGGGCTAGTCCTAGGATAGTAGAGCAACACTAATATTGTCGTGACCTCCAGAGCATAGAGCAAATTCCACCAGAAACAACGAGAATATGAGCATTTTTTTGCTTGACATGAGCACAAGCAACATAGTCTTCGTTACGATGGTGTTTAAGTCCTCGGTCAGTAAAACCAACGAGATGGAAACGATGAAGTTGCAAGTGCATATTGGGGCAGATGGTATATTGCAAATCCAGACACCTACTGATTTTAAAGATACAATAGTTGAGGTGGTGGTGGTTGTACAGCCATTACTCAATGCAGAAGTTGCACCATCGGAGGAAACCCAAGCGCGATGTAACGCTTGGGGAAAGCTGACGACGAAAAAATCGATAAGTAATGCGATCGCTAGAATGCAACAACTGCGGCGAGAGGTTGCGTTGGATCAAACGTCAATCCGCTCCATGATAGAAGAGGGGCGAAGATTTTAGGCGTTGCTGATCTCAAGTATGAATTAGCCTCACGCAAAGGCGCAAAGACGCAAAGAATTGTTGTTTAGTCATCTCGAAAAATGTCAATTCATACTCTGATTCAGCAACGCCAGATTTTAAATGCAGTTTGTTTTGGATTGTTCTGTAGCAATTAGCTGGTGCTTGGTGGATCAAAATAACCCCACATTGTTATCCAAGCTGATGCGCTACTTAAAACCTAGGCAAACTTAAGGATTTAAGCCCTTAAGGATAGGTTAACTTGTAGCGCAATGTTTTTGACCGATATGAGGAGTCACTAAGACTTGCACAGTGTCACGCCTATGAGAGGCTTTTGTTTGCCGTAGCTTGCCGTGCAACAGACAGTTAGTCTGTACCTGTTTGATACCAAGAGAATAAAACTTGTGACGATTAAAACCGCCGCAAATAAATATCTTCTTAGCTACCTTCGCCCAAGCGCCCGACTTCAACATGTCCGCTGGCTTTTTGAAGTAAGATGCAAGGGCTGTGGGTAATTTTTCAGTCCTACCTTGACCACGCCGAGCTATTACCAACGCTGCGCTTTCGCCAGAGTTAAGACCGTAAACCGCCATGTACTTGGTGACACCAATCACGGAAGTATAGGCGGGGTGAATTTTAATTAGTTCAATACCAGATTTCAAACACTTCGATTCAATCATCTGGATGAACCGAGAGTAAGCCATATTAGAAAGCATCCGTGCATACCTAGCACCTTTTTCTTGCATCGATGCTTTCTTTTTGGCGAAGTCCAAATCTTCAATGACAACAGGAACATTGTACTCGGTAGCCCTTCTAACAATTTCGGCTACTGCCTTACCAATAATGTCCTTTGTCTGTTTTGAACGCTTGTCCTGGATATTAGTTTTGATGGAACCGTGGCGTTTTAAATTACCGTGTTTGTCAATCAGAGTCCAATCAATACTGCCAGGATTAAAGTCAATACCTATTGCGCCATTCTCTAGACTTGTGGTGAGCGCGGGGTCAGGCGTTTCTATCGTTGCATTAATGTAAACACTACCGTTTCTGTTAACTATCTCGTAGGTGACAGGTAGTGTACTGCCATTCCTGGATATTTGTTCACGCTGCTTTTTAATTGGCTTGGCTACACCAGTAACGGATTGTTGTAGTACCTCAGTTCCTAGAACTTCGTCTTTTTTGACGAGGCGAGTTGACGTTCTCCTGACTGGTTCTATTGCTGCTTTTAACCAGTCTTCGCCATAAGGGAAAGTCACGCCGTGCAACGTAACACTCTTACCGTACTTCTCTCTTAAGCTTGGCGTAACGGTGATTGTTAAAGTATGTTTTTCGGTGTCATATCTAACTAGTTGGTTCCCGCCTTGGTAAGTTTTAGACCCAACGAAAAATGAACTGTTAGAGCGTTCTGCCCTCCAGTCCATTAGCCATTCTTCATGGCTTGCATAACCGTTTTCTTCTAGCCTGTACTGTTTCTCAAATAATAAAGAAGAACCAAAGGTTACGCTAAATTTACCCTGCTTTCTTGACTCTTTCAGCCGGAGTATCTTAGCTTCGGCTTTATTGATTTTCTGTTGCTTGTAGTGAATCTTTCTAATCAGCTTATTGGCTGTTGACGTTTGCCCAGAATCTTGAGCCTTCTTCAGCTTAAACTCTAGCTTCTTAATCGTCCGTCTAAGTTCCCTGTTCCTGTCACAAGATTCACTAATATAAAGGTCGGCTAACTCAGCTTGTGAGTCATAAGCAGCCGATGATTTACTATAGGCATTCCTCGCTTCAGTGGATGATAATTCGTAATTTTCTTCTAACTGTTTGCAGATAAAAGACTCAATCTCACGAGACTTTCTGTCAGTCTTGCCAATTTTATTTCTTTCTGAATATCCTTTGCGGGTTGCTTGTCCGAATATCGCGCCGTATTCGTCAAGATAATCCAAAGCCTGCTTATTTTCTGGCGTTTTCTCCGCGTCGTACGCTAACGTCTGAATTGTTACTACGGACAAGCTAATCACCTCCTTGGTGGCACTTTTTTCTTGTGTGTGCATATCTCAATTATACCGCAGTTTCGTCTTGAATTGCACAAGTTTCTACAATCTTTTTAGCACTTTTCTCCAGTTCTTCAAGTATTGCTTTATTTTGGTGACTGCGTAGTCCATATAGTCTGGCAGAAAATACTGTGATCACTTCTAACACGTCTTGCAGCAACTCTTGCTCAGGTGAGCTATTGACATCATGATTCGGTTAGGACGACTTCAACATTAAGTTGTTCACATAAAGAGAAAATCAGTGAGAGCGCCAAATCTCAACAATCTGTCTTTATTGGTGATTACTAATCGTCTGACAACTCCTGACAGCAACAGCTCTCTCAGCTTTGCTAACCCGCGTTTATTGTCATTAATTCCTGAGCCAATATCGCTAATTACTTCATACGAGTAACATGGATGCTTCGCTTTCATCCCACCAGTACCAAAGACTGTCTGTGCAAGTCCTCGAGTTGAGGTCTAGTACTAACACGCCCATAGCAGATTGTAAATCCGTCTTTCTCTGCTGTGCCCAGTAGTTTTGCCCTTGTCGTATCTTCGATGCCCACCAGTAGTCCGTTCTGGTACTATCTTCCCCTCAGTCTCCCACCTTCTCATGGTGTCCGGATGCACACCCAATAAATCACTAACCCCTTTGTGTAGCCAGTTCCTGATAGTACAACACCTATATCTGCTCTATGGCGTACAAGTTTTGCATACAGATTATCAGCATAATCGGCATCTAAGGGCTGACTTTCTAATTTGGATTGAAAATAGATTTTGCATTCTTCAAGAAATCCAACTCCATCAATGCCACCATCTTTGCCTACTCTACCGGGTTCTAGACCAAGATGAGCCGCCGCACGACGCCCAAGCTCTCCCTTAGTGGACGGATCAAGGCTAATAATTGCGTCTATCAGTTTTCTAGTTACCCAGTCGTTTGTCATAGATGTGAGTGGTTAGTTTTAGGATGAATCAATTGCCTATACAGTAGTTGAATACCTACCACAACACACTCAGAAAGTAGGTTTGCAGCACCCGACTCTTTGAGCCTATGCAAGGTGTCAGGTGTAACTTTTATTTTTATGGAGTGTGAACCCAGATTACTAGGATACTCTTCAAGTTTGTTAACAGGTACTTCCTCATTTTGGGCATAGAAAAGAGCGTATTTAACAGCAGAGTTTAGGGTAACTTCAAACCCTAATCCTAAAGCTTGGCGAAGTTCAAAAGCCATCTTCTCCTGAGCTTCGGTAATCATGACAGTTGACTGTATAGGTTTTTCTGTCTCATTAAGCTGCTGATTCGCCTCGGCAATAACTTTTTCAACATAAGCATTTTCAGCTTCATTTTTTTTAATTTCTGGCTGATTTTCTTCTGAAGGTGATTGCTTTGCCAATGAGTTAGCACGATTGTTAATCTCACCCTTTTGACTCTCTAAAGGCATTTTTCTGGCGCTTCTGATTATCAAGAATTGATAAGCTATCTCCAAATTTTAGCAATTCATACTGGTCTGGCATTCGATTGGCGTAAAATTGCCATGAGTCAGCCTGATCGTCACAGTCTATTAGAAGAGTTGTTCTGCCTGACTGAGAGCTAAGTACTCCTGTAGCATGTATAGCCAAGGTTGTCTTTCCTACACCTCCACTATTGTGGGTACATAGAATGATCAATTTCTCTCTCCAGCAAGTAATGACGATCCCATCTTTGTGAAATTTTAAAAGTGTATATTGGGGACTGATTTATTTATAAGGATAGTACAGCAACACTAAGATTGTCGTGACCTCCAGAGCGTAGACTCATATCTTGCACCATCGTCTTGTTGCGAAAATCAGAGCAACAAAAGCCTTATGATTTCGTAAGGTGGGCAGTGGCCACCCAACCCTCCCACGTCTGGGCGTGCAAGAAGTCAGCGCCCCCCCGGCGGCGCCCCACCCCCGACGAATGAAAGAAACACTGTCTTTTCCCCCTACACCCCCACACCCCTACACCCCTGTGTTCCTTAGTTGATCAGCAAGAGCAAAACTCTGGTCATTGGTTCTTGGTCATTAACTTTGGACAAATGACAAATGACTATTGCTCAATAATCCCGCCACCTAACACTTTTTCCCCGTCGTACCAGACAGCGGCTTGACCTGGGGTGACGCTGAATTGGGGATCATCGAATACTATGCGGACACGAGAGTTTTCGAGGGGAATGACCGTAACTGGTACGGGGTTTGAGCGATAGCGAATTTGGACTTCGGCACGAATGGGGGTTGAGGGTTCGGCTATGGATACCCAGTTGACCCTCCCGACATTGCATTCTGGTTGAGTGACAAGAGTGCGATCGCCCACAATCACGCGGTTATTTACTGCATCCAAGCCAATGACATACAATGGTTCTGCCGCTGCAATCCCTAACCCTTTGCGCTGCCCAATGGTGTAATGATGGACACCATCATGTTGCCCCAGCACTTTCCCTGTGGAGTCCACAATATCCCCTTGTTTGGGAGCCAGATACTTGTCCAGAAATGCTCGCATAGAGCCGTTACTTTCTACCAAGCACAAGTCCTGACTTTCCGGCTTATCGGCGGTTTTGAGTCCATATTCACCAGCAATACGCCGAGTATCGGATTTATCAATTTCTCCCAGTGGAAACACGGTAGCAGCTAATAAATCTTGGGACAGGTCATAGAGAAAGTAAGACTGATCCTTGTTGCGGTCAAATGCCCGTAGCAATTGGTAACGTCCAGTAGCTTCATCATAAACAATCCGGGCATAGTGACCCGTGGCAATGCGATCGCATCCCAGAATATCTCGGGCATATTGCACCATCGGACCAAATTTCACAGTTTTATTACACTCAGAACACGGCAAAGGAGTGATCCCAACACTGTAACCAGCTACCAGATAATCAACAATATTAGTCTGAAACACTTCCCGAATATCAACAACGTGATGGGGAATGCCCAACTGCTCACAGATATCAGCCGCATCGATCATACCTTCAGAACAGCACTGACCCTTCCCTTTCATGAGCCAAAGGGTTAGACCAACGACATCATAGCCCTGATGGTGCAAAATGGCAGCAGCGGTGGAACTGTCTACACCACCAGAAAGACCTACTACGACTTTCTTCATATCCGTTAAGTATTGTTAGGCTACAGATTCTAAACTAACACTATGAGCTTGCGATCGCAGTCAACTTACCTTTTTTAAGATTGCGAACAGCTAATTACTGTTTACGTGTACTAAATTATTTACAAATTTCTCTGTATGTCGAGTGCATCACTAAATCAATTTATAGCATTTCCAAGATTTTTGTTGCTGGCAGGATGGTTAGTACTCATCTCCTGCTGTCATCCAGCACAAGCAAAAACCATATCCAGCAATATCTTAGTGGCTCAAGGAGTGGTGGAACCTTTACCGCCACCACCACCAATCTCAGGTGTTCCCAATAGTGAGCAGTCATTACCCCAGCTACAACCTTCCTCGGAACTACCTGTCATAGAATTCCGACAATCCCAACCATCCCAAGTAGCGCCAGTTCCTCAATATAATCGCCAGTATCGTCGGCAGAATCATCGGGGCTATGGTCAGACATTTGGGCGCTACTTAGTTTACGTTAACAGCGATAGTCCCCAACTGTTGCAACAAGTACGTCAGATTGAACCTAATGCCTATATACGGCAGTTTCAGGGACGTTCAGTGATTCAGGCAGGAGCTTTTAGCAGACAGTATAACGCTCAACAGCGCCTCACGCAACTGCGCTCCTACGGTATAAATCGCACAGAGATCGTCTCTAATGGAGAGAGAATACCTGATTCTTACAGAGAGCCAACACCTTATTCTTACAGAGAGCCAAGACCCTATTCTTCTGGAGGAGACGATTATGGCAGAAATCGGTCTAAATCCTATTATGTAGCCATTCCTGCCAATTCTGAACAGTTACCCGGAATCGAATCCCAGATTAGGCAGAGTGTAGGAATAAATACAGGCGTGACCGCCAGAAACCATCCCCGAGGTTCACACGTAGCAGTTGGACCTTTTGCTCAACAATTAGAAGCTGAGCAATGGAATAACTATCTGAAAAATAACGGATTCGGTAATGCTAGGGTTTATTACGGAAGGTAGAGATTTGGGATTTTCGATTAATCTAAAATTGCAACCGCAGATAAACGCGGATGTACGCGGATGATTTTTCAAAAACCATCTGCGTTCATCTGCGGTTAAAAATCCAAAATACCAAATTAATGGACAGGCAAGAACAAATTTCACAATTGATTGTAACCGCAGGGCAGATGCACGATATCGAAGCGCGTATCTTTGCAGCAGGAATGCCTGTAGCGGCTTTGATGGAAAAAGTGGCGGGACTGATTGTCCATCGCCTTCAAGCGATCGCCCTACCACAGGGGGGTGCTGTTGATAAATTCTCCGCATTTTCTTCCCTACAAAATCGCGTAGGGATTCTGGTCGGTCCCGGTCATAACGGCGGTGATGCTTTGGTGGTTGCTCGTGAGTTACACTTTCGTGGGTATGAGGTTTGGATTTATTGTCCTTTCTCTAAGCTCAAAGAATTAACTGCCCAGCACTTGCAGTATGCTCAAAGTTTAGGCATTCCATGTTATCAATCAGTTGAGCAACTACCACATGGAGATTTTTTGGTTGATGGCTTGTTTGGATATGGCTTAGAAAGAGAACTCACCGATCCGGTAGCATCTGCCATTCATCAGTTCAATGAATGGAATAAACCGATTTTCAGTATCGATTTGCCTTCAGGGTTACATACGGATACGGGTGAGGTATTAGGAACTGCTATTCGTGCTACGCACACTTTTTGCTTGGGTTTGTGGAAGCTTGGTTTATTGCAAGACCAAGGGTTAGATTATGTAGGCAAAGCTGAGTTAATTGATTTTAATATTCCCTTGGCTGATGTGCAAGCTGTATTAGGGGATTCGCCAGCTATTAAACGCATTACTAAAAAAACTGCACTTTCAACTTTGCCTCTACCCCGTCCACCTGTTACCCACAAGTACAAGGAAGGACATTTACTGCTCATTTGTGGTTCGCACCGCTATATGGGAGGGGCACTTTTAGCGGGTTTGGGTGCGAGAGCAAGTGGTGTTGGGATGCTTTCCATTGCTGTGCCAGAGTCCCTTAAGCATATAATGGTATCACATTTGCCGGAAGCGCTGATTATTGGCTGTCCTGAAACATCGTCGGGGGCGATCGCTCAACTCCAGTTACCAGAAAAAACAGACCTCAGTTCATTTAATGCGATCGCCTGCGGTCCTGGTTTAACACGAGATGCCATCCCCATTGTAGAAGAAGTGTTGGCAAGCGATCGCCCTCTGGTTCTCGATGCTGATGGTTTGAATATCTTAGCAGAAATGGACACCATCCCCACGTTACAAAAGCGACATGCGAAAACAGTGCTGACTCCCCATGCTGGTGAATTCCAGCGGTTGTTTCCTGCGTTTCCTGATGGGAAAACACACAGGGTAGAGGCGGTGCGGGAAGCTGCAACCCAAAGTGGAGCCGTGGTACTGTTAAAGGGGGCGAGGACGGCGATCGCTAACCCGCAAGGTGTCATTTGGATTAATCCCGAAAGTACTCCTGCTTTAGCCCGTGGCGGTAGTGGGGACGTATTAACTGGGCTAATGGGTGGATTGTTGGCGGAAACTGCTTCTGGTGAGATTGCTCTAGAAGACATTGTAGCAACTGCTGCCTGGTGGCATTCCCAAGCAGGAATTTTAGCAGCCCAAGAGCGAACTGAGTTGGGAGTCGATGCGCACACGCTGACACGGTACTTATTACCAGTGCTGCGGGGATAGTGTTTTACAAAATTAATGTTTCGAGATATAACAAGAACAGGGCGGTAGCCAATTTGCTCACGCCCTTGTTGTTGTAGTTCATTGTTTAATGTTCTAGCAATATCATCAAATGACATTCCTGACGCTTGAAGAGCAAATGCACGCCGAATCGAATCAGCCGTAAATTGCTGTGCATCTCCAAATTCTAATTTTACAATATCTCCTCTGTCGGGAAAGTAGGGATTAACTACCAATGTTCATTCCCCACAGCATTTCCAGTTTCAAATTCAGGATGAAATTTATCAGGAGTCATACCTTCAAGCAACTCATCAAGGGTATATTTTTTTCTTTTTTGTGGTGTAATTACAATCCTGTTACCTTCCACAGTGAACTACCGCACAGTGACAGCAAGCTGTTCACTGTGGGCTTCTGGCATCCCATCAACACAGTTTTGAGACGCTGTGTCTAGCTTACGCAGGATTTCCAGAATTTCCGTGCGGGTACTAGCTGTCGCAGTAGTTTTAAAAACTACTTTCCCCAATAGGCTTTTTATACTTGGGAAAAGTCCCAACCCAAGTCTTTTTATGTTGATACTCGCATTAATATCTCTATCAACTACCAACAATTCTTTCGGGTCAAAGTAAGTCCTGATTGATGTGTCGGTGAAAATAATTTCATCCCGATAACTCAACACCATTGAGGTGTAAGCAGGATTTACTCTTACTACAACTGCTCCAGCTTTTGAGGCTATGTAGTCCAGTGTAGTAAAAAAATGACCAAAACCTGCATCCAACCAAGATTTATTTAAACCTGATTTGGCGCTTTGTCCATTGGCAATAAACGTCCCATTGTCATCTTTCTTAGCTTTATTTCTTTTAGTTAAACCTCGTAAATTCAAGTCTTCATGAAAGAAAACTTTCTTGCCAGTGCGTACTATTTTGTGAGCAGTTTTGTAAGCATGGTCTTTACGTGAACGGGCAATACGTTGATGTTCCCGCGCTTCTCTATTAGTTAGCTTGCGACGCTTAGCACTACCCTTTTTCTTAGTAGCTTTCCGCCCTTGTACTTTGGCAAGCTTGCCTTGAGATTTACGAAAGGATTTTAGTGATGGCAGTTTTTCCCCATCTGATGTCGCCAAATAGTCATTTTCGTGCAATACGGCGTCCATTCCCAACGAGTTATCCCAAGTAGGGACTACTTCATCGCGATTGAATACTGGCACTGTGGGGTCATCAAGAGCAACAGTCGTATACCAGCCGTCAGCTTTCTTGGTAATCAGGATGTTTTTTAAGACAAACCCATCGGGTAAGGGTCGATGTAACCTTACCTTAAGCCATCCAGCAAGCTTAGATATTGACAAGAATAACCAATCTTTTTCGACTCGTTCAATAGTTACTGCCTGCCCTTCTATCTTGATTGTACGGAAACTAGCAGCATTCTTAAACCGTGGCTTACCACTTTTCTTGCCGTTGCTATCGCCCTTAAGAAATCTGGAAAATGCTAGGTCAACACGCTTTGAAACGTCTTGCAAAGTTTGAGAAGGTACAGTTTTGAAGTCTAGCAGTTCCCCGCTATGCCAGACTTTTTTCAAGTCTTGCTTGATTGTTGGTAACTGCGCCTTTTGATTGTAGTAATCAGGTTTTGTGTCAAACAAAGACGGGAAAAGTTCTTTCCACCAAGGGAACGATTTAAGCTGTAGGTTGTTTTCTTGCCACCAAGTAAATCTTTCTCCTAACTGCAAATTGTACCAATACTGGCAAATTCTCAGCCATTCATTAAATTCTAGCTTTTGATTGGTATCTGGATACATCCGGTATTGGTAGTTCAGCAGCATTTGTTTTCCTCCTTATGCTGCTACTATAACAGAATAGTACGAACACTGGAGGTACAAATGAAAAATCATACTATCAAAATTCGTGTGTCAGAACGAAGACTCAATAAGTTAAGGTTATACTCGGCTTGGGCAGACAAAACAATGACCTCTGTACTAGAAGAGTTGATTGATAGTCTACCCATCCCAGAAGATGGTAAAAACTCAAATGCCCTTTACTCTGTTGTTGCTACGCAACAAAACAAATAAAGGGCGATTTCGTTTTTACCTCGCATTCATCCCACACTGATTAGGATTACCTAATACAGTGTGGGGCTTCTGCTTATTCAGCTAAACTGTTTCCCCATTTAGCAACAACTGCTGTCATAGCTATCTCCAAATATTCTGTTAGAGATCCACACGCCTAAACTTCAAAATTTCGGAGCCTGACATCTTGCACCAGTTTGATAGCATGTAAAAAAAAGACTCCGTAGAATGATGTTTTCTGACTACGTCTCCATCTGCCTAGGACTATAAGTCCTAGGCTAATAGCTTAAGTCCTCTAAAAGAGGACTGTTGAGATTTGTGATAGTGATGTAATTTTTATAACTCTTTATTTGGTTATTTGTAATTTTTACTTAGAGGTGCAAGATATCAGGAGCAGAACGCTCCTACTCATGTCCCGCCCGTTTGCCGTCAGGCGTCCCGCTCTTAAGATTACCTATATAATGAACCGCCAAGACGCCAAGGACGCCAAGAATAAGATGGGTAATCTTGTAGCGGTTCGGGAGTAACATTTCTTGTTTGACGTATCTACTTTGAAGATACAATTTTAATTGGCGGGTGTCAATACCCCTTGCGCTTTGCTCTCTCATCTCACCGATGTATTCCGACTGTGTACCGGACAGGTCAGCATTGTAAACTGACTGTTCACCGGACTGTGTACCCTGTTCACCGAACTGTTCACCAGACTGTTCACCGGACTGTGTACCCTGTTCACCAGATTACCTCTGACTCTGCTACCCTAAGGGTAGGGACTTCCATGTGACTTTGATTATGACTGCTTTAACTTTACAATTACCTCAACATCTCAAATTGACGGATGAGGAATTTGAGCTTCTTGTTGCTGTAAATAAAGAGTTGCGTTTGGAATTAACTGCTGAAGGAGAATTGGTAATCATGTCACCCACTGGGGGAGAAACAGGAAACCGTAATTTTGATTTGTTAGGTCAACTATGGTTTTGGAACAGTCAAAAAAATTTAGGAAAAGCCTTTGATTCTTCCACTGGTTTTAAACTTCCCAATGGTGCAACTCGTTCTCCTGATGCTTCTTGGGTGAAGATGGAACGGTGGGATGCTCTCACACCAGAGCAAAGAAAAAAATATCTCCCTTTGTGTCCTGACTTTGCAGTGGAATTGGTTTCAGAAACGGATGATGTGGAAGACACTCAAGCCAAGATGCTGGAATACTTAGCTTCGGGATTATTACTTGGCTGGTTAATTAATCCCAAAGAGAAACAAGTAATAATTTATCGTCCTCATCAAGCACCGTCCGTTTTACAATCTCCTACAAGTTTATCTGGTGAAGATGTTCTCCCTGGTTTTATTTTAAAATTACAGCCGATTTTTGCATAAATGAATTGTTATAGTTTTATATCCGCAGGAACGCTTACTTGGCAGCAACAAATTCATCTACAGTTAATCCAGCAGTACGAATTAAACTTCTCAAAGTTCCTTAGCGGAAAGCTTCGTTATTGATTGAAGAACTCTTGTTCCATGCAGCGATACGCTTTAAGTCCTCACTTTCTTCTACCATAACCCGATAAAGCTCCCACGCCTGTTGGAGATTCAGCCAAAATTCAGGACTGTTTCCAAAGAAACAGGACAGACGCAAGGCGGTGCTTGGAGTGATTCCCCGCTTTCCGTTTATCAGCTCATTTACCCTTTGAAACGGAACGTGAATCGCCTCAGCAAGTGCTGCTTGTGTAATCCCCATCGGCTCAAGGAAGTCTTTGAGGAGTATTTCACCTGGATGGGTTGGTTGACGATGTTTCGGGATTCTCACGTTCTTCTCTCCTCATGAATGGTAGTCAACGATCTCGACGTCGGTCGCTCCTTGGTCTCCCCATACAAAGCAAATTCGATATTGATCGTTTACTCGTATGCTGTATTGTCCCTTACGATCTCCCTTTAATGCTTCAAGACGATTGCCAGGAGGTACCTTCATATCATCCACGGACACTGCTGCATTCAGTTGGTCGAGTTTTCGACGAGCAATCGCTGTTATCTCCTGAGGGCAGCATTTTCGAGCCTCCTTCGAGTCGATACCGTCGAATACATCTTCCGTGCCTTTGCTCCTAAATGACGCGATCATGTGTAGCATGATATCACAGGTTCTATGCTATCACAAGATTCATCATGCTGGTGGGCGTATTGCTAACCCTTAAAACCGCTCTCGGTATTCGATTAAAAATCAACACATAATAAACTAAAATATGCGTAAATTTTCGTAAGACTTTAGTTATTTAACTTGGTTTCACTCCGTTTGAAAATTTAAAAATTACGGAAAATAGTATACTCAATTTGTATTAAGGCTTGGATATCAATATTTTTGCCACCTACCAGAATCATGGTAAAAAAAATCTTAATCGTATCAGCCAATCCCAAGGATACAAATAAACTGCGTTTGGATGAAGAAGCACGGGAAATTCAAGCAGCTCTCAAAAGAGCTAATAACCGCGATGAATTTGAAATCGTTACCTATTGGGCGATACGAGTGGAAGACTTGCCTCGTGCGCTATTGGATCACAAGCCAACGATAGTTCATTTTTCTGGACATGGTTCAAATAGTACTGGTTTAGTGCTGGAAAATAATTCTGGAGAAACTCAACTGATAAGTACGGAAGCCCTAGCAAGGCTATTTAAATCGTTTCAACAAGAAGTTGAGTGTGTTTTGCTCAACGCTTGTTACAGTGAAACCCAAGCTAAATCGATTCACGAACACATTGATTGTGTAATGGGGATGAGTCAGGCGATAGGAGATCATGCAGCAA
The DNA here is from genome assembly GCA_016903675.1 of Stigonema ocellatum SAG 48.90 = DSM 106950. Classification (GTDB taxonomy): domain Bacteria; phylum Cyanobacteriota; class Cyanobacteriia; order Cyanobacteriales; family Nostocaceae; genus Stigonema; species Stigonema ocellatum. Next base: position 1,469 of record JADQBA010000059.1, on the reverse strand, counting down.
TTAAATTTGCTGTTGGGTTTTATGATGCTTTGGGTGCTGGTAAACCTTATGAGGTTTGTTTTGAATTGGGTTGTGCTTCCATTGATTTAGAGGGGATTCCAGAATCAGCAACCCCAGTTATTAAAATTAGGCAACGTAGTTCTGTTTCAAGACGACAAGCAAATGATGATATGAGCGGCGATCGCCTGGGGCGTAGCGAAGATGAACACCTTGGTACACAAAACCGCTCAGTTTCCGTCGGCGGGAGTGTGACTGGTAGCGCAATCACAACAGGTGATAACAATGTTACCTCAGTACAGTATCAACCAACGAGCTTACCTGCACCTTCCAGTGTTGATATGCTCGAAGAGCTTAATGCACTGCGTGAAATACTGCTAAACTTGTCAAGCCCAGACGGTCGCAAAATTGACAATGCTATTGCTGATGCAATAGATGAAATCAACAAACCACAACCAGATAAAAATGAAGTGGGTAAGGCATTAGACCGAGCCTTTGATTATGCGCAGAAGGCTGTTGGATTTGCGTCTGCTATTGAAAAACTTCAACCCCACCTCACTAAAACAGTGGCTTGGTTAGGTGAGAGTTGGCACAAGCTACTGAGTATCGTTCATTTAACAATACATCAAGGATTTAAGGTACCCAATTGAAAAGCGCTATAAATAGCAAATAAATTGAATACGAAGCAAAAGTTTAGGACTTACGCATTGACAAAAAGAATAAACTATGCATGTCTCTCGTTACAAGGCTCTGCCTTGTAATGCTCTTCAAAGAGGCTCTGCCTCCCCTCCAATCGGTAGGCAGAGCCTCCCTTAATCACATTCCCAGGCAGAGCCTGGGAACGAGGCAAACGGCGGAATTTCGTTATACACATGATGATTGATTTGTCTTGTGCGTAAGTCCTAAAGTTATTAAACATTCTCCTCTGTTGTGGATTTCGTAGTCATTGACATTTCTTTCTACAAACCCTTTAGATATGGCTCACACGTTGCCTTAGCTCCTCTCTCCTCAGAAGTTTTAGGTTCTTTGAAAACAAGAAGATCCCGTAATTGCTCACAACCTGCTTTTAGCCAAGACTCAAATCTAATATCCCACAACCGCACTGTGCCATCTTCACCACCACTGACAATTCTCTGTTTATCTGTGCTTATTGCTACTGACCTTACGTAACCCTGATGACCTCTCAATTCCGCGACTTGCTTCCCCTGGGTATCCCACAACCGCACTGTGCCATCTTCACCACCACTGACAATTCTCTGTTTATCTGTGCTTATTGCTACTGACTTTACGTAACCCTGATGACCTCTCAATTCCGCGACTTGCTTCCCCTGGGTATCCCACAACCGCACTGTGCCATCTGAACCACCACTGACAATTCTCTGTTTATCTGTGCTTATTGCTACTGACATTACGGAACCCTGATGACCTCTCAATTCCGCGACTTGCTTCCCCTGGGTATCCCACAACCGCAC